>CALDTV010000016.1 GCA_937923625.1 uncultured Alphaproteobacteria bacterium
TTCACAGTCCTGACATTGATCATCAGTATTCTCATCTTCATGATCTATACAATCAACACAACTCACATCAGGCGAAGCAGCAAATACGTTACTCGCATAGCCGCCAGTAACGAACGCAATAAGTGCCAAAATGAGAATTAAGTGTTTCATTAAAGTAATCTTATCATAAAAATATGACCTGTTGTCAATTTTAAAAATTTAAAAGCATCCAAATAGCCATTGCCACCATCATTATGTTTTCGGTTAAGGATATAAAACCAAGTGGCACATTACTATCACCACCTACACAGGCACATTTTAGCTCGCGCTTATCAATATACACAGCTTTAATAACAGATACTGCCCCAATAGCCCCAATGAACAAGGCCGCAGGTGCAGCAACTGGTGTAAGTAAACCTGCAATCATGGCAACGCCTGCCAGCATCTCTACGAATGGATAGATGTAGGCGTATCGCACCCAGCGCATAGCAAGTAGGTCGTACGTTATAAATTGGTTAGAGAATGAGTCTAAATCTCGTAATTTTTGGATGGCCAAAACGCACATGCTAATTGCAATGAACAATTCCGTTACTCTCATGAAGGACAAGCCTCCAGTAATAGCCCAATTTGTTGTAAGTGCCATCAAGAAGGTCGTTGCAAAAATGGCTATAATAGGCTGATAGGTTGTTCCATCCTGCTTCAAAGTTTTCACATCAAAATAGTTTAGAAGATCATCATGGCCGCCAATACGCTTACCATCAATAAAAGTTTGTGGTGTGGTTTCAACATTATGCTCTGTTTTAAATGCGTCTGCTTCCTCGCGGGTTTTAAGGTGATGGTCTTCCACCTCATACCCTTGTCTTTCAAGAAGATCTTTTGATTTGATGCCATATGGACAGATATGTTGATCTGTTACCATACGATATAATTTAGCTGTCTTAGTCATTTCTATTCCTCTTATTTATTTCTAATGAAAGACAGGCCGAACAGTTCCCCATACGGCCTGCTTAATTCAGTTATCCGTAGAATATATCTGCCGCTAGGAAGGCAAAGAAAAAGCCTACCAGATAAACGATAATCGAGAATATCAATATCGCCCAGCTAACTTTTCTAAGTCTCATACACGCCTTTGCTTTCAACGGGTCGGCAGGACAAGGCGCATTTCTGGCTCGCCACTGCATAAAGGTTGAAAGAGCAAGCATCACACCTGCAAACGCAAAGACATAAGCCTTATATTCAGACAAGGCTGTAATCCAAGGTACAGCTCCAACAAAGCCTGCCAATGCCGCGCCCATGCCCAGTGTTACCAATAAAGCAGGAAGCGCACAGCAAATTAGCGTTCCCATACTGGTAAACAGGCTTAGGGTTGGCATGACAGTATGTTGCCAAAGTGAGTTTGGATTATTCGACACGGTGAATACCTTCCACGTTATAGCCTGCATCAGTGATAATTTGGGTAAGTTCTTCATCACTTAAGGTGCGTCCATCATTGAAATTAACGGTAACTACTTTGCTATCAAGATTAACGTCGATTGCTTTGACTTCTTCTTTTTTGCCAAATGTTTTTTCTAAGGCTTGCGCACAGAAATCACAGACAAGACCATTTACACTCACATGAGCATCGCCTGATTTTACGGCTTGCTCTGTTTTAGTTTTGTGTCCTCCCTCATGGTGTTCTGCATAAACAGGGGTTGCACCAATAAGGATTAAAGCAGTTAATAATAAAGTTAGTTTTTTCATGATATTTTCCTTTTTCATGTTTGAATTTTTGCCTCCGCACCATTGCGGAAACAATTTGTTTTAGTATCTAAATACATAGTTAAAGAGGACTTCCCCGCGAGTATTCATACCTGCTTCAAGCAGATGAACATCTTTGAAAAGCCTGACAAGTGAAGTGACAGTGAAATTGTCTTTTGCCTCTGGCGTATGCTCAACTTGAAGCATGAGCCATGTATGCAAATCGCCGTAATCACCAATATAAGGCGCGACACCTACACGAGCGGATTGAGTATAAAAATCATCAATCTTGCCTGCTTCGGTATATCGATTCTCATAAGAAGTGAAAAAGCGTCTGTCTTCCCAGTCTAAAGCTAGACCAGTAAAAACAGCAGGTTCAATTTTACCATCAAAATCACCTGCATCACTATAGGCAACCCCCACACCAGACTTGAGATAAGCATTGGCTTGAGAGTCTTTCTTATTCCAGCGTTTCAACAGATTATTCATTTGAACTGCGTTAAGAACCATTTCTTTATCACGCCAGTTTTCAAACTTATAACCGATTGAGGTTTTCGCTGTCGGTGAATAATGAACATGAGCGGTGTTTTTATCACCGTCATTATTCAACATAACTGTCCAACCCTCTGAATAAGATACAGGTCTGGCTGATACAGGTGGGGTAAAAATCACCAACCCCATTAGTGTTAAAATGATATATTTCATCATTTTCTCCTTAAAATTTAATTGTGATAGTCGTGCTTAATGCACAACTGGTCGCCAAAAAGGCACAATTAGAGTCTTAGGAGATAAATTTCGGTGGTGGATTTGATGGAGAGCCTTCGTATGAGGCCATATCTTCTTTTGATAAGGTGTATTTTTCTGAACCAAGAAATACTTCTGGCACAGCACTTAAATCAGACAATACTGGTGTTTGGGTAATAGATACGTGCAAACACAAGCAGACGCCTTCACAATGGTTGTTAGGGTCTTGTTTCTCTGATTTATTCTCTTCATGACAAGGCTTGTCGCCCATATCAGATTTTTGAGACATTTCGGTCATTTCCATGTCTTTCATCATACAAGGCTTTGCCCAAGCTGATACGACAACCGTATTAGCCAGAAACATAGCCATCAATAAGACAATAGAAAATCGTTTCATGTTAATCATTATAACCTAATTCGGAGAAAATGTCATTTTCGTTACGTAATATCTTAAAAAACTAAAATTTAGTCTTCTAATTTTTTTGCTAATCTTTTTGTACCTTTTTTATTAAATTCTAACTTTGACCCATCTGAGCCAACTTCTAACTTCGCAGAAGCTAGCAGCAAATCTTTCATATCAATGCTCTCGTCAGGCCTTACATCGGAGTAATTAAATAAATTATTACATACGGCCTCTACCCAAACAGGCGGCGGCTCATTAGATTGAGTTTTCCTCATATGCATAATCGTTTCTATAGCCCATGACGATCTATTTATATCTAATGAGTAGTTCTCTAAATCTCGATACGTTTTGAGATCGTCATTATAATTTTTAGTAAGGAATTTAAAAAGAAATATAGTGAAGCCGAACGCTGCCATTGAGTTTAAGAATGATTTTAATGCAACAATTAATAGCGTACTTAGTGTTATTTGCACCACTTCATCTGAGGTATCAATAATATCTATTAAAGTTTGTAATTCACCAAAAGCAACTAATGACAGCCACCCAAAGAAAACGATTGCTACAAAGACCAACCCTGCAATTAAAAGCCTACTAAGGAAAGCTGATTGAGGAACTAAAGTCTCTTTTATTCTGGTAGAAATATCTGAGTTTATCTTTTCTCTAAGCCCTCTTTGAACATGCATATGATCGCGATCATCAAGCGCTTTACGTTTTTTCTCTAAATCAGCTTTTTCATTTTCTAGTTTTTGCTCTGTTAGCTTGTGAAATAATTCAGTTTCTTTTTCTTGCTCTTCAAACTTCTTATTTAGCTTTGAAACTCTTTGATCAAATTTTTTATCTAATTCTTGCCTGTGGTTATCTACGCTACTGAGCATTTGGTGGTGAAGTTTAGAAAGTTCACTCACCTCAGACGTTAGAATTTCAATAACACCACTACTCTCGTTTTTTAAGACGTCTAGTGTCGCGGAATTCGTCAAAGGAGAAATTAGTTGATCTAATTTAATTATTTCATCCATTTCTGGGGCAGGAAATGCATTATTAGGATGATAAGTAACTATAATTTCATCATAAAAAGATGAAGATTGTCTGTTTCTTGCCATAGTAGGGCTGTCATTTGATAAAGATACGCCTCTAAAAAAATCTAATTGTATTGATTGATTAGAAGTATTTAAGTTGACTCTATTAATACTATAGCTAGGAGTTTTTACTTTATTCAGGGCTTTAAGGGAATCATCCGAAAGTGAAACTGTTTTATTTCCTATATAAAACTGGGAAGATTTTAAACCTAACTCCTTGTCTAAAGAAGTTACGAATTTTATTAAGTCTTTATCATATATTCTACCAATTTTAACAATTTTTTGAGTGGCCATTATTTTGCTTTTCCTATCTGTAACTAAGATTACAGATTAAGGCTTAAAAGAAATAATTCAACACGTAAGCTTACAATTTGATAAATTCATTTGATTTATCCGTAGATTTCTCTTTTTTCTTATGGACAGTCTCAATATTTAAACTTTTTTGGATATCTTCTTTATTACCTAGCTTAGGTTTATGATTTTTCGCAATGGAGTACAGAGCGTCGCTATATATGATTAAGCTAGCAGTATCATCAAGCAATTTTTCTAATTTTTGAATCTTCTCTATTGGTTGCTGTTCCTTTTTAAAATCCTCTTTAACCATATAAATACCTTTATATGACTTTAGGAAATTTTGTGTAATTTGTTTTTGAGCTTCAATTTTCTTTTCCCATCCACTCTCATGAACTATTTGACTATGTTCTTTTAAACTATCTGAACTAATCTCTTTAGACCAATAATCAGCCATATATTCTGACTTATCTCTTAAAGATTTATCAAAAGCTGAAACATTCATATCAAAGGTCTCTTCGTTGTCTAACTTCAAACTTACTCGTGAAATTTCTAATATATGTTGAATTTCAGCTTTCTCTTTTGCCGTTACTTTTTTGCTGTTACGCATTTCCTTCAATTTAGTCTCTACAACGCTAATTTTTTCATTGAGCGTATAGTAATCAGAAAATAAATTAGTGGCTTTTGGATTGTTCTTATGAGATCTAAAGCGTCTAGAAGATTCAAGCATTTTTTCTGACTTCTCACGCTGCTTTTCAAGAAAATTTGGACGATCTTTTGCAATAGTGGCTGTTTGTACAACACCATGCTCATTGAGTTTCTGAGCATATTCAGACCTGAGAATAAAATTATCATGTAAACCTGTTGGATATTTGACCTTATGATCAATAAAATTCCTACGATGAACTATTACGTGGAAATGTAAGTTTTTATTTTCTTCATGCATAGCAAAGAGACATTTAAAACCTCTCAAATATAAATTATCTCTTAAATGCTCTTGAGTTGCTTTAAACGCATCATGCTTATCTGGCTTATCACCACCAACAGATAAGACAATATGTTCAAAATCTTTAGGTAAATATTTCTGTGCTTGTGAAAAAGAAGGGCTTTCAACCAAAAAATTTGTATCATCTAAAGCTTGCTTATCATGCTCTTGGCTTTTGTAAGGGACAATACCCCATTGTTCTTTAGTCAAACATGGCTTTACGTCATCTTTAAAAACAGTTTTATACTTTTGACGCGCATCCTTCTCTAGCTTTAGAACAAGCTTTTCTTGACCATCTATACGGTGAATAGTGGCTTTACTATGATTTTCTAAACTAACTGTTGTTCCACGCTCCCATATTTTTTTACGTACATGTCCAGTGCGAATAGCAGTTAGTTGATTAATTTCGTTCTGAGTAATATCTCCGGATTGTTCTTTAATTTTTAGAACTTGCACATCTTCATGAAATTTACGAAGAGTCAGATATCGTTCGGGGTGTTTTCTTTCAAATTTCTTAGAAGGAAATTCTTCTTCCCACTCTTTAAAAGTTAATTCTATTTCTTTTGAAGATAACTTTTTACCCGTGTAATCATATAAATCTGTGAAAGGTATATTATTAACCTTATGCTTCTCTGTTTGATGTGTAATGTACATGACAGCATTCTTAAGTGCATTTAAGCCCGTACCTTGAGAAACCCTTTTATATACAGCTTCTTGCTTATAATTAGTCTTAAGCCCCAAACATAATTGTTTTAAATATGTCGGGCTAGTGAAGCGATTACGGATATAATCTTTACCGTTATTATTATAGGTAGATTCCTCTCTTTGTCTGATTTTACGAACAATTTTTAAGTGATCATAATCTTGATTTGGCAAAATAAAAGAGTTGGATACATACATCTAAACCTCCATCATCTCTTCTATTTTATTATTTACCCCTTTAAACTCCTCTACTACTTCATTCAAAGTAAGTTCTATATTTTTATTAGATTTAATAAGAAAATTAACATTATCAATTAATTGTTTTAGAATTACATCAGTTGATAATTTCGGATTTTTTTTAATATCTTCTAATTGGCCTTCAATAATTGATACAATATTTTTATATTTGTTCATCTTGATAGAAATTTCGCGTACATCTTCAAAGCAGTTTAATAGTTGACCAATGCCGCTTATGTTCTTCATAAGGCCAGCTTCTGTCATACCTCTATCTACTAAAAAAGCACCTAATTTAGGTTTTCCAGTTTTGGTTACATAGCCAGCTTTACAAGCATTTTTTTCTAGTGTGGGAAGCTGTTCAAACCTTAGATCTATTGTTTTTTGAACGCGTTTTTTCTCTTTAGCCATAAACATATTATCGCACATAGTTCGTATTATGTCAAATGTGATGGTTTTAGCATTCCTGTTATTTGAAGATTCTTGAATGACTAATTTTATGATGAAATAGATTAGGATTTACGAATCTCATATTACTAAAAACCACGCCATAAATCATGTGGAAATTTGTTTATTATAATATTGTCACGATTAAATATTTTTATTTTTCCTTAAAACTTATCTCATAAAATATTTATTTACCCAACATCAAGAATGAGTATAGAAATGACGATAGAACAAACCACATATACCAATTTAAGAGAAAATCTTGCGCCCCATTTAAGAAAAATATTAAAAAATAATATTGTACTAGAGATTATCTGGCGCAAACATGAACCATCTGTGGTGATGTCAAAGAAACACTATGATCAGCTCATAAAAAATAATTCACTAGTAAGGTATGTTAATTCTGATAACCCTCTTGATGGACATGGACAGGTTAAAACATCTCCATCTAAGGCTTCACATGGACAGAAAATTACAGAAAAAACACCACATAGTTTAATTTCAGACTCCCAACATGATTTATTCCAATAATACTGTTCTTAAATACAGATATTGTTTGACGCTTCCTATTTCATTTCATACCCTATTTGTAAGTTTCTAATTTTAGAAACCTGAGGTGTAGTAACCTCCCAACAGCGGCCATTAGCATCTGGTCGTTATTTAGATGCTGCTTTCTCGCTTGTCGAGGAGGCAGCGAAATAAAACACGGTGAAAGCTGGAATACGCTGCACCGTCTGTTGGCGGTTACTAACTCCTCGGCTCCAGAGCAAATGCTCGGAGCCGTTTTTAGTTAAAATTTAAGGAGTTAGGTTTTGTTACAATATGACAGATCAAGAAATCGGAAAGCTCATATGGGTTTTAATATTTATCGGGATAATAGGCTTTCTTACTTATAAGGGGATACCAGTGATACTCATACCAGTCTTATGGGGCTTCGTGACACTGCTCGTTGCATGGCTCTTATATCGAAGAGATAAGAAAAAGGCCTCTAAGCGTCCTCCATTGCCTTGTGAGGGGCATAAAGGCACTTGGTCTAACCCTGACTACTTCACAAAAGAAGAATTAGAAAACAAGGATTAATTATGGAGAATTTTGATAGAGCACAAATAGAAAAAATACTAATTAAACCTAAAGGTGAGGCTTATCGTAAATATGGTCACCACTGGAATTTAATAATAGACGATGTATTTCTTATGCATATTGGGACAAAGGCTGTTAAAGGAAGTTTGTCTTCCGATGTTTTAGATTACTTTTTACAAAATCTTGAAAAATTATTTGGTCAAGATCATGAATGCAGAATGAATGTATCGAAAGATAACCTTCCGTGCCTTGGTAACGGCAAAATTAGGGATTTTGAATATCTGACTAAGGTGCTCACTGCTTTAAAAAAAGGCACGGAAGGTAATAAAGGACAAAGTAGTATTGATTATAAATTAAAAGATGCTGATAATATCTCTATAATCCTCAGACTAAGGGAGTATTGCTAGAAAATTAACTTCCATACAGATATTGTACTTTTTATTTCTTAGCCCTTACCTTTATAAATTTCTTGGCTTCTCTTAAGATCCTGCTTGAATATTTCTAATCTGTACTCATATTCACCATTTTTCTTTAACTCATTAATAAGGCAATCGTTATCTTCTAACCATCGAGAAAACCTTTCTCCGTGAATTAGAATGCTAGTGTTACTTCTTTTTATGCAAGCCCACATATTATTATCTAAAGCTATTTTCACCATGTTCCTAATATCTACCTCTGTAAACGCAGGATAGTTTTCTGCTATTTGTTTTATTCTATACCAAGACATACTCTTTACTCCTTATAATTAACCTCAATGTGTCTGAATTAATTATAACATAAATATTAAGCGTAAAATCCCGCAAGGAGTTGATATAAAACAACAAAAATATAAAATATTAAAAATTTTGATTATTTATGGTTGGCTGTAAGAAACCATATTTATTATAAACGTAATAAAACTGTTATAAATCATAAACATAGATAACTTTAAAAATAATGTGACATTTGAGCAACAGTTTGAAGAAAAAATAAAAATATTTTTTACGTTAATCGATAGAAATATAAATAGTTAAAATTTTTGATTTGTTATATTTATATTTCATTAAATTCATGATTGAAGAGCATTGCATCATTCATATTTTTTACGATACTGGATAGATAATTCGACTAAAACGCGGGTCTGCTTTCAGCCTTAGCAGACGTTAGAAATTTAATTAGATGAGCGTATGTACCATATAGGCTCTCATAATGGAGATTATAGAAAGTTATTTCTGTATTTTGATTTTATCGCACGAATTTTAGTGTTTATTAGAACTGATTATCTCAGATAGTATCTGATTTAGCTTATCTTTTTCATTACTTCCCTTGGTTAAAAATCGTTCTAAAGGCAATTCCATTTTTTTGAGTATAGAGTTTTTAATTTTATCTCTTTTTAACTGTTTTTTATTTAAGGCATGAGTGCTGTAACCATCCACTTCGATAGCAAGAATAGGTAGTTTATCAAGTTTGTTGTAAATTAAAAAATCAACATGACTGGATCTTTCAGTAAATAATTTTTCTTCTTCGGTAAGTAATATATTGTCTTTTACTAATAGTTTAAGAGGGTAATCTCTTTCGTATTTAAAAGAAGCATATTCACTGCAATTTAAAAGATCATCTAATAATGTAGCCATTAAATCTTCAGATAAGTATAAAGAATTTCTTTTTACCTGAACTCTGAATTTATTAAGAGCACTGGAAAATTCACTATATAAGCAATCAAAAATAGAAACTATTTTGCTTTCCGTGATTTCAGGTGATGTTGACTGATATTCTATATGTCGGATTAGATCACCTACGTTAGTTCCTTGCTGCTTTATCATGTTTTGCGACATGACTACTACAAAGCGATTTTTAGCTCTAGAGACAGTGACATTAAGAAGCTTTGGATCGTCCACAAAACGCGTGATTTTATTGGCGGTCGCGCTAAATATAATAGTATCTTTTTCTCTTCCCTGAAACTTATGCACTGTATCGGATTCAATACCAATTCCTTTCCATTTCTCATGAGCTTTATTCGCCTGAGATCTATATGGAGAAATTATACCGATGTTCTCTGCTGAGACGTTTTGCATTTCTTTTGGTAATATTTCTTCTTCAATAACCTGCAGCTCTCTCTCATTTATAAAACCACTGCCTGATGGCGCTTCTCCTGCATGATTGCCTTTGGCAGTCTTTATAATACTGAATGGATTGCCTTTACTTTCTGTCATGGTGATTAATTTACCACCATAGAATTTTTGATTGCAGTAATCGATAATTTGCGGATGGCAGCGGTAATGTTCTCTCAATAGTGTTTTAGGAATATCTTTAAAAATCTTATCTAGCGATGAAAGAAGGTTTTCACTCTCGTAATTGTAACAAGGGTCTATGTTGTATTGCTGAGCAAGATCATCTAATTGCTCTATTTCTGCAGATATATGAGGTAACTGCTTTAAATCACCAACGACAATAATATTCTGTGCGCAAGCCATAGTTAAAAAACCAGTGAGAAGGTTAACTTGAGAGGCTTCATCTACAATTACATAGTCAAATAATTCAAGATTTGGTTTGTTGTTAATAATAGAGTCAGTTGTGCTCATGACTACTGGAAAGCGTTTAATAAAATCGTTAAAACTGCCTCTTTTATATGATAATTTATTAAATTTATTTTCTTTTGTTTTACTAAATTTGGTGAATATAAAATCTTTAAAAATAAATTTAGAATATTTAGTTTTTTTCTCTAATAATTCTTCAAATTTTCTTTTTTCTAGTTTTTTTTCTAAAGAGTTTATATCTTTTTGTAGTTCAACGGTTCGTTTAGCGTAATATTCGCTCATAAGTTCGTGAAATATTTTTTTATTAGGATCGCTGAAGCCTTTAAAGTTATAGATACCATATTTTACAAGCCATAGAAGCTTTGTTAGAGGGGTTAAACTCTTATCTTTTGTACAGTGCTCAAATTCAGCAATAAATTTTAATAACTTAGGCGTTCCCCACTTGTTAGAAAAAGAATATTGACTAATGTTATACGGAGAGCCTTTAAAGTTCTCTTTAAAGTATTGTGCCTCAAGGCTGATCTGACGTAAGAAGGTTTGCTTTTTCGCTAAACTATTTTTAGCTTGTAGTAGAATAGTAATATTCTTATCAATACTGACTAATCTATCTTTAATAGTCTTTCTGTTTTTTTCTGATAATTCCCATTGTGAAATATCAGGTATGATGTTCTCTTGTTCAAAAAATTGATCTGCTGCTTCGCTACTTCCTAGTTTTGCGGCGATAAAGTGTAGTTTCTCTTTTTCAAGCTTCTCATAGACGTTGCTAACGGCTGAGTTATTTCCTGCAACAACAGCAACAGTTTTATTTTGCATCATAAGATTGGCAATAATATTAAGAATAGTCTGTGTTTTTCCTGTACCAGGAGGTCCTTCAATAAGGCTGATTTTGTTTTTGAGTGCCTTACTAACGGCTGAGCGTTGGGATATGTTTGTCCCAAAGGGGAATATTTCAGGTTCATTCTCTAACGAGGGTTCTGCCGTAACACCATTGATAAAATTATTTAATACACTATCCGGTGAGATTTGTTTGAGTTTCTGTTGATAGTATTGATCTAAATGGACTGGCCCTGTATTTCCATCTTTATCTTTTGTGCTTTTTACTAGATTTGCGATAGAGGTGTAGTAATTTATAAGATCTTTAGATTTGGGATCATGCGCCAAATTTTTCTTAATTATAAGATCTTCGTACTTTTCGAGTGTCTTTTTTCGTTTACTAAACAAGCAGACGTAATTTTCAAATCTGATAGCGTCATCAAAGCTTTTCGAACCTGAAGAATATATAGTGGTAATTATATTGCGATTGAGATCTATATTTTCAGGTTTATCTAGATATTTTACATTTTCAGAATTGTATCGGTATTCTTTTCCATTCGTAAATTTTACTTTTGTTTTTGTGCCGTGAAAGCTCAGATCAGTAACTGAATCAGTTTTATCTTTCCATTCTCCTTGAGTATTTATCAGAATAAGAGATTTTTTGTTATCCATGTGAAACTGCAACATCCAAATTAAGTTTTATTTTCTCTATAAGGAAATTACGCTGTTTCTCCCCTTAAAACAATGACTTGATACACACCTAAAAATTTTAGGCTACGTGTCCAATATATCCTAACGACATACAACGATGGCCGAGGTTTAAAAACCACCTTCGGATAGCTTATTCTGGTGTGCCAACCCTGAATAATGGAAGTTATAGAAGGTATACATCATACTGAAATTGCGGGCATTTAGGAAAATGAGTAAGGTCCCTTTTGGTCGTAAGCGGACATTGGTTCACTGCTTACAATATATTTTAAATTTCACCTGACTCATCACTGGAAAATATTTTATCGTTCATATTCTTTACGACGCTCGATGTATGGCTTTCACTTAAGTGAGCATAACGTTTAACCATCGCTAATGTTTTATGGCCTAAGACCTCTGCAATTTCAGCTAATGTTGCCCCATTCATTGCGAGGTAAGAGGCCGCGCTATGGCGTAAATCATGAAAACGAAAATCTTTAATTTTGGCTTTGCGTAACGCCGTTTCCCAAGATTTCTTTATCTCATATGGCTTATCAGGATTATTTAGCGATTTAAAAACCAAGTCATTTTCACCAAACTCAACAGGCCGCAAATTTTTCAAATACTCCAATGCCTGATTATGAAGAAATAACGCCCTAGATTCTTTGTTTTTAGTCTTGAGTAGATAAATAGTATTTCTTTCAAAATCGACCTGATTCCATTTTAAATTCAAAATTTCACTACGCCTCGCCCCTGTGCTTAAAGCAAGAACAACTATTGTAAGTAGATATGGGTTATTAGAGGGCTTACATGCGTCTAATAAAGCTATTCGCTCTTTATCTGATAAGAACCGTTTACGTCCCTCTGGCTCTATTAATTTGGATATATTGGACATAGGATTCACCATTATCCAATCCCATTCCTTTACAGCCGTATTTAACGCTGTTTGCATGGCAACCCAATATCTATTGATTGTACCGCTTGATAAGCTTTGCTTACCCTTTTGAGACGTTTTTCTTACCCTAGATTTATTCTGTAAGTTTTGACGTGCTCTAATAAAAATATCCTTGTTAAGATCAGAGAGATAATAATAGCCAATCTCTTCTCTCCACCAACTCAGTAATCCTGATACGTCCTTAGCCCTCTTGGGGTTATTCTGCTCTAAAATGGATAGGTAACGATCTATGACATCAGTAATAGTATATTTCTTAGAGATAGCTTGTTTAAGATGCCGTCCTTCACGAATATCAGTTTCAGTTTTCTGTATCCACTTCTTAGCATCTGATTTTCGATTGAATGTAGCCGACTGGGAAGGTGCGCCTTTTATCCTTACCCTTGCACGGTAAGTTGTATCATTTTTATTATCACCAATGCGCTCTTCAATA
Source organism: uncultured Alphaproteobacteria bacterium (assembly GCA_937923625.1). Classification (GTDB taxonomy): domain Bacteria; phylum Pseudomonadota; class Alphaproteobacteria; order Micavibrionales; family Micavibrionaceae. The sequence continues at coordinate 13,080 of CALDTV010000016.1, forward strand.
GTACCCATTCATTAATGATAAGCGAATTTAAAAAATAAAACTAGGAAAAAGTGTCCCATATTTGTCCCAAGGGAGGGGTCAATCCTCTGAAAATGGCAGGGGCAGAAGGATTTGAACCCTCGGCCTACGGTTTTGGAGACCGTCGCTCTACCAACTGAGCTATACCCCTACATTTGAAAGTGTTTTAGCCAAAAACGTGGCGCAATGCCACAAAAAAATATCTAAAAAACTTATGACTTTAAGCGCATCTTCCGCTAACGTGCCGTCCATGACAAAGATAGCTATTATTGGATCGGGCATTTCTGGCATGGGCGCGGCGTATGGGCTTCATGAAATGGGGCATGAAATTACCCTTTATGAGAAAAATGATCGGCTTGGCGGCCACAGCCGCACCATAAATATCAAGGAGCAAGACACCAAAATTCCTGTTGATACAGGATTTATAGTCTTCAATTATCGTAATTATCCGCATCTGACCGCACTTTTTGATCATCTTGGCGTGGCTGTTGAAAAGAGTGATATGTCGTTTGGCGTAGATATTGATACAGGATGGCTTCAATATTCTTCAAAAAATGTTTTTCGCAGACCACAAAATATTCTACGGGCCCGTTATTGGAAGATGTTGTTTGATGTTATCAAGTTTAATAAACAGGCCGCGCGTTATTTAAACAAAAGCACTGATGTGACCATTCGCCAATGTTTGGATGAATTGGGCATGGGAAAATGGTTTCGTGATTATTACCTTCAAGCCATGGGAGCCGCAATCTGGAGCTGCCCCATTTCAAAAATAGAAGACTTCCCCGCAAAAACATTTGTGCGTTTCTTTCAAAATCATGGCTTGCTAACCATAACCGACCAACCACAATGGTACACCGTGAGCGGCGGCAGCGTAGAATACATCAAAAAACTAACAGCAAATTTTAAACAAAAAGTGAAGCTTTCATGCGGGGTTCAAAAAGTGGAACGTCAGGAAGATAACGTCACAATCACAACCGAAGATGGACAAATACAAAAATTTGATCAAGTTGTTTTTGCCTGCCATGCCGACCAAGCTTTTAGAATGATAGACAACCCTACAGACCAAGAAAAAGAAATTATTGGCGCCTTTACCTATCAAGATAATAAAGTTGTCACGCACCGTGATTTAAACTTCATGCCATCTGATCAATCTTGTTGGGCAAGTTGGGTTTATTTGTCCAACAAACAGGAAGATCAAAATGATAGTGTATCATTAAGCTATTGGATGAATAATCTACAAAATTTCAAAACAGAAACACCTGTGATTATCACGCTCAATCCTGAAACAATGCCTGAAGAAGGTTTGATTGATGATATTCATCATTTTGATCACCCTGTTTTTGACCGTGCCGCCATTGATGCGCAAGAAAAAATTGATAGCCTACAGGGGAAAAATAATTGTTGGTTTGCTGGTGCTTATCAGCGTTACGGCTTTCATGAAGACGGCCTTTTGAGCGCAGCAAACGTTCTAACAAAAATGGGTGTTGATATCCCGTGGAAGTAAATCAATTATTCAAGCCGCAAATAATTTTTGGCCGCGTGATGCATAAGCGTTTTTTTCCAAAAGTAAACGCGTTTAACTATGGCATTTATTACTTAAGTCTTCCCCTATCAAAAATTAATAACACAATAGAAAATAGATATTTCAAATTAAACCGTTGGGGGTTTTTGAGTTTTTATAATAAGGATCACGGTGATCGCAATGGCGGCGACCTTAAAGAATGGGCACATGATATCTTAGGACAACATGACATCAAAAATATCGACGGGGAAATCGTTCTTGTTACTATGCCCCGTGTCTTTGGATATGTTTTTAACCCTGTTAGCTTTTGGTATTGCCATGATAAAGATCAAAAATTACGGGCTGTTATTTGTGAAGTAAATAATACATTTGGACAAACACATAGTTATATTTGCGCCCATGATGACGGCAAAGAAATAACGGGTGACGATGTCATGACAGGGCAAAAAGTTTTTCATGTCTCACCCTTTTTACAGCGTGAAGGACATTATAAATTTCGGTTTAGCCAAACACCAAAAAAATTTGCGGCATGGATAGATTATTATGACGCCCAAAATCAGAAAAAGCTTATCACTGCCCTAAGCGGTCATTATCAAGATTTAGATATTTCTGCCGCCAGCAAAGCCTTTTGGCGCCACCCGTTAATTACCATAAAATCTATTTTCTTAATTCATTGGCAGGCTGTGAAGCTTTTTGCTAAAAAATGCCAATATGTGCCAAAGCCCGTTCAAAATAATGATAGAACGTCACGGGCAAAAACTTATAAGGACAAGTAATATCTATGTTAAACCAGTTTATTTTCAAGCGTATATTGAAGCGTTTAGAGGACCTTAAAATCGGCTCTTTAAAAATCACAGATCCAGAAAATAAAGTCTATGAATTTTCAGGCGATATTGATGGACCCCATGCAGATATCCGTTTGAATAGTTGGGGTGTTATTAAAAACCTAGCCGCGAAAGGTGACATTGGTTTTGCCGAAGATTATAGCGCCGGTAAATGGGAAACAGATGACCTGATCGCATTATTAACAGTAAGCATGCAAAATAGAGCTATTCTTGATCCATTTTTTAACGCAGATATTTTACGCCGTACGATGGAACAGCTTTCATATTTTTTTAAAAGAAATTCCGTCCAAGGTTCAAAGAAAAATATTTACGCTCATTATGATTTAGGCAATGATTTTTACGAATTATGGCTTGATAAAACCATGACATATTCCTCTGCCATTTTTGATCACGGCGATGAGTGTTTAAGTATCGCCCAGAACAGAAAATATGATCGCATTATCGATAGTTTAGAAGCGGAAACTGGTTCGCTTCTTGAAATTGGATGTGGCTGGGGGGGCTTTGCTGACCAAGCGCTTAAACGTCAAAAAGATTTAGAGATAAAAGGCATAACATTATCCCAAGAACAACATGATTTTGCCAATGAGCGTTTAAAAAATACCGCTTCTATTGTTTTAGAAGATTACCGCCATCAAGAAGGTAAATTTGATCACATTGTCTCAATTGAAATGTTTGAAGCAGTCGGTGAAAAATATTGGCCTACTTATTTTAATAAAATTAAATCTCTTTTAAATGATAATGGCAAAGCCGTGGTGCAGACCATTACGATTGAAGATAAAAGTTTTGATAGATACAAAAAAGGGACTGATTTTTTACGCACTTATATCTTCCCCGGTGGGATGCTGCCGAGCCCTTCTCGCTTTAATCATGAAGTTAAAAAAGCAGGAATGATTCCCGCTAAATCATTTGAGTTTGGGCAAGATTATGCTCACACATTGGCGCTTTGGCTGCAAAATTTTGATGATGTTTATAATAAAGTCATTCAAATGGGATTTGATGATAAGTTTGTTCGGCTTTGGCGTTTTTATCTTGCGGGATGTTCCGCTGCTTTTAAAACAGGCTTTACCAATGTACGGCAAGTCGAAATTATACACGGTTGAGTTTTGAAAAATTTTATAAAAATATTGTCTATAAGTACCGCCTTATTCATTTCTGGCTGCACTCAATTGGGTATTGGCCTTGCGAATATACCAGCGAAATTTAGCGCGATAGAGATAAAAAAAGATATCGCATATGGGGATCATTCATCACAAAAACTAGATATTTATATTCCGCAGAACACACAAAACACTTCTCTTCCTGTTATCGTCTTTTTCTATGGCGGTCGCTGGAAGGAGGGTAAAAAAGATATCTATGCTTTTGTCGGTAAAGCATTTAATGACAAAAATTATGTTGTTGCCATAGCAGACTATCAAAAATATCCAAATATTAAATTCCCCGTTTTTGTAGAAGACGGCGCGAAAGCAATTGCTTGGGTTCATAGTAATATAAAGGATTATGGCGGAAATCCTGATCAAATTTTTGTAAGCGGTCATTCATCTGGCGCACATATTGGCGCTTTAGTCACCGCAGATGAGAGTTACTTAAGAGCAGAAAACAAAGAGCCCTCAATTATCAAAGCCTTTGCAGGTCTTGCGGGCCCCTATGATTTCATTCCACAAGCAGATGATTTAAAAGACATGTTTGGCCCACCTGAGAATTATCCAAAAATGACGGTAACAACATATATTGATGGTAAAGAGCCCCCTATGCTGCTTCTTTGGGGGGCAAAAGATAATACGGTATGGGAACGTAACCTCAAACTTTTAAGCGAACAGATCATTAAGAAGAAAGGTCAGGTTGAAACAAAAATATATCCTAACCTTGATCATGTTGGTATTGTTTCAAGCTTGACGTGGTTCTTTCGCCGCAAAGCCCCTGTGTTAGACGACATAGATCGTTTTTTTAAAAAACATTTAAAGAAGGAAAAATAGAGCATGCAATTTCTTATCGCTTATTTGGCAACTATTGTTGTTTTCTTGGTCATTGATTACATCTGGCTGGGCTTTGTCATGAAAGATTATTTTCAAACCCAACTTGGCCACCTCATGGCCGATGAAGTAAATTTTTCTATTGCTGCCTTATTTTACATTTTCTACACCGCTGGCGTCGTATATCTATGCGTCTTACCAGCGCTAAATGATGGGAATTGGACAAAGGCTCTTTTAAACGGCGCCATTATCGGCTTTTTGTCTTACGGCGCGTATGATGCCACAAATGCATCAACACTGCGTGATTGGCCTATCATGTTAAGTGTTATCGACGTAACGTGGGGTACGACTCTAACAGCGCTTTCTGCAACTGCGGGTTATTTTGCCGTGACGCTAATTGGTGAGCATTAAAATAAATCACGGCATATGCACAACAAAAGCGGTGATGCTTTATTTACTTTCACGCAGGAAAACAAATTTATTATCATCTGATAATGATTTTTCAAACCCGTAGCCATCTTCTTTAAATTTCTTTAAACCCGCAGGCGTTTTAATGCGGTTTTGAATCATATAGCGCGCCATCGCGCCACGTGCGCGCTTTGCAAACAAGCCAATAGTTTTTGGCGCACCATTTTTCACTTCTTTAAAGTCACAAGTGATAAAATTACCCGTTAAATTTTTCGGCTGTACGGATTTAATATATTCATTCGATGCCAAGCATATAATACTTTGGTCTTTATGATTTTTAACTGCTTTATTACAAGCCTTGGTAATTACCTCACCCCAAAAATCATAAAGATCTTCCCCGCGATCATTTTTTAATTTTGTGCCCATCTCTAAACGATAGGCCTGCATTAAATCCAGCGGACGTAACAACCCATAGAGCCCTGATAAAATGCCCAAATGTTTTTGCGCATATTTTAAATCATCTGCCTTTAGACTATCAGCATCTAACCCCACATAGGTATCACCCTTAAAGGCCAACACAGCAGGCTTTGCATTATCATTCGTAAATGGCGTCTCAAACCGTTGATAACGGTCATAATTAAGCGCTCCTAATTTATCCGAGAGCTTCATTAATTTTTGAATCTGCCCCGTTGAATATCCTTTTAAAATATCAACTAACTCTTCAGTCTGCGCCAAAAATTGCGGCTGTGTTGTTCCGCCTTGCTTTACTTTTGTTTCAAAGTCCAATTTTTTTGCTGGGGAAATGAGTGCGAGCATATTTTTTCAACCTTTTTTAAGCTGTTCAACCTAAATAATAGTTAAACCATTTAGCCTCAAAGGCCAAGTGCTGCTCGATATTCTACCGGATGGCTTTTAGGGCCTAAAATAAGGCTATGCTCTAATCTTACTCCCTTCAAATCACATTCATCCAGATCAGCACCACGATTTTTTATAAGATCTGCTAAACTACTATTAAAATGATACGGCAGTTTGCGATGTATATCGCTATTATTACTCGTTTGGTTACCAGTTAATCTGTCCGATAAGAAAAGAGAATTAGCATTCACCCCTTTAGCAATTTCAAACTTACTCAATCTTTGTCGAAATTGTGATAAACGTGACTTAAAAGCTCTCTCGTTTTTTGCACCACTTAGCCGCGTTATTTGTTCAATAGAAAAACGTGTCGGGTCATGATGAGCAGAGGCGATAAACGCCGCAGCAATATAGGCATTACCTAAATTGCCAACACGATCACTTAATAATAAAGATCGTGTACCGACATGAAGCATTCTAGTTTTGAAGTCTACATGGACACATCCATATCGCGCATTATCAAAATCTTGCTGAACAATCACACTTAACCACCTTTTAAAATTAGAGTGGAAATCTATATATATTGCCAATAATTATGTCAATTTAAATTATGATATTTAGCATGTTTCTCTGTTTAATTTTTCATGTTTTGCCTTACGGCCAGAAACGCGTTTGCGCCACATCCGGAAACTACTTGGCTTCATATGACGGCGCATAATGTCGATGACTTCTTTTTCCATTAAACCCGTTTGCGCCTGAATAGCATCAAAAGATGTTTCATCACACCATGCCATTTCAATAATTTCACTTATTTTTGCTTCGTCCATGGCATTTTATACCCCAAAGGCCTGCGTAATCATAAGATAAAAACATCTATTTACTGCAACAAAAGCTTGCCTTTTCAGGGGTAATCCCGCTATATCTCTCCACTGTAAGCGTTTTTTGGCGAAATTTGGCTGCCTCGAAAACGCAAAATATAAAATAACCTTTATTTATCAAGGAGATAAAATGCCGAAAATGAAATCTAAAAGCTCTGCCAAGAAGCGTTTCGCTGTCACTGGTAAGGGTAAAGTCAAACGTGGGAGTGCTTTTACCTCTCACATGATGATGAATAAATCAAAAAAAATGAAGCGTAAGGCGAACCGTACAAGCATCATGGAAAAATGTGATTCCATCATCGTGCTGTCAAACTGGCTTCCTTACAAGCGTAAGAAAAAGACCAATCCTACTGCTTACAACCCAGAGATGGATCCCGCCAATGCGGCCTATAAAGCCCCCTCTAAAGAAAAGAGCAAAGCAGATAAAAAAGCAAAAAAAGGAGGGACTAAATAATGTCACGCGTTAAAGGAGGGCCGTCATCGCACGCCCGTCATGCAAAAGTAATTAAAAAAGCGAAAGGCTATTATGGCCGCCGCAAAAACTGTTACCGTACAGCCGTCCAAGCTGTCGAAAAAGCAGGTCAATATGCCTATATTGGTCGTAAACAAAAGAAACGTAATTTCCGCGCTTTATGGATTCAACGTATCAATGCGGCGTCTCGTATGCATGGTATGACTTATTCTCGTTTTATGAACGGCATCAAGTTGGCCGGCATTGAGCTAGATCGTAAGGTTTTAGCCGATATTGCCGCACGGGATGAAACCGCTTTTGCCGCGATTGCAAAGCAAGTTCAAGGCGCGCTGGATAAAGCAGCCTAAACAAAAAGCAATAATATGATTTAAAAAAGCTCCGTCTATCGGGGCTTTTTTTTATTGACATACAAAATATATTAATTTACATATAAAAAGAATATTTTTAGCGTAATAAATTGAGTGTGAATTATGAGTGATACTTACCATCAAAGAGTTGGCAAAGGCGGATTTGGTAATACCTCCCCTAAAGATGACAGAGGCCTACCCCTAGCATTTTATCAATGCGTTAATGACCGCGGCCCCCAAAAAACGAAGCCAGTAAAAATTCAAAGAGTAAGAGTGCAAGCGCCGCAATACGGGCCTAAATTTAAAGGTTAACGCTTATATTCGATTTCACCTTTTTCAAGAAATTGCATGCTTACCCAGCCAGACTCTGGCGCGCCGCCAAAATCAAAAAAGCACCATTCAAGGTCAAAATTACATTGCTGAATGAAACCGCCTTCATTTGGTTTTAAATAGGCAATCACTGAAAAGTCAGCCCCTGGGCCGCTACGCACATTTAACTTGCCGCGTGTGCTGTTATAATAAGCCATGTCATCGCTAAATTTTTCTTTCCATTCTTTATTATAAATAATGCCTGTTTCTTTATCTTGTTCAATCTCATAAACAGGGATCGTGCGGAAGGAACAAGCCGATAAAAACAAAGCAACAAAACAACATAAAGTAAGGGTGTAATTTTTCATCATCCTCTAAAATACCACAAATAAGGTCAAAACAAGCAAATTTCTTGAAAAATGAGCCTTGAAACATACGCAAGTGGTCTTTAACAATATTGATGCAACAATAAATAGTAACAAATAAAGCAGAAAAGCCCGATATGAGTGCGAATATTGAAGATTTAAAATCCGAGCTAACCACAATGGTTGAAGCCGCCAATGACCTTGATAGCCTAGAGACCGTGCGCGTGAGCGCCTTGGGCAAAAAAGGTAAGATCACCGCGCAAATGAAAACTTTGGGCAAAATGGATCCAGAAGAGCGCAAAACAAAAGGTGCGGCCTTAAATCTGTTAAAAGATGAAATCGCCGCCCTGATCGCCACCCAAGAAGCGGCCTTAAAAAAGCAAGCCTTAGAACAACGCCTTTCGACAGAAAAAATTGATGTCTCCTTGCCTGTTCGCCCCAAAGCAAAAGGTAAAATCCACCCCATTAGTCAAACAATGGAAGAGCTAAACGCCATTTTTGCTAGCATGGGTTTTACCATCGCCGAAGGGCCCGACATTGAAGATGACTGGCATAATTTCACCGCACTTAATTTCCCCCCTGGCCACCCAGCGCGCGAAATGCACGATACGTTTTATCTGCCCGATGATCCAAACGAACAAGGCGAAGCCGCAAAAAAATTACTCCGTACCCATACCTCAACGGTGCAAATCCGCGCGATGCAAGAGCAAGGCGTACCGATTAAAATTATTGTGATGGGACGCACTTATCGTTCCGACTATGACATCACCCACACACCAATGTTTCACCAATGCGAAGCGCTTTATATTGATAAAAATATTCACATGGGACATTTAAAAGGTTGCGTGCTTGACTTTACGCGCGCCTATTTTGGGATTGATGATTTGCCTGTGCAATTCCGCCCAAGCTTCTTTCCTTTCACCGAGCCCAGCGCCGAAATGGATATCGGGTGTAGCCGCAAAGATGGCGGCCTTAAAATTGGCGCGGGAGACGATTGGTTAGAGATTGGTGGTTGCGGGATGGTACACCCAAACGTCATTAAAAATTGCGGCCTTGATCCTGATGAATATCAAGGCTTCGCCCTTGGGTTTGGAATTGAACGTATGGCAATGTTAAAATACGGCATCCCTGACCTTCGGACATTTTTTGAAAATGATATTCGCTGGTTGCAACATTACGGCTTTGATCCGCTTGATCGTCCCAACCGCGCCACAGGTAGCTAATAGTGATCCGCCCCTTAACGCGGTTGGATTATGATCAATGGCTTCCCCTTTGGAAGGCCAATTGTTTAGATCAAATAGCGGATAATGTAACTGCCGAAACTTGGCGTCGCCTAACCAACAAAAACGAAAAAATTTTTGGTCTTGGTGCGTTTGATTGTGACGAAAACCTTGTTGGCATTCTTCATTATATACTACACCCCACCACAGGTTTCATTGAGCCTGCCTGCTATATGCAGGATGTCTATGTTGATGAAAATGCCCGCCGCCAAGGGATCGCCAAACAGCTTATTTGGGAATTAAACGACATCGGGAAAACCCAAAATTGGGCGCGCATTTATTGGTTTGCGGAAAATAATAATGATGCCGTAAAAGCCTTATACAAAAATCTTGGTGTGGAAATGGATTTTTCGCTGTTTATGTTACCGATTAATTAAGAGCAAACGCCTGTTGTTGCTGAGTTTGATGGTAAGCTGGCTCTTGATAAGGTCCCGTATCTTGATACATGCTGCCATCTGCAGCCATTTCATATGTTGAAGTGATTGCTATGGGGCCGCTTAAGCCACGCTCTACTTGCACACCAAAATCTTGCTGTGACATCACTGAATTATCAAATGTTTGAACAGTTGCCATTTCAGCCGCTGTTAATCCATATTGATTAAACTGTGGCGTCATCGCAACAGGCTGACCACCGCCAACTTGATCAACAATAGCAGAAAAACCGCCCCTCTGATATTCACCTGTCAAAAATGCATTACCTGTTGCCGCATACTCAGCTTGTTGATCTGCTGTCATATCGCCGTTAAGCACGGCACCTTCATGCGCGATAAATTGACCAGTTGCCTCATTAAATTCAATAAGATAATCACTTGATGGTACAACTTGCGGCATTTCAACAGCATCACCACCTATTGATTCAACAGCGCCAGAAGAGCCACTTATAGCTGATGTCTCAACTGCAGTATCTGTTACGTTTGTATTGCCAGCAGCCTTAGTCTCTAAAGAAGGTCTCGATGGTTTACCAGCAGGAACCTCCATAGCTTTTGGTGCGCTGGCAGAAGCATCCGCGTTTGCGTCAATCTTCTCGGCTATAATTGCTGCGTCCGCAGTAGAAGTATAGCCACCATTCGGAATTACCACGTCAATATCTCCAAAGGACGTGGCCGCAGGAGAATCAGAACTCGTATCGATATCTGGCGATGCATCCGGCATGATTGCCGCTTTTGGTTGAGACGGCGCAGCGGCTAATTGTGGCGGAGCACTTTCGACGCCCGCAGCTGTTGCGGCGGCAACCGCGTCAACGGGTTGTTTGGCTCCACCATTTGCAAGTGCCTCTTCTATTTCAGCTAAATGCTGGGCTTCAAGAGCCGCCGCCCTAACGCGCTCAAGAGTTTCTGCACTTACTGGCGCTTTTTCTGCTACTTCTTCTGCCACTTGGGCCACAGTTTCTTGCGGCGGTGCATCAGCATCAGAGCGTGCTGGTGAAGCTTCGTTTCTTGCTATATCCGCCTCTGTGCGCATATCTTCGCCGTAAGCACCCGCATCAGCTTCTTGTTCTTTTGCAATTTCCCTCAATTTTTCAGCCATGCTTAACGGAGCAGCTGCTTCTTGATTAGGTATGTCAGCAGAGAGTTTAGCTTCTCTTAAGTGTTGAAGGCGAGTTTCAATTTCTGAATCAACATACATTTTAAATTTATCGACATCGTTCATATCTTTTGCAGACGCCCGAAACGTCTTGTGCGCATCCGTGAGAACATCACGAATTAAAACACGTTTATCAAATTCTGCGGCAGGGTCTATACCAGATTCCCCTATAAGCGCAGTGAACCCAGGGTAGACCCTTTCGTTAAATTTACTTCCGTTTATGTCATCTTGGCTCATAAGATTATATTTTCCCTAATTCTTGTTTAAATTATAGCAAATAAGTTAAAAGTAAGTAAAATTTGGCTATTTTTTCGTTTAAAACCCTATATTTTACAACACTTACAGGTTATTAGGAAAATTTTCATAAAATTAGCATATTGATCCACTTAAATTCGGCGTAAAAAATTATACTCACATTCCTTAAGTCGTAAATTAACCGTTGGATTCAGCCCTTTTTTTGCTTACATTGTGGGGCAAATTAAAAGGATAGATTATGAAATTCACATTCAGTTGGTTAAAAGAGCATTTAGACACCGATGCGAGCCTGACCCAAATTACGGATAAATTAACCGCCTTAGGTCTAGAGCTTGAAGGCATCGAAGATCCAACAGAAAAATTTGCCCCTTTTAAAGTCGCTTATGTGGAAAAAGCCGAGCAGCACCCTGATGCGGATCGCTTGCGGGTTTGTATTGTTGATACAGGCAGTGAAAAGGTTCAAGTCGTTTGCGGTGCGCCCAATGCACGTACAGGCATGAAAGCAATTTTTGCACCAGCGGGCGCGTACGTTCCTGGCACTGATCTTTTGCTGAAAAAAGGAAAAATTCGCGGAGAAGAATCTAACGGCATGTTGGTTTCTGAGCGTGAGATGGGTTTATCCGATGAGCATGATGGTATTATTGATCTACCAGATGATACAGCCATCGGTACGCCTTTCACTGACATATATGGCATGAATGATCCCGTGATTGATATTGCGCTAACGCCTGATCGTGCGGATTGTGCGGGGGTACGCGGCATTGCGCGTGACCTTGCTGCCGCTGGCATGGGTACACTTAAACCACTGACGACGCCCGCTGTTAAAGGAAATGGAAAATCCCCCATCAATGTGCACATCAAGGCCAAGGAACAATGCCCTCTTTTTATGGGGCGCTTGATTAAGAATATTGAAAATAAAAGCTCCCCTACATGGATGCAAAATCGATTAAAAGCGGTTGGCCTGCGCCCTATTTCGGCCTTGGTGGATATTACTAATTACGTTTCTCTTGACCTCTGTCGCCCTTTGCACGTTTATGATGCTGATTTATTAAAGGGGGATATCACCGTGCGTCTTTCAAAATCTGGCGAAAAATTCGATGCGCTGAATGATAAATCTTATACAACAGACAAGGGTATGACAGCCATCACCGATGAAAGTGGCCTTTTAGGGTTGGGGGGTATTGTTGGCGGTGTATCAACGGGCTGCACCGACACCACCCAAAATGTATTTTTGGAATGTGCTTATTTTGATCCCTATGCGATTGCTAAAACAGGACGTGCCTTACAAATTGATTCTGACGCGCGTTATCGTTTCGAGCGTGGTGTTGATCCCGAATTTGTTTTTGATGCCACAGAAATTGCAACGCAAATGATCCTTGATATTTGTGGCGGTGAGGCTTCTGAGGTTGTGCAAGCTGGCGATGTTCCTGACTATGAAACATTCATTGATTTTGATCCTGCTTACACCAAAAAATTATCTGGTATGGATGTGCCCGAAGATAAACAATATGAGATTTTAAAAGATTTAGGCTTTCAATTACCCAATAACAACCAAGTGCTCTGCCCATCATGGCGCAATGACGTTCACGGTAAAGCCGATTTGGTTGAAGAAGTTATTCGTGTGATTGGGTATGACAGCATTGAGCCTGTATCTGTTCGTTCCGAACATGCCGTTGCCCATGGTGGCGAAACGCCAAACATTACGCGCTCCCGTTTAGCACGCACAGCTTTGGCCGCGCGCGGCTTGTCTGAATGTGTGACATGGTCTTTCATGTCCAAAAATTTGGCAGCACATTTTGGTAGCAACGATAATGGCCTCACGATCACCAACCCAATTAGCAGTGATTGGGATCAAATGCGCCCCAGCATTTTACCCAATTTAATTACAGCCGCCGCCACCAATGCCGATAAAGGTAATGGCGATACAATGTTATTCGAAGTTGGCCCCGTTTTTAAAAGCGCCAAAACCGATGGTCAGAATAACATTGCCACAGGCATTCGTTTTGGAAGCCAAGGAAATCGCCATTGGAGTGGCGCAGAAGCCAACCGCATCAATGATATTTACGATGCCAAAGCCGATGCCATTGCTGCCTTGGAAGCCGCAGGCGCACCAACGGGTAATTTACAAACAGCACGCGAAGCCAGTGAATATTTTCATCCAGGTCGCTCTGGTGTTTTAAAACTTGGAAAGAATATCATCGCACAATTTGGAGAAATCCATCCTGGCGTTTTAGATGAAATGGGGATCAAATCTTCGGTGATGGGTTTTGAAGTTTTCTTAGATGCTATTCCGCAAAAGAAATCTAAAGGACCAGCTAAACCCCTCTTACAGCTCTCAGCATTCCAACCTGTAAACCGTGATTTTGCTTTTATCGTTGACGAAAATGTTGAGGTCGAAGCCATCACCCGCGCCACCATCGGCGCAGAGCGGAATCTTATTTCTGAGGTGTCTGTCTTTGACGTATATAAAGGGAAGGGCGTAGATGAAGGCAAAAAGTCAATTGCCATTAACGTGATGATCCAGCCCGTCAAACAAACCCTAACCGATAAAGAGATTGAGGGTATTTGTACCAAAATCATTGATGCCGTGAGCGCCAAAACAGGGGCGACATTAAGAGGATAAAATAATTTACATATTGCTTGTAAATCCTATCTATTTATGATATTTGTGACCGTTATTTTTTAGTATCAGAGAACAAAATGACATCGGCGGCGGCAGTACATCATTCAAAAACTATTGATCCAGCGAAAGATTTCGGAAAATTAGCCGATGCTTATGAGCTTGGACGTCCACTATATCCTTCGGGAAGTATACGCAGCATCGCGACAAATTTTAGGCAAGGCAGCGTGCTTCTTGATATGGGGGCTGGCAACGGCCGTACATTAAGGTCAATTTTTAATGTCACCGCCCCTGATCATTTCTCTCACATTCATGCCGTTGAGCCATCTTTTGATATGAGAGGTTTAATGGAAAATTCTTTTGGTCACATTGGCCATTTGAACGTTCATAATGGCACATTTGATAACATTCCCCTTACCGATCAAAGTGTCGAGAATATTGTTTGCGGTGCTTCAATCCATTGAGGAACAGCCACAGAGCAGAGCGCAAAACAAACCCATGCAGAAATGGCACGCGTCTTAAAACCTGGCGGAAAACTTATTTTATTATCGGATCAATGGGACTGCGTAAGGGGTATTAGCGCGGAATTATATGATTTACAAGAAAGATGCTTTGACATTTTTCAACACCGCCGAGGTTACACCACGCAACCACCACCAAAAACGAAACCAACGTTAAGAAGGTTATATAATCGATTTCAAAATTTAGTAGCCTCGAAAGAACAGCGTCAATATAACCTCACGAAAGAAGGCATCATAAGTTTTTTAGATCATAACGGCCTGAATAACTTTTATGAACGTGTTTGGGCAAGCGCTCACACCGAAGAGATGACATTAGAGCCTGAACAAATACGTCAAGAATTTGCGTCACAGATATATGTTTCAAACCTAACGCCGCAAGAACAAAAAGAATTACATGAATACCTCGATGCCCGCCTTACAAGGCATATGGACAGTGAGGGATTTATACCTTGCAGAAGAGCTTGCTTTTCTGTCGTTGGCACATTGGCACGATAATTTTCCAATGAAATGAAAGAGTGAAATGTGGTATTGCATATCACTGTCTGTTTTGAATAACGGCAAGGCTTTGCGGGAAACATCGCACAAGCAAAAACCTCACCACTAAAAAAGCTTGAAGCCCCCCCCCCTTAAAAAAGACGAACAAACTAAGTTCGGGATTCCGACTTATAAAATCAATGGCTTACAGGATGTGCCTTAGGTCAACCCCTCCTTAACCGGGTTCAATTTTCGCCATTTCGGCAGCTTTCGCTTCGGTTGGCTCATCAGAGAGTTCTTCCGCGACAATGTCTTTACGGCTCAATTTGCCAATCATAGTTTTGGGAAGCTCTTTATCTCTGAACTCAATACGCTTTAGCATTTCCATCGAGGATAATTTATCTTTCAAAAAGTTTTTCAAATCCTCCGCCGTCAGAGAGCGCCCTTCTTTACATTTGATCCATGCTTTCACAATTTCCCCGCGCTGCGCATCTGGTAAACCAGCAACAATACATTCCTCAACACTCGGGTGTAGGTAAATGGCTTCTTCTACATTACGCGGATAGACATTGTAACCGTTGGTGATGATCATATCTTTAATCCGATCCACGATGAAGAAATAGCCATCTTCATCCATGGTCGCAATATCACCTGTATGCAAGCGACCATCTGATTGTAATGTTTTCCTATTGTCCTCTGGGCGGTTCCAGTACCCTTTCATCACTTGTGGTCCACGGGCGCAAAGCTCCCCACGTTCGCCTTGTGCAACTTCTTTACCCGTATCGGGATCAATAATCTCAATAATCGTCTGTTGAAACGGCAAGCCAATCGAGCCTGCTTTATTCTCTCCCTCACGCGGATTACAACATAAAACAGGCGAGCTTTCCGTTAAGCCATAGCCTTCAACCAAGACGGCCCCAGTTTTTGTTTCAAATTTTTTCTTCACCTCCACAGGCAATGGCGCCCCACCAGAAATGCAGTATTTCAAGGATGATAAATCAAACTTTGCGAGTTTCTTATTATTATTAATCCCATTAAAAATGGCTGGCACAGCAGGAAATACTGTTGGTTTTTTATCTTGAATTAATTTTAGCGTTGCCTCTAACTCAAACCTAGGGAGGGCAATTATTTCCATCGCTTGGCGTACCGCAATATTCATCACAGCGGTCATCGCAAAGACATGAAAAAACGGAATAACACCCAGCATCTTATCTTCTGCCTCACCACAACCCAGCCAATTGGCGGCTTGGACGGTATTTGCGACCAAGTTTGTGTGTGTCAACATCGCGCCCTTTGGCTCTCCCGTTGTGCCGCCAGTATATTGATACAGCGCCACATCTTCATCAGGGTTAATATCAACAGGCGCTACCTGTCCATCATTATCAATCATATCCTCATAGCGAAAAACACGGCGGTTACGATGCGGCACATCCGCAAGCTCTTTTCCTTTGAAAAGCTTAAATAAATAATTTTTTGGGAAGGGCAACATATCCGTAAAGCTGGCAACGACCAATTTCTCAAGCCGCGTGTCATGCAACATTTTTGACATTTTATCGTAAAGCATTGAAAGATCAGCGGTAATAATGATATCCGTTTCACTATCCTCGATCATATTCGCTAATTCGCGCTCCGCATAAAGCGGATTATAATTCACCGCCGTGGCACCGATGCGCATCAAGGCATAATAAGCCACCACGAAAAGCGGACAGTTCGGCAAAAAAATGCCGACCTTCGTGCCCTTAACAACGCCTATATCTTGAAGACCTTTAGCAAAACGAACACTGGCGGAATGCATATCGCCCCATGTTTGTCTTGCCCCTAAAAAATCAAATGCTGGTGCAGCAGCATGTTTTTGTGCCGTTCGATCAAACATTTCATATACCGCTTCGCTGGGCATATCCTGATGCCAATCAACATCTTTGGGATATTTTAACAACCACGGATAATTTTCTTTTGCTTGAGTCATTTTTTACAACCTTATAAATAGTTTCTATGTGACAAATTATTCTTTTATAAGCAGTTTATGCCAATTTTGATGATTACAACAGCCTAGAAAAGGCGAAACAAAGCAAAAATAATTTATTTTTCTAAAAAATACGTCAAACAACTAGATTTTCTGAATTCGATTATGCTAGGGTCTAGCGCATACGTATGTACAAACCAACGTTTTTAATTTAGGGATTAAAAATCGTGATAAGCGAAACGCAAATTAAGGAACAACATGATCCAGACAGCTTGCCTGTCCGCTCAACTTTAAAGTGGTTTAACACCACAAAAGGGTTTGGATTTGCGATTCCTGCTGATGACCCCTGCGATGCCTTTGTACACATAACAACATTACAAGATGCAGGAATAAAGGAGCTCGGAGAAGGAGCGATCATTTCTTGTCATATTGTTAAAGGCCCTAAGGGCGCGCTTGTCACAAAGGTGGATTCCCTTATTGAAATAGGAAAAGAGCCTGCTCCCATTACATTTCGCGTTGATCCGACAGATGATGATGAAGTCATTGAAAGGATGGAAGGTACAGTTAAATGGTACAAACCCGACAAAGGATTTGGATTTATTATCCCCGAAGACGGAATGAAAGACGTTTTTGTCCATAAAACTTGCCTAGAAAGAAACCACGTTGAGCTTCTTATTCCTGGGCAAAAAGTGAATATGGTTGTACGTACGGTATCCAAAGGCCGTGAAGTTATAGAGTTTGATTTCCCTGAAAAAGATACTGACGACGCTTAAGCAAGCGCGAAAGCTTAGAATTGAATTTCAATTTTATATAATATTACTGTTTGTAAGGCCTTATATTTAGCAAAATCCAACTTTTAAAGCGATGCGCACGCTGGCGCATCATTAAGGCGCATGGCGTCACAACCAAAGTCAGTAATGTTGAAAAAGTTAAGCCAAAAACAATAGCGGTCGATAATTGTACCCACCATTGCGTCGATGGCGCACCGTGAGAAACATCGCGATTAATAAAATCAATATTTAATTGCAACACCATTGGCATTAAGCCCAAAACAGTCGTAATGGTTGTCAATAAGACGGGACGCAAGCGTTGCGCACCTGTAAGCATAATAGCGTCATAGATCTCTAAACCTTTACGGCGATAATTATCATAGGTATCAATCAAAACAATATTATTATTGACGACAATCCCCGCAAGGGCAATCACACCAATTCCAGACATCACAATACCAAAGGGCTGCCCCGTGATTAACAAGCCCAACATAACCCCTATCGTCGACATCACCACAGCAAAGAGGATAAGAAACGCGCTGTAAAAACTGTTGAACTGCGTCACAAGGATGACCGCCATCGCAAAAAGAGCGATAACAAAAGCCTTTATTAAGAATTGCTGTGCTTCGCGTTGATCTTCGTCTTCGCCTGTAAATTCAATTATAACGCGTGGATCAATTTTTTCTCGATTTTCCGTCAACCATTCTTTAAAGGCAACGACCTTGTCATTGGTATTTACCCCTTCAACCAAATTTGCCTTAATCGTAAAAATGCGATGTTGGTCTTTTCGATTAATCGTTCCCACAGCAGGTTGCGGCACGCGCTCAACAAAATTACTGATCGGGATAGAGCCTTGATTAGTTTCAATCCTAATTTGATCTAATTGGTCTAATGTGCGCTCTCCCTTAGAGTGGCGAATAACAATATCAACTTCATCCTCCGCGCCGTCAGGGCGAAAATCTGTTACTTTAAGGCCATTAGTAACCATGCGCACATAATCGCCAACGAGGGAGATATCAATGCCAAATTTTGACGCTTGCGCCCGATCAACTTTTAATTCCCATTCAATACCCGGTAAAGGGCGGCTATCTTCCAGATCTATAATATCCGCATCAGACGCCAATTTTTCGCGGATCAGCTCAACCACTTTTGGTAAAGTTTCAGGGAAACGACTACCGACTTCAATTTGAATATCTTTACCGCTTGGTGGCCCTTCTTCTTGCTTTTGGGTTTCCACAGAGATCCCCGCAATATTTTCTGTACGCTCCCGAATTTGTTGTAAAATATCTGTTGCCGAAGCGCGCTTATTCCAATCATCAAATTCAACCGTTATTTTACCAATCACATCCGCCGCAATATCATCATTGCCTTGCGCGTCTTGTTCACCACTTTCGGTATAAAAAACCTTAATGCCTTCAACATCCAGAATGCGGTTTTCGACTTCTCTAACCAAGCTGTCTTGCTCATATACAGATAAATTTCCACGGGCATGAATAAGAACACTGGCGGCTTTTGGCTCTATAGATGGAAAAAATTCAACACCACGACCAAATTTGGCATAGCCAAATTGTGCCGCAATTAATAATAACACTGCAGCAATCAAAATAAATTCTGGCATTTTTAATGTGGTTTTTAAAAAGCCAATATAGAATTTAATCGGCCCTTTTAATCTATCTAAATCTTTTAATGTCTCTAATTTTAACGGTGTTTGACTATCATCATTTTTGGGAGACTTACCAATGAATGATCCCAAAACAGGGACAAACACCAATGCCACCACCAAAGAGGAGCCCAAAACGGCAATCAAGGTGATCGGCATATATTGCATAAATTGCCCCACAATCCCTGGCCAAAACAATAAGGGCGCAAAGGCCGCAAGTGTTGTTGCGGTCGAAGCCGTAATAGGCCAAGCCATTGTTTGTGCCGCCTCTCTGTAAGCGTCTTTTTTATTTAGACCTTCCGAAATTTTACGATCCGCAAGCTCGACCACGACAATCGCGCCATCCACCAACATACCAACAGATAAAATAAGCCCAAAAAGCACCACAACATTAACGGTTAATCCCATCAGGAAAATAATCATTACCCCCGACAAAAACGCAGCGGGGATAGCAATCCCTACCAATGCCGCAGTCCTAACACCCATGACGGCAATTAGCACAATCATAACCAACAAAACCGCGCTTATCATATTATTTTGCAAATCACTTAAACGCGTTTTGATATCATCCGATTGATCTAACGTGTAAATTACTTTTAATCCTTGTGGCCAATATTGGCTTTCCTCTGCAACCACTTCACGCACGGCTTCAATCGTTTCAATGATATTTTCACCCGTACGTTTAACAACATTTAAGGCAACCGCACGCTCACCATTAATACGGGCAAAATTTTGTGCATCTTTAAATGTCTGGCGAATTTGTGCGACATCCCGCACCCGAATAACCGAGTCCCCTTCTGTTCGCAGTGGCATATCAAGGATATCAGACGCGCCTTCAAATAAACCAGGTACTTTAACCGCAAAGCTACCAACACCAGTATCTAAATTACCTGCCGCAACTAAACGGTTAGAACGGTTAAAGAACTGAAGAATATCGCCACCTTTTAAGCCATAACTTTCAAGCAAAATAGGATCAACAATAATTTCAACCAGCTCTTCACGGTCACCAGAAATTTTGGCGTCTAAAACCGTGCCAATAGCTTCAATTTTTTCTTGTAAATTTTGCGCAGCTTTTACCAAAGTCCGTTCAGGGATATCGCCTGACAATGTCACAACAAGAACAGGGAACAAGCTAAAATTGACTTCACTGACGCTAGGG
The DNA here is from genome assembly GCA_937923625.1 of uncultured Alphaproteobacteria bacterium. Taxonomy (GTDB): domain Bacteria; phylum Pseudomonadota; class Alphaproteobacteria; order Micavibrionales; family Micavibrionaceae. Next base: position 33,352 of record CALDTV010000016.1, read on the forward strand.
TCACGATCCAATGTGTCAGGAAGTTCGCCTTTGGCTTTATCAACTGCTGTTTGTACATCATCAAGCGCGGTGTCTTTATCAAACCCCGCTTGAAATTCTAATATAACAAAACCGCCCCCTGTATAGCCTGTGGATTTAATATCTTTCACGCCTTCGATTGAGCTTAGTTCCTGCTCCATCGGCCGTAAGAGCAAACGTTCGGCATCATCAGGAGAAATCCCCTCCAATGACATTGAGATATAAATAATCGGCAAATTAATATCGGGGGAAGATTCTTTAGGGATATTCACATAGGAGTAAAAACCCGCAACCAGCAAAAACACCAGCAACGACAATACCGTTCTGTTACGTTTAAGCGCGGCATCAATAACGGGCGCCATCATGGTGCAGTATTACCTTTATGCGTCAGCACAGGTTTAACAACCTGCCCAGGCACAACAAATTCTTGCCCCACTGTGATAATACGCACACTATCGGGTAAGCCACCAATCCACAGATGTGACGGCGTATCTTTTAATAGCGTAATGGGCATGAAGACAACTTGGTTGTCTTCATTCACAATTTTAACGCCTGTTGTACCATCATCTGACAAAGACAAAATAGAAGGCGATATTTTGTACGCTTTTGCTTGCTTAACAGGAATGAGAATTTTCGCCGTTAGACCTTCTTTAATCATAAGATCATCATTCGCAACAGTCATTTCAATTTGGAATGTACGTGTTTCTTGATTGGCGCTTGGCGAAACAAACGTAATATTTCCTCTCACCTTTTCACCATTTAATAAGGTCGCTGTCGCTTCTTCGCCTTCATTGACATGCCCAACAAGCTTTTCAGTCAAGAATCCGACAATTTCAATAGGGTCTAAATCCACCACATCAAAAATTGCTGTCCCTTGGGATACAAAATCGCCCCGCTCAACCATCTGCATGGCAATAATGCCGTCAAACGGTGCTTTTATAATGATGTTGGATAGCTCCACACGGGCTTGTTTTAATTGCGAACGCGCTGTTTCTAATTCCGCGCGTGCTTGTGCCAAGCGCACTTGAGAGCCAAAACCTTTTGCAGCCAATTCTTTGGCGGCTTTATATTGTATGTCACGTTGATTTAAAAGTTGTTGCGCTTCATTTACTCTTGATTGACGATCCTTCGCTTCGATACGCGCTAGCACCTGTCCCGCTCTCACCTTATCGCCTTTTTTCACCAATAATTCAGAAATTTGGCCTTGAGTTTCTGCTTTTAAAGCAACATTACGTGAGGCTTGCGTCCGTCCTGTCACTTCAGCCACATCATCCATATTTTGCGCCGTCATATCTTCAACACGGACTTCTTGAATCGTTTCTTCTTCCGATACAGTTTCTTGATTAGCTTCGCTAAGATCTTGTGTTGATTTATTTTTGTCCAAAACACCGCTCGCGACCCAAAGAACGGCCATCACAGCAATAATTAAAGCGATAAAGAAAGATTTTTTCATAATTTTTTTCTTAAAGAGCATTGAATTAGGCTTAAAGTCACCTCAATTAAGAGTAAAATTGCTCAAATGTACACAAAAAAACCTCCCCGCAAGCGGAGAGGCTTTTAGTTAGGAGAGAGAGATAAATTATGTCAGGCCGAAGCGGTCTTAACTTCTAAATCCTGCGGTGCGCCAGCATCTGATGCAAAATCTTTCGCATTCAGCTCGCGTGAGCGTGATGTAATTTGATACGCAATTTGCGCGTGATCGTTACAATAAGGTAGGCCTTCAACCGTATCACAGCCGCAAAAAGAAAAATCAGCTGTTTGTGGGTCGCCATTTGGCCAGCGGCACATTTTGTCGCGTAAATCTTCCATCTGCAATTCTTTCCCTTTAAATATTGGGATTTTCTTATTGCTACGGCGCGGCATAGGGGGACGCGCTTCGGATTTAACTTTTTTCGTGTTCTGCTGAATAGGCGAAACACGGCTTGATAATTTCAAGCGGTGCGCTTTACCAATAACGGCATTACGCGTGACACCTTCGCCTAATTCTTTAGCAATTTCGGCGGCAGTTTTACCTTCACCCCATAATTTTTTTAAAACCGTGACTCGATCATCCGTCCAACTCATTTGGAAATCCCCCTGCTACATAATCACAACAATGAAGCTGTAAAATATGTGCATAAAATATTATCTTGAAAACTGAATAAACCTTATCAACGAAGTGATTCTCTGACTAGAGTCACGATAAATAAAAGCTTCTTTATTCACAAAAAAGATTTTTATTTTCTTTACATTTAAATTTTATTTATGCGTTCGGGTCTAAACCCCAAAGAGTATAACGTTCTTCGTCGCTCATCCAATCACTTTGGACTTTGACAAATAATTTCAAATGAACACGGCAATCCATTATTTTTTCTAATTCTGCGCGTGATTGCGATCCAATTTTTTTAATCATCGAGCCACCCTTGCCCAAAATAATTTTTTTATGCGCTTCGCGGTCAATAAAAATTACTTGATCAATTTTAATACTATCATCCTCAAGGCTCTCCCATTTTTCTGTTTCAACCGTCAAATGGTATGGCAGCTCTTGGTGAAGCATTTTGAATAGTTTTTCACGCGTGACTTCTGCCGCCGCCAAACGCATTGGCATGTCTGTCATTTGATCAACAGGGAAATGCCATTTTTCTTGTGGCATCTCTTTCACAAGATATGAAAGAAGGTCAGAAACCCCGTTTCCTTTCAAGGCGGAAAGCATAAAAGTTGCCTCAAAATTATACGCTTCATTCAGCTTGGAAGCCTTATCCAACAATAATTCCCGCTTAATTTTGTCAATTTTGTTTAAGATCAAAACGGCTTTTTTGCTACTATCCGCTAAGAGGCGATCCAAAATAATTTGTGTGGACGCGCCTATCTTTTTAGAGGCATCCACCAATAATAAAATAATCTCACTATCTGCCACGCCTTCCCAAGCGGAAGACACTATCGCACGTTCTAAATTATTTTTTTTATCTGCTTCAAAAATTCCCGGTGTGTCGACAAAGACAATCTGCGCATCGCCTTCAATCGCAATCCCCAATACCCTTGTACGGGTTGTTTGTGCTTTGGGGGAGACAATCGAAATTTTTTCTCCAATGATCTGATTAATTAATGTTGACTTACCGGCATTAGGTTCACCAATAACGGCAACAAAACCAAATTTTTGATTATCTGGTGTTTTCATGGTTATGATTTTTTCAAAAGTTGAAGCATTGTATCTGCTGCTATTTTTTCTGCCTGTCTGCGTGAAGTTCCTTCAGCCAATAACGGATCTTCCCCTTCAACCGTAATCCTGACAACAAATTTTGGCGCATGATCAGGGCCAATTTTATCGACTATCTCATAGTGCGGCAAATCCAAGCCGCGTGCCTGTACCCATTCTTGTAATTCTGTTTTGGGATCTTGCGGCGCGTTTTTAAGTGTCTTGATATTCTCATCACCCCATAATTTGAGCACCACCTTATGCACCGCATCATATCCCCCATCGACATATATCGCGCCTAAAAGCGATTCAACAACATCAGCAATAATATTTTCATTTAAATGCCCACCTGATTGGCGTTCAGAATCAGAAAATAAAATAAAGTCCCCTATATTATGCGCTTGCCCTACTTTTGCGCAGGTTGTCCCTTGCACCAAGGCCGTATGGCGCTTTGCCAACCCCCCCTCATTTTCATCGCGAAACTCTAAAAACAATGCATCGGCGATAACCAAGCCCAGAACGCGATCTCCCAAAAATTCCAACCGTTGGTAGTTGAAATCATCATTCGTGCTGGAATGAGTGAGCGCCCGCTCCATCCAATGCTTATCTTTAAAGCTATAGCCAATGATTTTTTCTAGCTTGCTGAAATCTGGTGATGTCATTTTTAACTCTGTCTATTCAACATCTTGGGGGCGTGTTGGGCCAATTTTATCCAAAAGTCGTCTATAACGAATATTTGTAAACCAGCTGATAGGATTAAAGAGCGTTGCGTCCTCATCAATAGAAAAGAACAAAATATCGGCTCGCCCAACAAAATTTTCAAAGGGTACATACCCCACCAGACTTTGAACGCGACTATCTTGGGAGTTATCACGATTATCTCCCATCATAAAGTAATGCCCTTCGGGCACCGTGAATTTTTCCGTATCATCCAATGGGCCTGTATCACTTTCTTCATAAATACGGTGCATAACGCCCCCTGGTAATGTTTCGATATATTCCATTAAACGCGTTCTGGCAAAAACGGGGTTATCGGAATCTTCCACCAACCCCACAGGCTCCCGTGCCACTTGCTCACCATTAATATAAAGCCGCCCTGAAATCATCTGCACAGTTTCACCCGGCATCGCAACAATACGTTTGATGTAATCAATCGATGGATTTGTTGGCAATTTAAAAACCGCGACATCACCGCGTTTTGGTGTTTTGGCAGACATACGCCCGCCAAAATCTGCCAGCCCAAAAGGGAAAGAATATTTGCTATAGCCATAAGCGGGTTTGCTAACAAAAAGGTAATCCCCCACCAATAATGTTGGCTTCATCGAACCAGAAGGAATATTAAAAGGCTCATATAAAAATGTACGGATAATAAGCGCCAGCAACACTGCAATAATCGCTGTTTTGGCGAACTCACTAATCTCATTTTTATCAACCAAAGGTGGCTTATTGGTGGTTTGAGGGTTTTGGTCAGGATTGGCTTTTAACTTTGGCACAATATGAGCTTTCTTGATTATTTAAGGCTTTACTTCTATCGCATCATAACGTGAAAAACCAGTCTTGATGCTTAAAGGGTTTCAATAATGACTTGCGCCTGTGCATAAGGCGACTCGTCTGTCAGACTAAGGTGAATAAAGGCTTGCGCGTTGTCTGGCGTCACATTTTGTAACCGCGCCAACGCGCCACCATGCAAGGTTAATGAAGGTTTTCCCAAGGCATCATTGGTAATTTCAATGTCCCGCATATAAATACCATCGACAAACCCCGTTCCCAAGGCCTTAGCACAGGCTTCTTTAGCGGCAAAACGGGTGGCTAAGGCTAAGATATGCGTGCCATTAGCGCGGCGCTTTTCAATGGTCATAATTTCTTTTGCTGTAAAATAACGCTCTTGAAAGCGCTCACCATGCTTTTGCATGATTTTTTCCAAACGCCTTATATCAACAAGATCAATCCCTGTGCCTAATATCATTTCTTTACTCTTTCTTGGCTGCGCTCGCGCTTTTCTTTTTTGTCTTCCTTTTTTTCATGACGATGTTCTTTTATGTCATGAACTTTTTCAACCAAGACATGTGCGGTTTTACCCACACGTCTTTGGGCTGCACGTGCCGCCCTTAAGAAATAGTAAAACGCATAATAAAAAATCGGGAATGTTGCAATCGCCATAATATAACCACCGACCAAAGTCGGCATAAATTTTGTCAGGCCAAAGCCGTTTTCATTCAGAAAAACCCATTCTCCTGCCAAAATCATAAATAGAGTTTCAATGCCCGTCACGCTTAAGAAGAAATCACCCACCAAATAAGCGATTGAAAATAACAGCGGAAACGTCCATGGATTACCAAATAAAGTACCAATCAACCCACCGAAAAAATTGGCGCGGGTCATTTTGCAAAACAAAAAGCATTGTAGAATTTGAAACGGGAAAGTCGGCGTCCAAGAAACCGCACACCCCGACGCCAAGCCCAGCGCAATATGATGCGAACTATGGGGTAATCTTATCAGGCGATATTTAAGGTAAATAAGAGAACGTTTCAGGCCGCATTTTGGCCAAATGGCATAACGAATTTTTTGAATCAAACTTAATTTGTCACGGCGTTTGAAAATCATAACGGCTTAGCGTCCCTTTGCACGATCAACGGAGGTGATCTCAGGCGTTGCCCGTAGGGCTGCAATAAGGTTGCTCAAATGTTTTGTGTCATCAACATAAACATCTACTAAAATATCCCAAAAATCCATTGAACGATTGGTGATTTTCAGATTAACAATATTGCCGCCATTTTTACCAATCACCGTCGAAACCGTCCCTAATGCCCCAGGTATATTTAAAAAGGTAATATTTAAACGACCAACATGCGATTCTGGTGCATCTGCCCCCTCGCCCCACGAGACATCAATCCAGCGTTCCGGCGTATCAGCAAAAGTTTCAAGTGTTTCGCACTCAATTGTATGAATAGTGACCCCTTTTCCTGTCGTTACAATTCCCGCAATCCTATCCCCTGGTAACGGGTGACAACAACGCGCCATATGCACGGCCATCCCTGGAATAAGTCCCTTAATAGGCATCGGCTTATCAGATCCCGCTAATTTTGCCATCGCATAATCTTTAAACTCATGCACAGGGGGGCGCGCGACTTCTTTGTTGTGGGCGGGGAAAATTGTTTTAAAAATATCGCGAGAGGAAAAATGACCAGAACCAATATTGGCATATATGTCATCGACATCATCGACTTTCATTTTCTTTACAATGCCGCTGACTGCTTTTTCAGTAAATTCATATTCTTCTTGTGCAAAAACTTTCTTAAGCATTGCTTGCCCTAACGCGACATACTCATCACGCTGTTGCATGCGAATAAATCGTTTAATATGAGAGCGGGCTTTTCCCGTTGCAACAAATCGCTCCCATGCCGGTGAAGGTGTTTGTGTTTTTGATGTAATCACTTCTACTTGATCACCATTGGAGAGCTTCGTATTAAGCGGAGCAATACTACCATTAATTTTCGCGCCAACACATTTATCACCGACACCTGAATGAACGGCATAAGCAAAATCAACAGGGCACGCACCATTTGGCAATTCTATTAAATCTCCCTTTGGAGAGAACACAAAAACTTTGTCCTGAAATAACTCAAGCTTTGTATTTTCTAAGAAATCTTCGGGGCGCGATTCTTGCTCTAAAATATCCAAAAGCTCACGCAGCCAACGATATTGTTTAATATCTTTTAAATCTGCTTTTTTATTTCCATCTTTATAAGCCCAATGTGCTGCAACACCTAAATCTGCTTCGCGATGCATCTCACTTGTTCGGATTTGTACTTCAATACGTTGATTTTCAGGGCCAATAATCGTGGTGTGTAAAGAACGATAACCGTTTTGCTTTGGCGTCGATATATAATCCTTAAAACGCCCCGGAACCACAGGATAAGACGAGTGCAAGACCCCTAAAGCGTGATAACACTCGCCGATATCATCGACCACAATTCTAAACGCCATAATATCAGAGAGCTGCTCGAACGTCACATTCTTGCGCTGCATTTTTTTCCAGATCGAATAGCGTGTTTTTTCCCGTCCTGTAACCTCTGCTTTAATCTTTTCCTTTTCCATCAAATCTTCAAGATAAGTGATGATTTTTTTGACGATATCACCGCTTTCCTCCCGTAAGAAAGATAGGCGCTTGGTGATACTTTCTTTCGCTTCGGGGTTTAAATAGCCAAAGGATAAATCCGCAAGCTCTTCCTTGATTTGGTTCATGCCAATGCGCTCAGCCAAGGGCACAAAAATTTCTATTGTCTCACGTGAAATTCTGGCTGTTTTATCGGGTCTATCTTTAAAATGATAAAGCGTGCGCATATTGTGCAGGCGATCCCCCAATTTAACCAACAACACACGGATATCTTCGGACATAGCCAAAAGTAGTTTTCTAAAGTTTTCCGCCTGCTTCCCTTCGAAAGTTTGGCTCTCAATTTTCGTTAGCTTACTGACACCATTGACCAAATCCGCCACTTCCTTGGAGAATTTCGTTTCTAAATCTTTATAAGTAGCCGAGGTATCTTCAAGCGTGTCATGTAAAATCGCCGTAATGATTGTCGACAGATCCATACGCATATCAGCCAAAATCGACGCAACTTCAACAGGGTGGGTATAATAAGGCTCCCCCGAAACACGCGTTTGGCCCTCATGCATCTCTTTGGCATAGTTATAAGCTGATGCCAAAAGCGCATCATCTAAATCAGATGTATATAGCGCCATTTTTGTTGTTAAATTTTGTAGTAAATTCACGGTCATAAGAAATTAAACACCAGCAGATTTCGTTGGGAAAAAGCAATGCCCATATTCTACATTATTTTACAAATAAAGCATTAAAAAAGGCCGCGATTACGGCCTTGATTATGAACGTTATCTTTTAAAAAACAAAAGATCGCTTTTATTAAATTGGCAACTGTTAAGCACCACCCGCTAGATCAGCTAATCCCCCAGAAGGTTCTTCTTGGGCTTTGACTTCATCATCCGCAGGCTTTTGCTCTGCGCGCTCTTCCTCGCTCATGGTGCTCCATTCTTGCTCACCATCCATCATATCAATGACATCTTCGCCATCATCATCCAACGCAATCACACGTTGGTTATTACGGATTAAATCTTCTTTCAATTCCGCTACATCAATTGTCTCATCGGCAATTTCACGAAGCGCTACAACAGGGTTTTTGTCGTTATCGCGATCAATCGTCAGCGCCGCACCAGAACCAATCTTACGCGCACGTTGAGAGGCCACCATCACCAATTCAAAACGGTTTAGAACTTTATCAATACAATCTTCAACGGTAACGCGTGCCATTTTACACCTCATTTATGCGGTTATTATCTGAATTCTGGCTGTTTTATAAGCCTTAAGCGCAAATATTTCAAGGGCAGATACTTTATTTCTTAGCCGCACGATGGCATTGTTGCGCCATGAGCCTTAAAAACCCCGCCCCAAATTGCCAAATATGCCCCCGATTGGCGGACTTTCGGGCGGAATGCCGTATGAAATACCCTGATAAATTTAACAGCCCCGTGCCGTCTTTTGGGCCAATTGACGCAGAATTATTGATTGTCGGCCTTGCCCCAGGTTTAAAAGGCGCAAATTTCACGGGCAGACCTTTTACAGGGGATTTTGCAGGGGATTTACTCTACAGCACACTATCGAAATACAAATTTGCTAAAGGGACATATGATGCCCGCCCAGATGATGGTTTAGAGCTTCACAATTGTCGTATCACCAACGCTGTCCGTTGCCTGCCGCCAGAAAACAAACCAACGGGCGCAGAGATCAATAATTGCCGCCCCTTTTTAATCAGCCAGTTTGAAGAAATGCCAAATTTAAAAATAATCCTCGCTCTCGGGCTGGTGGCGCATAAAACTGTGCTAAAAACCTGCAACGAAAAAATATCTGCCCATAAGTTCGTACATAACACGACACATCAAATGCAAAATGGCTTAACCCTTATCGATAGCTACCATTGTTCCAAATACAACACCTCCACCAAACGCCTGACAGAGCAAATGTTTCATGATGTGTTTGAGACAATTAAGGTTTCTTTAAAATAAAAACTTATAGTTTTTAAATATCATCTATCCACATGGCCGAGCTCTGCCCCCTCCCCTAATAGAGGAAAATATTTTTATTTTAATCTTGCGGCTTGCTTTTTTCACGCTTGGTCAGCAATTTATTTAGCGCATGAATATAAGCGCGCGCCGATGCCACTAGCGTGTCTGCATCTGCGCCTTGCCCTGTGACGGTTTTGCCATCTTCTTCTAAACGAACTGTCACGCCAGCTTGGGCATCTGTTCCGCCTGTTACAGCGTGCACTTGATACAGCTGTAACGTCGCACCATCATGTGGCACGATATCACGAATGGATTTGAAAATGGCATCAACCGGTCCATTCCCTTCAACCTTCGTGCATTTTTCAACACCTTCCAAATCAAGACAAATTTCTGCCGTCTGTGGCCCTGTTGTACCTGCAACAATTTGCAACGATTTAAATTTAATTTTTTCATGATCACGCCCGACCTCATCATCAATCAACGCGATAATATCATCATCAAAAATTTCTTTTTTGCGGTCTGCTAAATCTTTAAAGCGTTTAAAGAAATCTTGGAATGCATTATCGCCAATATCATAACCAAGATCTTTAATTTTATCTTTTAAAGCATGACGACCAGAATGCTTGCCCAAAACCAACTCAGATTTTGTTAAACCAACAGATTCAGGCGTCATGATCTCATAAGTTTGGGCATTTTTTAACATACCATCTTGGTGAATTCCACTTTCATGGGCAAAGGCATTTGCGCCGACAATCGCTTTATTTGGTTGCACATTAAAGCCCACTGTGGTCGAAAGAGTTTTCGACATCTTCGTCAACATTTCAGTTTTAATATTATTATGAAACGGAGCTTTATCATTGCGCGTGCGGATCGCCATGACAATTTCTTCGAGCGCGGTATTGCCTGCCCGTTCACCAATACCATTAATGGTACATTCAATCTGCCTTGCACCTGCCTGCACGCCTGCCAGCGAATTGGCAACCGCCAAACCCAAATCATTGTGGCAATGTACCGATAAAATCGCCTTATCAATATTTGGCACCCGATTCATCAACATGGTAATTTGCGCCGCATATTCTTCGGGAACAGAATAACCAACTGTATCAGGAATATTAATCGTGGTTGCGCCGCATTTAATGGCGGTTTCAACGCATTGACACAAAAAATCATCTTCGGTACGGCTGCCATCTTCCGCCGACCATTCAACATCATCTGTAAAGCCGCGGGCAAAGGTCACGCTTTCTGCCACCGCATCTAACACCGCTTCAGGTGTCATTTGAAGTTTATATTTCATGTGTAATGGCGATGTTGAAATAAAGGTGTGAATACGGCGGCGCTTTGCGGGCTCTAATGCGCTGGCGCTGGCTTCAATATCTTTTTTGGTGGCGCGGGAAAGGCCACAGATAACCGCGTTATCCAACGCTTTGGCAATTTCATTCACCGCTTCCCAATCCCCCGCAGAAGCAATCGGAAAGCCCGCCTCAATGACATCGACCCCCATATCATCTAATAAACGGGCGATGCGTAATTTTTCATCCAAGTTCATTGAACAACCAGGAGACTGCTCGCCATCTCTTAAGGTTGTATCAAATATGATGACTCTGTTTTTTGGGTCTTGTGTTTTGTTTTCTTGTGTCTGTGACATTATTTTTCCTCTTTTATCGCTTATTACCGTTTAGGTACATAAACGTGGCTTGTTCTTAAAATGTTTTGATATTTTTTAAATCCCCTAAACGTAGGCACATGTGATCGTGCCTCATGCCCGTTCAGAGGGCGATAAGGAGGAGGCTTAGCAGCAGATTATTTTTGCTATTCACTAATTGCATAGTTATTTTGTAAAACTTTTTTGATTTAAGAGTCAATTATTTCTTTGCTTCGCCATCATCTAATTGCCGCGCTTCATCAACCAGCATAACGGGAATGCCATCACGAATAGGATAAGCCAGTCCCGCTTGGTCGGAAATAAGCTCTTGCGCGTCTTTATCAAAGCGCAGGGGCACTTTCGTTAATGGACAAACAAGTATTTCAAGAAGTTTGGGATCAATCTCTTGTGTCATGCTTTTTTAAAAAACCTCAAGGCGACGCCGCCTAAGGTTATCCTCCATCAGGTTTCGCGTTTGTTAAGTCGATAATATGCGCTTCATGCCCTGTACTTTCAATAAATTTTATCAAATCAGCAGGCTTTAAGCCTATCGTCATCGTATTGAGCAAAGGGTGATAATTAACAATATCAGTTTCCATCATGGATTTATCGAGGAAAATTTTTACTTGAGCCTCCGTATCATTCATAATCGAAAAAGGACAAACAGAGCCAGGGCGCACTCCTAAATACTGCCACAGGCGGTCAGCCGAACCAAAAGACAGCCTGTCCGAGCCAATGAGTGACGGTAATTTTTTAATATCAATTTCCGTTGCGTTTTGAAGAACCACGAGGAAATTCTTTTTCTTTTTATCGCGCAAGAACAAATTTCGGCAATGTGTGCCTGAAATACCCGCATCAATTTTACGCGACTCCTCAACCGTATAAACCGCTTCATGGTGATGAAGCGTATATTCAACATTCATCTCATCAAGTTGCCTCATCAAATCTTCGGGAGATGTCGGCAAATCAAGCAGATCTTCCGATGTGTTTACGGCTTGTGTCATATTTTCTTAACTCCCTATATTTCAATGGTTTTACACAGGAATGGGGATAAATAAAAGCCCTAAGACAGTGCAAATTTGTGTCAGCAATGTGGCAAATGGTATTATAGTAGTGTGAAATTTGTTGATTTAAACCAGATAGGCGGCCTTTTATTGGAACAGACTTTAGATCATGGGGGCGTCCCCATGGATGTAAATCAATTCACGGGGCTTCCCGAAATAAAAGCATCTGCTTTATCCGTCTCCGCAGCAAGTGTCCTGAATATAAAGTTTGGCTTATGATACAACTTGCCAGAAGCGGCGATGGCCGCCCCGTAATCGTTAGTAATCAACCTTTTCCATCGCACGTACAACGGGTTGAATATTATCGTGACCTCAAATTATGCATGCTTGTTTTTGAAGATGATGAGAATGGTGAACGCAGCGACCTTATGCCCTGTGAGATAGCAGATCATTCAGCACAATTAATACACCAAAGCCCTGATGCTATTATTATTGAAAAGAAAGACGGTTATAATAAGCCATTTGGATATATCGCCCCATTGATACAAATTGGCCTTTAATAAAATTTCCTGCAATTTAGGCTTGATTTTCATCTATAAACCCCTATAAATCATCAAATCTACTTAACGATCTTATCGTTATTGAGCGGGTGTAGCTCAGGGGTAGAGCGCAACCTTGCCAAGGTTGAAGCCGAGAGTTCGAATCTCTTCACCCGCTCCAGTTTTTTTTAAGAGACTTTTCCGCACGTTTGGAAAAAAATTGCATTGTGCAGTGCTAAAAAATTTAATTCTTTTGGCAATAAATATAAGATACATAATCTGGTATCATTTGGCGAGTTTGTAATGTTGTTTTAGGAGTAGGTGAAATTTCTCCAATAGGATAATCCTCAGTAGTTGCATTTCCAACATCTAAAGTTACGTCGTAATATGGCCGATTTATAGGGGTCCCACTTGCTGTAGCGCCCATTATAAAACGTGCGTCTCCTATTGGAAACACGATCCACCCCTCTGGACATGTATTTCTGTTGAATGCCATAACCGCGTTAGGGGGAAATTCAAACCCAACATTTTCTTGCCCTCTAAAAGTTAAATAATCATCGAAAAAAGCAGCAGAATTATAATCATTTTCAACTAATTTTTGTACAAAGGTCGTATTAGCATGATCGCAGTTTTCAGCATCACGTGATCCTGCATTACACGGAATTGATAAATCACCTTCTATTGTGTATCCACCTTCGCGGCTTGGCCCATGGCTAATGACAACATAATGCACATTAGACGCAACAGTGATAGCGGGTGTTATTCCTTGAATATCGATAACACCCCCATCAGAAGTATATGGCGAAGGAGAGCCTGCCGTTGCTTGCCTTTCCGTCACAGCATAAGTAAAGCGATTTCCCCAGGCATCCGAAGCAAAGTCGTCAGGAATATTTAAGGTTCTGACAGGTACCGCCCCAATACGCACACGCTGCCCAGCTGTCGTGCTCATGCGCCGAAAAGTTCCAGCAAAAGTCCCAGTATTACACGTTGACGTCACTTCACGGTTATAGTTTGTGTTTGATGCTATTGGCTCACCTATCAAAGAGGCTGGACAAGGATAACGTGCATTTTGACTGAGGAACACGCCAAGCGAATCCTTAACAACAGACAATCTATATTCCGTTGCAGAAATTTTATTTTTTTCTATAAAATTAAGTAATGAAGAACCCAAAAAACCAAGCATAATGCTACCAATGGCAAGAAAAATAGCCATTTCGATTAAAGTAAAACCTGCCTGTTTTTTTTCTATTGAGTAAGCTTCCCTCATATTTTTAGTCTTTTTCACAATAGGTAAGCGCTATATATGGCGGCACTATTTCAGCAGGCGTTTGTCCAGTATCACCCAGGTCATAAAGCCGGCTCACGCTAGAGCCAGTGGTCACATTATACTGCTCTTGTGTAACATTCGCGCCACTCGCTGTTCTTCCAATTATAAAACGCCCTTCTAAAGCTGGAGCAAGAGACCATCCAGCAGGACAAGTATTATCGTTAAATGCGACAACTCCTCCGGAAGGAAAGTCATCATTATTGCGCTCTCGCGCTTTGAACACGAGAATATCATCATAAAAATTTGTATTTTGCGCATCAGAATTTAAAATCGTGCGTGTAAAAATACTATTTCCATCACAATTGGTTTCATCTAAAGCGGTGCCCGCACACGTCGCGACTAAAACACCAGCTTGTGTATAAGCCCCCATTGCTGTCGGGCCGTGACTAAATAAAACATAATGAGCGGAATTTGGTGGATTTATGACCTGCTGTCCAAGATTATTGGCACTATCAGTGATGGCGATGGAACCAAGAGTGTTATTATAAAGGCCGTTTGTGGCCAAAACTTGGGTAACAGCATAGGTAAAACGGTTACCCCAACCATCTACTGCGAATTCATCCGGTAAATTTAAGCTCCGAACGGGAACTGTTCCAATGCGCACACGCGAAGCGGAACGCCCAACGACACTTATAGCACCACTAATTGTGGCGTTAGAGTTACAGTTAGTGGTGGTGACTTCGACATTAAATGCAGCCGCCCCAGGCGCCGCAGTGGGAGAGGCAGGGCAAGGCAACCTATTGTTAAGACTTAAAAAATTGTCCATAGCCGTCTCAATCGCTGCCATTCTAGTTTCAGTTTGATTGATACGACTTTGCTTAAAAAAAGAGGTGAGCGCCCCTCCTAAAAGAGTGAGCAAGACACCTGCAATAATCATGACAATAGAGAGCTCTATCAGGGTAAATCCCTTGTGATCTTTAGCCGAAGAAATAATCATATGAAGCCTTAAATGTGATTATGCATTTGTTTAAGCAAAGTTTTTCCTATTATACCCTATCAAATTTTAGTTAAATTTTTATAAATCTTTTCAATACAAATTTCTAATCCCCCCCTCAAAAATTTAATTTTCATAATTTTGTAATATTTGCTATAATATACTCATGAATTGTTAACTTATACTTAAGAGCTGTTTGCTAAAATACTTTAAGTGGGCATTTAAAATATTAAAAATTATGGGGGCAAGACATACAATTACAACATTCTCACATAAAGTCTGAGGGCGGAACATCACTCATCGGTATGTCACTTGTAATCATGATGGTAGGCATCATGATTTCTGGCGCATCTATTTTATATAAAAATTATGACTCTATTGTCAGCGCCCAAGAAACGATTGATAAAAATTTAGTCATAAGAAATGCGATAAAAGAATTTGTGAGCAGGAATGGGCGTTACCCATGCCCCGCTCCCCTAAATGCTCCTCCTGATTCTATCAGATACGGTCGCGAAGATAGCACACCTGCCGCTTCCCCACCTGATTGTGATTCACCAGCTTATTACAACGAAGCAGGTATAAGAGGTACCGGCCCCGTATTAGCCCCTCCCAGTTCCAGCCGTGGGATTTTTATTACGCCGGGTCGCGCAACAACAGGCAATATTATTATTGGTACAATACCAACTAGATCCCTGAATATATCGGACGATAATATGTATGATGGTCATGGCATGAGATACGTTTATGCGATTACAGCAAGAATGGCTTCGCCGGGTTACGATGTGTCACATGATATTGGCGGCATAGATATTCAAGATGAAAATGGGCAATCATTATCAAGCACACCAGGGCATGTTGCTTATAGTTTTTTTAGCCCGGGCATCGATCGTCGTGGCGCTTATAATCACGAAGGCGTCGTTATTGAATCGTGTGACACCACAAAAGATGCTGGCGAAAATTGTGATAATGATAATGTCTTCAGCGCTGCACTTTTAAAAAGATACTAAAATTAAAATAAGGAAAGAAAAATGAATATAAAACAACAAAAAAAATTATTATTAAGCGCCAGTATTATTGCAATGAGCTTTTTAGGATCACCTAATAGTATAAAAGCACAAAGCAATGACCCTTTTGCGCATACCTTTTC
Organism: uncultured Alphaproteobacteria bacterium; assembly: GCA_937923625.1. Lineage (GTDB taxonomy): Bacteria > Pseudomonadota > Alphaproteobacteria > Micavibrionales > Micavibrionaceae. The sequence continues at coordinate 49,216 of CALDTV010000016.1, forward strand.
TTATGAGGCGAGTGTAACACAATTTCATTGGCATACTGGGCCATGGAGAGAATGCGGGTTATCACAGGATCAAACAACAACTGTGGATGTCTGTTTTTCTTCTGAACAATTTAGAGAAGTAGAATGCCGAGACAATCGAAACCAAGCTGTAGCAGCAGGCCAATGCTCACACACACCACCCCCTACAAATAATCAAGTATGTGAGTTACCACCATGCACCATATCTACAGGCAGCTGGAATTGCCCTCCTAGCTCGAGGGGAAGTAGCACAAGCGGCGGAGGTGGCAGCGATAGAGATACAGTAGATAGCGACGGTGATAATGTAAATGATACCGACGGCGCAGGCCCTTCAGGTGCCTTTGGTGGATAAAGTAGCGCAATGAATAGAAGAGATTTTTTAAAATTATCAGCCTACATAACCGTCGCTTTAAAAGCGGGGCTAATAAACCCTACCTCCGCAATATCAAGTTCGCTTACAACACCTCCAAAATTAACGGGAAATATTTTTGCGGCATGCTACAACCCTAAAAAAGAAGGCGAATTTTCGCGTAAAACGCATCAATCGGTACTTTCACGTTTAAATCTGGAAACTGGTGTAGCTCAAATTGTTCCATTTGATTTGCTAAAAGCGCATGATGCGTTAAAAGTACAAAACAATGAATATTTGATTTTACCTAGCTCGCAAAAAAGTAATTTTTTATATGTTTCTGACTTCGATGGGCATAAACAAAAAATCCATCTTCCTGAGTACTGTGGCATCAATGGTCATGCCTTTTTTGATAAAAAAGAAAATACAATTATTGTCCCCACTGCAAACGGTGAAGAAAACGGCCGTGGAGAATTTTTTATTTTAGACGCAAAAAATTATAAAATTATTGATCACTATGTAACAAATAATTTTTACCCTCATGACATCCAACTTTTAGATCAAAATACTTTAGCCGTATGCAATTATAATGTGGACCGAAACGGATATAATGATTCTGGATTTAGAGCGAGCCTTTTAAACAATCAAAGCATTCTCTCTTTGCATGACAGAAAAACACTTAAGTGGAAAAAAAATATTCCTGCTTATAATAATATAAAGATTAGCCACACAACAATAACCAATAATGGAGATCTATTTGCGATAGGAAATAGAGAATACCACGATGAAAGTATTTCAAGCTGGAGTAATGAATATATTGAGGATAAATTCGAATCTTTCTTTAAAGAAAATCATTCAGAACTTCTTACGCAATGGCCAGATATCGTTAAACATACCCCCCTGCACCGTGTTGAAAAAAGCACTGGCGCCTATGGGCTACCAACTCTGCCTATGAAAATGGCAAACGGATCAAATAACCTGCAGATCATACCATTTAACCACTATCACCACAGACGCCCCCAATCAATATGCTATGTACCGCAAACGAACACGGTATGTATGGCTTTTCCAAATTCTGATAGTATTTTATTATATAATGCCACAACAAATAAATCTGCCTCTTTGAATGGTAAGGATTTAAATCTTAAAGAAATGCGGGGCATTACACCGATTGAAAACACGCCTTATTTGGCCATAGCAGGGATTAGACGAGGTTTTACAATCATTGACACAACAACAAATAAAATTATTCAGCATTTTGATATTGGTATAGGCCGCATCATTCATATGCATCACGAAGTTTAACATTTTTCAGAAAGGTATTAATATGATAAAAAATAAAAAATTATTACTTGGAGCGTGCTTTTTAGCACTCACATTTTTTTATACAAACACTCCAGCCCATGCTTGTACGGAAACTAGAAGCGTTCAATGCAAAGATCCAGACGGGAACAACGTCGATATTAGTAATTGCACTCCTAAACTTAGCATTCCATCTTCAACACGTTCATGTAGATCATCATGCAGAGCAAGAAGTAGCTCTGAAAGAAGTAGCTCTGAAAGAAGTCGCTCTGATAGTCAAGATACAGATGGAGATAGCCATAATGACTGTTGCACTTAATTTTTTTATATAATGAATTATATCAATCTAAACTATGCTTTTAAAAAAATAGTTGAATAAAAATTTATTATTTAGCATAAATTTAACAGTGTTGATATTTCCGAATAAAATAGAATTATGAATATAAAAATAGCTGCCAGCATTTTATTAATAGGGATCGTCTCTATTAGCGCCTTCGTATTTATAAAAAAGGCCTTCTTTCCACCGGCAAAAGAAACCCAGAAAATAGAATATTCTTTTAAAGCCACTGATTCCTCGCTCCCCTCAAATGATCCTTTCGAATTTATAAAAGATAAAACTTTTTGGGATAAAGATCACAGTAAATACCGTATTTATTTTAACAATAACGGCACTGGAAAATTGCAGTTTTTTACTAATGCCTACGAAAATAGAACTGGTGATATCAAAAGCTTTAAATGGACAATAACAGATAAAATCATATGTTTTAATTTCACGAATGTGGCATCACAGAATTCTTGTCGTCTTTATGATATTTATTATTCAACGGCCAAAACCAAGAAGGTTTACAATAATAGTTTGGTCTTACAAGACCCGTTCTATGGCGAAGAACATATCACGCTCGACCGTCAATATAGTGGCAACCAACTTATTAAACCTCAATATGCAAGGCAGATAAAATCCATATATTCACGTATGAAAATTATACAAAGAGCTATGTATAAAAGGGAACTTGATTTTAGTACACCTGGTTATCATGAAGATATGAGTATCAATTTAAAAAAATATTTAAATATGACGGCTAATCATATTTTTTCTTATATGAATAAAGATACGTTCATTCAAAAAAATGGATCTTATACGCAAATAGTTTCTCTTAAATCCAAAAACTTAAAAACAAACGGTAATTGGTGGGTTTTTGAAAAAATGTTTTTTTGCTATGGATTTGGGCACATACCATTGCAAGATAAGAAGAGTGCTATCTGCTTGACGACTTTACCTGCCAATATAATGTTAAAGCCTGAGAATGGTTTTGCTATGCAAGACACCGACGGATATACGATTAAGGTTACTCAAGAAAATTTTATTAATTTGAATAATTATTTACAGCCAGAATTATTTGATTAAACTTAGCGCTCAGCCCGAACCTTACGCCACTTGGCGACGTTACGGTTATGTTCGGCTAGCGTTTTACCAAACATGTGTCCGCCTGTGCCATCGGCAACGAAGAAAATATAATCATGCTTTTCTGGGTTAAGGGTCGCTTCAATAGCGGCGCGTCCGGGGTTTGCGATAGGTGTTGGCGTTAAACCAACATTTTTATAAGTGTTAAAAGGAGAATTAATTTTCAAATCTTTACGAAGCAAGCGGCGTCCCAATGGCCCCTTGCCTTCATTTTGAATTTTTCCTTTTGTGATTGCATAAATTACTGTTGGGTCAGTTTGCAACATCATGCCTTTATTCAAACGATTAATAAACACGCCAGCGACTCTGGCGCGCTCTTTTGCTATACCCGTTTCTTTTTCAACGATAGAGGCCAAAATAAGCGCTTCTTCTTTTGTTTTTAAAGGTAAACCACTTGCACGTTTTTGCCACGCATCATCCAGTGCTTTTTTCATCGCCAGCTGCATACGGTTTAAAATATCTTGACGGTTTTCTGTCGCAACAAAATGATAGGTATCGGGAAGCAAAGAGCCTTCGGCAGGGATGGCTTTAATTTCACCTTGTAAATCTGTACGCCCGTTTAATAATTTTACAATTTGGTAACTCGTATATCCCTCAGGGATTGTGATTTTACGATCAAACACTTCGCCCAATTCCATCATTTCAATCGCGTCGGCCATAGAGATATTTGCAGGGAATTTATACTCCCCTGCTTTTAGGCTGTCACGAAAACGTGCCACGATTTTGAATAGAAACGGTTGGGTAATGACGCCTTCTTTTTTCAACGTCTGTGCGATTGCGCTAACGCCTTGACCGCGTTCAATCAAAACTAATTTTTCTTCAGGCAATGCGCCATCATTTAAATAATGATGCACACCAAGCCCGCCAATCACAGCCGCGGCAGTCAAAAAAATTAAGCACAAAGATAAAAAGGTTAAGAGAAAATTTTTCATGCCGCATTGTACCGCAGCATTTGAAAAAATACAGATTTTTAAAGATTATTCGCCAACAACTAAGCTTTTTGTTTAAACCGCACGAAGAATAAGCGACGCATTCGTTCCACCAAAACCAAACGAATTAGACAAGACTGTTGTCACTTTTTTCTCTTTGGCTACTTTTGGCACCAAGTCTAATCCTTGGCATGGCTCGGATATATTTTCTAAGTTTAATGTTGGCGGCAATTGCCCCGTTTCAATTGTCTTGGCAGAATATATCGCCTCGACCGCGCCAGCAGCACCCAGCAAATGACCAATCGCGGATTTAGTTGAAGACATGGAAAGTTTATCAAGCGCAGGCTCGAACAATCTTTTGACTGCGGTACATTCAATGCCATCACCAACAGGAGTCGATGTACCATGCGCATTAATATAATCAACTTCTTCGGGATTAATTTCGGCGCGTTTTAATGCCGCTTTCATCGCGCGATAACCACCATCACCATTTTCGGCTGGTGAGGTGATATGATACGCATCGCCCGATAGACCATAGCCAATCACCTCGGCATAAATTTTTGCGCCGCGGGCTTTGGCGTGTTCATATTCTTCTAAAACAACAACGCCAGCCCCTTCGGCAATAACAAAACCATCGCGCCCTTCATCAAACGGACGGGACGCCGCGGTTGGATCATCATTGTAAGAAGTGGAGAGCGCACGCGCCGCAGCAAAACCGCCAACACCCAAAGGTGTCACGGCCGCTTCCGCGCCGCCAGCCACCATAACATCCGCATCACCAACCGCAATCATACGGGCGGAGTCACCAATAGCATGCGTGCCAGTTGCACAAGCTGTCACGACAGAATGATTAGGCCCTTTAAAGCCATGCTTTATAGAGATATGACCAGAGGCCAGATTAATCAGCATCGCCGGAATACAAAATGGGGAGAGCTTTCGCGGGCCACGATCTTTTAATGTGATCGAGCTATTATACATTGTCTCTAAGCCGCCAATGCCAGAACCAACCAAAACACCTGTACGCTCGCGTTGTTCATCATTTGAAGGCACCCAACCAGAATCCGCAATAGCTTCATCGGCTGCGGCAATCCCATAAACAATAAATGGATCCATTTTGCGTTGGTCTTTTGCTGGCACAAATAAATCCGCGTTAAAAGCACCGTCAGAAGGATTTTCATCCTTTGTTTTGGGCACAACACCGGCAATATGAGAGGCAAAGTCGTTAATATCGTATGGATCTTCAAAATGGTCGATTTTATTTAAACCACTTTTACCCGAAATGATTGCATCCCAGTTGTGATCAACACCACAGCCAAGCGGTGAGATCATTCCCATTCCTGTAACGACAACTCTTTTCATGTAAAAAGCCATTTCTGTTTTTCTGCCTGACAATTCTGATAAATACAAAACAGGTTCTTACCTATTTTTATCGTTCACGCCTCGTCAGGTGAAAAAGCGAAACGGCTTTTATATATATAATGACTGAATATGGAGTCAGTTAAAAACGCTGATTATTTATCAGCGTTTTCGTTAATAAAGTTAACAGCATCACCAACTGTCTGAATATTTTCAGCAGCGTCGTCTGGAATTTCAACTTTGAACTCTTCTTCAAAAGCCATAACCAGCTCAACTGTGTCCAATGAATCTGCGCCAAGATCATCAATAAAGCTTGCGCCTTCATTTACTTTGTCTTCATCAACACCTAAATGCTCAACAACAATTTTCTTTACGCGTTCTGCAACGTCACTCATGGGATTTTCCCTTACCTTTTAGTTAAAAATTAGATTCTCATCAAAACTCGGCGGACTTTACCAATCCAAGCAGTGATTGCAAGTTATTTCATTTAAGTAGCATTGCAATAAAGATTATCCTAGTTTTTTCAATGCCCTAACGCCTCTACAATGTGGATAAAACGATCGAAAACATCGTTCGCACCAGCCTGTTTCAGCGTTTTTTGAGCTAATTTTGAATCGTGCGCCACACCTGTGAATCCCCACACTTCCATTCCTGCCGCTACGGCGGCTTTAACGCCCGTCACGCTATCTTCGATCACCAAGCATTTATCAGGTTTAGCGCCCATTTTCTCCGCCGCCATCAAGAATAAATCTGGCGCGGGTTTTGGTGTTGCCATGGCGCGTCCAGCAACAATTTTGTCTGCATCAAAATATTGTAACAAATCTAACGCAGTGAGTGATTCAATGACAATTTGCTTATTCGCATTAGAACAAACAGTTAAGGGATAATGCAACGTCAGTTTCACCAATGTCTCCGCGACACCGTCAATCGGCAACATTAAAGACGATATTTTTTCCAACGCCAAATCAACACAACGTTGCGAAGCACTATCAGGAATTGCCACCCCTTCTTTTTCAGAAACCATTTTGAAGAACTTATGATAATCAACACCAAGATAGTCATTCTCAACCGATTTCATCGTGTGTGTCAGGTCACTATACTCATTCGCGACTTGCGCCATGATGCTGTGATTCATATCGTGGCTATTCACCAACGTACCGTCACAGTCAAAAATAATAAGATCATAAGACATAAGCACCGCCCGCTTGTATTAAAAGTAACACCATCACAATTGCCGTGATCTTCAACCGCAAGGTAATATATCCTTTAGGCCACAGATCATCTGCCGCGTAAATTTTATCCGCGCCATAAATAAGTGCAAATAAAAGAGCTAATAAACACAAGCAGAAGGTAACCATACCCGTATGAACAAAAACAAAACTAAGCACCAAACAAAAAACAGTTGGCAGCATTGATATTATAAGCCGTCTATTATTTTGGCTTTGTATTGCCTGCGTCCAGTGAACGCCTGATAAAAAACTTAAAATCATGGCACTATAAAAAAATTGCGCTGTGGTGAAAGTGATAATATTTTCTTCACGCGGCAAGATCGGCAAAAACGTTCCAATGGCGAATAACGCAAAAGGCACAATGCCTAAATATCCTAAAATCTTAGGTAAAGAATGCATGTTTAAATCATCGCCATGCCGCCATTGACGTGGATTGTCGCGCCCGTCACATAGGCGGCTTCGTCACTGGCAAGATACGCAACTGCCGAGGCAATCTCTTCAGGGGTGCCCATCCGCGCCATCGGGATATTGGCGTTAATTTTTTCTTTTTGGCCATCGTCTAAGGCTTCGGTCATGGCCGTAGCGATGAAGCCAGGGGCGACACAATTAACGGTGATACCGCGCGAAGCGATTTCCATACCCATCGCCTTTGTCCAGCCTGTCATCCCTGCCTTTGACGCCACGTAATTACACTGCCCTGGGTTACCTGTTGTTCCAACGACGGAAGATATGTTGATAATGCGACCGTGACGGCGTTTCATCATGCCACGCTGCACCGCGCGGGCAAGTTGAAACGGCGCGGTTAAATTAACATCTAACACTTCTTGCCATTCATCATCCTTCATCCGCATGGAAAGATTGTCACGCGTCAGACCAGCGTTATTAACCAGAATATCAATCTGCCCCATCGCTTCATCGGCGTCTTTAATCAATGCGGCGATACCATCCGCATTTGATAAGTCAGCAACAATCGCATGGGTATTTGATCCAAGTTCCGCTGCCAGTGCATCTAGTTTTTCCTTATTCCGCCCAGAAATAGCCACCGTTGCCCCCTGCGCGTGTAATGCCTTGGCAATTTCACCGCCAATACCGCCTGTCGCACCTGTGATGAGAGCTGTTTTTCCTGTTAAATCAAACATGTGTCCTATTCCTTTGTCGTTATGCCGCCCTCTTCGCGTTTTTAATATTTAAGGGGCGGAGGGGCGCGTTTAAAGCTGAGCGAAGACTAAGCAAAACAGCCTAAAATGAAAAGCCTGATTTTTTCCAGATCACAACTTATTGATTTTATTAAACAAAACGCTTTCCTTCAGTTTGTTTGTTATTTTGAGGGGGGTGGGGGGGCTTCATGATTTTTTAAAAGTGATTTTTTGCGCATTGATAAAGATCAAAAGATCACGCCGCATATATTTTGATGGTGAAAAGATTTTACAAATAAAACCGACCATTGCGATTTTTCCCACAAGGCGATGCTGCTTGATGCAGACAGTGAGGCAAGCATAACATTTCTGGCCTTAAAAAAGTATAAGAAAATCTATCTGGGTTTTGGGGCGTCTATTTTTGCTTTGGGGAAGTTTGCGTTTAATGGTTTAACTTCAAACGTCATTGCCTCTACAACTTCCCTACGCGCACGCCTTAAAGTGCTTCTTATTTGATCGACTGAGTCAACGCCGAGCAAATCCCCTATTTGTCTATTCTTCCATGCAGGTTTCGAAAAATCACTTAGCACCAAAGATAAATAGTTTTTAGGTGCAAGTACCACAGCGGCAACACGTAAATGATATCGATCTGCCTCATCTACATTTAAGGCGTCTAAAGAAAATTGATCTTGAGATAACAAATCACGTGCAAGAAAATCTGTCTCATCCATATGTTTACGATTATTAAAAATTGGATGTGTTAAAAATTCTGGATGTGTTTTTTCTAATGTTTTTTTGATTGCCCCTTTAGCACGCGTACCTGCGTCCCTAACGAATTTATTTGAAACACCAAAATCATCCATAATTTCTTCCACGGATTTTCTGGCTTCAGGCATATAAAGCCGCGCTAGTACATACGCCGATGTCATGGTTGCATTATCATTTTCAATTAAGGCGTCGTAGCACAACTTCACAACTGGAATGTCTAAAGGAATTAGGCTTTCATCTATCAAGTCGATTCGCTTATTGGCGCGTATCACTAAATCAGACGCACGCGATAAATAAAGACTAAGTTGTTTTGCATCAGGCTCATGGGAGATAAAGTCAGCCATAGGATCTCGAATAGCGAAGGTCTCATCGCTATCATATTTGTTTGAAACACCGAGTAAAGATATCAACTCTTTTCTTGATAAGGCCTCATCAGGAGCAGCAAGATAACGATTGCAGAACCAAAAATGTTTATCCGCAGACAGTAACGTTGAAGAAATATAAAATAATTTTCTAATCTCGGGATTTTCTAAATCTATTTTTGTCCAATCCATTTTAGGCATTTTTCTAATAGGAACTGTTCTAGTTGCTTTGCGTTCTTTAACAATCCTATCAACCAATGGGTGTCCCACTAACTCAGGATGGTGAATTGCGATTGCATCGCGCACAATTCTTTTTGCCGCTGCATAAACTTCATTTCGCCAAGTTGTGTGAGGGCGCTTTAATTGCCTTGCAAGTTGCGATCCTTTCTTTTTATCACGCGCAGCATATAGATCATGTGCGGCGAGACTGTATAATTGTTCATCCGTTAAATATCGTTCCGCTATATCAACAATAATTGCTACAATGGGCAATTTATCGGCATGTGTTTTCTTAATATCAAAAAGTGGGCCATCATATTTCAATGCAAAACTATGTTTTCGCTTTGATCTGTATTCTCTAAAAGGCATACCGAACACCTCACGAAAAGTGCGTTGGCATTTTGCAATTGCTTCTGGATATTGCGCGGCATCAACATCAAATTCAGCAAAAGATGGATCAAAGCCAGTTCCATTGAAATCGCTCATTAATAATCGAACAGAATTTATACCATATCCTGTCATGCCTGCCATTCTTGCGAAAAGCGGTCTGAGCTTCCTAACTGATGTGGATGTAACCATATCCCGCAATAAACATAATTCTATTCATTATGTCAATAAAATACGGTTTTAGCTCAATTTTTTAATTAATTCTTCTACCTGCTCTGGCGTGCCGACGGACGTGCAAGCGATGTCTTTATTGATGCGCCGCGCTAGGCCAGAGAGGACTTTGCCTGCGCCAAGCTCGACCATTTCGGTGACGCCGTTCTCCCCCATCCACAAAACGGATTCGCGCCAGCGCACCATGCCCGTGATTTGATCCACCAATAAACGGCGGAGGTCATTCGGGTCACTCTGTCCTTGTGCGGTGACGTTGGCGACAACAGGCACAACAGGCGGGCGGAAAGTGGCATCCGCCAACGCATGCGCCATCTTCTGCGCCGCAGGTGCCATAAGAGCACAATGGAACGGAGCGCTCACGGGTAGAATAACCGCGCGTTTTGCGCCCGCTTCAGTGGCGAGGTCTACGGCAATTTGCACGGCGGCTTTGTGGCCACTGACGACGACTTGACCAACGCTATTATCATTGGCGGCATCACAAACATTCTCTTCGCCCTGCTCTCCCCCTTGTTCACTGGCTTTTTGGCTGGCTTGGTTGGCAATATTTTGTACGTCGTCAAAATCTAATCCCAAAATCGCCGCCATGGAGCCAACACCAACAGGCACTGCTTTTTGCATGGCTTGCCCACGAATTTTCAACAAACGGGCCGTGTCCGCAATCTCCAGCGTTCCTGCCGCCGTAAGGGCTGAATACTCTCCCAATGAATGGCCTGCAACCATGGCGCAAGCATCGTCTAACTTAATAGCGTTATCTTTTAAAACGTTCACCACCGCCATAGACACCGCCATCAAGGCTGGCTGTGTGTTTTCGGTTAGATTCAGCTCCGCGTCATCGCCTTCAAACATCAAGCCAGAAAGATTTTGCTCCAAAGCATCGTCTACTTCTTGAAATGTTTGTTTGGCAATGGGGAATGATTCGGACAAATCTTTGCCCATACCAATAAATTGTGATCCCTGTCCGGGGAAAATAAAAGCGCGTGTCATAATATTTTTTCTGTTTTATGGCGCTAATACAGGCCAAAAAATCCCTACATTGTTAAAAATTACCGAAGAATGAAACGTAAATGCAATTAGGTCAAGAGCTTAGAGAAATAAGCAAAAAACGAAATAAAATGTTAAGAAAACATTAAAAAAGAGTAGATATATACGCATAACTGTGTATACTTATACGTATACTGACACTCCATAGAGTAAGCAAATAGTTTCAGGTTCAAACAGCAAGTATTTGTAATGTTGCAGCCAAAACTTTAGCTCTATTATTGGGAAAAATAAAAATAATACGTCAGATAATACTAGGGATAGAGGGCTCGTTACCAACTCATATAATAATAACAACAGGAGGTATTGATAATGAGCAAACAAGCTGTAAAGAAAACCGTCGTACGTAAAGTACTGGAGGATACAGGCTTTGCCTACACACTGACTTGTGAATCACATGTAAACTCGGATTATGCCGATTACGCCAGTTCACAAGCCCTAAGCTCTTTCCAAAGAGCGTTAAGAGACCCAAATTTATCTTATGATGACCTTTGCGCGATTTTGCGTAAAGCATCCAGCCGCGCCAGCTCTCGCCAATGTAAAACGCCTTGGTCGATGTTTATGGCAAACTACATTTCCAAGCATTGCAACGGCAACGTGCCAGCTAATGGCCGCAGCGAACAAGTACATTAATTTTTATTTAGTATATTTTTTCATTTTAAAATTTCTCTCTCCTTTAAAATGCGTCTTAGGATTTAACGATCTTAAGGCGTATTTTTTTATAAGAACCGCCTATCTTATAAAAATATTGATAGCGTAAATTTTCAAGTAAAATCAGGCTTATTGAGTAGTATCTTTTTTGATAAATTCTTCGTATTTAAGAACAGTTAGATTTTTCATTATGTTTTAAGAGAGGCAAGTATGGGTGAAACTTTAGAAATGGAAATGGTGGGGTATCTATTAAAGAGAAGAGAAAGAAGCGAAGTCCCTGCTGATGAAATAGTTATCTTTGAGACATTAAGTGCCATAAATGCCATATTAAAAGAACGCATCATGTTTTTCGAAACAAATAATTATAGAAGAAATGATGCCATATCACTTGTAGTTATCAGTGACACGGCATGGCAAAGCATAAGAATTCTATCTGATTTAAAAAATGATGACTCAAAATGGTTTCTAGAAATATCTCCGAATGAAAATGATGATTTATTTGCAGACTATTTCCAATTACTCAAGGATATGAAATGGGTATTTTCTTTACATAGCTATTTACGGCACCCCACAGCAACAAATAAGGGCTATCATCCGTATATTTTTAATGATCCTTGGCCAAAAGATAAGTCTAAAAAGCTTATAGAAACGGCTAAAAGTATTCGTTCGATGGCTAATATTTATTTAAATTCAGTAAATACTGCTAGAGCTAGCAAGAACTGAGGTCGTTCGTAAAAACAACCTTAGCCTTTAATTGTCGTAATAATTCCACATTCCCCTTGATTTATGCTGTTTTGCGCCCTATAACACGGGCTACAAACTACCTCGCCCCTTAATGAAGGCCATGGGGGGCTAATATTTAACCCGAGAGGAGACTAAAATGCCTTATTATGAAACCGTGTTTATCGCACGACAGGATTTGAGCACGGCTCAAGTTCAAGAACTAACCGATAGCTATTCCAAAATTATCACCGATGCCGGTGGCAAAATTCACAAAGTTGAAAATTGGGGCTTACGCTCACTTGCTTACCGCATCAACAAAAACCGCCGCGGTCATTATGTATTGATCGAAAGCGAAACGGCTGCACCAGCGCTTCACGAAGTTGAACGTACCATGCGCCTGAACGAAGATATTCTTCGCTTTATGAGCATCCGTGAAGATGAGCTTTCAACTGGCCCATCCATCATCATGGATAAAACATCAAAAGACACTGGCGATTCACGCGGTGACAAAAAACCATATAAGAAGGAGGCTGCATAATGTCTGCTGATATCCCAACAACTTCAAAACCATTCTTTCGCCGCAAAAAAAGCTGCCCATTCACGGGTGAAAAAGCGCAAACGATTGATTGGAAAGATACAAAAACTTTAGGTCGCTTTGTTTCCGAACGCGGTAAAATGGTGCCAAGCCGTATTACTAATGTTTCACACAAGAAACAGCGTGAATTAGCAAAAGCAATCAAACGTGCCCGTTACATGGCGATGATGCCATATGTCAGCATTGAAGGCGAAAATAACGGACGTTAAGAAACCTCTTCGCGTTTACGCATATGAGGGCTCTTTAATTAAAAAGGAATTATAAAATGTCTACACAAGTTATCTTACTCGAACGTATCGAAAAACTGGGCGCGATGGGCGATGTTGTCGCCGTTAAGCCAGGATACGCGAGAAACTTTTTACTACCGCAAAAGAAAGCTTTGCGCGCAAGTGAAGCAAACATTGCTTATTTTGAAACACAAAAAGCAACATTAGAAAAAGCCAACGAAGAAAAGAAAAAAGCAGCCGAAAAGCACGCAAAATCTTTGAATGGTTTAAAAGTGATCCTAGTCCGCCAAGCGGGCGAAGGCGGTCAACTTTATGGGTCAGTCACAGCACGTGATATTGCGGATGCCATCAACGAAGTGGCAGAAAACAAGATCGAGCGTAACATGGTCGACCTAAACCAAAACTATAAAGAGATCGGTTTGTTCGACGTTATTGTGACGCTTCACCCAGAAGTGAAAATTAACGTCACAATTAACATTGCACGTACAGAAGACGAAGCCGCCATCCAAGCAAAAACAGGTAAAGCCCTTATCGCTGATGAAAATGACGCTTCCGAAGCAGCAAATGATTATGCGGCAGAAGCATCAAAAGAAGCCTTAATGGAAGAAGGCGCACTTGAGGCAGAAAAAGACGCGAAAGCCGAAGCCGAAGCCAAAGCGGCGGAAGATGAAGCAAAAGCCGCGGCGAAAGCGGAAGCCAAAGCCGCTAAAGCCGTTGAAGAAGCCCCAGAAGATGCAGATGCTGTTGAAGCAAGCGCCTCTGACGAAGCTGACGCGCCAGCAGAAGACAAAAAAGACGCTTAGTATTTAGCCCTCAGGTGCTTAAACGCGCTAGGGCTTATAGACTGAATGCCTTATAAAAAATTTAAAACCCGCCCTGCTCAACCAGCGGCGGGTTTCTTATTAAATAGATTGATTTATTATGAAAATAATAATATAACATTTTATGATTAGAGCAATATTTAATGTGGTTGCCTTTGGGTATAGAAGCTTGTGGCAATGGAACATGCCGTTAGACGATAGTGCGATTACAACTTTAGCAGACAGCAAAATAGGAGCTGCCTTATATAAAATTGCACAAAATGATAAAATTTCTTTCTTAAGATCATCTCTTAAAAACGAAGTAAAAGGTTTTTACGAAGCCGATCAACATAAAATTATTTTACATATTGATTCAGGATTTGATACGAATGCCCATGAAGCAATGCATAATCAGCATAAAAAATCTAATGTCCGAAAAAAAAACGCGTCAATAAAAGATAGAATACTTAAAAGATTATTGCATGAAGCTGAAGCTTACGCCGTACAGGGCCTAGTTACTTTAGAAGTGTATAAAGAATCTTACACTGACCCAATTAAAAAACCGAGAATAGATACCGCAATAGATACAATATCTAGCATTTATCCAAATTTTAAGTCAGAGATAGAATTAGAACATGACAGCGAAAGTAAGAGGGAATTAGCGAATAAAATTTTTAAAGCATATTTGTTAAATGCAAACCCAAGATTCGATAAACATTTAAACCTTTACTCAAAATGGCCAACTATTGTCCCAGGATCCTTATCAATCGCATCAAACTCTGCTTTTGTTTCTGGCTGCGCCATGGTAGCGGACGCGTTAGTCTCTGATGTTTTCAATCTAGGAATAAAGGGCCATGGCTTAATCATAGCGTTTTATACAGCACAAAATCTTTTGCAAATCCCAGAAAAAAGAAGGCAATCATCATTTAAAACAGTGTTTGACCAAACAGATATAGGAAACATTCCGACAATAAACGGTAATTATTTAGAAGATATAAAAGTATTAGATGATGATGATCCAATATTTAACGTGACATTAAAAAAGATAGGCAATCACATTGATAAAAGACTTAATGCTTTTGAAAGAGATCTTTTTGATGCAGTGAGGGGCAAGAATAACACCGTACAAAAAATAATTTACCATACACAAGCTATTACCTCAGCTATGCCTAGATAATTCAAGCCCGTTCATCTTTCGGGGAGCCCATGCAGATGTGGGAGGAGATGCTGTTGACCTGTGGGACAGTGCCGAGGATATTGGTGTGAAATTCTTTGTAGCTTTCTAAATCTGTCACTTCCACACGCAAGATATATTCAAACGATCCTGTGACATTGTGGCATTCGCGCACTTCGGGGGCGTGTTCCATAGCGCGTTCAAAGGCGTCTTGATCTTGCTTTTGGTGACGTGATAGCCCTACCGTGATAAACGCCGTAATGCCAATTCCCATGGCGGCGCGGTTCACAACGGCTTTGTACCCTGTGATGATATTGCGTCTTTCCAAATCTTGCACGCGGCGCAAACAGGCGGAAGGCGACAAGCCTACTTTTTCTGCCAAATCAATGTTGGTAATACGGCCATCACGCCCTAACTCACGCAATATATTATTGTTTATCTTATCTAAATCGCTCATATGTTGCAAATTATCTTTAATTTACACTGATAAAGCAATCTAATTCTTCATGGGGTCAATTATTATTGCAGGCATGATGACATTTGACCTTATAACGGCGTTGATCGCCTTTGCTTTCGTTAGCTCCATCACTCCAGGCCCTAATAATTTAATGTTGATGGCTTCTGGCATTAATTACGGCTTTGCGCGTTCAATCCCGCATATGATGGGAATTGGGGTTGGCTTTATCGTCATGCTGATATTGGTCGGTTTGGGATTGGGGAAAATATTTACAGCACTTCCAGTGACTTATGAAATTTTAAAAGTTATCAGCGTCGGTTATTTAACCTATTTGGCGTGGAAAATTGCCACCGCCACCCCACCAGAAAAAACGCCAAGTGGGCAAACCAGCAAACCTTTTAGCTTTATACAAGCCGCCCTTTTTCAATGGGTCAACCCAAAAGCATGGGTCATGACAATCACCGCCATTAGCACGTACATGCCACAAGCATCCTTGCTGATGAATGTGATGATTGTGGCCATAATTTTTGGGCTTGTGATGTTACCGTCCATTAGTCTTTGGGCATTTTTAGGTGCGCAGATGCAGCGTTTTTTAAATAAGCCAAAGATATTGCGCGCCTTTAATATGATTGCGGCAGGGTTATTGATGGCACCGCTTTATCCCGTGATATTTTAAAAAACCACTCCATTATTATTCTTCCCCGTAATCCACAGGCGTAAAGGATAATTAAATCCCCTTTTTAATTTTGATTGTGTCATAAACTGCAAATGACTTCAGATCCTGCCATGAACCAAGATAATGCCCCGCCGCCTTTCGATGATGACCGTGGGGAAGTGGATCATGGCCTTGGGGATGTGCAAACAGGAAATGTCCACGCTGACCGCTCAGCGTTTCAACAATTGCCGCATAATTTTGAAGCAGAGCAAGGTTTATTGGGGATGTTGCTGATTGATAATAATCAATTAGAGCGCGTCAATGAAATGATTCGTCCGCAGCATTTCTCCCATCCGTCCCATCAGAATATTTTTGCCACCATAGAAAAAATGATTGAGCGTGGCTTAGAAGCCAAGCACACCACGTTAAAAGATTATTTTGAAAAAGATGAAGGCCTTGAAGCTGTTGGTGGCGCACAATATTTGGCTGAATTGGCGAACGAAGTGCCTCTGCTTAATAATATTGGTGATTACGCGCAGACAATTTACGACCGTTATTTACGGCGCGAAATTATCCGCATGAACCAAGATATTAATGCCGAGGCGTTTAATTTTAATATCGAAAAAGACGCACATAAAATTATTGAACAAGCCGAAAGCCAGCTTTTTAGTTTATCCGAAAGCGGTGTATCGCAAGGCGGTTTTCAAACCTTGCGTGATTCTGTTTTAACCGCGATTGAGATTGCTGAAAAAGCCTATAAGTCCGATGGGCATGTGACAGGGGTGACAACAGGGCTAACGGATTTAGATCATAAATTAGGCGGACTGCATAATTCAGATTTACTTATTTTGGCCGCGCGTCCTTCGATGGGCAAGACATCGCTTGCCGTGAACGTTGCCTATAACGCTGCCAAGGCTTTTGCCGAAAGTGGTGGAGAGCAAGGCGGGCGCGTTGGGTTCTTTAGCCTTGAGATGTCCGCCGACCAATTGGCCACACGTATTTTGGCCGATGAAGCCAACATATCAGGGGATGATATTCGTAAAGGAAATATCAAAGAAAGTGACTTTAGAAAATTTGTCGAGGCATCACAAAAATTAAGCCAAGTGCCGCTTTATATTGATGACACCCCTGCGCTATCAATTGGCGCGGTAAGGACGCGGGCAAGGCGTTTGAAACGCCAACATGGATTAGACATGCTGGTGATTGACTATTTACAATTATTACAAGGGTCAGGATCTGCCCAGTCCAGCGGTAATCGTGTTTTAGAAATTTCAGAAATCACCCGTGGCCTAAAAGCAATTGCCAAAGAATTAAATATTCCCGTTATTGCCCTATCACAGCTCAGCCGTGCGGTAGAACAACGTGATGATAAACGCCCCATGCTATCAGACTTGCGAGAATCAGGATCGATTGAGCAAGACTCCGATGTGGTCATGTTCATTTACCGCCGCGAATATTATTTAAGCCGTGAAGAACCAGAGAAAAAACCTGGTGAAGATGATGGAAAGTTCAATGATCGTTATGCGCAGTGGCAAGAAGATTTAGGCAATTGTAACAACGTCGCCGATGTTATTGTTGCAAAACAACGTCACGGCCCTATCGGCACCATTAGCCTTCATTTTGAATCCAGCGTCACACGCTTTAGTGATTTAGAAAAACGATTTGATTAATGAAGCCCTTCAGGACGCGGAAGGGGCGGCAGTAATTTTCTCTGTGTTGCATAGCCGTGCATAACACTCATAATGACATCTCTATAAAAATCTGCAGAAATTGTAACTTCACTATCATTACCAGCGGCAAGGCGCTTCGTGAGAAATTCTCTTGTTGTCATCGCAATCGCGAATGTTGCACCATGTATCGTGTTACTAAAATCTTCCCTTAGATCTGTAGAACAAGATAAATGGTTTGCCGTTTCTGTCGATAAAAAACCAACCTCTACATCATTGCTAATAACACTATAAAGATTTTCAACCCAATAATCAGCAGCATCGTTAAATGATTGCGCAAGTTGCAGCTGTTCTTCGGGCGTTAATTGCGTATAATTAGTCATGAAAAGAATTATACATTATGGAAATAAATAATGCAAGATTTTTCCCAAGCCTCTGGAGTTTTATCTATTAACCTCAATAACTTAGAGGAAAATTACAAAATTTTTCAGGACAAAATAAGCGCATCATGCGCTGTTGCAGGGGTCGTTAAAGCAAATGCGTACGGCTTAGGGTTTCAGCCTGTGGTTGAAAAACTCACCGAATTAGGCTGTCCGCAATTTTTTGTTGCTACATTAGAAGAAGCCCTACAACTTCGTGAGTTTAATAAAAAGACGCCTGTCGCGGTTTTGGGCGGACTGTATCATGGTTCAGAAAATGACTATGCGGCGCAAAATATTACGCCTGTTTTAAATTCAATAAATGACCTGAATCGCTGGCAAAATTTATGTTTAAATAAAGATAAAGCACTTAGCGCTATTTTGCATGTAGACACGGCAATGAACCGTTTGGGTTTAAGCATGGATGAAGCAGATAATTTAACGAGTAATCTTGACCAGCTAAATGGCGTAAATGTGCAAATAATTATGACGCATTTTGCGTGCGCTGATGAGAAAGACCATCCATTGACGCAAATACAAGCCGATAGATTTGCGGCGATTGCCGCGCAATTTGAAACAGTTTTTCCGAATGTTCAAAAATCCCTTGCTAATTCATCTGGGCTGTTCAGAAGCAATGATTATCACCATGATATGGTGCGCCCTGGCTACGCGCTTTATGGTGGCAATCCAACACCAGAAACGGATAATCCAATGCAACGCGTTGTTGATTTGGCTGTACGCGTTTTACAAATACGGGACTGTAAAAAAGGGGAAACCATTGGATATGGCGCGGGTCATAAATTCACGCAAGACACCAAAACGGCCACCATTGCTTTGGGGTATGCGGATGGATTTTTGCGCACACATAGTGGTAACGGACAGCTTTATTGGCAAGGACAAGCTTGTCCTGTTTTAGGGCGTGTGTCGATGGATGCCGTCACGATTGATTTGAGCCGTATTGACGGAGCACAGCCCGTTCAAGGAGATATGATTGAGATATTAGGCCCCAACCAAAGCGTTGATGATATCGCCCATGCCGCAGGCACCATTGGATATGAAATTTTAACATCGCTAGGCACTCGTTATAAGCGCGAATATGTTTAAAAGACTTCTCTTGCCGTTACGGCGCAGTCTATAGGCCGAGGCGTCAATATAGGGTCTTCATTTTTTACCCATATATTGCCGAGTGCTTTTGCTGCTTCGAAAAGATAGTGCGGAGCAGTCTTTCTTACTCATATACGGGATAAGCCTTTTTCTAGCTTTTCAATAGCCCTTAAACACGCTAAAACCTTTTTTATGTCTGACAATATAAAAAGCCCTGCTTCTAAGCCGCTATTTAAACCGCTAGAGCGTATTTTGGATATTTTTGAGGCTGTGGGCCATGCAATTTTAAGTTTTTTACAATCCATTGGCGCAATGGCCATGTTTATTGGCAAGGCCGTTAAACACACCGCAACGCCAGCTTATTACCCGCGCCTTATTATCAAACAATTCGTTGATATTGGTTATTATTCCTTACCAGTGGTTGGTATGACCGCCTTATTTACGGGGATGGTTTTGGCACTACAGAGCTATACAGGCTTTACACGCTTTAATGCTGAAGGCGCTGTTGCTGGCGTTGTTGCCCTTTCTGTCACACGCGAGCTTGCACCTGTGTTGGCCGGTTTGATGGTCGCGGGGCGTGTTGGCGCATCAATCGCCGCTGAAATTGGTACGATGCGTGTAACAGAACAAATTGATGCCCTCGTCACCTTATCCGTGAACCCGTTTAAATATCTCATTGCTCCGCGCGTAATTGCAGGAACATTCATGCTCCCCCTCTTAGTTTTAGTCGGCGACATTATCGGTATTTATGGCGGCTATATTGTGGGCGTTTATAATTTGGGATTTTCATCAGGAAATTATATTGCCCAAACGTGGGACATTCTGGAGCGCATGGATGTGATCTCAGGCCTCATTAAAGCCGCTGTCTTTGGCTTTATTGTCTCGATGATGGGATGTTATCACGGTTTTAATTCTGGTCGTGGCGCGCAGGGCGTTGGGACGGCAACAACATATGCAGTTGTGTCCGCTTCAATCCTTATTTTAATATCCAACTATATCCTCACACAGGTTTTCTTCTCATGACGACACCCAAAATTGAAATGTCTGGTGTTAAAAAAGCTTTTGGATCAAAAGAAGTCCTAAGGGGCATTGATTTAACCGTCAATAAAGGTGAGTCGATGGTTATTATCGGCGGGTCAGGCACGGGGAAATCCGTGACGTTAAAATGCGTTTTGGGTCTTATTCGTGCCGATAGTGGTTCCATCAAAATTGACGGGGATGAAACCACCGATATGGACGCCAAACAACGTTATGCGTTAATGGGCAAGTTCGGTATGTTATTCCAAGGTGGCGCGTTATTTGATTCCATGAAGGTCTGGGAAAATGTGGCTTTTGGCCTGATCCAAGGACAAAAAATGGCACGTGACGAAGCGCGAGACATTGCCATTGAAAAATTACGCCAAGTTGGTCTAACCGCGCAAACAGGTGATTTGTTCCCTGCTGAATTATCAGGCGGCATGCAAAAACGTGTCAGCCTTGCGCGGGCGATTGCCACCAATCCTGAAATTATTTTCTTTGACGAACCGACCACGGGGCTTGACCCTATCATGGCGGACGTCATTAATGATTTGATTGTGAATTGCGTGAAAGAAATCGGCGCAACTGCCCTGACCATCACCCATGACATGTCAAGCGCCCGTAAAATTGCCGACCAAGTCGCGATGATCCATGAAGGTGAAATCATCTGGACGGGCCCAGTTGGTCGATTATATGACTCTGGCAATAGTTATGTGGAGCAATTCATCCACGGCCGTGCCGATGGCCCCATCACCAAACACGCAAATTTTAAAGCTTAGGGCACAGCAGCACCATATTAATATTTTCTATTAATACGGTGCTGCCTGCTTTCATTATGTCCTGCCCATTTTTAAATATTATGTTAATTAAAAAATTATCCTGCGTTATATATTAATTTTTTAACTAATTTATTATTGAAATAGCATGGACAATGTGTTAAAAGCATATCAGACATGCATAAAACAGATATCTATACAGTTCTCAACCTCTTTTTACGGCGTATGAAAAAATTGGGCGAAGCTTATTATGTTGCAACCAATATCACGCAAAATCGCCTTAAAGCGGACCACGAAGTAGAACAGCTTACAGATGGAACAATCTCAACGTCGTCTGGTTTTTACCGTTTAGCAAAAGACAATAGAAATGGTCGCATCAACATATATTATGCCCGCGCCCAAAAATATCTGAAGCCACACCCTTCAGGCAATGGCTTTTTAGATGAGGAAAAAGACGCGGCGGGAAATATTATCCCCCACGCTTTTCGTTATCATGTTGCATCCTTATCAAGCAATACGATTAAAGAAGATATTCGTAACGCTATTACCACTCATTATATTGGCCTTGCCAATATGAGTACGTATCGCATGCGCCTTCATGGCGGTTCTACGACATATTTGAATGCTGATGCACGCGAATGCACGGAAGATGAATCTGATATTGGTTATTGTTATTACGACTCTGTCGCTTTTGGCAATAATGATTTCTCACTCTCTGTCCACGAAACACCAGAAGCCCAATGGCGCTTGCAAATAAATGCTCCCGTCAATAGTGCCAATGAAGGGGGGCGGGTTGTTGATACAGAATTTTTGCGCACCAACCATGAACGGGTCAATGAGTTTTTAACCAGCGGCCGAAAAACAAGAGATTTTCAAAAGCGCGAAAACGCTCTCACCTATATGTTTTTAATGGGCAACCAACGAACCCAGCGCAGTTGGAACGGCTTAAACCCCAACCCGATGGGGGAGAATATTTTTTCAACACTCACCACGGCAACATATAATTTTAGCATTGGTGAAATGAAATCAAAGGAAAATATCGAAGAAGGGGAATTTGATACAGGTATAACAATTATTGGCGCTCTTTATATCGGCTGGCGCGTCATTGGTTTTACGAGCGTTGCTAGATTAGCGGCGCAAGCGGTATTTTCTGGCTTTATTACGCGCAAAGCCCTTGCCGCCTATAAGAGAGCAAAATTAGAGGCGCATTGGGTCGCTCCGTGGAAAAAAGGTATTGGCAGCGCAGACCCCCAAAATGGCGAATATCGCCTGAATACGAGAGCCAATTTTAACCGAAACGGCAACGCCAAACCAAATGAAGAAAGTAACGAATTTCTTGAGATCTTAGACGGCACAGACTCAAAAACAGGTATTGATATTACCCACGATACCAAACCGCAAATACATCATGAAAAGCAGTGGAAAGAAAAATGGATCATGTCTTTTGCCGCAAAAGCATTTGGTGGATTTGTCAGTATGATAGACAGCCACACAGCATCCGATTTTTCTTATAATGGTTTAATCCGCCTGTGCCATCGTGATCCTGAAACAAAGGAGCTTGTCATCTATGCTAAATATGTTGATGCCCTTGCCATTAATGATAAAATTTCTGTCCCTCCAGAGATAAAAAAATTATTGGCTGATGGAGAAATTGTCCGTTTTTCACAAAAGCAAAATAGTAAACAAATTGACTGCGTACAAAGCGACCGTGAAGAAATGATTGCAGAAATGTGCCCGCGTCTTTTCCCTCATAAAGACATGGTTCACGAAAATCAGCGTCAAGCAGCAGAAGGACATTTACGTTGGTTGTTCCAAAAAGAAGCCATACCAGTCGAAACTGACTACGAAAGCAGCGCCCTAGAAATGCCAGAAGATTCTGTTCTTGCAGCAAAAGCTGCGGGAGATACCTCTTATTTGAAAGAAATGAAAAAAATATTTGGCAATGATTGGAATAATATCGATATTGGGACAACGCAACTAAGCCTTATACGTGCTTTTATGACAGATGCTGTATTTCCTGACGTCACGGCGGCAATTGATGAATTTTTCGCCCCCATTAAAGACGGAACAATAGCCAATACCGTTAAACGGCTTGCCACGCCATAAAAACGAAAAAATAAGGGAGCGTTGTTACTGTAAAGCTTATAATTCGTCCTTTTTTTAGCCTTAAAGCTATGGCATAAATGGCGTCTATGAGATGGTTTAAAAACATATTGCTGGCACTATTTTCCTTAGGATTTTTGGGGCTTATCATTGGCATTGGCGCAATTGCCTTTGCGTTAAATTATTACGGCAAAGACTTACCCGATCATAACCAATTAAAGGAGTATGAGCCATCTATCGTTACCCGCATTTATGCAGGGGACGGTAACTTGTTAGCCGAATATGCAAAAGAACGCCGTGTCTTTGTGCCCATCCAAAAAATTCCAGATATCGTTAAACAAGCTTTTTTATCCGCAGAAGATAAGAACTTTTATGAGCATAAAGGCGTAGACAGCATGGCTGTAGCCCGTGCCATTATCATAAACCTACGTAATGCAGGTTCAGGCCGCCGCCTTGTCGGGGCATCAACAATTACCCAACAAGTCGCCAAAAATTTTCTTCTTACAAATGAAGTCTCCTATGAGCGAAAAATTAAAGAAGCCATGCTGGCAATGCGTATGGAAAAAGCATTGTCAAAGGATCAACTGTTAGAGCTTTACCTGAATGAAATTTTCCTTGGTCAACGCGCCTATGGGGTTGCGGCGGCGGCGGCGCGTTACTTCAACAAGCCGCTGGATGAATTAACAATAGAAGAAGCAGCCTATTTAGCTGCCCTGCCTAAAGCACCCAATAACTACCATCCCATACGCAAACGGGAGGCCGCCATCGCACGGCGTAATTGGGTCATTGACCGCATGGTCGAAGATACGCATATCACCATACCGCAAGCAGAAATTGCCAAGGCAAAGCCACTTAACTTTATCCAAGCGAAAACGAAAAAAATAGTTAAAGCAGATTTTTTTGCAGAAGAGGTACGCCGCGAGCTTAAAGAAAAATACGGACAAGACAGCCTGTATAAAGGCGGCCTAGCCGTACGCAGTAGTGTAGATCCTGCATTACAAAAGATTGCAGTTCAAACATTGCGTGCTGGGCTCATGGCTTATGATAAGCGCCATGGATGGCGCGGCCCAATTGCGCGTTTAAATTCAATGGATGATTGGGCGTCAAAGCTTGCCTCGATTGCTACGCCAGAAGGTATGCTAGATGAATGGCAAATGGCAGTTGTTTTAAACACGCAATCATCAAAAGCCGATATCGCTTTTTGGGATAAAGAAAAAGTAGAGTTAAAGTTAGAAGGCGTAAAATGGGCGCGTAAATGTTTGCAAGATTGCTACGCTTTAGGCGCACCTATTTCCAGCGTTGGTCAGGTTTTAAATGTGGGTGATGTTATTCTGGTTGAAAAAAAGAATGATAATTGGGTTTTAAGACAGATCCCCAAAATTCAGGGGGCGCTTGTAGCGATTGATCCTCATACGGGCCGTGTCTTAGCCATGCAAGGCGGCTGGACGCAAAATGCTTCAAGCTTTAATCGCGCCACACAAGCACAGCGCCAACCGGGTTCTGCGTTTAAACCATTTGTTTATTTAGCGGCGCTTGATAATGGGTATACGCCCTCTACACTTGTTCTTGATGCGCCATTTGTGATGGAACAAGCGCCAGGTGATTTCTGGCGTCCCACAAATTACTCTAATAAATTTTATGGCCCTTCGACCTTAAGATTAGGCATTGAAAAATCACGTAATTTAATGACCGTCAGATTAGCCAATAAATTAGGCATGGATACCGTTGTTGATTACGCCACGCGTTTTGGTATTGCAGACGAAATGAAAAATTTTCTGTCCTACTCTTTGGGCGCAGGTGAGACAACTCTGCTCCGCTTAACCGCAGCTTATGGCATGCTGGTCAATGGCGGTAAAAAAATTGACCCAACCTTTATTGATCGTATCCAAAACAGACACGGTAAAACGGTTTATTCCGCAGATGAGCGCCCCTGCCCCAATTGTGGTGACCTCATCCGATGGGACGGCCAAAAAGCCCCCGCAATTTCAGACACACGCGAACAAATAGCCGATGAAAAAACCGCTTATCAAATTGTCTCCATGTTAGAAGGCGTCGTAGAGCGCGGAACAGCCCGCCGCTTAAAAGAGTTAGGCCGCCCCTTAGCAGGTAAAACAGGCACAACCAACAAATCAAAAGATGCATGGTTTATTGGATTTTCGCCTAATTTGGTCGCTGGCGTTTTTGTAGGATTTGACGATCCAAAATCAATGGGGAAACGTGAAACTGGATCGTCGGTTGCAGCGCCAATTTGGGGGGATTTTATGAAACAAGCCTTAGAAGAAACCCCACCAATGCCCTTCCGCGTGCCAGCGGGTATAAAAAATGTACGGGTTAATTCAAAAACAGGTCAACTTGCGTTTGGCATGGGCGAGGATGTTATTTGGGAAGCATTTGTCGCAGGAACAGAGCCCGGCGGCGATGATTTTGCGACCTCTTCAGATGTGATTGATGATGGCAGAATAAATCCTTATGGCGATGACCCTTATGGTTATAATGACTTAACGGGAGGCAACGCGTTCGATGATGATGCCGAGGCACAAGAAGAAAATCCATTTTCTTATTTCTCCAGCCGCCGCCGTCAAGTGGATGGCGCCAATGCGGCCCCCGCAAGTGAGCGCGTTATATTGCCAGAACAGCAAAGACCTATTTATCAAGAACAGCCGCGCACCGCGCCTGTTTCACGCCCCTTGCAACAAGACCCTAATTTCACGGGCACAGGCGGATTATATTAACGATAATGAGCGGTCCTTACCTTAACGGTCAACTTTTATTAGCGATGCCAACAATCGGCGATCAACGGTTTGAACGTGCCGCAATATATGTATGCGCCCATGATAAAAATGGTGCATTGGGGATTGTTATAAATCATGTGATTGATGATTTAAAATTTGGCACTTTATTAAAAGATTTAGATGTTCAATCTGATATCACTTTGC
Source organism: uncultured Alphaproteobacteria bacterium (assembly GCA_937923625.1). Classification (GTDB taxonomy): domain Bacteria; phylum Pseudomonadota; class Alphaproteobacteria; order Micavibrionales; family Micavibrionaceae. Next base: position 75,306 of record CALDTV010000016.1, read on the forward strand.
CAAAACGTTTTGAAAACCTTCCTGTTATGCGTGGCGGCCCCGTTGATACAGCGCGCGGATTTTTAATTCATTCAAAAGATTTCAAACAAACCGACACTATCGAAGTTCAAAAAGATATTTTTGTGACAGGAACAATTGATGCCCTTCTTCGTTTGGAAAAAAATGATGTACCACAAAACGCCCTGTTCGCCTTGGGCTATGCGGGGTGGCAAGCAGGGCAACTAGATCAAGAAATGAAAAAGAATGCTTGGCTGAGCTTGCCCGCAACAACTGCCTTGGTTTTTGATGAAAAAACAGAAAATATATGGGATACTGCCCTTTCTGAAATTGGTGTAACACCCGCACAACTCAACGCTTTTAGCGGTCATGCATAACCCATATTGACTTTGGGTATAATTATTGTAATCTGCTTACTATGTCTAATGTTACAGAGTTTACATCACAAAAAGACTTACGCTTTTTAAGAGAAGTTTTTCAAAAATTAAATAAAGCAAAAGATGATGCAGCCCTCTTATCCAATGGCAATCTAACTAGGCTGTATAAAATACTAAATATAGAGCCCCCCAAATATTTAGAAGAAGAACCAGATTGCGTAAGTTTTGGCGTTACTGGAAAAAGGTTAGAGACTTTAAGGACTTACATTGCTTCAAAGTTGAGAGTCCCTGCATAATCCAAATAAACGATGATCTTGCCATTGATTATTAATTTTTAAATATCGCGGCGCGAAGCCTTCTTCCATGAATCCGAGGGATTTAAGCAAATTAATACTGCGATCATTATCGGGCAAACATGCCGCGTTTAATCGGTTTAAGTTTAACGTATTAAAGCTATACTCAATCACGGCTTGCGCCGCTTCTTTCATATATCCCTTGCCCTGATGATCTTCAGCTAACCAATAACCCAACGTGGCGCATTGCTGAATGCTGTATCGGATATCATTAATATTAATGCCCCCAACCATACTTTCATTTTGTTTGTTAAAAATCAGGAAAAATCGTCCGCGATCCAACTCGACTTCTTCCGCTTGCTTTTTTAGGCGGCGCGCAAAAGCTGATTTTTCGAGTGAATCAGCGGCCCATTGTGGCTCATAAGGCTTAAGAAAATTTTTATTTTTTGCGCGGAGGTGTGACCATTCAGCGTAATCTTGTAAGCAGGGCGCACGCAAAAATACATGCTGGCTTTGTAAAATAATTTTTTTATCAAAGGCCGCTTTACGCGCTGAGTCTGTTTTCAAAAACATCATAAGAATCAAGACCGTCTATCGTACCAAGAGCCGCAAGTGTTGGTTTTGTTGTAAATATTTTTTGTGCGGCCGCCTGAATATCTGCCACTGTAATAGATTGGATTTCATGAATTATTTTTTGAATATCAACCATTTCATTGTAATTAATCATATGCTTTGCTTGCCTATTGGCGCGGGATAACATCGATTCACGCCCCATTAAAATACTAGAGCGCAATTGATTTTGGGCGCGTTGCAATTCTTCACCATTCACGGGGTTTTGTAATAGTTTTTGCACTTCATCGCATAAAACAGGCATTAATTCTGCAACCTTATCAGGCCCTGTTCCTGCGTAAATTTCAAATTGACCGTCATCCGCATAGGCGCTATGGGAAGAATAGACCGAATAAACGAGCCCGCGTTTTTCGCGCACTTCTTGAAAAAGGCGCGAGGACATACCGCCCCCCATAATGGTCGCCAATAAAACAGAAGAATAATATTTAGGGTCAGCGCGGCCAATCCCCTGAAACCCAAGGACAATGTGGGTTTGCTCTAGCTCTTTGGCTTGACGGTTATCGCCGCCTTTATAATTTGCCTTCGCATAAGGGGCATCATGACCTTGCGGTAGATCCGTAAAATATTGCTGAACTTTTTCCAATGTTTCCTCATGGGTAACATTGCCAGAAGCCGAGATAACCAGATTTTTGGGCGTATAAAAGCGATGTACGTAATCAAATAAGGTGTCCTTTGACATCCCTTCGATAATATTTGCTGTTCCCAAAATAGGAGCGCCTAATGATTGGGCCGGATAAGCAGTTTCTTGATAAAGGTCAAAAACCAGATCATCCGGCGTATCATTCGCCATGCCAATTTCTTGAATAATTACCCCGCGCTCTTTTTCTAATTCTGTATCAGGAAAGCTGGAGCGTTGAATCATGTCACTTAAAACATCAAGGGCAAGCGACATGTCTTCTTTCAGCAAATGCACATAATATGCAGTCAATTCACGCGAAGTATAGGCATTCATTTGGCCGCCAACGGCTTCAATAGATTGAACAATTTGTTGCGAAGTGCGCGAGGGCGTGCCGTTAAACATCATATGCTCCACCATATGCGCCACACCATTATGCGCCATATCTTCATGACGCGTACCGACATCACACCAAATACCAATCGCCACAGATTCAACTGTATCAACAGTATCAGTAATCACCCGCAGGCCATTGGGAAGTGTCGTTGTTTGAATGCTCATATATTTTTATTTCTTTATATTGTTCAAAACAAAATATTGAACTGTGTTTAAGTCATTGCCCAAGGCGGTGACGTGTTCAGGGCGATTATATAGATCTGCTAAATGGGGCGGCAATGGCGGACGAATGCCAATAGCATTTTCAACCGCGTCAGGGAATTTTGCGGGGTGCGCGCAGGCAAGCGCTACAAGCGGCACAGAGGGGTCTTCACGGACTTGCATGCCCGCATACAAGCCAACCGCTGTATGTGGGTCAAGCATATAACCTGTTTCATTGTAACAAGCCGTCATAAGACCCTTTGTTTGTTCATCAGGACAGCGGCGCGCATCAAATTCACGGCGCGCTTTGGCCATATATTCTGACCCAATTGAAAAACTGCCATTATCTTTATAAGAATTCATTAATTTCGTCAGCCCTTTGGCATCACGATCCAACAAATCAAATAAATAGCGTTCAAAATTGCTAGAGATTTGAATATCCATGCTAGGGGATAAAGAAGGCTCAACATTTTCGGATTTCATCGTCCCTGTTTCAAAGAAACGGGTGAGGATATCATTACGGTTAGAGCCAATAATAAGGCGTTTCGTCGGCACACCCATTTGACGCGCCGCATAAGCCGCAAAAATATTGCCAAAATTACCCGTAGGCACAGCAAAAGAAACTTTGCGGTTTGGCCCGCCCAACGCCAAGGATGCTGTCACGTAATAAACAATTTGCGCCATAATCCGCGCCCAGTTGATTGAATTTACTGCTGATAAATTCACCTCATTGCGGAATGTGGTGTCATTGAACATCGCCTTGACCATATTTTGGCAATCATCAAAGTTTCCTTTTAGGGCAATATTGTGAACATTCGGCGCATCCACTGTTGTCATTTGGCGGCGCTGTACTTCGGAGGTTCGCCCTTCGGGGTGGAGGATAAAAATATCAATATTCTTACACCCCTTGCAGGCTTCAATCGCAGCAGACCCCGTATCACCTGATGTTGCCCCAACAATCGTTACACGTTCCCCACGTTGTTCTAATACGTAATCAAAAAGATGCCCTAACAATTGCAAGGCATAATCCTTAAAAGCCAATGTTGGACCATGAAATAATTCCATGATCCATGTATTCGGTGAGATTTGCACCAAAGGCGCAACGCAAGAATGGTCAAAATTATCCTGATATACTTTGCGTAAAATATTTTGCAATGTTTCGGCAGGGATTTCATCACCAATAAATGGTTTTACGACTTCCATGGCGACATCACTATAGGGCGCGCCTGCGAAAGATTTTAAGCGCTCTAGATCTAATTCAGGCCATGCTTCGGGCACGTATAAACCGCCATCTGGCGCAAGGCCATTGAGCAACACATCAATAAAGCTTTGCGGCTCGCCGCCGCCTCTCGTGGATATAAATTTCATATTAATCTTTTACCGAAAATATGGTCAAAAGTCACGTAAGGAAATCGGGATATTTAGGCCGCCGCAAGGTAACGATCTTCTAAATGATTTATCAACGGGGTTGCGCTTAAACGGCTGCCTGTGACATCCTCAAGCAATGCTTGGGTACGGAACATTCTGCCTTTGCTATGAATGTTCGTGCCAAGCCAATCTAGAACAGGTTTAAAATTGCCTGCTTGTATCAATTCAGGAATATTTTGAATATCACGCTTCATCGCCTTAAAGATTTGCGCCGCCATCATATGCCCCAAAGAGTAAGAAGGGAAATAGCCAAATTTACCGACAAACCAATGAACGTCTTGTAGGCACCCTTCGGCATAATTGGTCGGCTCTTTTCCTGTAAATTTTTTCACTTCCGCATTCCATGCATCGGGTAGATCCTTGACCGCCAAACGCCCTGCGATTAAATCACGTTCCAATGATTGACGCATATTAACATGATAGAAATAGGTGATTTCATCTGCTTCACGCCGCAACAGTCCGGCCTGAACACGTGTTTTGGTGTTGTATAAATTTTGTGCGCTAAAGGCCTCATCGCCCAGACGTTGAAAGAGCCCTTCAACACGCGGGGAAAGATAATTAAAAAATTCTGGCATACGGCCAATAATCATATCGATTAATAAAGCCTGTGATTCTTGTACCGCCGCGCCCAAATCTTGCCCGACAGGTTGATAACGCCATTGATCCCGCGGCAGACCTTGGATATATAGGCCATGCCCGCCCTCATGCAGGGCGCTTTTTAAGGAGTTTAAAAAGTTTGCTGTATTTGATGTCTTGATCACAAGCCTTGTGTCATCAGGTGTTCCACCCTCCACAGGGTTGTGTCCCGTTTCATAGAGACCGCCACGATTAAAATCAAAACCAAGCACTTTCAAAAGTGATTTATTCAAATTTAATTGTAAATCGGCAGGGAATGGCCCTTCAATTTCTATCGGCTCGGCTTGTTGTTTTTGCTGTTCCAAAACACGCGGCAATAAATGGTCCAGTTTTTCTTTAAAATCACCAAAAAGCTTATCGATCTCTTCTAGACGTGCCCCTGGCATATATTCACGCATAAGCGCTTGGTAGGGCGCTTCGGTTTTATGATTATTATCCCGCAAGCATTTTGATTCTGCGATGGTACGTTGCAGATCAATCATCTCTTGTAAAAATCCCTGCGCGGCGTTCCAGTCATTCGTTTTTAGAACATCGCGATGGCGACGACGCCCTTCATAGGAAAGATGCGCACGCTTTTCCATCAAATCAGGGCTGACTTTACAATGATGGCGATACATCACTTCCATTTCATGCAAATTAGCACTGTCCCATTCATCCCAATCAGAAGGGCATTTTCTCTCATGGGTATGCGCTCGCTCAATTAAGCTTGCAACATCTTGCGCGGCCAAATCCTCATGCATACGGCGGGCAAGGAAAGAAATTTGACCAAGTCGGCTTTTATAAGCCCCTTCTGGCATCGCGGTTAAGAAATCTCGACCCAAGGCTTCAATAATCGCGTTCATCCGCCCAACATCACGAAAACGCATTTTTAAATCCATATAATTTGGACAAGGATGGTTTTGATATTGTTTCGGCAGGTTTTCATCTGTTTCAGGATATGGCGCGGGTAGTTTTAATTGCGTTTTTTTCTTTTGAGGAAAGGCAGATAATAACCAGCTTTTATTAAAAAGCCCCAAAAGCCAATTTTTGAAAGATGTTAAAAATTTTAAAGAAAACGTCATAATTTTATATATATTACCTCGATATATATGATCCCGTATTGATTACAGAATATCTTTATAAAAACATAAAAAATCACCCGCCACAATCAAATTGGAGCGGGTGATCAATAATTCGTTATAGCTTATAAGAAGTTACTTTTTCTTCTTTGCAGTCTTCTTCTTTTTAGCCGCTGGCTTTTTCTTTGCTGCTACCTTCTTCTTAGGTGCTGCTTTTTTAACAGCTTTCTTCGCTGTCTTTTTCGCCTTCTTAGCCACTGGCTTTGCCTTTTTTACTGCTTTTTTAACGACTTTCTTTGTCTTTTTAACAGCTTTTTTCGCAGTCTTTTTTGTCTTCTTAACGACTTTCTTTACTGCTTTTTTAGCGACTTTTTTCTTCGTCGCTGGCTTTTTCTTCGCTGCTACCTTCTTCTTAGGTGCTGCTTTTTTCTTCGCCGCAGGTTTTTTCTTCGCCGTTTTTTTCGTTACAGCAGTCGCCATAGCGACTGGCTTTTTCTTTTTATCTGTGGCCTTTTTCTTAGCGGCCGGTTTCTTTTTGGCTGTTGCCATCATTAGTCTCCGTTTTTTATATATATAAAGTCAGTTTGAAAATTTTATCGAACGATAATTTTGATTTGTGAATACAAGTCATTGAGATAGATTAAGTGATACGCGTTAACAAGTCGTTAAATTAAAACAACTTATTAATGCGCATTGTCTCATAATTTGATGTTTTTTCAAACCCATTTTCAATATTTTCTTAAATAGATAATTTTAAAAAAAATAAATTCGTTACTTATGATATATATCATACCTTATTATTGTTAAAAAAAATCAACACGAACAACCAAAAAAGCACCCCACAATGATCCCAAAAAAACCACTTAAAATAGCGATCATTGGTGCTGGTGCCGCAGGGTTAATGTGCGCGATTGAAGCAGGCAAAAAAGGGCATCACGTGAGCGTTTTTGATCACGCAAAAAAGCCTGCAGAAAAAATTAGAATTTCAGGCGGTGGGCGGTGTAATTTTACCAATAAATATTGCACGCATGAAAATTTTATTTCTCAAAATCCTCATTTTTGTAAATCTCCCCTCAGCCGCTATACCGCAGAAAACTTTATTTCTCTGGTCGAAGACTATGGCATCAGCTACCATGAAAAACAGCCGCAGAAAAAAACAGGTCAACTTTTTTGCGATGGTAAATCACAACAAATTATAGATATGTTATTGAGTGAATGTAACGCTGCAGATGTGCGTATAAAGCTTGAAACAAATATAGAAAAAATTAGCCAAAATGAAGATGGTTTCACCTTATCAATTCAAGGAAAAAATAAACTTTTTGATAAGGTCGTTATTGCCACAGGTGGCCCGTCTATTCCGAAGATGGGAGCAAGTGATTTTGGGTATCGCATCGCCCGTCAATTTGGGCATAAAATAGTACCTACACAAGCCGCTCTTGTGCCCCTAACTTTTACAGATGATGTGTTAAATTTTACAAAATCACTCTCAGGAGTCGCAATTGATTCGGTTTTGATTCGCAATGATTCGTCAAAAAATAAACAAGAATTTCGCGATGATATGTTATTTACCCATCGCGGTATGAGCGGCCCCGCCATTTTGCAAATATCTTCTTATTGGAATGCAGGGGAGAGTTTGAATATCGACTTACTCAATAATATTGACTTCATGGCGACCCTTAAAACGGCAAAGCAAGAACAACCTAAAACACGTGTTCAAAAATTTTTAAACACGCTCCTCCCTGCCCGTTTTGTTGACGCCCTTTTTGATCGTGTTTTAAGCGAAGAAGATAAAAAGAAAAACTTCGCTGATTTTTCACAATCTAAGTTTCAAATTTTAAATGATTATATTAAAAACTGGATTATCAAACCAAACGGATCAGAGGGCTACCGCACTGCCGAAGTCACACGTGGCGGTGTTGATACGAATGAGATTAATAATAAAACATTCGAGAGTAAGAAATGCGAAGGATTATATTTCATCGGCGAAGTCGTCGACGTCACCGGCCACCTAGGCGGCCACAACTTCCAATGGGCTTGGGCGAGTGGGTATTGTTGCGGCACAGAAATTTAATTCGATATCATATCATCTAAATCTTGTTTAACTTTTTCAACAATATAGAGCGATGATTTTTCAGTTAAGTGCCCATAATCCCAAGTCGTAATAGAATCTCTATCCTGATTTATTTTTGCCAAACAAAGCTTTTCTTCTTCCTTACAAAGAACATCAACAGGCGATAGATAAGAAACCCCTAATTTCGCGGCAAGCGCTTCTCCCATCTCTTCTAATTCAAAGGTAAAATCATCAGGCTCTAAGTAAAGCGCCCCTTGAGACAAGTCAATTTTCCCTGCGTGATTTAAATCCCGTAATTTAGGTACCATGTATTCTCGCGTATTCCTCATTCCCCACCGCGGCAAAGGCCCTAGGATGGCTATTTTATCTTTATAATCCTTTAAATATTGATCAAATGTATTTTCCATCAAATCGAAATGCTTTTGCGTCATATATCTGCCGCCCAAGATGATTAAATCTGGCTTAAGCGTTTCAATATCTTCAAATGCTTTGGCGATGCCAATTTGGCAAATCTTCCTATCTTTTTCGAATATAACAGGTAAGCAACCCGTCACAATTCTTTGAATGATCGATGTCCTGCCGTAGGTCTCAATTAACCCTGGCACTAAACCCGCTAAATTTGAATCCCCTATCAACATAATTTTCGGAGGGGTAAAGGGTTTTTCATGGCTCAAACATTCAGCAAACGGAGCAGAATTTTCGCTAAAATAATCTTCATTCCACCAGCAGCCTTTATATGTCCAAAATTTTTCCCTATTCTCTATATGCATCCAATAATCTGTAACAATTTTTTGATTAAATTCATTCTGGCGATCGGCGAGGCCGTTTGATTTATAAATAAACATATTTACAGCAATCAAAAATAACAAAACAGCTCCCATCAATACCGAAAATAATCTCAAAGAAATTCGTTTCTTGTTTCTAAAAGGCTGTTCAATAAAATAATAAGTAGCAATTGCGCCAACGAAAGAGGCAATCATCCAGCCTATTTTAAGCATTAAAGTGGGTTCTGAATTTATCAGCAGTGAAAAGGCAATAATTGGAAAATGCCACAAATAGAGTGAATAGGAGATCAACCCTACCCCTACAAATATTTTACTGCTTAAGACGTTTGAAACAATCTCTCCCTTTTGACAAAACCAGATGAGCATCATTGTTCCGATTACAGGGATGAGCGTTAAAAAAGACGGATGATCAGTTTTTTCATCAAAAAAGAAAAAAGATCCTAAGATCAAGAACAAACCAATTTTAGGGAATATATGCGTATATGATTTTTCCAATCTTTGTGGCTTTTGCAGAGTATAATAAGCCAAAATAGCACCCGCAAATAGCTCCCACGCGCGGGCAGGAAGTAGGTAAAAAGCAAAATCTTGCCCCCCAATAATGTTAAACCCAGCCAGCAAAAGTGATAAAATGAACACCGCCATAATCAAATGGATCAAATAGGCGCGGCAATATTTCCACGCAATAATCATAAAAATGGGGAAGAAAATATAAAATTGCTCTTCCACAGAAAGCGACCATGTGTGCAAAAATGGTTTTAACGCGCTCGGCGCCGCCCAATAGCTATCTTCTTGCCAAAACCAGAAATTTGAGACGAAAGCCAGCGAGGATAAAATTGATCCCGCGTATTCTTTCATTTCTTGTGGCAACATATATATCCATGCAAACGGCAAGGACGCCAACATCACGGTTAACAAAGCAGGCAAAATGCGGCGTGCGCGCCGTTCGTAAAAATTTTGAAAAGAAAATTTATTATTCTGAATTTCTTTTAATATAATCGAACTGATGAGGTAGCCCGAAATCACAAAGAAAATATCAACCCCAATATACCCACCAGAGAGAAATTGAGTATCACCGATAAAAAATTTAACATGATAAATCAGCACCGCCATAACAGCAATCGCTCTCAACCCATCAATTTCTGGACGATATTTTAGTGTCATGGGCGTGTTTCCCTACTAAATCAATTTTACAACCTAAATTGCCGCCGCATTTGAACTATAAGTACGAACCAAATTGTTGACGACAAAATAAATTGAATAATTGAAATTAACTTAATATAGAAGTACTTAGGTGATAACAGTCCAGAATCAAACGCTAAACCCAAAGGCCCCCACAACCTCTGAAATGAGTAAACTAGACTTGCTTTATATTTAGTTAAGTTATCTACTTTACAGTAGTCCTTTACCCAAAGCTCTACGTTTTTAATTTTTTCTTCGTTACAGCCAATTCCTTCTAAGAAAAAATAAGAAAAGGCAAAAAAAAGAAAACTTATTATTAACCAAAACCATGGTGACCAAAAATTACGTCCATAATCATTTATAGCCTTTAAAAACCATGATGCCACTGTCTGCGTCCATTCAGGGTGAAGAATATCTTTTATTTTTGGCAGGGCTGTATTTCTGCGAGATTCCATTTCTAAAGCATGAAATTTCATAAAATCATGTTCAGAGCCTAATTCTTGAGTTAATTGTTTTAACGCACGATAATCACCGACTGATTCACTTGAGTATGTATCGTGAAATTTTGTTAGATGAAAAGACGTATCTGAGTGTATTTTTGCATTATGAAATTTTGGTGATTGATAAAAACTACAACAATAAAATTGGGTAGAATTTAAAAATTGAGAATTATTAAAAGAAAAATACAAAGTATAAACACTGTTCTTTTGTCCGAAATTACAATCTATAAAATCAATATTACTTTGAAAAATACAATCATTAAATGTAACTAACTTGTATTTAAAATAACATTTTTTAAAAAATAATGGTTTTTTAAAAAAATTATTCTTATTCCCTCTAAATTGAAGGCTATCATATACACAATCTTCCGAATAAAAACTAAAGTGGTCAAAGCTGTTGCTACTTAATATAGCATCTTGAAAAACTGAATTTTTAGTATCAATAGCAGTTATCAAATTAAAGTGTAAGCTACTATCAAGGTTAAAATGTATAAACCTACACTTTAAAAAATTAAGAGTTATTAACTGAAATGGTTCAGTCGATAAAAAATTTCCTAGTGAAGGATGTGTTTTACTAATCAATGATTTTAAATGATAATAAGAAAAATCTATTTCCATTCCCGTAAAAATGAAGGCTTCTTTTACTGCTATAGCTAGGTCAGCGTTAAACTTAGAAGAATTTTTTATTAATTTTATATAGGCACTTAATAACTTCAGAAATAATTTTGAAAAATCATCTCTTGAGAAACTATATAAATCATTAGAGTTTTTTTCTTTTTGACCTATTTCTTCGTTTTTAATTTTTTCTACTTCTTTTACAAAGTCTTGAATATTTTGCATTCTACTCCCACTCAATCGTACCCGGTGGTTTACTGGTGATGTCATAGACGACGCGGTTGATGCCTTTTACTTCGTTGATCATGCGGGTCATGACGCGGCCCAAAAATTCATGTTCGAAGGGGTAATAATCCGCGGTCATGCCGTCGGTGGAGGTTACGGCGCGGATGGCGCAGACATATTCGTAGGTGCGGCCATCACCCATAACACCGACAGATTTAACGGGGAGCAAAACGGCGAAGGCTTGCCAGATTTCATCGTATAAGCCAGCCTTTTTAATTTCATCAATATAGACCGCGTCCGCTTGGCGAAGAATGTCGAGTTTATCGCGTGTAATCTCCCCCGGCATACGAATGGCCAGCCCCGGCCCCGGGAAGGGATGGCGGCGGATGAAGTCTTCGGGCATACCAAGTTCGCGCCCTAAATCACGGACTTCGTCTTTGAATAGTTCGCGCAGGGGTTCGACTAGTTTCATGTTCATGCGCTCTGGCAGCCCCCCCACGTTATGATGGGATTTAATCGTAACCGAAGGGCCGCCCGTAAATGAGACAGATTCAATCACGTCAGGGTAAAGCGTTCCTTGCGCCAGAAAATCTGCGCCGCCAATACGGGTCGCACAATCATCAAACACATCAATAAACGTACCGCCAATAATTTTGCGTTTGGTTTCGGGGTCGCTGACGCCATCTAATTTGCCAAGGAATAAATCTTCGCATGATTCATGAATCAGCGGGATGTTGTAATGATTACGGAACAGATTCACGACCTGCTCGCTCTCGCCCATACGCATCATGCCTGTATCAACGTAAATACAGGTGAGTTGGTCACCGATGGCTTCGTGGAGGAGCACTGCCGTCACAGATGAATCAACGCCGCCTGATAGGCCACAGACAACTTTGGCATCCCCCACTTGTTGCCGAATTTTTTCAATGGCTTCTTCGCGAAAGCTCGCCATTGTCCAATCACCCGAACAGCCACATATATTATGCGTGAAGTTTTTATAGAGCTCCGCACCGTGGGTTGTATGCACCACTTCGGGGTGAAATTGCACACCATAGAATTTTTTATCTTCGTTTGCGATAACAGCAAAGGGCGCACCATCTGATTTGCCAACAGGCTTGAACCCTTCAGGCAGGGTCGCGACATGATCGCCGTGGCTCATCCAGACTTGTTCTTTACTCCCCTTCGCCCAGTCACCAGAGAAAAGGTCAGACTCTTCGGTAAGTTCGACGAAGGCGCGGCCAAATTCACGGCTACCGCCTGTTTTGTCTTCTTCGCCTTCAACGATGCCGCCCAATTGATGCACCATGACTTGTTGGCCGTAACAGATACCGAGGATAGGCACGCCCATTTCAAACACCGCGTCAGGGACACGGGGGGAGTCGGCATCCAGTACGCTACAAGGCCCACCAGACAAGATAATCCCTTTGGGATCATAGGCTTTGATCTTTTGCTCATCGGCTTGGTTAAACGGCCAAATTTCACAATAAACGCCACTTTCACGCAGGCGGCGGGCAATAAGTTGCGTCACTTGGGAGCCAAAATCCAGAATAAGGATATGCTCGTGATTTTTACTAATTTCGGGGGTAATTGTCTGTGCTGTATTTTCCATGATTCTTTTTTCTTCCTAATACATTAAAATTTATTAGGACGTTCAATCGCCACTTAAGCTCCCGCCTTTTATAAAAGGTAAGCCCGTAGTCACGGTCTTTAATATTCTCATCATATGATATGATGAGAATATATTTAGACATTTTGGGCTTGTTTCTCAAGGCCAAATAAGGCAAATGAGGTAAAGATGAAAAATATCTATCACTCATTGCTGTTAATCGCGTTTTTAGGGGGCATAATCGCGCCTGCTTGCGGGTTTGCATGGGGCGGTAAATTCAACGTGGTAGAGATTTGCACCACGCAAGGCATTGAGCTAAGGGTGGTACAGGACGACACCACACCCAATACCCCATATAATCAACATGCCTCCGAACAATGTGAGTTTTGTTTTACGAACACCCAGATCACAGCCTTAAGCCCCGATTCAGGTCAAAGTTTGGCGTTATTATCATATTCTGAGCGCCTTCGTTATGACCTTTATGAAACGCTTTATCTCTCAAATATAAAAAACAACCTCTCTGCCCGTGGTCCGCCTTCCTTCTTCTCGTAATCAAAAAAATTTAAAATTTACGACTTCGCTTTCGCGTTTACGCGCATTGCGACAATTTAAGAAGATTCAATAAGATGAAAAAATTACTACTTACTAGCATGCTCGCTGGAATATTAGGGGTGTACGCCCCACAAAATGCGCAAGCTTGTGATGCTTGCGATCATTCAACCAAAGATAGCGCCGCGCATTCCCATTTACGCGCGGATGATCATGCCCCTATCGGGGTAATGGGCGACCATATGCATAAAGCGGGAGACTTCATGGTCTCTGCCCGCGCCATGCGTATGCATATGGAAGGCAACCGCATTGGGACAAACAAAGTTAGCCCAGAGACAATTGCGACAACTATTCCAAACCGTTTCTTTGGTACGCCTATGCAACCAGCCACTTTACGGGTTGTCCCTACAGAAATGACAACCAATATGGTGATGTTAGGCGCGATGTACGCTCCAACAGATGATTTAACTTTCATGGTCATGGGAAATTACATTGATCGTGAAATGGATCACATCACCTTTGAAGGTGGCGCAGGAACAACACGCCTTGGAACATTTAAAACGCGGGCTAAAGGGATGGGAGATATTAAAACCTCTGCCTTGATCCGCTTATATGAAGATAAAACCCATCATGTTCATTTGAATGCAGGCTTGAGCCTGCCGACGGGATCTATCAAAGAAACAGACAATGTTTTAGCGCCCAATGGAATGCGCCCCGAACTCCGCCTACCTTATGCGATGCAATTAGGTAGCGGCACATTTGATCTACTCCCCGGTATTACTTACACAGGGCGTCAGGATAAGTTTGGTTGGGGCACACAATATGCAGGAACTTTCCGCTTAGGTGATAATTCACAAGGCTATAGCTGGGGCGATAAACATATTGTTAGTGCGTGGGGAAGTTATCTATTTACGCCCGCCGTCAGCGCTTCGGTGCGTGTAACGGGTGAGACGGAGAGTAAAATTAATGGCATTGATGAACAGATTGTTGCCCCTGTCCAAACGGCAGATCCAGATAATTTTGGTGGCAGACGTTTAAGTTTGTCTTTTGGGTTAAATAGCGTTGTCCCTAATGGTGCGTTAAAAGGACATCGATTTTCTATTGAAGCAACGCTACCCGTTTACCAAGATTTAAATGGCTCACAGATGGAGCGGGATAATGCGGTTATGCTTGGTTGGTCGAAAGCGTTTTGATGCACAAATGTTTTATATCCCCTATAAGGAACGAGGCCATCGTCGCGGCCTTAGGTAAGCATATCTCGTCATTGCGAGCGTAGCGCGGCAATCCAGAAGGTTTACATTAAAGCTGGATTGCCGCGTCGCTACGCTTCTCGCGATGACAAAACAAAAAAGCCGCATCACAATGACGCGGCTTTTTTAAATTCTATATGCTAAATCTTAAATTGCTTTTTTCAGTTTTTCTAAAAGCTTTTTGCCCTTGGCACTTAAGAATAATTCTTTTCTACGGCGGTCATCCTTGGCAGATTTTACCAAAATTATTCCATAGGGTTTCCCCATACGGCGGTAATTTGATAATGCGCCAATCGTGCGTGACATAACCGACATGGAGATACCGGTTTCTTCAGCAATATCCTTTAAAGACGCCCCCTCATTCTGTGCAATCTCTAAAAACACCAACGCCCATTGTAGGGGGAATTCAGCATCGATCTCCGCCAACTCGTTTAGAGCGTTTTGTAGTTTTATTAGTTTGTTTGTTGCCATTCGCTATACTCCTTATTGATACTTTTTGTTTCAAGCTTTTTCGCTTTGGACGCCATCCACCCGAGGTGTAGATAATCTGTCCGTAAGGTATATCAATAATAGTTTCGTAATGAAAATTATTTTTTCTAAAAACTGGCGTTCCGCCAAATTCCCTGTTGATTTCAATGAATAAACTTCTAATTTTACCCAGTTTTATGTAAGTCATCATGATGTTTTCCCCTTTTCAAAATGATTGATTGTTAATGTTTTTTTGTAAAATAATGGTCAAATGCGGTGACATAATCACGCTTTATAATGCGATAAAGCTTCAAGCTATCAACCGCATAACGCCGCAGCATTGTCTCTTCCATAGAGCCATAAAGTAACGCCACATTATCGGTTTGCGTAATATGTTGCCGTTGCCATGCTTTATATTTCTGCATGGCGGCACGATATTGTGCCTTATGACTTTCGGCCAAATCGGCCAATTGCTTTAAATCCATAATCTGGCATGGCTGTGAATTTTTAAAATCCTTCACCCGTTTAATTGTTTTGTGGTTAATCATATTTTTCCCCTTCTTTAGTTGCATAATTTAATATGTAAAACAATAAAGACGGTTTTCCGCTAAAATGATTAACAACAAGTTAAAATTAGCCCCATATGCCCGCTATCTTTTGGCTAATATTTTTTGCAATTTGCGAAAATTAACAACAATCAGATTGTTTTAACGGAATTTTTTCAGGAGAAGTTTGCGCCTTGAGAAAATTAAAAATCATCTCTTTTATCGGGCTTTGATTTAATTCTGTTCCAATTAGAACTTTATCACCCATGAAAACAAGGGGCTTTTCAAGGCCACGAATAACTATCGGCATCATTGAGAGATCACAATCAACTTCCCCCCGATGGCAATAAATGGCGTTTTTTAATGACCCCGCTTCATTGAGATCTAGCGTAAATAAGCTGGGGCATGAAAAACGCGTCTGCGTCAAATCTGCCTCACGAATAATAGTCCGTGAAAAATAAGCCCCGCTAAAATCTGCTTTTGTTGCATCAGCTTGCGCCAAACAAACACCTGCCAAGCTTGCAGTACGAAAATCAGCTTGTGATAGATCACAGCCAGCCATATCCGCCCCCGTCAAATTTGCGCCCCAAAAACAAGCGCCTTTTAAATTTGCGCCATCCATCATAGCATTTAATAGATTGGCTTTGCGTAGATTGGCGCCCGATAAATTAACGCCCTCCGCTATAGCCATTTCTACGCCCTGGCGGACAGAATGAAAACGACCTTCAAATAATATCTTCCCTGATAGTGATTTTAAATACATCTTAATACTCCCTAATTAATGGTTTATACCAACTTTAATTATATAAAGATGGTATAAACCATGTTTGTTAAGAATATTATTTAAATCGAAACAAGAGGATTATTCTGTGCGCTCTAATATCGCCGTGAAAAATCCATCTGTTTCGTGATCTTTGGGGGTTAAACGCATAAAATCAGACTGCACAGGGCACGCCGTACCTTTATCTTCCCATGCCCCATGCACGGGAATAATTTTATAATTTGATTGCGCTTTTAAGAATTTTTCAATTTGATCTTCATTTTCTGCGCGAAATAGCGAGCATGTCGCATAAACAAGCCGCCCGCCAATTTTTACTTTATCGGCAACACGCGCCAAAATTTCTGCTTGGATTGTCTGTATCTCTTCTAATGTTGGCCCATAGGTAAACCAACGACAATCAGGATTGCGTCGCCATGTCCCTGAGGACGAACAAGGCGCATCCACCAATACCACATCCATCGCATCTTTTTGACGGCGTAACCATTTACGGTTTTTCTCATCTTCAAGCGAGCGAACCTCAACATTATGCACATCCGCTTTTTTATAGCGTCTACGGCCTTTTTCTAAACGGCGGGAGTTATTATCCAACGCGAAAATAATGCCTTTACCTTCCATTGCCGCTGCCAGCCCCAGTGTTTTGCCACCGCCGCCAGCGCAAAAATCCATAACTCGCATGCCAGGTTGAACACCACATAAATGCGCAATGAGCTGTGATCCTTCATCTTGAATTTCAACAAAACCCTTGTGAAACGCCTTGGTCGCGCTCATATAAGGCTTTCCAATTGCGCGCAAGCCATACGGCGCATAAATAGTGCGCGTGGTTTCAACACCATCTTTAGCCAGAGAATCCTTGGCTTGTTCCACGGTTAATTTAATCGTGTTTACCCGCAAATCTATTTGCGCGGGCGTTAACATCGCCTCCATTTGCCCGACAAAATCATCACCAAATAAATCGGTAAGCGATTCAGCTGCCCACTCTGGACATTCCACTCGAACCGCATCAGGCATATCATCATGGGATAAGGTTTTACCTTCTAAGTTTTCTAGCGCTTTTTGCTCATCACTATCTAACTCGTCAGGGCAATACTGCTCCCCCGTAAACCTTATCGTCACATCGTATGGCGAAGATCCGTTCAGCAGTAAAAAAGCAATCGCCCGCGAACGCGGTGTGTCCACCAATTTTATCCGCTTGAGCCACCAACCAAGACGTGCGGTAGCACGGACAATATCATAAACCATCTCGACAATTGCTTTGCGGTCTTTTGAGCCAATATAGCGTTTATGATGCAGGTAATCCCGAATGGTATTATCCATCGGGGTTTTGCCGTTTGAAATTTTCTCTAAAATATCAATCGATGTCTGTATGCGGGCGCCGTCTCTCATATTTTTCTTTTCTATTTTATAATGATGTCAGCTTATAACAGAGATATCCCGCCATGCATAACAAACTTCTTTTACCTTGGTTGGTCCCATTTCCACGAATTGCTTCCCTACACGCTGCGCCCCCATTTTCTCATAAAAACCACAGGCATTTTTATTCTTATCAAGTGCCCAAAGACATAGTGACTGATGCTTTTGTGCCTTTAATTGCGTGACCGCATGCTTAAGGAGCATCTGTCCATAACCTTTTTTAAAGTGATCTGGGTGTATATAGATTGCAAAAATTTCTGCGGAGTAAAGAGGGCGAATTTTTGATGTTCCCGCAGGAGCAGTGCGCAATTGACCATAACTGATAAGACCAACAGCTTCATCATCAGAGAACAACAAATCTTGTTGAGAGTCTTCCGCCGCTAAAAAACCAACCCATTTTTCTTGGTACTCTTCAATTGTTTTAGCAGTAAGGAAAGCAGCATCAATAATACCCGTCTCCGCTGCCAATTTACTTGCTAGATGTATCCGCGCTAAATCGGGGATATTATATTTTGTTGCCGGTTTTATAAGAATTGTCATGCGCTCGGAACTTTTTTGCTTTAAATAACATTTGTGTCTTAACATATTTATATAAAAAAGGAAAAATTATGAGCACTAAAAATAATAAAGGTATTTTGGCGATCGTTGCCGTCATTATCTTGGCTGTATTAGGTATAGTTTTGTTTCAAGGGGACAAAGAACCCGCCGCAATAAGCATGGATAAGGCAGGTAGTAGCCTCAAAACAATGGCAGATGACATTAATACAGCGGCAGATGAGGCCGTTCAAAAGATTGACGCGACCATTGATGGTGCAGATGTAACCTTAGATAAAGCGGTCAGCGAAATGACTGAAAAAGGAAAGACATTAGCTGATGAAACGAAAGAAGACGTTCAAGAAACAGTGAGTGACTCTGTTGAAAAAATCGACGAAGTCGTTAAGGACGCTGTTGAAGATATCAAAGAGATCACTAAAGAAGCAGATCAAGAAATCGAAGAAACTATTACTGAATAATAATAAATGCGCCTTAAGTTTTTCCTTACAGGGAACTTAAGGCGTTTTTTTTAGTTGGTATTGCTACGAATAAACAAAAAGAAAGAAATATTATGAGTGAAGGTAAAAACAACAGCGGCCTATTGACCATTATCGCATTAGGCGTCATTGCCATTGCGGGCTTCTTATTCTATCAGTCACAACAAGAATCCCCAGCGGAACAAGTTGCTGATAGTATTAGTGAAGCGGCAGACGACATCGGCGATGCCGCTACTGGAGAATAACTAAACTATTTCACCATGCTTCGACTAAACCGATGCATGAGAACAAATAAGATCAGCTATTCTCTGTTCTATAATTTGGAGCTTCGCGGGTGATGGTAATATTGTGCGCGTGGCTCTCTTTAAAGCCAGCGCCTGTCATACGCACAAACTTTGCGCTTTCCTTCATTTCCTCAACCGTGCCGCACCCTGTATAGCCCATCGCGGCTTTTAGGCCGCCAACCATTTGATGAATGACTGCTCCAACCGGACCTTTATAAGGAACACGGCCTTCGATGCCTTCGGGGACAAGTTTATTAGAGTCCGTGACATTCCCTTGGAAATAACGCTCTGAACTGCCCTTTACCATCGCGCCAACGCTGCCCATGCCGCGGTAGGATTTATAGGAGCGTCCTTGATAGAGAATAATTTCACCTGGCGCTTCATCCGTGCCTGCAAAGGCCGAGCCCATCATCGCAACATCCGCGCCTGCTGCGATGGCTTTGGCGTAATCGCCAGAATATTTAATGCCGCCATCGGCAATGACAGGAATATTATGTTTTGCCGCTTCTTCCGCGACATTCATGACAGCCGTTAATTGCGGCACACCCACGCCCGCTACAACCCGCGTGGTACAAATTGACCCTGGACCAATACCAACTTTCAACGCATCCGCTCCCGCATCAACCAAAGCTTTGGCGGCTTCACCTGTGGCGATGTTGCCTGCAATCACTTGTACTTTATCACCGACCATTTTCTTCACGCGGGTGACCATGTCCAGCACCCCTTGAGAATGACCATGGGCAGTATCCACCACAATCACATCAATTTCCGCATCACTTAAGGCTTCAACGCGGGCAATATTGCTCTCCCCTGTGCCAATCGCCGCACCAACGCGCAAGCGGTCTTGGGAGTCCTTGCACGCATTAGGGAAGGCTTTGGCTTTTTCAATATCTTTCACCGTGACCAATCCCGTACAGCGTTCTTGATCATCCACCACCAATAATTTTTCAATGCGGTGTTTGTGAAGAAGTTTTTTGGCTTCGTGTTTATCGACACTGTTATAAACTTTGACCAAATTTTCAGAGGTCATTAATTCTTTTACAGGCTGGCTTGGGTTTTCAGCGAAACGAACATCGCGGTTGGTTAAAATACCCAATAATTTACCGCTAGATTCTTCGGTCACGGGAAAACCCGCAAAACCATAACGTTCCATCATCTCCAATGCCTCAGCGAGCGTCGCATCAGGCGCAATCGTAATCGGATTTACGACCATACCAGATTCATAACGCTTCACCTTACGGGCAGCATCCGCCTGACCTTCCACACTTAAATTACGGTGAATAATGCCAAGGCCGC
Source organism: uncultured Alphaproteobacteria bacterium (assembly GCA_937923625.1). Classification (GTDB taxonomy): domain Bacteria; phylum Pseudomonadota; class Alphaproteobacteria; order Micavibrionales; family Micavibrionaceae. The sequence continues at coordinate 95,533 of CALDTV010000016.1, forward strand.
CATGTTGCGCCATGGCGATGGCCATTTCGGCTTCGGTCACCGTATCCATCGCCGAGGAGATAAGCGGAATGTTTAATGATATTTTTTTGGTAAGCCGTGTTTGCGTTGTTACCTGATCTGGCAAAACATTTGAGGCTGCAGGAACAAGCAAAACATCGTCGAACGTCAGCGCTTCTTGAAGAATTTTTGGGGAGGTGTTTTTCATGCGGCAAATCCTATTAATTTTTTAAGTCTCACTGGCGTTAGCACGGAGAGAAGTAAGTTTGATTTGCAGGAAAGTTATAATCTCTTTGATTAAAAAGTAAATGAAAAAGCGGCAAAACGCTTTATAAAGGATATATGATCTTAATCTTTCTCAAAGGAATGGCACTTGGTGGCTCGCTTATTGTTGCGATTGGCCTGCAAAACGCGTTTATTCTTCGGCAAGGGATCAAAAACCGCCATATATTTCCTGCCGCCCTGACGGCTAGCGTCATTGACGTTATGCTGATTGGTGCAGGCGTTTGGGGGTTTGGATATTTGATCGAACAACAACCTGATTTGATAAAATGGATTACGTAGGGCGGCGCGGCGTTTTTGTTCATTTATGGGTTAAAATCTTTTATCGCGGCGGCAAAGCCGCAAAGGATGGACGATGGCAATGCGAAAGGATTGATGAAGCAAGGTAGTGTCAAAGAAACCGTGCTTATTATCATGGGGATTAGCCTATTAAATCCACATGTCTATTTAGATACAGTGGTGCTGATTAGCGGATTAAGTGCATCCTACGGTGAATTTTATGATGGTTGGGGCAAATATTTATTCGGCGGTGGCGCAATGCTGGCCAGTTTTATCTGGTTTTTCGCCCTTGGCTATGGCGCTAGAATGCTTGCCCCATTATTCGCCAAGCCCCGCGCCTGGCAAATGCTCGACATCCTTATCGGGGTTATCATGTGGGGTATAGCACTGAGTTTAATTACATAAAACATTATATAATGGCACTTATCCCCTAAACCCCAATGCCACCACGTATGTCTCTGAGCTTTCTTTACGGCTGGAGGGGGGTTTTATGTGTTTTATGGTTTTAAAATCCTTTTTCATCTGACCCAATAACGTATGCTCTGCGCCGCCTTGGCGGACTTTGGCGATGAAGGTGCCATCAGGCTTTAATACCTCACAGGCGAAATGATAGGCAAGCTCCACCAATGCCATGATACGCAAATGATCTGTATTTTTATGACCAATAGTGTTGGGTGCCATATCGGACATCACCACATCGGCCACTTCACTGCCGTTATTCATTTCCGCCATTGCACGTTTTAGAACGTCAGGAGCATCATCATCCATAAAATCCATTTGAAAAAGCTTTGTGTTTTCAATGGGATCAATTTCTAACAGATCAAGTCCCACCACTTTGCATCCCTTTTGTGCCGCAACTTGGCACCAGCCGCCCGGCGCAGCGCCCAAATCCACGACCATAGCATTCGGATGAAGGACATCAATTTTTTCATTAATTTCTTTAATCTTATACGCCGCACGCCCGCGATAACCATCAATTTGCGCTTGGTTCACATATGGATCATTGAGCTGGCGTTTCAACCATTTGGTCGATGAGGTTGTACGCCCTTTGGCCGTTTTGACCTTTTTAGTTTTTTCGCGGCTGGTAGGTTTTTTAGGCATATCAAAGCACCATGATGACAGAAGAGGTGAAAAAAGCCGCAAAATAAAACGTCAATGATGCGGCAATAAACACATACGCGCTGACATTCTTCGAAAATTTTGACAATAAAAAGAACAAAGCAATAAACCCTCCATACACAATATAACCACGCCATAGCTGCGGAAAATCAATCAAAGACAAGATACCATAAGGAAAGTCAATCTGCTCCATTAATTCTGTTTGTAGGCGTAACGTCAATACACAGCTTAAGATGAGGAGCGTCATCTGTAATGCTTGCCTTAATGGCAACAACATAAACGCGACAGGAATCCATAATAGATCTAGCCAATTTAAAAGAATATCCATAATTTTCTCTATTCTAGTCCTGTGGCAATGGCTTTGATGTCATAAGAAACAGTCAATAAAATGTAATTTTTCACCCTTTAAAAGCGAATTTAAGTTAAGAAAACTATAAAAAAGAAACTCATATAGCTAAAAGCCTTAATAGCAACATAATTATAATCATACTTACATCATATGTTTAAAGCGCCTGCACAGATAAGTCTATATTTCCTCTTCATCATTTTGGTGGCATTTGCGATTATGCCCCGTGCGAACGCGCAAACAGTTATTCGGGATACAGAAATTGAAACATATTTAAACGAATGGTTTGCCCCCATCCTAGACAGTGCAGGCATGCAAGCCAGCCAAGTAAAGATTATCCTTATACAAAGCAATGATGTGAATGCATTTGTGGCAGGTGGCTCTAACATCTTTTTTTATACGGGCCTTATTGAAAAAACCGAAAACCCTGGTGAGCTTATTGGCGTCATGGCGCACGAATTGGGCCATATAAGCGGGGGGCATCTTGTGCGAGGGCGTGCCGCCTTAGAGCAAGCATCCTATGAAAGCTTACTGGGAACATTACTGGGGTTAGGAGCCGCTGTTGCAACAGGTGATGCGGGCGCGGCGGCAGCAGGCAGCTTGGCGTCTAATTCAATTGCCCAGCGCCGTTTTTTAGCCACTAGCCGTACGTATGAATCCAGCGCCGATCAAGCCGCCATCACCAGCATGAATCGCGCCAAAATGAACCCTGAGCCATTTTTAACGTTTTTACAAAAATTAGAGGGACAGGAACTTTTAACCGCAAACCAGCAATCTGAATATGTGCGCTCTCACCCTTTGACACGTAACCGTATTGAAACAGTACGGGCAAAAATTAAAAAATCCGACTATCGCGGCGAAGCTTATCCAAAGGCGTGGCTCGACCAGCATGCCCGTATGAAAGCAAAATTAACAGGCTTCATTAACCCAGAGCGCGTAGAATGGGAATATGATGTAACCGACAATACGCTTCCAGCGCTCTATGCACGTACGGTGGCAAATTATCGCTTAAACCATGTAGAAAAATCCCTTGCCCAAGTTGATGAATTAATTCGTCGTGAACCCAGCAATGCTTATTTTTATGAGCTTAAAGGTCAAATGTTGGTTGATTTTGGCCGTGTTGCAGAAGGCAAACGTGAATATCAGCGCGCTCTCAAAATCATGCCGACATCTGGTCTTATACGTACGGCCCTGGCGCATGCGCAAATTGAAACCGCGAACGAGGACAAGGCGGCCCTGCTAGAAGCCATCAATAATTTAAAGCGCGCCGCGCAAGACGAACCACGATCAACGCGCGTACAGCGATTATTAGCAACGGCATATGGACGCATTGGCAAAGATGCATATGCAAGGTTACATTTGGCAGAAGAAGCGTTACTACAACGAAAATTCGACTACGCAACCCAACAAGCCAACATTGCATTAAAGGGATTACCCACGACAAGCCCCGCCGCCTTACGTGCAAAAGATATATTGCACTATGTCGAGCAAAGAAAGGCATCGCGATCTTAACTTTTATAGCAAATTTTGCGTTTAAGCACTTTGACTCTGTATCATGAACAGATAGACTTTATATTATTTTTGAACTTTCACTTATTGTAAGGAGATTCTCCGTGACGTATTTTGCCCGCCTCCCCCTCGTTCTTTTGGCTTTTATCCTCATCTTTCCCGCCACAACAATGGCGCAATCATTGAGCGATGCGCAAAAAGCCGAAATTGACCGTATGATCAAAGATTACGTGATGAACAATGGTAAAGCCATCATGGACTCCGTGAATGATTACCAAACAGAGTTAGAAGCCGAACAATTAGCAGAATCATCAAAAAAAGCGGCTGACTTCGTGAGAAAAATTGACGCCGAGAATACGCTGCCCATGACGGGTAACCCTAAAGGGGATATTACCCTCGTTGAATTTTATGACTATAATTGCGGATATTGCCGCAAAGCGTTGGAAGCGATCGAAGAAACCTTAAAAGTTGATGATAACATTAAGGTCATTTTTGTTGATATGCCCATCTTGGGCCCCGCATCATATGAAGCGGCAAAATGGTCTTTGGCGGCAGACAAGCAAGGGAAATATTTTGAATTTCATAAAGCACTGCTTAATCATAATGGCAGTAAAAATTTAGCCACTTTGAAAAAAATTGCTAAAAATCTTGGCCTTGATCTAAAGAAAATGGAAGCAGATAAGGATAGCACCCAGATAAGCAACATTCTTGAAGAAAACATCAATACGGCGCAAGCTATCGGTGTACGCGGCACACCTGGTTTTATTATTGATGGCACATTATATCCAGGTTATATGTCATCTGCGCAAATTAAAGAAATTATAAAAGAAGCGCGTGCGAAATAAAAATCATGGCCGCTTTTGTCATTTTGAAAGCTAAAATTTCATGAAAAAAATTCTCTTTCGATTTTTTTTGTTGCTCGTGATTTTGGCGTCGGGTTATTCGCTTTTTGGTATTGGTCACTTCAAATGGATGTACAACAAAGTTGAAAACCCATCAGCGGAATTTTTGACCCTTCAAAATAAGTCAGCCCCCATTAAAATGGTCGAGTTCATTAATTATGGCTGCGGATTTTGTAAGGAACTGCACCCCACCATTCAAGAGCTTTTGAGCGTGCGCAAAGATATTGAGTATGTTGTGCGCCCGATTGCATTTGGTGAAGGTATAACAAATGATCTAACACATATTGCGCTGGCGGCAGGACTGCAAGATAGATTTTGGGAATTCAACAATGCGTTTTTAGAATATCCAGAAGATGATATCCCTGATGATTTCATTATTGAAACCGCTAATTTATATGGTGTTGATTACGCGCAACTAATAAAGGATTCCAAAAGTAGAAAAGTAAAAGAATTAGCACAGGAAAATGACAATGCCCTTGGGCATGCTGGCTTAGGCAGTGTTCCAAGCTTTATGATTAACCGTAACTTTTATTATGTCGATGAACGTGGCGTCCCAGATTTAAAAACAATGTTAGATATTGTTGCTGCGGCGCAGAAATAAATAACAATAAGAAAAAATATAATGATTAAAATCCATAGCCTTATTCTTTGTCTCTGCTTTAGCTTAAGCATAACGCTTTTGACGGCGTGCCAGGATAAAAACAAAGCCGATCTTGAAGCCCACCAAGCATATGCTTTTGCCACATCACAAAACGCAAAAACAGGGGCGATTTTTTTGACATTTAAAAATAATAGCGATCAAGATCAACGCCTCGTAAGCGCATTAAGCGATTCAGCAGAGATCACAGAAATTCATCAAAACCTAATTGACCCCGATGATGGCATGATGATGATGCGTAAAATAAAATCTTTAGATTTACCTGCAAACGAAAAAGTAATGTTAGAGCCGACAGGTTATCACATCATGCTGATAAAACTGACAGAGCCCCTTAAAAAAGGTGATAAAATATCTGTTACGCTTGGCTTTGAAAATTATCCAGACATAACCGTGCCTGTTTCGGTAGTGGCGCCAGGTAAAATACCCAAATTTCATGGAGACCATGTTCATTGAAAAAAATTCTTATTTTAAATGGCCCTAATTTAAATTTCTTAGGCACGCGAGAGCCCGAGATCTATGGTCATGGCACATTGGCAGATATTGAAAAGCTTTGCGCGGATACGGCGGTGCAGCATGATATGAAAGTTGATTGCCGCCAATCTAATCATGAGGGGGAGCTTGTAACTTGGATACAAGAAGCCATCACGGCAGAAAACAAAGAACCCCAATTTGCTGCGCTTATCATCAATGCTGCCGCTTATACGCATACATCCGTAGCGATTCATGATTCTTTAAAAATGCTTTCTTGCCCCATTATTGAGGTGCATTTAAGTGACCCCGATACACGCGAAAAATTTCGTCATACTTCATATATCAGCCCCCTCGCGCAGAATGTAATTAAAGGAAAAGGCGCGGATGGCTATCGTCAAGCCATTGAAGAAATTGCGAAGGAGCTTTGATTGATGTTTTGGAAAAAGAAGAAAAAGCCAAAGGCCAAGCCCTCACGCGAAGAAATCATTGCGCAAGCGCAAAAAGTCGCTGCCGCCAAAACCGAAGAAATTGGTGATGAAACATTAGAGAAAATACGCGCCGCCATGTTCAAAAAAGAAAATTCAGCGATGGAGCAAGCCAAACGCCAAATTATGGCTGCCGATGATGATAAAGTCCGTGATAATCTAAAATATCTTTTAAGAGATAAAGAATAGAAACGTTAACTATTTTCCCCTATAATATCTTCATAAATAACGCTTTTTTTGGACTTAAGAGAAAGAGACCCAATGCCCGTTTATAACGCCCCTATTGAAGATATAAAATTCGTCCTTCATGATTTGTTGAAGTATGAAACATTAACCGAAATCCCTGATTTTTCAGAAGCAGGTAGCGATTTGGTTGATCAAATCTTAGAGGAAGGCGCAAAAATTTGCGAAGAAGTCCTTTTCCCCCTGAACCAAAGCGGCGATGAAGAAGGTTGTACGTGGATTGAGGGTGACGTCAAAACACCTGCGGGCTTTAAAGAGGCTTATGATGCTTTTACCCAAGGTGGCTGGTGTGGTATTTCCGCCGATCCAGAATTTGGGGGGATGGGTTTGCCAATGACAGTGAACACTGTCATGCAGGAAATGATTTGCTCTAGCAATTTTTCCTTTGGTATGTATCCCGGCTTATCACAAGGCGCGTACGAAGCCTTGCATCATTTTGGAACACAAGAACAAAAAGAAACATATCTGCCTAAACTTGTAACAGGCGAATGGTCTGGCACGATGTGCCTAACGGAACCACATTGCGGCACAGATTTAGGATTACTGCGGACAAAAGCCGAACCAGCAGGTGATGATACGGATAAAGATGGCTTTAAGATTACAGGTACAAAGATTTTTATCTCCGCGGGGGAGCATGACTTAAGTGAGAATATTATTCACCTTGTCCTTGCCCGCCTGCCAAATGCGCCAGAGGGCGTAAAAGGCATTTCCCTTTTTGTTGTGCCCAAATTCTTACCTGACAGCATGGAGCGCAACCCGATTAATTGCGGTTCGATTGAGCATAAAATGGGTATTCATGCGAATTCTACCTGTGTGATGAATCTTGAAGACGCCAAAGGGTGGCTTGTCGGTGAACCACATAAAGGCTTAAAAGCTATGTTTGTGATGATGAATGCTGCGCGCCTGGGTGTTGCCATGCAAGGGTTGGGTATTGCCGAAGTTGCCTATCAAAACGCCAGAGAATACGCCAAAGACCGCGTTCAGATGCGTAGCTTAAGCGGCACGAAATACCCTGAAAAACCTGCGGATCCTATTATTGTACACCCCGATGTACGCCGCATGCTCTTAACTTCAAAAGCCTTTTGTGAAGGCTCACGCGCATTATCTTATTGGGTTGGCATGAATCTAGATATCTCCCTTCATCATGAAGAGGAAGCAGAGCGGAAAAAAGCTGATGATTTAGTGGCATTAATGACGCCAATCGTAAAAGCATACCAAACCGATATGGGGTTTGAAATCTCCTCATTGGCGATGCAAGTACATGGTGGGCACGGTTATATTCGTGAATATGGGGTGGAGCAATATACCCGTGATGCGCGTATTGCGATGATCTATGAAGGGACAAACGGTATTCAAGCACTTGACCTTGTAGGCCGTAAAATGGGGACACATTTAGGACGCTACTTGCGCCGCTTCTTCCATCCTGTTGCCGCCTTTATCGAAGAAAACCAAGCCAACAGTGATTTGCAGGAATTTTTGTTCCCTCTCGCAAAGTCATTTGCGAAATTACAACAATCTACAGCCATCATTGCGCAAAAAGGATTAAAAAACCCAGAAGAAGCCGGCGCAGCATCGGTTGATTATTTGCGTCAATTTGCACTGGTTGCACTGGGTTATATGTGGATTCAGATGGCGCAGGTGGCACAGCAAAAATTAGCAGATGGCGAAGGTGATAAAAAATTCTTCGAAGCAAAGATTAAAACAGCACGCTTCTTTTTCGCCCGTATGTTACCCGAGGCAGATTGGCGCTTTAAAGCAATTATGTCTGGCGCTGAAAGCTTGATGGATCATCATGAAGATGAATTTTAAAGCCCTATTTGAACCGATTTTTGAGGGTTCCAAGACTTACTATTCTGCCAGCCGACGTAACGTGAGGCTAATGCGATTGTCTCTCTGGCAATCATCTTGCTCGCACACGAGAAATCATCACAATTACCAAATTTTTTTGTGCTGAATATCTTTGATCTATCAAGCATATGCTCGGCTTCATACACTAAACGTGGTAAATGATACCATGAAGATGTCAGGCGAATAGTATTTATTTCAAGCCCTTTTTCTCTTTCTAATTTATCAACAACAGCAACAATTGCCTGCGCATTACCCGTTGTGTTGAGTGCATGGCTTTCGAAGATAATTCGATCCTTACAGTCGTCTGCAAGCTCAACACCAGATTCTTCAATAATAACTTTCGGCTCGGATGAAGCGCCGCTAATCATCAAAAAATTTTGATGCGTTTGACATGATTTCTTGAAATCTGTGAGCGCATCCTTGACGCGATCTTCGCCGCCTGTCACAACAACGGTAAGGTCAGCTTGCGGATTATCACTGGGCAATAACATATAATGTAAGGGAAACAACGAAGCCGTAGGCACCCCAAACAAAGACCCAATTAAAGCAGTATTTCTTAATATACGACGCATCTCTAGATAATTACATAATATGAAAAAATTAATCAATAATAATCTGCTGAAAAAATTTTGCGGGGATTTAGATGATAAAAATCTAACAATGGCACTGGTTCCCACTATGGGGGCATTGCATGAGGGGCATTTAGCACTCATAAAAGAAGGCATGAAACAGGCTGATATTTGCCTTCCCTACATATACCTCAACCCCACACAATTCGCCGCGGGGGAAGATTTAGACCAATATCCCAAAACATTAGAAGCCGATATAGATAAATTAGAGGATTTGAACGTTGCCGCAGTTTGGCTTCCTTCTACCCATGATATCTATCCAAATGGATCGCAAATAACGCATAAAGCGGGCGCATTAGGCAAGCCATTAGAAGGCGAATATCGCCCGCATTTCTTTGATGGGGTGGTGACCGTTTTACATCGTATGTTTGAATTATCAAAACCTGATTATGTGATGATGGGAGAGAAGGATTTTCAGCAGCTTCAAGTCACCAAGCATATGGCCGCACAATATTTTCCCGAAATAGATATTATTGGCGTTCCAACAATAAGGGATAAGAATGGTTTGGCGTTGTCATCACGAAATGTCTATTTAAACCCAGAAGAATATGAAATAGCGATTTGCCTCAACCAGATTTTAAAAGAATTGGCACAAGGCGCAATAACAGAAAAGAAGGCTCATCAAAAATTGTTAAGCGCAGGATTTGATAAAATTGATTATTGCACCTGTCGCAATGGGAATGATTTTACCGCCCAAAACCCAACACATGCGCTGGCGGCTGTATGGCTTGAAAAGGGGTTGGGCAAAACCCGATTAATTGATAATATGCAGATAACAACATAAAAAGGAAACGATCATGTCGATAGAAGAAGTCACCACAGCAATGAAATCAAAAATGGCGCTCGCTGCTGGATTGGATGCGAAAGTAAAATTTGATTTTGGTGATGATGGCGTCATTTTTGTTGATGCCACACAAAGCCCCCCTGAAATTAATCATGAAGACAATGAAGCAGATTGCACGTTGAGATGCTCCCTCGATACATTCAAAGGGTTTATGGCTGGCACACAAGATCCTACAATGGCATTTATGATGGGCAAGCTTAAAGTTGATGGATCAATGGGCTTAGCAATGAAATTAAATTCAATTATTGAAGATTAGTTTGTTGGATATTCACTATAAAAAAAGCCGCATCTTTAAATAATGCGGCTTTTTATTCATGTTGAATGTAAAATCTTAGAACTTATAATTTAATCCTACCGCTAAAATACCAACTGATCCTTCAGTTGTTCCCGTCACTTGGGCGGTGCCGCCATTTCTGGTGACATCAATAATACCATCATCCACATCAATATATGTTGCGGCTAAATCTAGTGATAATTTATCATTATGTTCGTAAGTTGCACCACCACTAAACCAGTTTCTATCTCCATCTGGGGTCCGCGATGTTCTGAACTCATCTGTTGTTGGAGTCTCATCAAATTGATACCCCCCACGCACAGTCCAAGATTCATTTAGGTCATATTCCGCTCCAATCGCAAACGCGAAAGTATTTTGATAGCCTTGCACTACAGGCGCAACAGGAACACCATCATCACGGATGGCGGCGATCTCTTCAAAATTATTCCACCCGAACCATGTCGCCTGCCCCATAACGCGCAGACGGTCATTAACATCATGGGCAACGCCTAATGTTGCGATATCTGGTAAATCTAAATCAGCACTACCATCTGAATCAAAATCTATTAATGTGCCTTCTAAGCTAACGCTACCATCAAGTTTATGGCTAATCGCAGAGCGGTAATGAAGACCAATTTCAGTATCGCTTCTTGGATGTATTTGAAGCCCCAGATTATAGCCAACAGAAATATCGTCCCCTTCAAGCGTACTAATACCCGTACCAGCAGGCCCAGCATTTACAAAGTTTTTAAGCTCAGCATCAGCATATTGAATATCAATACCGCCCCCAATAGAAAGCATATCATTCACCGCATATGCGGCAGATGGCGCGACATTAATTGTTGTTAACTCTGTATCCGTTGAGTCAAATGCAACAAAGTCAGTTTCGTCATATTCACTCGCCAAACCAAAAGGCGCCGTAACACCAACACCCAACCAAATTTCATTTCCCTTCACATCAACGGGCGCGGCAACAAATAAATTAGGCACAGGGGAAGGATCATATGGATTGTCTGGATTGTTCCCCCCCAAAGTTGATCCATTATCTTTTAAATCTGCATCAGGCAATAAAAGATGCACGCCAACATTGGCTTGCGCGCCATCAAGTTTTGTCATGCCTGCTGGATTAAAATAAATAGTGGAAGCATCATCAATTGACGTTGTTGATCCCGCAAAAGAAGTTCCCAAGCCTTTGACAGATTGTTCTTGGATATAAAACCCTGCGGCGTTTGCCGTTGGGTTGATCCCAAAAAGGACTGCGGCACTCAAAACTGACGTCGCTAAGATTCTTTTATTAAATTTGGTAATATTCATTTTGGCTCCCTGTAGTTTTTTAAACTGATATACTATGAGACCATATTTTTGCGCTTTCGGCAATTCCACATATAATTTTTATAAAACAGATTGTATGTATTTTACCATATTTTCTGCATTGTCATCCGTTTTGAAAATACGAAGCAAATTATTATTCGGGTCCATGAAATAAATAAAAGAAGAATGATCCATGGTGTACTCAGTCATCGTTTCATCTTTTACTTTTTGTGCAAAAATTTTATAGGATTTTTTAGCTTGTTCAATCTGTTCCAAACTACCCGTTAAACCAGTAAAACGTGGGTGAAATAATTCTAAATATTGTTTCATCGTTGCAACATCATCGCGCTCTGGATCGATAGTAATAAAAATAGGCTGAATAATATCAGCTTTATCGCCTAACGCATTTAAAACCGCTGTAATCTTCTGCAGCTCAGTCGGGCAGATAGCTGGGCAGTAAGTAAAACCAAAGTAAATCAAGCGCCATTGATCTTTAAAATCATCTTGTGTGACTAGCTCGCCCTCTTGGCTAATCAACGTAAACGGACCACCAAAATTCTTTACTGCTACCAAAGATTTTTGGTTTCCCCTTTCATTTTTTATCTGGTAGTGAGCGATACCACCAGCAACAATGAGGGTAATAATTACAATAAATAATAAGCGAATAAGGCGTTTTTTCATGCTAAATTAATAGCGTAAAATAATCTATTTTTAAAGCCTATTATAGCGTTATAAAACAGTTAGCATTTCAGCCACCAACGGATGGCGTACGATATCTTGTGCCCCTAATTCACATACAGCAACATTTGGTAATGGTCGCATACGGTTCATAATATCTGCCAAGCCAGAAACCCCTTCAAGAAGGTCACTTTGGTCAGGATCACCCGTTACAATCATTGTTGAATGCCAACCAAGGCGTGATAAAAGCATTTTTAGCTGACCATAGGTGCAATTCTGTGCTTCATCGATAACGATATAAGAGTTATTTAAGGTACGCCCGCGCATAAAGCCAACGGGAGCAATTTCGATTGTGCCATCATCTAACAAATGACGGACTTTTTTGCCGCCCATACGATCCCCCAACGCATCATAAAGGGGGCGCAAATACGGCGCCATTTTTTCATCTAACCCACCAGGAAGGTAGCCAAGGGACTCACCCGCCTCCATCGCAGGGCGTGATAATATAATGCGCTCTACCTCGCCCTTTTCAAGGGCTTCAACAGCTTTAGAGATAGCGATATAAGTTTTTCCCGTGCCAGCAGGCCCCACAGCCAGCGTTAGATTATATGCATCAATTGCCTTCATCAATTGCGCCTGACCTTCCGAGCGCGGCTTGATATTTTTCACATATTTTTTATCGCGCCGCCCATCAATCGCCTCATCAAGAGGATGCCAGTCGCTGTTGTTTTTATCCTTACGCGCACCGCCATTATCGTCAAAAAAGGGATTAACAATATTTGTTTTACGGCTAGTTTTACGTGATTTTTTCGGCATAAAAGACTCCTTTGCAATCAGTACGGTTGTGGTGGATTAAAAGTAACTAATAAAAAAGCCGCGGAACGTTGTCGCGGCTTAAAAATAACATCAAAAGTTTGATTAGGGAGAACGTGATCTACATAACGATCGCCACCATCGGTGTTCATAAATTCAGTATGTCGTTCTATCGATATAATCAAGGAGAGCCCTTGTAAGAGAAAAGAAGATAAACAATTAACTCAAAATTATTATATCAGAAGATTAGTGTGTGATCCATAAAATTGATCTGTGTAAATAAATTTAGTTTTCTTGACGGCTTTATAAACGTTAGAAAATAAAAAACCGCCCCATGTTTCTATGGGATGGTTTAAATTAAAATATTAGATATTCTTAAATAATTGAATCACTTACTACGTTTTGCAATAAGGCATCTAAATTATTTTCTACAAAGTGGCTACCTGTGTTTACCGTATCAGCTGTTACTTCCTGAATTTCATGCGAGACGTTACTTATTAGCATGTCGATGTCATTGTGTGATGAAGATGTAGCCAAAACGTCATCAATATGAATACCAAAATCTTCTGAAATTTGGATCAGGCTAGTATCAAGCTCTCCTTCGCCTTCGGGAAGGATGTAGCCAAAATCTCCATCTAGCGGTGAAAAGATATCTTGTTCTTGCGCCGTGATAAGATCGTCGCGTAGTTCCCCATCTGTGACGGTGGCACCAAAATCTCCATCTAGCGGTGAAAAGGTATCTTGTTCCTGCACCATGATAAGATCGTTGCGTAGTTCCCCATCTATAACGGTGGTACCAAAATCATTATCGGTGGAAGTAGGTTTGAAGTATGTAATTGAGAAGCTACTGATTTGGAAACAAAGATTGGTTAGAAAACTATTGATGAAAGTTAAAAAGTTAAACATAGGTGCGCCCTTGCTGATTAAATTAATGAATTATTAACACTTTATACCTATGTTTAATTATTATGTCAATAAAATTATCGTATAAGAGTGAAAAAACCGCCCCACGTTTCGATGGGGCGGTTTAAGAGAGAAACTAAATTATTTATTTAGAGCGTTGGGCTTACTCCGCTGCTTGAACATCATTTGCGACAGCATCATCACGGATAACCTTACCGTCCGCCGTAATATGTTTTGGTGCGAAAGTATCTTCGGCAAAAACATCTTCCCAAGCGCCTTGGGTTGAGGCTTTTGAATATTCTGTTGCACGGTTTTCAAAGAAGTTTGTGTGCTCTGCGCCATTTAACATCTCGTCCATCCATGGCAATGGGTTTTTCTCAACACCATATATAGGCTCTAGATTTAATTGTTGCAGGCGACGGTCGCCAATATAACGGATATATTGTTTCACATCTTCTGGCTTCATACCTTCGATTTCACCCATTTCAAAACAAAGATCAATAAAAGCGTCTTCATGTTCAACAGTTGTCTTACAGCAATCAATAATTTCTTGTTTTAGCTCATCATCCCAGATATCTGGGTTTTCATTAATGAAGCCATTGAAGAGTTTAATCATTGAAAGACAGTGTAATGTTTCATCACGTACAGACCATGTAACGATTTGCCCCATCCCCTTCATTTTGTTAAAGCGCGGGAAGTTCATTAAAATGGCAAAGGAAGCAAAAAGTGCCAAACCTTCTGTGAACGCCCCAAACATCGCCATTGTCTTAGCAATTTCACGGCGCGAAGAAATATCAACATCTTGCAAGAAATCAAACTTATCTTTCATTTCCTTATAATCAAGAAACGCAGAATATTCGACTTCTGGCATACCAATTGTGTCCAGCAAATGTGAGTAGGCCGCAATATGCACTGTTTCAATGTTGGAAAACGCTGATAACATCATTTGTACTTCTACAGGGCCGAAAATTTGGCTGTAATATTTCATATAAGCATTATTCACTTCGACATCAGATTGCGTGAAGAAACGAAAAATTTGTGTCATCAGATTTTTTTCTGACGGTGTTAGATTCTTTTTCCAATCACGCACGTCTTCGGCCAATGGCACTTCTTCGGGCAACCAATGCAAACGTTGTTGTGTCAACCACGCTTCATGACACCAAGGGTATAAAAATGGTTTATAAAGATGGCGTTCTTTTAAAAGGGGTGAGTTTTCTTTTTCAGCATCACTTATTTGTGCAACAGCGTTAGACATGATTTTGCTCCTATTAGCGTTTTAATTTATATGCGACTTTTATTTCCTTAATCTTAGTGCTTAAAGAGATGAATCCGAGTCAATGAATCGATTCGTCCACAGCTTTAAAAAATAAGAAAATAACCAGTATTCGTGACTGCTTTGAAATAAAGCATACATTCAATATATAGTATGTTTTTGAATTTTAAAACACTATATGCAGTGTTTTTCGCTATTTTTTCGCAAAAATATTGTGGAAGGAATCGATATGATATTTTGTTCTATTTTTGAACAAAAACAGGCATAAAAATTACGCACTTTTAAATATTCTTGGGGCATATAAGCCTGCTATATTTTTTGTATATTCAGGGCTAAGCATCACGCCAATAGATGCAAAGCTATCACGAACGGCTGTTCTGCAATTTGTAGCCTGAGCACCTTTGCGAAAATCAGCACCAAGCTTAATATTTGTTGTCCTAAAGCGATCCGAAAAACGAGCTATTTCTTGCCAGATCCCCAGCATTTCATCCTCTTGTGCCGATAATAAAGGAAAAAATAATGTTTTTTTAAATAACCCCATTGTCATAGAGTCTTGCTCTTCAGGTTTAATAAAGCCACCGTGGGAATTAAAATGCAAATGTGCTTTTATATCTTTGCTTGTTAGAGGTTGCCCGGTCGCATCCGCATAACCAAGACTAATGAAAGAATGCCACCATTTATAAACAGTTTGGTCAACCTGATTCTGGATTTCATATTCAGAGCTAAAGAGTGTCAAATGTGGTTGAGGCATCCCACTACCAAACAAATATTTCAAATTATGTCAATTAAATAATTTTAAGTAATCACCATACCCCTCTGATTCGAGGTCAGCTTTCGGGATGAATTTCATCGAGGCGGAATTCATGCAATAACGCAAACCGCCCTGATCTTTTGGGCCATCATTAAAGACATGTCCCAAATGCGAATCGGTGCTGGCGGATTTGATTTCCGTGCGCTTCATGAACAAGCCATTATCTTCATGTTCTGTTACCGCGGAATCATTGATCGGTGCGGTGAAGCTGGGCCAACCTGTGCCTGATTCATATTTTGTTGTCGAAGAAAAAAGCGGCGTGCCATCAATAATATCAACATAAATGCCTTCGGCTTTATTATCCCAATATTCATTCTTAAAAGGTGGCTCTGTGCCGCCTTTTAACGTCACTCTTTTTTGTAGATCGGTTAGATGATCCGTTGAAAATTCTTTTTTCATTTCTGTTTTAACCATGCTTCCTTCATTTGGTTGGCTTAAGGCGGCGGCGCTCGCCCCTACGAGGGTCGCACCGATAATCACTGATAAAATCAATATTTTAATGTCACATTTATTCATTCTAAAATCCTCTATTTCCTACAACCTTATTCGAAGTCCACAGAGAATAAGTTACAAAAAAGGAGCCGATTGGCTCCTTTCTTCATTATTTTCTTTAACTGTTTACTGACAGCTGAGGCATTCCTCATACTCTGGCTGTGCTGATAATTCTGGCTCACGGCCTTCGCTTTCTCTGGCTCTCGTCCATGATGCGTTACTTTCAGCGCGTTGGATGGATTTTGAACGGCAGTAATATAATGATTTAACGCCCTTCTTCCATGCGGTGTAGTGAATATCATGTAATTGTTTTTTGTGCACATTGGCTGGCAAGAACACGTTCAAGCTTTGTGCCTGACAGATAAATGGGGCGCGGTCTCCTGCATGTTCAATCAACCATGCTTGATCAATTTCAAACGCTGTTTTGAAAACATCTTTTTCTTCTTGGCTCAAGAAATCTAAGTTTTGGACAGATCCTTCATCTGTAAAAATTGCACTCCACACATCTTCGGTGTTTTTACCTTTTTCTTCGAGCAAGGCAGTCAGATATTTGTTCTTCACAGGAAATGATCCTGACAAAGTTTTGTGCGTGTAGGCATTTGCCGCGTTTGGCTCAATGCCTGGGGAAGAACCACCACAAATAATAGAGATAGATGCCGTTGGCGCAATTGCCATTTTATTTGAGAAACGCTCCATGATGCCATAATCTGCTGCATCTGGGCACGCGCCGCGCTCTTCCGCCAATTTACGAGACGCATCATCGGCGCCGCGCTTGATGTGTTGGAACATGCGGCGATTCCAAACTTTCGCCATTACCCCTTCCATAGGGATATTTTTAGATTGTAAGAAAGAATGCAGACCCATCACACCCAAACCAACTGAACGCTCACGCATCGCGGAGTATTTGGCACGCTTCATCGTATCAGGTGCTTTTTCAATAAAGTCAGACAAGACATTATCAAGAAAACGCATGATATCTTCGATGATTTGCGGGTTGTCATTCCATTCATCCCATTTATCAAGGTTCATTGACGCCAAACAGCACACCGCCGTTCTATCATTACCCATGTGATCGCGCCCCGTTGGCAACGTAATTTCAGAACAGAGGTTCGACATTTTCACGTTTAAACCCGCCATTTTATGGTGATCAGGAATATTGTCATTCACATGATCGATGTAAATAATATAAGGCTCGCCTGTTTCAATACGGGCGGTAAGTAAACGAATCCAAAGATCACGCGCACTAACTTTATCAATAATGGCATTGTCTTTAGGTGATTTTAACGCCCATTCTTCATCATTTTCAACCGCCTGCATAAAGCCATTCGTCACAAGCACCCCTTGGTGCAGGTTCAAGGCTTTGCGGTTTGGATCCCCCCCTGTTGGGCGGCGCATTTCAATAAATTCTTCAATTTCTGGATGCCAGATAGGCAAGTAAATTGCCGCAGACCCGCGACGTAATGACCCTTGAGAAATAGCCAAAGTCAAAGAATCCATCACGCGAATGAACGGAACAATCCCAGATGTCTTGCCGTTACGGCCCACTTTTTCACCAATAGAGCGGACATTCCCCCAGTAAGAACCAATACCGCCCCCCAAAGATGCAAGCCAAACATTCTCATTCCAAAGCTCGACGATATCACCAAGGCTGTCTTGTGTTTCATTTAAAAAACATGAGATCGGTAAACCGCGGCTTGTACCACCATTTGATAAAATTGGCGTAGAAGGCATAAACCATAATTTAGAGATATAATCATATAAGCGCTGTGCGTGTTTGGAGTCATCACCATAATACATGGCGACACGCGCAAATAAATCTTGTGGTGCTTCTTCTGGTAAAAGATAACGATCATAGAGCGTTTCAATACCGAATTTTGTTAGGTTCGCATCGCGTGAGCGGTCAATTTGGACACGATTGCCGCCTTCTATTTGTGCATAATCAAACATATTTTTCCCCATTTTGGCATGCCAAAGGCTTTTTCGCGATTGGCAAAATTGTTAACATTTCATGTATAACTGCGTGGATAGGTTGTGGATACGTGATAGTGCTTCACCACAACCCCTAGCGGTGTAATAATATAAACATACTACATATCGTAGGTCTGTCCAGAATAAAAAATAGTTATTCAGCCCCAAATAATAATTGGTAACAACCAATTAGGAGTGAAAAATCGTGACATTTACGCTTGGTTAAGAATTTTGTGACTCTTATCCACGAAGAAATAAAAATAAAAAATATTTTTAAAACGACAGAAAATTTCAATAATTATTAAAACCATTGTCGCCCAAAGCGGCAACCGCCCAAGCATTTTACCTACTTTTGTATGATTAAAGCGTTACCAATAATCGCTAATGACCGAATCAGCTTTTTAAATTATATATAAGGAACAATATATGAAGGGATTTGATAAATGATTCGCCGCTACAGACAGACCAAAATTGTTGCCACCCTAGGGCCAGCATCAGGCGCGCCAGACAAAATGCGCAGCCTATTTGAAGCAGGGGTTGATGTGTTTCGCCTGAATTTCTCCCACGGCACACATGAGGCGCACGCAAAAAATGTTAAAACAGCGCGAAAATTAGAACAAGAATTTGACCGCCCCGTTGCATTGGTGGCTGATTTGCAAGGCCCAAAGCTGCGTATTGGGAAATTCACAAATGATTCTATCGCTTTAAAAGAAGGACAATCTTTTCGTTTTGATTTAAACGCGGCATTGGGCGATGAAACGCGCGTACAACTGCCCCACCCTGAAGTCATCAAAGTCATGGAGGTCGGCGCCGATATTTTATTGGATGATGGCAAAGTGCGCGCACAAATTACGGCAAAGCAAGCAGATGCGTTAGAAACCGTTATCAAGAGCGGCGATGCTTTATCCAATCATAAAGGTTTTAATATTCCAGGTGTTGTGCTTCCTGTGCCTGCCCTAACCGATAAAGATAAAAAAGATTTAGAAGCCGCACTAGATATGAATGTTGATTGGGTCGCGCAAAGCTTTGTCCAGCGCCCTGAAGATGTTGCTGAGGCAAAATCATTGATCAAAGGCCGCGCCGCCCTTATGGCGAAAATTGAAAAACCTTCGGCGCTTGAGTCTATTGATAGTATTTTAGAGATTGTTGATGGCATCATGTTAGCACGTGGTGATTTAGGCGTTGAAATCCCACCAGAGAATGTCCCCGCGGAACAAAAACGTATTGTCCGCAAAGTCCGCCATGCTGGTAAACCTATTATTGTGGCCACTCAAATGTTGGAATCAATGGTAACAAATGCCCGCCCGACACGCGCCGAAGCATCAGATGTTGCCACCGCCGTTTACGATGGGGCAGATGCCGTCATGTTATCAGCCGAAACCGCCGTAGGCGATTACCCCGCAGAGGCTGTCTCTATTATGAATCGAATATGTGAGCGTACGGAACAAGATTCGCATTACCGCCGCATCATGGATAGTGATCATCCTGAAACCCAAGACGAAGCATCGGATGCAATCACGGTGGCGGCAACGCATGTGGCTGAAGATATTAAAGCCGCTGCTATTGTCAATTACACCACTTCTGGTTCCACCGCCTTACGGACCGCAAGGCAACGCCCCATTGTGCCGATCCTATGTTTAACACAAAATATCACAACCGCGCGGCGGCTTATGCTTTCTTATGGTGTGCGTTCGCAGATGATTACTGAAGTGAACAGCTTTGCCGAAACAGTCGAAGCCGCATCAAAAATGATTAAAGAAAAAGGCTATGCCGCATCTAAGGATAAAATTGTTCTAACCGCTGGCGTGCCCTTTGGCATTAGTGGCACCACCAATGTTCTAAGAATTGCAGACGTCGATTAGCAAAAGGCCATTGGCGCGCCGTAACCGCAGAAAATAATAGGCAATCTATTTGGCTTTACTGCCATATGCGCGGATATTTTCGGTAATAAGCGGGCTGTCATACGTCCAGACATAGTCCTCGTTGAAGGCAAAATGCGGCATATAACGATTTTCCATGTAACGGGCGACAACCAATTTTTCGCGATTATCCATCACATATTGTATACCGTCATGATCGACGATCAAAAAAGCATGGTCGCTCATGGTTTTACCATCATAAACCATCGTGATTTTCATCGAAGAAGCGGGAAACCCTAATTGGCGTAAGGTCATATATTTCGCAATCGCGTAATCTTCACAGTCGCCGCCATATTCCAAAAATTCTAATGGGGTCGCCCAATAATCTTTTTGCTTATAAACGTTTGGATCATATTTATAGGGATATTGCTCGAACCACATATTAACCCGCATCATTTGACGAATTTTAGGCTGACCCTTCACTTCTTGGATCAATTTATTCCAATTATCCGTCTTTTCGGAGCGATATTTTGCTTTTTGAATGGGATGTTGTTTGAGGATATGATTCCATTTGGCTAAATCGGAAGAATAATATTTACCAATGGGTCTGTTACCCAAGACACTATCACGTGACTTTGCCATAGAAGGCGTTGCTGAAAGGCTCAACAGCGCAAAACACAACAGTAATACAAAATATTTACTCATTAAAAAAAATTTCCACCAAGTCTTTACGTAACATAGAATTCTTACATCAAGTAATATTGAAAATCAACTTACTTTAACAGTTTGAAGGTGTATTCTGCGCATAGCTAATAATTTTTTAAAAATATCAGTAACTTACTGCGCTTCAGGGCTGAATATAGTTTTAGTAAATGTCAAAAATATTGGAAATAAGAGAGTTTTGATGATGAAAACAGCCATGAGAGTAATATTATTAGCAGTAACATTCATAACATTAGGCTCATTTTCAGCCAGCCGCGCACAAGATAAAGGACAAGATATGCAACTCACGACACCATCCATCGAGACAGCCATTTTAGCAGGTGGATGCTTTTGGTGCGTCGAAAGCGACTTTGATAAATTAGATGGGGTCATCGAAACCACATCAGGTTATAGCGGCGGCACAATTCCCAATCCTACTTATCAAAATTACAATAAACCCGTTGAAGGTTTCGAGCCACATGTTGAAGTTCTTGAAGTAAAATATGATGCTACGAAAATCTCATATGAAGGAATTTTGGATTATTATTTCCGTCATATTGATCCAACCGATGATGGGGGACAATTTTGTGATCGTGGCGCGTCATATCGTCCCGTCATATATGTGCAAAACGACCAAGAACGTGACATCGCCGTAGCAAAATCGAAAGAAGTCGCAGCGCTTATTAAACAAGATGTAAAAGTTGATATATTAGAAGCAACACAATTTTGGGCCGCGGAAGGTTATCACCAAAATTATTACAAAGAGAATCCAGTACGTTATAATTTATATCGTTGGAATTGTGGCCGTGATCAAAAAATCGAAAAGATTTGGAAAAAAGCCTCGTAAATCTTAACGGCTTGATGATGCCACGCGTGTTAAGCCATCGCCTGTTTTTGTGTGCAACCACCAAGCATTTTGGTTGATTGAAAAGATTGGCTTGTAATGACGGACACTAGAAACATTAACCGCAGATTTAATTTGATTATCTAACAACATCGCACCTTGATCTGTGTAAACAATTAAAATTGCATGCGGTACATTTTTTTGTAAATCTTGAACAATCGCAATGCGTAGGCGGTTTTCAGGAACACCTAGCATTCTTAAAGCCGTATATTTAGCAATCGCAAAATCTTCACAATCACCACCACGCGCGAAAAATTCGACGGGTGTTGCCCAATAATCAGTCTTGCCGTAATTGGCATTATCGGTGACATATCTTTTTGCGTTCATCATATTATTGACCTGTGTCGCCATTTGATTAAGCGGCAAATTACGCAAAGATTGTAAATTTTGCTTTAATTGACCAATGGCGCTCTCGCCCTGCGCGGATGATAGCTGTCTGTCAAAACGATTAAACATTGTTGTCCATTTTGTAAAAGCACTTAACGAGCTTGAACGTTTTTCCGTTGAGCCAAAAAGATTTGGATGGTAAGTCGCTTTTTGAATAGAATTTTGTACCAGCGAAATTTTACCTGGAACATCCAAAACCTGCCCTGCCCGTGCTTGTTTCGCCGCGCCAAATGACGCAAAAGAGATAAAAACAGCCACACCCGCCATCATACAGCGAATCATCATTTGCTCTGCTAATGTGCGACGAATGACATTTTTTGTGACAAGCTGGTTATTTACAAGATAATGACCAAGTTGCTGGCCATTCTCACGACTTTTATCTAAGGCTGATTTTAATTCTAAGGGGGACAATGACCCTTCTAGGACCAATAATTCCCCTAAACGGTTTTTCTTCAAACGTGCTTTTAAACGCGATAAAACGCCTCTATGTGTTTGCTGGCTTGATTTTATATTGTTTGTTAAATATGACACGTTCGTTACCCCTCAATGCTTACAAATATGATTTGTCCTTATTACACACCAATTATGACATATAACAAGTTACTGAATTGTTAAAAATACCATCGCATTTTATATGATTGTGGGTAGAAACCTCTGAAAAACCTACATTTGTAGGGGAATTACACAAGAATGAGCTTAAAAAATTATGTAATTAAAAAATAAATAGGCATAATTGTAAAAACGAAATCCAGTGCTTTTTATTGTTAAAAACATCCTTTCAGCATTCTGTAGGCTATTCTTCCTAAGTAATTTGTTTAAAAAATCGATAATTCCCCCTCTATACGTTAAAAACATTCCCTGATAGAATCACCCTGTCTTAAGTATTCGCCAGATTAGAAAAAAGCCCCATCTCATGAAAAAATCACTGCTCTTATCGCTATCCGCCCTTTCTGTTTCAGCCTGCGGCGCTATTGGCCCACACAGCATGCCAACCGGCTATACGTATCATCACGACACTTATAAATCAGCGACCCCACCCGATTCACCCAGAATAACGGCGCAGCAACGCCATTATATGGATGCCGCACAAGCAGAACAATTCCGCGAAGGCGTTCATGAACTTGTCAGCCGCCTAACAGCGCGGGCGGGCATGCCGCCAAAGCCTGTTTATGTTTTATCACCAGAGCCAATGACAACTTTTTACGCCAATATAGACAATGATTTGCGTGAATCAATGCGTGCCATTGGTTATGCCATTTCTGATATGCCAAAAGATGCTTATGTTTTTGTGTATGATGCCGCGCTGATTAATCAAGAACGGGGCGCCATCAGCACAGGGGCAGATAACGTTGAGCTAACATTAAAAGTTTTTAATAAGATTGGCCAAGATGCCCGCTTATTAAGTACAGAGACAGGCCGTTATTTTATTCAAGGGGCAGAGCTTCTTCATATCACGCCGTCGCAATATGATATCATGCCTTCATATTACACGATCAAAAAACAAGCAGAAGGTTATGATCTTATGCAAGAAGAGCCACGAACAGCTTCAACATTAGACGATGATCTTGATATGTTAGAAGACCTTGTATTGCCCAAAACAAACGACCCTGTTTTTGCCCCATCAGGCGCTACCGTGCCCATGGGATCCGTTCCTAAACCTTTCATGACGCAGACAAGATCATCGATTGATACATCAAATTATAATACAGGCCCTTCAAAGGCGATGACGATTAATTCAGGCAAAGTCTCATATGCTGATGATACATTTTCATCGCCTGTGCCAACAATTTCAGCACCAAACCAAGCACGTATTTCAAAACAAATGAATTATTAAGCCCGTGAATCCTTAGACTCTTAAAGATACAAACATATCTATAAAGCTCAAAAAAAGAGCGTTCGCTTATAAAAGTCACACGCGGCAGGTGACGTCTTATTTTATTATTAAAGACTATTTAATTTAGGGCGCTGACGGCTTTTGCGACGGGCGCAATGGTCAAACATTCATTGAAATAGTTACAAGCGGCTTGAGCTTCTTTTTCATTAAACCCACCAAGGCGCGCACGAAAAACCAATCCATCATTCGTTCGAATCGGCACGGCCATGGGGCTTGCCTTCATTAGATCTTTAGGCAATTTCTTCTTTGCTTTATTCAGCGCCTCATCCGTATCAACGCGGCTTTTAAACGCGCCAATTTGAATAGCCCATTTGCCTACAACATCCCTTGGGTGCGGTAAATTAGTGGGGCTGACTGTTGTTGTCATGGCAACTGATTCTATTTCTATCGAATTTTTTTCTGCGGCTGATTTACTTGTCATTTTGGACACCATGGCATGCCCAACATGGCGCAATGATTTTTCCACGGCTGTTGCAGGAGCCACACTAGGGCGATATTCCCCCTTATGGACAGCCACCGCAATTAAACCCGTCTCAAGGCGGCGCGATTCCGATGCGTCCGCATCCCCCTCACCAATGGCTTCTCCAAAACGCCCTTCCCTTAAGGCTTTACCCAAGGCCGTGTAATCTGGATGAAAACTACTATTTGATTGTGGTTTTTCGTTGGTTGTAATTTTTGTTGGCGTGCCAAAAGACGCTAAAGAGGTAAAATTCTTTGGCGCAGCCATATTACTGGCAACTTTTTGAGCAGAGCTTTGTGATGGTGCTTGTACAGAGTCCTGATTACCCGTTTCAATATCTTCAAAAGCAAGCTCTTCAAGCACTTGATTAATAACCTCTGCCTTCGCTTCTGGCTTACGTGGCAGGGGTTTTGGGACAATCGGCTTTTGTGCTGCAGATGTCATGACAGCTGCAATTTTTGTACCTGGTTTAGAGGGCGGAACAGGTGGCTGTTTTTGTGGGACAAGGCGCGCATGCCTTACTTTTGAAAAACCTGCATCCAAAATCTCAGCCATATGATCATTGCGTGTCTTGGAAGAGCGCCCCCCAAAAACAACCCCAATTAAACGCCGCCCATTACGATGAGCAGAAGCAACCAAGTTAAATCCCGCAGCATTAATGTAACCCGTTTTAAAACCATCCATGCCAGCATAGCTATTCAATAAACGATTATGATTACGGTATGTTTTACCCTTATAGGTAAAGCTTCTTGTAGAAAAATAACGATAATAATGCGGATAACGTTTTAACATGTAGCGCGCCAATTTTGCCATGTCACGCGCTGTACTCACTTGGGCAGGATGATGAAGACCATTGGCATTTTTAAATCGCGTATTTCGCATACCAATGGTACGCGCCCGCGCGGTCATCATGGCCGCAAAACGCGGTTGCGACCCGCCCAATTTTTCAGCCAAAGCAACAGCCACATCATTCGCAGATTTGGTCACTAAAGCATAAATAGCATCTTCAACCTTAATGGATGAGCCAGCAGGTAATCCTAATTTACTCGGTACTTGTCTAGCCGCAAGCCCAGATATACGCACGCGCGTGCTCTTGCGAATCTGGCGGCGATCCAACGCTTCAAACGTCAATAATAACGTCATCATTTTGGTCAATGATGCGGGATGAAGCGATTTGTCCGCATGCCTTTGTGATAAAATCATGCCCGTATCAGCATCCATCACCAAAGAAGCATATTTCTTATTCTCAGATTTCTTGCTACGCGCATCCGCAACAGATGTGACAGCGAAAAACGCTATTGCCACCATCGTAATAAGGGATAAAATTTTAGGCACTTTTTTGATATTATCTTCCTAATATTTTTCTGACAAAATTGCTGCCTTTAAAGAAATGAGAAAATTTCTTTAAAAACTAAACCAATATAATAACATAATTTCAAAGAAATGGTACGGCTATTAGCTTTAACCTCATATAAAATAAGAACTTACGCCAAAACTTACATATGTAGTCTTACAGGTTTTTTTCAGTGTTATTATTTTTCATATAAAGATATCGTTAACGTGATAATTTCATGCTTCCATGCCTGATCTAATTGTTTTTTGAGAGTGTTTTCGTTATGATATGGCGCGATTGAACTAGGCCTTAAAGTCAAAAAACTTTGGCCTATCACATCTAGAATGAATGATTTTGATAATATAGGCGCATAAAAAATTAATATGAATAATGCTATGAGCAACACAATATATAATGATGACCAACCCTCTAAACCTGAGGATGGTGATAATGCGCCGCATGAAAGCCAAGAAACGGGTCTTTTATTAAAACCCAAGCCAAAAACAAAAAAACCTTCGATGTATAAGGTTTTGCTTTTGAACGATGATTACACCCCCATGGAATTTGTAGTTCATATTTTGGAAAGATTTTTCAATAAAAATAGACAAGAAGCAACGGACGTTATGTTGCATGTTCACCGTCGCGGCGTGGGTATTTGCGGCATATTCACCTACGAAGTTGCCGAAACAAAAGTTGCCCAAGTCATGGATTTCGCCCGCGCAAATGAACAACCACTGCAATGTACGATGGAGAAGGAATAAATATGTTATCCCGCAATCTTGAGCAAACACTTCATAAAGCCTTATCCGAAGCGACAAGTCGTACCCACGAATATGCCACGTTGGAGCATTTGTTATTGGCATTAACGCATGATCAAGATGCGATGGCAGTATTACGTTCTTGCGGAATCAAGCTGGATAATATTCGTGAAGAATTAACCAACCATGTTGATCGGGAACTAACTTATTTAAAATCAGAAGACGCCGAAGAAGCCAAGCCGACCACAGCTTTCCAGCGTGTGTTACAACGCGCCGCCATTCATGTTCAATCATCCGGGCGCGAAGAAGTTACAGGCGCGAATGTTTTGGTCGCCCTATTTTCTGAGCGTGAAAGTCACGCTGTTTACTTCTTACAAGAACAAGACATGACGCGTTTTGATGCGGTCAATTATATTTCCCACGGTATCGCAAAAGTGCCGGGCGTGGAAACATCGCCCGCCGCGCCAACAGGAACAGACGAAAATAATGAAGAAGCAGAAGGCACAAAGACAGGACAAGAAGCCTTAAACGCCTATTGCAAAAACCTCAACGACAAAGCCCGTGAGGGTAAAATTGATACATTGATTGGCCGTGATAAAGAGGTCAACCGCACCATCCAAATTCTGTGCCGCCGCACAAAAAACAACCCGCTTTACGTCGGTGACCCGGGCGTTGGTAAAACGGCCATCGCTGAAGGCTTAGCCAAGAAGATCAATGACAATGACGTGCCCGAAGTTCTAAAAGAAGCCGTTATTTTCTCACTTGATATGGGCGCCTTATTGGCGGGAACACGCTATCGCGGTGATTTTGAAGAGCGTTTAAAAGCTGTTTTAAAAGAGTTAGAGACAATGCCGCACGCCGTTTTATTCATTGATGAAATTCATACGATCATTGGCGCAGGCGCAACCAGTGGCGGCGCAATGGATGCATCAAACCTATTAAAACCAAGCTTATCCAACGGTACATTGCGCTGTGTTGGATCGACCACTTACAAAGAATACCGCAATCATTTTGAAAAAGACCGCGCATTGGTTCGTCGTTTTCAAAAAATTGATGTGGAAGAACCCTCCATTGATGAAGCGATTAAAATCCTTCAAGGGCTCAAAAAATATTACCAAGACCATCATAAAATTGAATATACAGATGACGCCATAAAAGCAGCCGTAGAATTATCAGCAAAATATATGGGGGATCGTAAACTCCCCGATAAAGCTATCGATATCATCGACGAAGTTGGTGCGGCACAGATGCTCGTGCCTGAAGAAAAACGTAAGAAAGTTATTGATCTAAAAGACATTGAAGATGTTGTAGCGGCCATTGCACGCATCCCTACCAAATCACTGACCAAAGATGATAAATCCGCGCTTAAAAATATGGAGCGCGATTTAAAGACATTGGTATTTGATCAAGATGAAGCGATTGAAACATTGGCAGATGCTATTAAACTCTCTCGTGCTGGCCTACGCGATCCAGACAAGCCCATTGGCTGTTATTTATTCTCTGGCCCGACGGGTGTGGGTAAAACCGAAGTCGCAAAACAACTCGCGTTATCTATGGGCGTGGATTTAGCGCGCTTTGATATGTCTGAATATATGGAGCGTCACTCTGTGGCCCGTATGATCGGCTCACCACCAGGATACGTAGGGTACGAACAAGGCGGTTTACTAACAGATAAAGTCGATCAAACTCCACATTGTGTTTTACTGCTGGATGAAATCGAAAAAGCTCACCCAGATATTTACAATATTCTGTTGCAAGTCATGGATTACGGTAAGCTGACGGATAATAACGGCAAGACCATTGATTTTCGCAATGTCGTCCTGATCATGACCACCAATGCCGGCGCCGCAGAGCTTGCCAAAGCCCCTGTTGGGTTTGAACGTGAAATGCGCGTTGATGAAGATAAAGAAGCGATCAATAAAATGTTTTCGCCTGAATTTAGAAACCGCCTAGATGCGATTGTCCCGTTTAAGGCCTTATCGCAAGGCACAGTTGCCAAAGTCGTTGATAAATTCATCGCTCAATTAGAAGCGCAACTATCCGAAAAGAATGTTGCCATTCAACTGAGTGATGCGGCACGCGATTACTTAGCCAAAAAAGGCTATGATCCTGCCATGGGTGCACGGCCATTAGGGCGCGTTATCCAAGAAAAGATCAAAAAAGAATTAGCCGAAGAAGTTCTATTTGGGAAATTAATCAATGGTGGCACAGTCAAAATTGACGCGAAAAACAATGCGCTAAAATTTAGCTACGTCAAAGCTCCAGAAGAAAAAAAGAAAAAACCCACCAGTAAAGAAACGGTCAAATAAAACCGTTATTTTAACTCGGCATAAATGAGCCTAAAATCAAAAGGTTTCGTCATTACGAGGAGCCCTTGCGACGCAGTAATCTAGAGTTTATCAGAACCACTCTAGATTGTTTTGCCTGAATAAATTGCTTCTCAATGACGAGAGCGCCACCTTCACAGGAGAGGCATAGTTTTTGTCTCAATTAAGATTGCGCATTATTTACAGGGCAAACTATTTAATCTCAAAAACCGCATCTATTTCAACGGCAAAACCCGCTGGTAAGGACGGTGCACCCACGGCAAAACGGGCATGCTTACCACGTTCTTCGCCCAAGGCGGCAACCATCAAATCTGACGCAGCGTTAATGACCAAAGATTGATCCGTAAAATCAGGCGTGCAATTCACAAAACCACCAAGTTTTACGCAACGTACAACGCGGCTCCAATCCCCTTCAACGGCGTCACAAACTTGGCGCAAGACATTCAGCCCGCATTGCTCCGCCGCCGCGCCTGCGGTTTGCATGTCAACATCAATACCGACCTTGCCCTTAAAGTCTTGATCGCTGCCTATAGGTACTTGTCCTGCGACGAAAACCATATTGCCCGCCGTCACAAAAGGAAGATAGTTGAATAATGGCGGCGCAGATTCAGGCAAAATGAATCCTCGTTCTTTAAGATTAGCGATAACATCAGACATCGTATTTTTCCTTTATAATAAGCGCTTACGCGCTTTTGCGTGAGGACGCTTTTGCGATAAGCATGGTTTAATCTTGATTTCTCCCCTGTTTTACGTCATTTCTTATGGGGACTAAAGACCTAAAGGAAATGAGATGGGATTATTTAGCTTTTTGGGCGTTTTATCGCCTGTGCATATGAACATGACAAAGCTTTTCAGCCGCACAACATCTGTTGGTGTGGATTCCTTTGGCAATAAATATTTCACCGCAAAACCGCGCAAAGGTTATAAACGTGAACGTCGCTGGGTCATATATAAAGGCGCACCAGAAGCGACAAAGATCCCACCTGAATGGCATGGTTGGATGCATCATCAAACAGATGTGATCCCGAGCAGTGATAACAAATCATTCCGCCGCAAATGGCAAAAACCGCATCAGCAGAATATGACAGGAACGAATGAAGCCTACCGCCCCCCTGGACATATTTTAAAAGGTGGCAAGCGCGAAAAAGCGACAGGTGATTATGAGGCATGGACCCCGCCCGAATAAATTTAAAAAAACTTTTTTAAAAAAGTTTAAGGAGAAAAAAAGATGAAACGTAATGTAATTGAAACAGTTTTAGGTGCCGTTGTTTTGGGCATAGCTTTCTTATTTTTAGCATTTAGCTATTCATCCGCCAGCATGGGGTCGCAAAATGGATATGATGTCAAAGCCAATTTTTCGGGTGTCGGGGGGCTTTCTGTGGGTGATAAAGTCGTCATTAGTGGCGTTAAAGTTGGTCAAGTTTCCAAAATTGAATTAAATAAAGAAAAATTCTTGGCTGAAGTAACAATGGACATTGATAAACAATATCAATTGCCTGATGACACCGCAGCCTTTATTTCTAGTGAGAGCTTACTGGGCGGTCTTTATATGCAATTAGAGCCTGGCGCATCAGAAGAAATGATTGAAGCGGGCGGTTTGATCGAATACACACAAGCCCCACAAAATTTAGAACAGCTTCTGGGTCAGTTCATCTTTAGCATGCAAGATAAAGATGACAGCAAAGAAGAAGCGAAATAAATGCCTTTGCGTTTGCCGTATTTTTTAAGCTTCTTCATCAGCATCTGTATTGCTTTATTTTCTTTTCATCATAAAGCTACCGCGCAGAGTGCCACGATTGATTACCCGATTGTAAAATTGCAGGTTTTGGATAAATCAACTGCTCGCACGTCAACTTTTGATGCGAAAGTCGGCACCACCATTGAATATGGATCAATCTTTATAAAAATACAGGCCTGCCGCAAATCAGAGCCCCTAGAAAAACCAGAGAGCGCATCATTTTTACAAATCTGGGAAGTGCCAATTAACGCAGAAAAATCAGAATGGGTTTTTTCAGGTTGGATGTTTGCCTCCTCCCCCGCTTTATCTGCGATGGATCATTCCGTGTATGATGTTTGGGTTTTGGATTGCGTAACAAAAGAAAAGCCCAAGAACAAAGCACCTGAAGTAAAAATAGAAAATATCGAAGACGTATCACAAGAGTTGGTAGCCCCAGAAGATAATTAAAAAATTACTTTTACAATCTATTTTCAAAGTAATTTTCAAAGTAATTTTCTAATAGTTCTTCTTCATTCATGCCAGATAATACAATATCTGCTGATTTATTTATTTCTTTGTTAATAAGCGATTCATAGGCTTTTTGTTCAATTTCATAGATACCAAATTGCGCCAAATGGTCATTGGTGAATTGTGTGTCTAAAACCACAAAGCCCCCTTTAAACAAACGTGCGCAAAGATGCACCAGACAAATTTTGCTCGCATCTGTTGCGCGGGAAAACATACTCTCCCCGCAGAAAACACGCCCGAGCGCAAGACCGTATAAGCCGCCAAGTAGTTCACCGTCATTCCACGCCTCAACACTATGGGCATGCCCTTGGGTGTGAAGTTCAATAAAACAGTTTCTAATCAGGGGGTTAATCCATGTTGATTCACGCCCCTTTTTTGCTTCGGCACAGCCATCAATCACACCAACAAAGTCATGATTAACTTTAATATCGTAAGGCGCTTTTTTAACCATCTTAAGCAATTTTGTCGGGATATTTAAATCAAGAATGGGAAGCTGACCACGCTGTTCAGGGCAATAGAAATTGTAAAAATCAGCGTCTGCACTTTCCGCCATCGGAAACGCGCCTTGGCGGTAGGCTTCTAAAAATAATGCTGGTGTCGCTTCGGTAAAAATCTCTAACTATTTTTCTCGGCTAATTTTTTCTCAAGCCAGTGAATATTATAGTCGCCCGTCAAGAACGCTTCTTCATCAATAATCCATTGGTGCAATGGGAGGGTTGTTTTAACACCATCTACCACCGTTTCCACAATAGCACGGCGCAAACGTTTAATCGCTTCATCACGCGTGCGGCCATGGACAATTAATTTTCCAATCATGGAATCATAATAAGGCGGAATAGAATAGCCTGTGTAAATCGCGCTATCAAAACGTACACCTAGCCCACCCGGTGCATGGAATTGCTTAATTTTTCCAGGGGATGGGACAAACGTATCAGGATCTTCTGCGTTAATACGCACTTCAATCGCGTGACCGCGTAATTTAATATTTTCTTTGTTCAGACTTAATTTCTCCCCTGCCGCGATACGAATTTGTTCCGCGATAAGGTCAACGCCTGTAATCATTTCTGTCACAGGATGTTCGACCTGAATCCGTGTGTTCATTTCCATGAAATAAAATTTGCTATCTTCATATAAAAATTCAATCGTTCCCGCACCAACATACCCCATTTCACGAATAACATCCGCCGCCAATTTTCCAATTTCTGCTCGTTCATTATCTGACAAAGCTGGCGATGGAGCTTCTTCAACAAGTTTTTGATGGCGACGTTGAATAGAGCAATCACGCTCCCCCAAGTGAATCGCATTGCCGTGCTTATCACCAAAAATTTGAATTTCAATATGACGCGGTTTTTCCAAATATTTTTCAATATAAACCGTATCATCACCAAAGTTGGCCGCCGCTTCACGGCGCGCTGTAGTAAAAGCCTCGGCAAATTCTTCGTCACTACGAACGACCTGCATCCCTTTACCACCGCCGCCCGATGCAGCCTTAATAATTACAGGATAGCCAGCGTCATTACATATTTTCAAGCCATCTTCAACGCTCTCAACCGCGCCCGGAGACCCCGGAACAACAGGCAAGCCCAATTCCATCACGGTTTTTTTAGCCGTTACTTTGTCGCCCATCTTTTCGATATGTTCAGCACTCGGGCCAATAAAAGTAAAACCATGTTCTTCGATCATACGGGCGAATTGCGCGTTTTCGGATAAAAAGCCATAACCCGGATGAATAGCATCAGCCCCCGTCACAGCCGCCGCCGTTAAAATAGAGGGAATGTTTAAATAACTATCTTTGCTTTGTGGTGGGCCGATACAAACTGACTCATCAGCCAAGCGTACCGCCATAGAATTTGCATCCGCCGTTGAATGCACCGCAACAGATTGAATACCCATTTCACGACACGCCCGAATAATGCGAAGCGCAATTTCACCACGGTTGGCTATCAATACTTTTTTAAACATTTCAATAATGCCTACTCAATAACAGCGAGCACATCGCCAAATTCGACAGGCTGGCCATTTTCGAAAAGAATTTGTGAAACAGTGCCGCTTTTATGAGCTTTAATTGGGTTCATGACTTTCATCGCTTCAACAATTAAAAGCGTGTCACCCTCACTGACGTTATCACCCTTTTTGATAAAGTTTGGCGCATCAGGTTCAGGCGCAGCATAGACTGTTCCAACCATCGGTGATGTTACCGCGCCAGGATGATCGCCTGTCACGCCCGCTGGCATATCTGTATTCGCCGCCTGTGGAACAGTGGGATCAGATGGCATAGCAAGAGGCGCAGCGGCGGCAGGGGCGGCAACACCACCAGCAACCATCATGCCCCTATTTACGCGGATCATCTGATCGCCTTCAGCGACTTCAATTTCATTTAGGCCCGTTTCATCAAGAAGACTTGCTAGTTTTTTTATAGCTTTGGAATCAATTTTCATGGGGAATCAATATATTCTTTATTAGGTTGCTACAATATTCATTTTTAATCTGTCATCATCTATCTGTTTAATCATGTGACGATGTAGTTTTTTGTAAAGAAAAACCCTTCACAAGTCAAAACGCACATTATTTACATATTGATCTTCTTGATTTTTAAGGCTAACCACATGCTGAGAAAAATAGACAGTATAAAACAATAAAAGCCTGGCATCATGAAGACAGCGCCCAGCATTGAAACTTTAATCGCATAGACAATGAGAGCCACCGCAAAAACTTCCATTAAAGACCATTTTCCCAACGTTTCTGTCCATGAAGGCGTCCTTGTATCGATATATCTATAAAGAGAGATTATTTTACAAAAAGGGAAAATGATGGAGAATAAAAAGACAGTAACAAAAAGCACGACATCCCCATTTACGAGCAATCCAAGTGTAAAACTCAAAATAGATTCATAATTATCAAAAAAATATAACTTTTTAACATTCATCGTCGGAAGAATAAGCCCTAAGAAAAGCAAAACACCGTTCAAAATAGCTAAAATTTTCAAATATTTTTTAGAGAACTTCATTGCCAAGCATATTAATCACGGTCTTTTGTATGACTACGCGCCAGCGGTGTGGCATATTGATTTTCCAAATCCCACGGAAAATGAACCCACGTGTCTTGGGAAAAAGCGGTCACAAATGTATCTGTCTGCTCTTGCCCCATAGGCTTGACATATATGCAAGCATAATGTGCCTCAGGGTACATCTCCCGCGCCAGCTCAAAAGTTTTGCCTGTATCAACCAAATCATCAATAACAAGCCAGCCTTTGCCATCCCCTTGAACACTCTCTGGTTTTTTAAGGATTTTTGTCTCTGATTGTTCCTTCACATCATAGCTGGTGATGCAAAAAGTTTCGATATTCAATACTTCCAATTCACGCGCGATAATACAGGCGGGAACCATGCCACCGCGCGTAATCGCAATAATACCCTTCCATTGACCAACTTTACCATGAACGGTTTCTGGGCCTTTATCGAGTAATTTCCAAGCCAATGCTTTGGCATTTCGGTGCATTTCTTCCCATGAAACGGGGAAATCTTTTGTGTAATTATCGCTCATGAAGATGTCTCAAATTCTTTATTGTTTTTTTAAGGCTGGTTTTCGTGAATACCATCCTATAATGTCTGCCCTATGAAAATATTTCTAGTGTTATTATTGTTTATTTCATTGTCTGCTTTTGCCACGCAGCGCGTTTTAGCCGAGCCTGATTTTGCAGAACCCCTACAAACAACGGCCTCCCCCGTGGTGGTTGAATTATTCTCTTCCCAAAAATGCCCCGCCTGTCCGCCTGCGGATGAGTTTATGAAGACGGTTGCCGATATGAAGGGCGTCATTGCCCTTTCTTGTCATGTAGATTATTTCGGCAAAACAAGCGCAAATTTAGGCAAAGAATTTTGCACTGAAAAGCAAACCCAATACATCAAACAAATTGGCCGTAAAGCCCATTTTACCCCCCAAATGATGGTAAATGGCCATATGAGCAAAGTAGGGTATGAAACAGCAAAAGTAAGCGCCGCCATCGTCAAGGGCCGCAGTGAGCGCCTTAAAAATATTACCATTAATCCCAAAGCAACAGGCGTTTTTAACTACCGACTGCAACAGCAAAAAATTAGTGAAAATGCGCAACTATGGATAGCTGTTTTTGATAAGCCCAAAACATTAACCGAGCGCGGCAAAGCCACCACATACTACAATGTTGTTCGGCACTTAACGCCGCTTGAATTTTGGTACGGCGAGGAAAAAACAAAAGCAATTTCGCCAATTCTAAATAACGACAGCGCAGGTTTTGCAATTTTTGCACAAGATACACAAACAGGTAAAATTCTTGCGGCGGGGCAATACCAACTTTAACAAATAACGGCGTTTACGTTACTTACAGCGGCTGTATACTTAAAAAGTTTCTGCTTTTTTTAACACTTTGCTTAGGCATCCCTTCATCACCCCAATCAATATCAAAAGCTGAGACAACCTGATCAGGATCAAAAATGCAGTAGCTTAAGCTTCCCGGATCTTCCTCATCATTTTTATAAACCAAGCCATCAAACCCTATCTCTTTTAACGCTTCACCTGCACGTTGTGCGACAAGAAAGTGACGTAAGTTCCCTAACCTTTTGAATTTCACTTCGTTTTCTACATCTTTATTTGTTAACGGCATTAATATATTCCATTTCCACACATCAACAAGAGAGGCAACAGGACTTGCCAAGCAGTTGATTGAAACCTTAGGAGAAAAATCAACCACACCCCAACTTTCATGTTTTGCAGCTTGCGCATCAAAATCATTAAACATGATTGGCATGATTAATGCAGGTTGGAAAACCCAACGAACTTTTTCAGCACTCAATCCAGCTTGAATTAATTGTTGTGGACCAAATCTTATATCTAAATCACGAGAATCTTCGACTTCTAGCGGGTTATTTATTTGAAGCACACAGGGATAAAACTGCGCCCCTTCGATCGCATAACCATGCCAGCGCTCATGCGCTGATTGGCACGTGCCAAAATGCGTTAAAGGCATAAAGCGAAAATCTGTTATTTCTCGATCCGAATAATGAAAAACCAATAAAGGTTGATCATGTTCATCTTTTTGTAATGTAGAGCTCATAAGCGAGAAGCTAACATAACAAAAAATTTATGTAAAATATATTATCTCAGGCCGCTAAATTTTTCTTTTTCTTAACATCCGTATTTTTCAATTTAAAAAGCTTTTTACTTCTAGAATTAAACTGAATCACCTTTTTTGTACCGTGGCGTTTTTCAAGCCAATTTGTGAGAAAATTATCATCGTTACACGCCATTTTATTACCGTAGGACATTAAAGTTGTCTTTCTTTTTTGTAGTTTTTAGAAGGGTTAATAACTACGCCTCAAAGATTAATAAAAGATTAAGATAATGATTTAACTCCTGATTAAGGATATTTTATCCACAGGCTATTGCTGGAACAATTTAATGCGCTTGCGCCCAGCTGAGACCATGACCAGCCTCAGCCACTAACGGTACATCGAGCGTCACAACATTTTCCATGACTTGTTTCACAAGCGCTGAAGTCTGTTCCAACTCTTCTTCTGGCACTTCAAAAATTAATTCATCATGGACTTGTAAAAGCATACGCGCATTCAAATTCGCATTCTTTAAGGCGTCTGGCATTTTTATCATCGCCATCTTCATGATATCCGCCGCCGTCCCCTGTAGCGGGGCATTAATGGCGGCACGTTCGGCGCCCATTTTCACATTTTGCATCTTGGCATTGATGTTTGGCGTGTAACATTTACGACCAAAAAGCGTTTGAACATATTCATGTTTACGTGCCAATTCTTTTTGGTCTTCCATGAAGCTTTCAATTTCATGGAAGGTGTCCAGATATTTACGAATGAACTGATGTGCTTCACCAGCATCACAACCCAATTGCTTCGCCAGACCCCAGCCAGAAATGCCATAGATAATACCAAAATTTACCGCCTTGGCTTGACGGCGTAAATCTCCATCAACCTCCTCCAGCGGCACACCAAAAACTTGAGAGGCCGTGAGCGCGTGAATATCAACATCATCTTTAAACGCTTGTTTGAGCGCTTGAACATTTGCCATTTCGGCACATAAACGAAGCTCTACTTGAGAATAATCAACCGCGAGTAAAATATTGCCTTTATCCGCAACGAAAGCTTCCCGAATTTTTCGGCCATCTTCGGTACGGATCGGAATATTTTGTAAGTTGGGATCGCTGGACGCTAGCCTGCCCGTTGACGTTCCCGCCATAGAAAAAGATGTATGCACACGCCCCGTATCAGGATTAATTTGCGCCTGCAGCGCATCCGTATAAGTTGATTTTAATTTAGACAGGCCGCGCCATTCAAGAATGTTAATTACAATTTGATGGCCTTGCGCCGCCAATTTTTCTAGCGTGCCAACATCCGTTGACCATTGTCCCGTTTTGGTTTTTTTACCACCTTCAAGACCCATTTGATCAAATAAAATTTCACCTATTTGCTTAGGCGACCCTACATTAAATTCTGTTCCTGCTTCATCTTGGATTGCTTTTTCTAGTGTTGCAATTTTCTTCCCAAAATCGGCACTCATTTCTTTTAAAACAACTGGATCAACCTTAATACCATGTAATTCCATTTGTCCAATAACTGGCACCAACGGGCGTTCGATATCTTCGTATACGCCCGCCATTCTCTCCCGTGCGATACGCGGCTTAAAAAGATGATGCAAACGGTGCGTAATATCCGCATCTTCAGCGGCATAATCCAGCGCCTTGTCCATATTCACATAGTCAAACGTCACTTGGCTTTTCCCTTTACCCGCAACATCGGCATATTTAATGGGCTGATGATCTAGAAATAGACCCGAAAGGCCATCCATTGAATTTGAATGGCTTGTGCCATCTAATGTATATGATAACAACATGGTATCATCACAAGGCGTCATATGAATGCCATGCTTTTTCAACATTTGCCAATCATATTTTATGTTCTGGCCGATCTTTAGCACTGACGCGTCTTCCAGTAATGGCTTAAGAGCCGCAATCGCTTCATCAAACGGAATTTGCACCAGAGTGCCTTTAGATTCACCCAATAAATCCGCCTCGGCTGAGACATGCTGCAAGGGAATATAAGCCGCCTTACCAATAGTTGAACAAAGCGAAATCCCCACAAGTTTGGCAATTGCTGGCGTCAGAGCTGTTGTCTCTGTATCTATCGCCAAATGCCCTGATTGATAAGCGTCATCAATCCATTTACGAAGTGTTTCTATATCCGTGATAAGCGTATAATTATTATCTTTAATCTCTGGCGCATCATCTTGCGGCGAGGGAGTTGTATCGGATAAATTTTCTTTTTCTTGCGCGTCACTGCCAGAAGAAGAATCTGGTGTTTCGCCCATGCGTGCCAATAAAGATTTAAACCCCTGCTTTTGCAAAAATTCTTTTAAATTGGGTAAATCAGGGTCATGTTTAATAAAAGTATCCAGCGCAACAGGCACAGGAACATTCACATCTAACGTCACAAGACGTTTAGAAATACGCGCCATTTCCGCATTCTCAATAATGCTTTCGCGGCGCTTATTTTGTTTGATCTCACCAGCGCGCTCCAGCAATGTATCAAGATCACCATATTCATTAATAAGCAAAGCCGCCGTTTTAATTCCAATCCCTGGCACCCCTGGCACATTGTCTGAGGTGTCCCCCGCTAATGATTGTACATCAATCACTTTATCTGGTGTGACACCGAATTTTTCAACCACGCCATTCGCATCAACCGTGATATTTTTCATCGGGTCAAATATATGAATATTATCATCGACCAACTGCATTAAATCTTTATCAGAGGAAATAATTTTTACTTTAATGCCTTTTGATGCCGCATCTTTGGCATAGGTTGCAATAAGGTCGTCAGCCTCATATCCTTCAAGCTCCACCGCAGGCAAGCCCAAAGCCTCTGTCGCTTCGCGGACAAGAGGAAATTGGGGGATAAGATCTTCGGGCGTTTCATCGCGGTTGGCTTTATACTCCGCATATATATCGTTGCGAAAATTTACCCGCCCTGCATCAAAAATAATCGCAATCGCCGCATGGGAATGCGCCGTAATTAATTTGAGGATCATATTGGTAAAACCATAGACCGCACCAATTGGCACACCATCAGGATTGGTCATTTTCGCCCCTCCACCATACGCCATCGCGTAATATGCACGGAAAATATACCCCGACCCGTCGATCAGATAGAGTTCGTCTTTTTGTTTCATAAAATTGTTTTAACGTTTCGATAAAAAAGACACAAAGTTTTAAAGCTACTTGTTGACAACTAAGATAGGTTTTTTATACATAATGCAATGAAAATTACACAAACAAAAATATATTGCCTCAAAGAACTTTTAGAAACATTAGAGGCTTATAAAGCGGCAGCCGCTATACCTGATCATCACCATCTTTTGAATATTTGGGCGGCTGAGTTAGTCGAGTATGCTGAACATCTATGGCAAAAGACTGGAGACAAAGACGATAATAGCTCCTGTGAATTAGAAGTCATCGACACAATAGCCATGATTTTTGAAGTATTAGAAAAAAACACGCCAGAAGAAACTCACGGTTTTTTAAAAAGCGAATTTGACCAAGCCAGTCACATAAGCCCGTCAAAACGCTCCGTTTTTGGCATTCTTGGTAATCGCGTTCAAAATATTTTACGCAAAATAGACCGCAAAATTCACCATGATCAGCAAATTAGTCTTTTGCGGAAACAACAGAATAAAGCGCAACAGCAGCAGCATTTGAGACATTCAGACTGGCAATTGGCTCATGCGTCGGCAGTCGCGTCAGAACGTCGCATTGTTCCCTTACAAGACGTCGAATCCCGTCGCCTTCAGCGCCCAGAACCAATACCGTTTTTAGGCAAGCGGGAAGTTGTGCCAGCGTCTGTTCTCCTCTCTCGTCGAGCCCAACGGCAAAATACCCGGCGGCTTGTAAGGTCTCCAGCGAACGGGTAAGGTTTGTTTCGTAAGCCACAGGCAAATGCTCCACTCCACCACAGGCTGTTTTTGCTAAAACCCCTTTCAGGTCTGGCGCATGCTTTTTTTGCATCACCATACCTGCCGCCCCAAAAGCACAGGCCGACCGAATGATTGCGCCCACATTATGTGGATCCGTCACCTGATCCAGCATTAAAATAACACTCTTGTCTTTCGTTT
The DNA here is from genome assembly GCA_937923625.1 of uncultured Alphaproteobacteria bacterium. Taxonomy (GTDB): domain Bacteria; phylum Pseudomonadota; class Alphaproteobacteria; order Micavibrionales; family Micavibrionaceae. Next base: position 135,702 of record CALDTV010000016.1, read on the forward strand.
CTTCCGCGCGAATGATGTCATCAATATCAACACCCTCAAGGTTTTGACACGATAAGCCAATCCCTTGATGCACGCTGCCCGTTGGTGTGGCATTATCTAGCATCGATTTATCAACAATTTGCGGTGATGGACGTTTAAGCCCTCGGTCATGGGCAATTTTTAAAGCTTCATCAAAACCATCTAACGCATTATTCGTGATATAAAGCGCATGAATGTGGCGTTTGGGATTGGTCCATGCTTCTACAACAGCATGCACGCCGAACAAATCAATATTGGCGCCCGCCCTTTTTTGTGGTGAGCGGTCTTTTCTAACACCACGTTGTCCACGCGGCGAATTTTTGCTGTTTGGGCGAGATTTATGCTCATTTTTACGGTTTTTCATCTTAAAACACCTATAGCACCTTGACAGTGAGGGCAAAAAGCTTTTTTTATAGCAACGCTTTAATCACGTTTAAACGCGCTTGTTCTTTATTTTTAGTGGAGGGATGGTCGAGTGGTTAAAGGCAGCGGACTGTAACTCCGCCCGCGTAAGCGTACGTAGGTTCGAATCCTACTCCCTCCACCACTTGCTTTATAAGCCACTGATATTATTTAACTTACTGATATAATTATTGTTTTTTCTTCGTTTTGGTACACAAACATGGTACACACGAGGAATGGAAGAAATGGCAAAAATCCCCGGATTACAAAGGCGTGGCGAACGATATCACCTGCGCTTACGTGTGCCACAAGACCTCATTGAACATTACCAAAAGAAAGAGATTAAGGAGGCCTTAGATACCTCCGATTTCAGCACTGCGAGAAAGCGGCTTTTGAAGCGTCGAGGTCAGCTTGAAGAAGAATTTGACCAAATTCGCTTTCTATTAGAGGAAGCCAATAAGAACGCCGACATGCTCTCGACCTATTCAGACTATCAGCTTCGGGATATTGCGCGTGAATGGTTTATTGAAAATCAAAGGAAGTTATCTCGAACGGAGAAAAATGAAACAGCCTTTAATATTACACATCAGGACTATGTTCATGAACTTGAAAATTACAAAACTATATATACCAATGAAGTTGATGGCGTAAGAAATGACAGCGAACCGCATCATGGTGAAACACAGACAATGCGCTTTCTGGCTCGAAAAAACATAACCTATAATCACCAATCAGAAAATTTTGAAAAATTGGGACATTTGTTAAGTCGCGCTTTGCTTGAGAGTACGCAAAGGGAGTTGAGAAAAGCAAAGCACCAACCTGTAAGAGTTATTGACACGTTATTCAATGTTCAAACCGTAGAAACGGGAAATTTTGATACAAAACATATGACCGTAAAGGAGCTGTGCGAGGAGTATTTGAATAATCCAGAGGCTAATCGAACTCAAGTCACAATCGAGGGGTACAGAATAGTACAGCGCGTTTTGTTTCAATTTTTGGGTAAGGATAGGTTTATTTCGGAGGTAAGTCGAAGTGATTGCCGCAAAATTAAGGCTCTTATTCTAAAAATGCCTACAAATGCAACAAAAAGATATCCCAATAAGTCTATCGAAGAAGCAATCGAGTTAGGTAAGCAGGACAATGCGCCGACCTTAGCGAGTAAGACGGCTAACAATTATATTAACTACATGTCCGCAATTTTTAATTACGCTCTCGATGAAGAGTACATCAATACAAATCCAGCCCGTAAGCTCGGTCTTAAAGACCAAAATGAAAAAGAAAAACATAATCCTTTTTCTATCGAAGAACTAAATATTATTTTTCATGCGCCTCTTTATACAGGCTGCGTTGATGATAAGAGTAATTATTACAAAAAGGGTAATAATCATCCACGCGGCACTCGATTTTGGATACCTCTTATCTCTTTATTTTCTGGTATGCGATTGAATGAGATATGTCAGCTTTATTTATCTGATATTATAACCGTAGATAATGTAATCTGCTTTTCTGTGAACCATGATGGCCCAGATAAAAAAGTGAAAACATCAGGTTCTGTTAGAAAAGTACCGATACATAAAGAATTAATAAGAATGGGATTTCTAGAATTTGTTGATGAACAAAAGAAAGGAAATAATAAGAGGCTTTTTCCTGAGCTAAAATATACTGAAAAAGCAGGATATGGAGATGCTTTTTCTAAATGGTACTCTCGGTTTTTGAAAAAAACAGGCGTTAAAAACGAAAAGAACGCCTTTCATAGCTTTAGGCATACATTTAGACATGTACTCCGTAAATTGGAGTGTAATGAAGAAACTCTTGAAGCTGTTGGCGGGTGGGCAACAGGACCACAAACTCATAAAAAATATGGGGGTGAATACCCAATTGATTTGTTAGATAAGTACGTTCAGCAAGTGGAGTATGAAGGCTTAGACCTATCACATTTGTACAAATAGATTTTAGTCCGTATACCAAGGAGGGTAGGATTGGTCGTCAATATTACAACAAAAGAGAAGCCAGATTTTTTGGTTAATCCCCACGCTTACCTTCAAGGCTTTGATGATGAGTATATCGCGCATACAAATCTTGATACTGGATTTCATTTAACGCGCCCTTTTTTGGATAAGATTGAAATATTTGCTTCCCCTAAAATGACAGATGAGGAAAAGCATCGGCTATTTAATTTGGATGAATTAAACAAAGCAGATTTCCTAAGTGTTACCGAAAACAAAAAGAACAATACTCAGAAGTCCAAGTATAAAAAACACTATCAAATCATGTTTGATGATGGGCGCACACAACTTGAACTCTTCTTTGAAAACCAAGATGTAAAGAACATAAACTCTTATAAATACCGCTTTATGAAACTGGTATTCAATCCATGGAAAAGTGGGGTAAGTGGGATTGAGAAGATAAGAAAGTTTTATAATACAATACTGCCGTCAGATGATTTTGATAAAATGCTTTTAGCGAAAGCTTCAATCGGAAGCATAGACATCGCCGTTGATATTATTGGAATAGATATTGTTAATTTGTCACTCAACACTAATACAGATTACAGGCTGTTTACTATCCAAACCAAAGAGGGAAAAATTTCAACAGCCTATACGAAAGATAGTACGAAAAAATACACGAATTTAAAATCTTACGATAAGACTGCCCTAGCTGTTAGTGATGATAGATATGTAAGGCTTATTAATAAAAAAACCCCGATTACGCGAATAGAAAAAACGAGAGAGTTCAAACAATCTAAAAATGCCAAAAATATTGAAACCCTTATGCAGTCTCAAAACCCTTTTGGGATAGAGGTCAATTGGATAAGACCTGAGCTTGAGAAAGTCATCTTTGATGGAGGCAAAAACAATGAGTTATGGCGGTCATTTATTAGAGGGGTTTCTCACTCTGGATTAGAAGAAGCCGTGGCTATTCTTGATGAAGAGAATAAAGAATTATTTAGGGCAAAGTTTGTAAAACATAAGCTCAACATTTTCGAATTTTATAATAATACTGAAAATTGGAGGGCTAATTTCCAAAAATCTGTATTGTTGTCGGGGCTTGTAAAAAAATGCAATTAATTGCAATCGAAATATCCTGTCTAACAAGGGGGGATTTTTACGAAGGCTAATTTGCAATCAATTGCAATAATGCGGGGCTATTTGTCGGAATTGGCTTTACTGGTCGGTTTAAAAGACTAGCGTTTTCGTAGCTTAACAACTACGAGGACGTTTTTTATGTGGCTGATTGATTGGGAACAAGAAATACTAAGTAGATTGGTGCGTTTTGATTTTAATACACCCCCTGCCATACCGTCAGGATTGGTAGAAGCAGGCAAATGGATAGCGGCAAGCCAAGTCCAGAAGTCAGTCCGCCGTAATCAACTGGATTTGGCTTTAAAGGCTTCCTTTTCTCTAAAGCACTTAGACCCACAAAAACTATGGAACCGTTTACGGGTAATTGTACAGGAAGATTGCTGTTGTAATCTCCATTTGGTCGGAATGGTTTTATGGCTCGCGGGAAAGAAAGCATGGCGAAAGAATAACGGCGGAGAGGATAAAATACTCGCATGGGCTATAACTGAACTTTGTCATTCAGAAAAATCCAGAGTAGCCAATGATATGCTTTGTCTGGTCAATTACCACCCTGATTATATCGAGGCATGTCACAGACTGGCGGATTATTCCCAAGCTGAACTAGAAGAAGTTATTCTAAACCCTGATGGGGATGCGCTTCATAAAGTTATATCCGCTTGGTATATTGCGGGAATTCATAAAAGAAGCGCATACAATCTGCTTGAGCGTAAAGGCTCTCCACAAGTCCTTATTTCGCTTTTATCCCACATGGGGGTTCCTGATTGGATTTGTGATATTACGCGCATGGGTTTAGGCAAAGGAGAAGGTCATGCTATATCACTCGCATTGGCGTGGCTTCACCAATATAATGAAAAGACGCAAATCATTGATGAATGTGAAAGCCCTTCTATTCAAATCGGGGAATGGAATAGCGAAGCATACGATATTCATACCAGAACAGGGGGCAGAGCCTATAATCTCTTTTTAAAGCAAAACTCCCAAATCAAATCTTTTCTTAATCATCATTTTAAAGACAAAAACCATAGTGCCATTATCGGTCACAGCGTATTCACTATTGAAGGACATTTAATAAACAGCAGAGCCATCTACCCCAAAGAGAGAAAACTCACTCACAAGGCTTTAGAAAGCTATGTTGACCCTAATTTTATCGGTGATGTAAGGACGGACTTAACAGCCATGATTGAAGAGAACTTTGACAAAATTCATGACGCTAGAAAAGCTTTATGGGAGATAGAAAATGCTTAATCAGATTTCTCATTCTTCAACAAATCATGTAGCAGAGCGTAAGCAGGAACGCTTTGAGGCACTGATACAGAACTCACTGTCTAAAAATTCAAGAATAGCGTTAGAGGCGGATTTAAAGCACTTCGAAAACTGGGGCGGTTCTGTTCCCTCCACAGTAGAACAAATGATTGAATATGTTCTATATCACGAAGGTAAATACACCGTTGCGACCTTAAAGCGACGTCTAGCGTCCCTATCGAAACTCCACAATATCAGGGGGTATAATAACCCTATATCCAGCGAGATGGTGAAGATGGCAGTAAAGGGCTTTACGCGGGAACATGGGAAACCTCAATATCAAGTAAAGCCCCTTCTCAAAGAAGATTTAATCCATGTTCTGAATTTCATACCAGATACGACAAAAGGAAAGAGAGATACGGCTTTGCTGCTTTTAGGTTTTAGTGCCGCATTACGGCGTTCGGAATTATGTCGTATAAAATGCTCCGATTTAGAGTTCACAGATAGAGGGCTAGTTTTAACTCTTACCAAATCAAAAACAGACCAGACAGGGCAAGGGCGTAAAATCGGCATCCCCTATGGAAGGGGGAATGTATGTCCGGTACAAGCCGTGAAAGACTGGCAAGCAACTCTTGGGGGTAGAGAGTATTTATTTCCGGCAATTACAAAGGGCGGGAATATTCGAGATGGTCATATATCTGATAGAGCGATTGCAGATATCATAAAACATTACGCCAAGAAATCAGGCTTAAATTATCAAAGATACTCAGGCCATAGTTTACGGGCAGGATTGGCAACTAGCGCGGCGATGTGCGGGGTATCTTCACACAAGATTAGGCAACAAACAGGCCATAAGTCTGACACCATGCTATCGCGCTATATTCGTGATGGAGATTTATTTACGGATAATGCCTCTGGACACATCTTCTAAATCCTTGCCTGTTCAGGTTTTTCTCATTATCGTAATTTTATGGACTTGCCTTTGATTAGGTGAGTGCTGGGGCGTTGTAACCCCACTCGTGCGGCTGACAGCATCCAGCCGTTACCAACGATGCCTTCTCGACACTTGTCGGGGAGGCGGACGGAATATAATAGCGCCTAGCGTAAATACGCCGCGCCATTCACGAGATGGTTACAAACTCCCCGGCTCCAGAGAGAAATCTCGGAGCCGTTTTGCTAAACAAACGGGAGGAAGTAAGAAGTGGCATCAATTAAAATCTTGGGAGGAGATATTCCAAAACAAACGGCTTCGTATCTGTTTGGCATATTGACAATTAAAGGGAATGATAAGAAATCTCAAACCTACGTTTCAAAAGAAGCGATTAAGGTTATAGAAAAAGTTTCCGAGCATAAGAAAAGCATAACATTCAAAGTAACCCTTAAAGACGAAACTAATTTTTTAGGCACCGCTAGTCGTAAAGTATATGACAGTTTGGTCGCGGACCAAATGACATCAGCGCAGTCAGGCGCGAATGGTAAGATGACAGAGTATTCAACTTCAAATTCCCAACCTTCACCGTTGGTCAGCAATAAAGAGCCTTTAATTGATGTTCAGAAAGAAAAGAGTGCCGCGTTAAATGCGTTGGCATGGTTTGGTGCTATAATTCTTATCTTACTATCTTTTATATATTGGGGTGATGGGGATTATTTAACTGCCATATCTTTTTTAGGCGCAGGTCTAGTCTTATCACCCTTAATGAAAAAGTGGATGCCGGTCCCTTTTGCCAAGAAAAAAGGGTGGATTGTGTTTGGCCTTATTATTTTAGGCTCATTGTTAGAACCCTCAAGTAAAAGTAATTATCCCGTACAGACAAGCGCCGTTAATACTCCAAATAAACAAGTTAGTGTGAGTGAAGCCGATGCTATAGAACAGGCTGAGATTGCGGCAGCATCTAAGAAAGCATCAGAAAATGAAAACTACATCAATCAAATAAATCGTGAGATTGAATTGCTCTCGAAACCTGTTAGTGAACGGGATAAGGATACATTTAAATCCATAAAGAACATGCAAGCTAAAATACTCAGCTTTGCGATTTTGGCAGGTATGATTAGGCAAGCTGAAACGATGGATTTGACAGAGGAACAAAATAAAAGGGTGGAGACATTAAGGACAAAGGTTGTGGCGGAGCAAAGAAGAGTGTTCCCTAAAATGCGCGATAAGTACGGGCCTTTGGCAAGACAAGCATTATGGGAGAATGACATTCATGTAAGAACCACAGGTAATAAATACAGCACGATTACTTACTCTTGGCACATGTTAGCCGCGAACAAGAATAAGCAGCAGTTGTACAACACTATTTTTGAGGAGTTAATGTTATTCCGCTTCAAGGAGGTACGAATGAGTTGGTATAAGGGGCAGGATGAATTCACATACTGGAAGATACCTTCGAAAGATGATGGGATATTTTAGTTGTACTAAGAAGTCAGTCCTGCCGTGTATTTTAGTTTGATTAATGGTATCATCAAATACGTTCAAAAAATAAAACTTTGCTATATATTTCGAGAAAATATGGGTGGAATTAATTCAGGTAGACGACAAACAAGTAATAAAAGGCGAGTAGAGAATTGTCTTTGTTTGGATATTTGCACCTTAAATAATGAGCAGAATTATTTTAGTGAGAATATTTTATCTCTATCATGGGATACGACACTCCTTTGCTCACCAGAGCGGTCAAATTTAATTCTGTACTTAGACACCTCGTTAATTAAATTTGAAAGTAGAATTCTATGCGAACAGCGCATAGTGCCAAGTGGTAAAACCGAGTTCTATAATATTGACATTGAATACACCTACCCTAACTTTGGCGGCACAAGAATATGGTTCAAATGTCCGGTAACAAAAAAACGAACTACGAAGCTGTTTCTTCCAATCGGTTCTACGTACTTTGCATCCAGAGAAGCCTACGACTTAGTATATCAATATCAGTATGAGGCAGGGATACTTCCTCATGTGGCGCGTAAACAAAAACTTGAAAAGCAGGTGCAAATGATAAATGGATATTATGCTCGTCCTAAAGGGATGCACAAAAAGATATTTACAAATATAATTTCAAAGATAGATACAGCTCACAACTTATCCATGGTTGAAATGGATTTATATACCAATAAACTGCATACCCACTGGAGCAAAAATCCGATTGAGTAATGCAGTAAGTGGTTTAAGTGGGATTTAGTCATCAATGAAATCTCTATTATGCACGGTGTAGCACCCATCTACTTTTTTATCAACGGCATAACCTAGCAGGGAGAGTTTACTTCTTAGCATTTTATAAGGAATAGAGTAATTCTTTTTAATGTTTTCATTTACCCATCTCTCCAATCGCACCCGAAGTTCGGGAAATTTGATGTAAGAACCATTTAGTCCCATGGTTTCCTCTTTCATAAAGGCAGCGAGTGGGTCTGCCATATAAAAGAACCTCTCATTAGCTTTAACCATATCTTGCGGTAAGTATGGGTAAAACCCGCCTTTGTTTATCCTAGATTTAAGAGAAGCGAGGGACTTGGCGATTATTTGTTCTGCCTCTGCTTCAATAATCTTATTGAATAAATGAGGGTCAATCATATCTTGCTTGAAGGTATGTTCGAAGGGAATAATACAAACACGGCGTTTCATGCCATGCGAAGTATCCTCACATAAAGGGTAATCGTTACCAGCGATAATAGGGAGGGCGGAGGTCATGAAAGTGATTTTGCTTTTATACACATCACGGGCACTAATCGCCTTTTCTTCTGACATTTTCTTTATCATCCCTGTATCAAGTTTAAGATTGATATCCATATCATCATCAATAAAGGCTTTCTTACCCATTAAACCGATATTGTTGAATTTATCTTTTGCAAAGGTCTTAATTTGAGCCTGTATAACGGCATCCTGACCGATAAGATTAGATATGACTTTTAGTAAGAGGCTTTTTCCATTGGCACCTCCCCCAATCAACATCACAAAAAGCGGGTACGTTCTGATGCCTGATAAGATGTAGCCGATTAGTTCATATATAAACTCGACCAGCTCGTCAGGATTTTCAGCATTTTGAAATATCTCGTGGAGTGTATTGTCAAATAAAGGGCAGTTCGTATTTTCAATAAATGAATAAGATGAACAGCCTAACGCATAGTCGTAACATGAATGATTTTTCAGGGTGGCTTCACCCGTTTCTTTATCAATATGGAGCGTACCGTTATTAAAATTAACCAATGTGTTTGTTTGGAGAATTTTGTTCTTAAACTCGTCATTGATGCTGACGATATCCTTAATGGCTTGGATAGTGTCCGAGATTGCTCTTTTAAGTGAGCCTGAATATCCACCATTTTCTTGCAAGTAATGACTTACCATGCTTCGTAGGGCGGCCTCCTCAATCGGTTCCCAGAACTTCCCTCTATAAATGAAGAAGTCTTTATCCGTAAGGCGTGTAATATTATGACCCTGCTTTTTAAAAGACTGTAGATACTGTGCGGCCATTTTAAAGGTTGGTTCGTTTGAGTTGAGGTGCAGGTTTAGTGTGTTTGCTTCAATCATGTATTCCTCCTTGAATTGAAATCGTTAAAATCTCAAAAAGAGGGATAGAAACAGTGAACAGTCTCAAATACGTAATAGGAGGCAGTCACCATCTCTATCCTCCTTGATATTTGAGATTTCTCATATATGGCGCAGATGAAGATTAAAAGTCAAGAAAAAAATACAATAAAGTCAATGGGTTAAGGTGTAATTAATTGCATTTTAAATATCCCCCAGATACAAGGGGGAATGTTTGTGCTGATAATTTGCAATTAATTGCACTGCGGATTACCCGATATAATACCTACTTAAAGGAAGTAAAATATTTTCATAAAGTAATTGACGTAATATATATTTAATGCTTTATAAGATGAATTATTTTCTAAACATTAAGGTAAAAACATGCGCGTATTAATTATTTGTGGTCATCCTGAAACATCAAAATCTTTAGAAATGATGCTTACTCATGAGGGATTTAATTGTTATGCAACCGACCTTGCAGAAGAGGGCGTTGAACTAGCTGAAATGTATGATTATAACGCCATTATTCTAGACCCAGATAATCTTGATGATACTGACCGTCCACTTGATCCCTTAAAAAGTATTAAAGGTGAAAAGATAAAAGCACCTGTTTTGGTTCTGTCTGGAGAAAACTCGACTGAGTTCTCATTAGCGGCTTTTGGAGAAGGTGCTGATGATTTTGTTAAAAAGCCTTTCCACAAAAAAGATTTGTCTGCACGCTTACAGGCCATTATTCGCCGATCAATGGGGCACACCGCAAATACTATTGAAACTGGAGAAATAGCTGTTAATCTTGATGCAAAACAGGTTCACGTATCTGGAACTTCTGTTCATCTGACAGGAAAAGAATACCAGATGCTAGAACTTTTATCCTTGCGTAAAGGCATGACAGTTACAAAAGAGATGTTTTTAAATCATCTTTACGGCGGCATGGATGAGCCTGAACTAAAAATTATTGACGTATTTATCTGCAAACTACGTGCGAAATTGCGTGAAGCAAATCATGGTGTGCACCATATTGATACGAATTGGGGACGTGGATATATTTTAACAGATGAGCCAATTGCTATGAAAGCTGGAGTATCTAACAAAAGAGCAGAGAGTTATGCAGTTAATGATGATAGCCAACTTGACGCTATGGCCGCTGAATTAGAAAAAATTAGGGCTGCTATTGGCGCAAATGAAGGCGATGATATTGATGCTGTACTTTCTAAGCTTAGTGCCTTTAAAAAATCTACTGAAAAACGTTTGGAGGATGCACCTGAATTATCTGATAGTTTTGAAGATGGTGCTAATGATAACACACACAGTGAAGATGCTAATACTCAACATACCGCTCAATATGATGAAAAGGGTATAAGACTTCCCGTAGGTGCTGTATTCCCAATTGGTAGCGTTATCGAAGTAGATACTAATGAGCTAACAGCAGGAAATGTTTTAGATGGCTCATCAGTTAAAATTACAAATCCTGTAGGAGCAGTCTTAGAAATTTTAACACATTTTCAAGGTAAAAATTTATCTCGTGATGCCCTTGCTAGAGCAGTTTTTGAATATGAAGACCCTTCAAATACTATCAAACTTGGACAGATAATGACGCAGGCGCAAGGCGCACTTACACAACTCGTTGGTAGAGAACTTGCTGCAACACTTATTCAATTTTCTTCTGGCGGAACATATGGGATGCCACAAGGTTTGACAGCGATTGGTGGCGTTAATAAAGCCGCTGCCCTGCCAAATCCTAAGGTTTAAATATAAAGCTATAATCATGAACGTAATGACTGACATAAAAGAAGAAAATTCAACTATTCATAAGCTAATTGCCCAGCATGTTCCTGATGATAGAAAAGCTTCATTTGACCTTGCCGCGCGTGTTTTGAGTGTAGATGAATTTACATTTTTATCTTCACAATTCTTTATAAAAGAGGATTACCGAAAATCTATAGAAGACATTCTAAAAACGCCTAATGCAAAAAAGAAAAATCTAGACCGCCGTCAGGTTTTAGAGATCATTAAATCTGCAATAATCAATCTCCATGAGGCTGCCTCTCGAGAGTTACTAGATATACCCGCAGCAATTTTCACATTGGGGGATGAAGTATCAGCAAGACTAAGAGCCGAAGAATTTTTTGAAACAGAAAGCGGGAATATTTTCAACAGCGGCCCGAAACGTGAAGCGTTCGAATTATCACGCGATATTCTTGATGCACGGTCATTTCAAATATTAACGATGAATGCATTCAGAAAAAAAACAGAATGTCTTACTGTTGAAGAGATTGCTTCCGAACTTGATCTTGATTTAGAAGACACGCGAACTGTACTACATCGTGCCGCTATAACACTTGCCACTAATGCGAAAACAAGTGGAAAGGCTCATATTGCTGAAACTGTTAACGACATTATTCAATACGGCGATGCTACATCAAAGCAAACCAGTAATCCTAAGACAGTTAGAAGAAATAGTTTTGCACAAGCTCAATTTAAACCGCTTCCAGAACTTGCAGAAGCTTTTGATGAAGAAAGTAAACTTGCACCCAATTTTGGTTATGCTCTTGGTATGTTAAGAGATGCCTCTTTGCTGCTTACTGAGACAGAGTTTCGGATATTTGCTTCACATGACTTGAGACTTGAAGATTATCGCCAATCTCTAAATGAATTAGCAGAAGAGTTTGAAGTGCCTGTTGCGACGATTGTTGATATGAGAAATGCAGCTGTTGCAAAGGTCGTTGCTTACCGTGCAGAGCAAGGAACAACATCAAAACGCCAATACGCAGCCTTATTGCCAATTGAGCCACCAGTTGATGAAACATCATCAGAATATATTGCTCTAAAGTCTGTGTATGACCAAGAAACAGCCATGATAGCTAACTTTGGTGTTACAAGAGGTGCGTTTGAGCAAGCATTCAAAGTGCTTGATGCTGATGAGCTTGAGGTGATTTCGATGGCTTTCTTACGACAAAAGGACGATAGGATTTCTATTGCATCGATTGTGACGGAAAAAGATAAAGATATGTATGAAGTTGAAGCAACCCTTAACACTGCAATCGTTTCGTTCGCAAATCATGTTGCTTCGCAAGATAAAGCAACACTGATAACTAGAGAAATGGTCAAACAATGTCCTGAAATTGCAGACTTAAAACCAAAAAGAAAATCTAAGGCCACCGTACAAGATTTTAACGGTTCATCTGGGTTAGATGCAAATGATAGCGTTGATAACAATGATGCTGCTGATGAGCTTGATAAACAAGACAAAACGCCAGCTCAAAAAAGCGAGGAAGAGTTAATCTTAGAAAAGATTGGTCATGATGGATTTGATGAAAATGACCTAGAAGTGTTGGGGAACATACATCTCCAAAAACTAACTGATCAAGATAGGGCGCTAGGTTTCTTTATGTTGGCAAGTGCTGCAATGTTAAATGACCAGAATACTGGACTTGTCGAGCAAGTTGTCGCGTTACAATCGCAGTTTGGCGTACAATTTGACCCTGATACTCACTATCCAATTGTGGAGCAATATATTCAAAGCCAACTTAATGAAGGTATCGACTTTGAATTTGAGCTAGGTGTTGATGGCTTTGACACGGCCGATCAAGAAGAGTTTGAGCAATCACATCAAGAAGTTGAAACAAATCAAACTTTTGATAGTCAAAGTGAAATACCGTTTATAGCACCAATTGTACAGTACGTAATACCAGCGAGTGCGTTTCCTAAAGATGGCGCACTAAGAATAACATTTCGTGCAAGAAGCGCACATGATTACGAGCTTAATTTGGAACCTGTAGCTCCGAGTAAATATCAAAGATTTGATGTATGATACTTTTACTAATTTAATTGCTAAATGTTTTACAATTTGGTACACATAGCTGGTACACAACAAAGAAATATGTTGTCTAAAAGTTATTTAATTACAATGTGTTAGAAAATTAACTGGAAAATCCTGCTCCCTCCACCATTTAGTCTCTCCCTCCGCATCCATACACTCTGATAAAGGTGAATTCATTGTGTACCGTAGCTTTTCACCATTCATTTGTAAGTTCGAAAATACTGTTTTTAACAAATGTCGTTTTAATGTAGTTTTCGAACTCTTAAACACAACTAACCCCTTATTACAGAGCAAAAGCATTGATAGAAGTGCTTCTTCAAAATCTTTACCGTTTAATAACTGTGCTCGCAAATCAGCTGTGATGTCACTGTTACGTTGCTGTAATTGGGTGTATTTACGATTGTAAATGTCTTGGGGTATCTGCTCTTTGACCAGTAGGTCAGTTAATTTATCAATCTGCTGTTCAATCTCTGTACGTTCTTCATGAAGTTTCATAATGTTTTGCTTAGATTGTAACCTGTTTAGTTCCGCTCTCTTTTGAGTGTATTTTTTAATTTCATCAAAATCTGCGTCTGAAATGTGTATTTTCTTTAAAGCGGCTTCTACTTGTTTCAGTATTATAAGTTCTTTAATCCAAATTTTGTGAGAAAGGTCTTTTGGATTACGACATATTAAGTAGAAATATTTTCCTTTTTTTATGTCACAGGTTACTTGCCGACCAGAAGCCTGACATGTAATTAATGAACGAAATAAGAATGGATATTTAGTATTAATTTTAGATGGGTTATATCCTCGCTTCTTTTTAACCTCCTGACACTTATCGAATAATTGTTTTGAAATTAGTGGTTCATAGTTGTGTTGATATAACTGCCCTTTAACTCTCATTACACCATAATAGAAGGGGTTTTGTAATATTGTTTGAAGATATTGAGCACCAAGTTTTACTTCTTTTCGTGAAGTTAAGCCCCACTTTTTAGCGTTTTCTGATAATAATTTTAATGAGTAAGTACCCTTTGAATATTCTGAAAAAAGCTTTTTAACTAAACGTGCTTTTTTGAGGTCGACGGCTACTGATGCTTTACCGTTTTTACTGTCAACAATATTCAAGTAACCTAGAGGAGCTTGACCACACCAACCGCCGTTGCGAAGCTTGAAATTCACACTGCCTCTGATGTTGTCAGAAAGTTGGTCTGTATATGATTGAGCCATTACAACACCCATGTTCCACATTAGTTTCTGGGTGCTGTTAGCATCTTTACAAAGCACGTTACCTTCTTTTACGAAGTGAAGTTCAAGAACGTCTCTCTGCATAAGGTCATTAAAGATTGGAGTTTCTTTGAAGCTTCTTTGTAGACGGTCTACGGTATCAACTATAAGCGCAATCTTCGTTTTCTGTCTTTTGATGAAAGTAATCATTTCATCAAATTCTGGTCGTTGCTTCTTGGTGGAGGATTCAATGATTGAAAGCTTCTTGATTACATCAAGTTCTTTACGTTCGGCATACTGTTCAAGGTTCCGCATTTGAGCGTCCAATGAGTGACCATCGAATTGTTCTTTTGAAGATATTCTTGCGAGTATTATAGCTTTCATTTTTTTCTTTCTTAAAACGACATTTGTTAAAAACAGTATTTTCGAACTTACAAATGAATGGTGAAAAGCTACGGTACACAATGAATTCACCTTTATCAGAGTGTATGGATGCGGAGGGAGAGACTAAATGGTGGAGCATCATTGATGTAATTCGAACTAATTATTCAAAATCAGATTGCTAGTGTGATGAGGCGCAGTACGAAAATATAAAAAATAGCTCTTTCTTATTAATCAAATACTCCAACTATCATAACAAAAGTACGCACCTATTCGTTCAAAATATTTGTAACTATCAATATTTTTTTGCGTTTAATGTGATAGCAATCACAGCTATTTTTTTGCGTATATAATTTACTCAAACTCGAATTGATTAATTTGGAGTTTAAAATGAGTAATACTGAAATCGATTATCAAACAACTTTAATTTTTGGCGACATAAATGATCGCGTAATTGAAAGCGTTGGTTCACATGAAGGTAAAAAGCCTTTTGAGGTCGGTTATTATAATGGTGATGATAAAAAGAAAGCCATTATCAATGTATCTTGTGCAACAGGTTGTCCTGTGGGCTGTAATTTCTGTGACTTAACAGATTCAGGTGGTCCGCTCACGCCAGAGTCTATCTATCAGCAAGTGGAAGATATGCTATTTTTTGCAAAATCTGTTGATGGATATAATCCCTGTGACAAGCCTTTAAAGATTAACTTTGCAAAAACAGGTGAGCCTTTGTTGAACGGACATATAGTTGATGCGATGGATCTTATTGCTTCAAAAATACCAAGCACATCTTTTAAAATTTCAACATCCATGCCCAATATTCCACAGGTGCAAGAGCGCATAAAAGATTGGGCTTTATTCGCCTCTAATTATCAAGCTGGATCAGTACAACTACAAATCTCACTTATTTCAACGAGTGAAAGCTTTCGTCAAGCGAGTGTTGGTATGCGATCAAATATGTCACTACTCCCGTTGGAAGGTGTTGCTGAATCCATAAATACATGGTTTCGTTATAAC
The DNA here is from genome assembly GCA_937923625.1 of uncultured Alphaproteobacteria bacterium. Taxonomy (GTDB): domain Bacteria; phylum Pseudomonadota; class Alphaproteobacteria; order Micavibrionales; family Micavibrionaceae. Next base: position 151,384 of record CALDTV010000016.1, read on the forward strand.
AAAGCGGGTCGGACGCCAAATTGTAGCTTTCTCTTAAGTGCCGATACTCCATGCAATCCACTGGATATTATCGATACTTTTCGACCTGGAAATGTAAACTTTAGGATAAGACCTGTTGTAACGACCCAAAATAGCCAAGCTAATGGCCTAAAACCTATTTCCGAAGCATCAATAGAAAATATTTTATCTGTCTTTAGGCTTTATTCTTATAATATAAATACTGCAGGTGTTACGACGATGACAGAACAGGCACATGCTCTGGCTTCTAATGTGACAAGACGGCAAGTTGTTGCAGGTCAACGACCATCAGGAACTTTCTTTGTTGATAGAGCTGGCTCTTTAACACCTATACAATTATAAATAAATCATGGAAGAAATTAGGACGCTAAAAAAGATAGAGTTATTTTGTGAGTGCACTGAAAATGAACCTTTAAAAATCAAATCATTGCTATTACCAGCGCAGACGTATCCCAAAGGCCATGTGTTAATGGAGCCTCAATCACAAGAAAACGATGTATTTTTTGTCGTTTCTGGAAATGTAAGATTATCTCTTATCGATGAGAATGGAGAACTCATTTCCTACAGAGATATAAAGTGTGGAGATTACTTTGGTTGGTTATCTGCTATCGATCACCAAGTAAGACTCACATCAGCAGTTGCAACAGAAAAAACGACAGTAATAAAAGCTACGTCTCAAAACTTCAAAAAAATTATTAAGGTCAGCAACAGTATAGAAGATAAATTTTTATCACGCTTATGTGGTGTCATAAGAGATTATACAAACAGGATAAAATCTTTAACGACCTTATCTTCAAAAGACCGCGTTCTCAGAGAGTTAAAGAAAAGGTTTGAAGAAGATAATGGAAAGCTGATTATTTCTAGTCATGAAGACTTTGCAACATGGGCTGGAACATCGCGTGAAACAGTATCACGCGTTTTTAGTAATTTAGATAAAAAAGGCACCATCAAACGTAATAGTAATGAATATGAATTACTTAAATCAATTGATTTAAGTAGTGATTATCTAAGTCAATAGGTATCCGCGATTTTATTCGCGAACACCTTACAATTAACAAAAACTAGGATGTCCCGTATAAACTTTGGTGCTTGCTCTACTTGTTGCAGCCCTTTCAATTTCTTCAGGCATAGAAAGCCTTGGTTTTGCTTCAACCGTGTGCCAGCTTCCCATCGTATCGAGATCAAGCCCCATATCTGCTAACATATTTACAATTGCAACTTTTTCAGAAAATTTAGCTTTTGAAGCAAATACATGGGACAGCAAGTAACGCGCATCTTTTGCTTTCGCCGTTTTGTCATGGTCATGATGCGCAATATAGTACTCGCCATCATCTGCCTCCTCTGATATATTAAGCCAAATAGGTCCCTCAGTAATAAATGCTTTTATTAAATCATGATCTCCCAAATAGGCAGCACACATTAAAAGCGGCATTGGGTTTGACGCTACTTCGACATTAAAGGGAAGCGCTGCATATAATGCGGCAATGATTGGCGCACGCTTATGCGCATACTTACTCGGTAAGTTATCCTTAAAGCCATTACAATCTTTTCGCATAAACGTATAAAGATTCATGTAATGATCTGGTTTCCAGCCATTTAACCCATTGCTCTTTACGAAGACATCTAATAAATCATCACGATCTTCACTAATTAACTCTTTGAATATACCAAAACGTAAATCTGGCATATCTGAAAAATCCGGATATAGCACTTTCGATCTGATTGCATAAAGAAACATATCAGGCTTTGCTTTATCGATTAATAGTGATGCAGCGCGTCCAAGATGAGCATAACGACCTGTTCTATGATCTTTTCCACTTTCAAATATATTAAGACCAAGATCTTCTAACTTTTTTACAGCTGAGATGTCGTTATCTCTAATTGCATTTGCAATATATACATTTATATCACTTGTCATTTCTTTTCTCCTTTAGGTTTTATTGATCGATAATGACCATTTAAAGGAAGAATTATTTTTATATAAAAATAACGTACTTTATGTTACTTTTTGAAAATGATGAAAAAAGCTAAGAACTATCTTATTGACTTAGGCCTTAAAGAAAATGACGCCGATGTTTATTTGAGCTGTCTGCAGAAACCAATGGGATTATATGTCCACGAAATTGCCAGCGTTACGGATATAAAGCGTAGTTCAATTGATCTTATATTGTCCCGCCTCAGAAAACAGGGATACATAACCCGCCATAAGCAAGGCGCTAGATGGATTTATTGTGCTGAGCCATTAGAAAAACTTAGTCACAAAATAGAAGAAAAAGTTAAAGATTTTAAAACATTTATTCCGTCGTTCTTAGAATTGTTGGATAACAGCAACACGCCCAATGTTCGTTTTTATGAAGGTGAAAAAGGCATCTCTTCAATATTTGATGATGTTTTAATGACGTGCGGAAGACTAGATTCAACGAACAATGAGCTACTTATAATATCCTCTGGTCGCGATCTGATAAAACTTCTACCAGATCATCAAAACAGGTTTATTCAAAAACGTATCCGAAAAGGAATCCCTGTAAAAATATTAGCCCCTGAGAATAATATTACGCAGCGACTTTACAGCACCTCAAAAAGACATATTCGTCAGACTAAGTTTTTTTCAGAAGCCTATTATCCCTTCCAAATTGAAATAGACATTTATGGAGATAAAGTTGCGATGATTTCTTTTTCTGATCCAGGAATAATGGGAACAGTCATCGAAAATAAAGCTATCGCAAATTCATTACGGTCTTTATTCAGAATGTTATGGACTTAAATAAATAGATAACTCTCTAATAATATGAACGTACGCGCTCTGTGAGGTCTTGTCAGATTAATCTGACAAGACCGTTTCATGGCAAATATTGATACCGCGTTCATGCAAAATATCCTCAACTTGGCGCAAACTAAGCGGGTACCGAACGTAATACATGACAGCTAATTTTATGATTTCGGGGCAGGTTTCAATCAAAATACTATGTTATGCACGAAGTTTTAACGGTGCGCTTGATTGAGTACTATTGGCAATTTCTAGCTCTTCAAAAGCTTCCGCGAACCATTTAGCTTTTACAGGGGTAAACGAATCAATATCAAATACTTCTATGTTGTTTAATATTGGGATAACATTGTTGCGCTCAATTGTAACACTCTTATTTTTTGCAAAGGCGGTTGACGCCGATTCAATTTGCCCCGCATCAACACCGTTTGAAACCATTTTTTCTAATATTCCCGCCTTAATCTGTGGAGAAATATTATTGAGGACTTCTAGGCCGGGCATAATTTCCTGAATATCAGATGCATCAAGAACCGCTACAAAATCACCCAATGCGAGTAAACTTTTTTTAACCTCAACAAGATATTGCGTGTCTTGACCATCGGTGTAAAGTTGATCAATTTTTTTAGCTATACTCGTGCTGAAAGCTGTTAAATAATCTGTTCCTGAAAGGTTTGACTGGATCGTATCAAAAATCACATGCCCTAATAATCTTTGCTCTTCATGGGTTGGGTCTGTTAACGCCATAGCGCCTGTATCATAGATACCTATTTTATTGATTAGGGGATCAACAGATAATTGTGCGCCATGCTTATCATGATCGAATTTTCCTCCTAATAAAATATTGCTCATTTCAAAGACAATGTATCCTTTTGCAATGTGTTTTTTATAAGTGATTTGGACAGCAGTTTCCTCTGGTAAATTGTTAAAAGTTTCACCCTGTGCTCTTTCTAAAATCATCCAATTTTTGCCTCTGGCTTTCCAATCCATCACCTGTAATTTAAATTTCTCTGGCCCGCTTGTGATTGTGACACCGTTATAAATTTCTTGTGCTGATTCATACTGCTGCTGGCCAATATCATGATCTGTCTCAATATGTGACATCCTCGCCGCTTGTTTGACCATTTCCTGAACGGATGCTGTGAGTTCCTTATAATCAAGATCAGATATAGCATCTTTTTCTTTTAAATCATTCACCGTCTCACTGATGACGCGGAACCCCTTATTGGCTTTTTCTCTTGCTTCTGGGCGAAGTATTCTAAGGACATCATCACCAACGGCGATGACGGTGTAATAAGAAGCAGAACCTAAAATCTTACCCATATATTTGTTTTTCCAAAATTTTTCTGGAATATTTTCGTTCTTAATCCATTGATACGTTGTCCATCGGGCGGGCATATCTGCGGTATTTTTTAACCCTTGCAATTTTTGACGGATTTTTACTGGCGTGCCCGGGTGGGAGGCAATGGCCTGCCCCAATTTTATTTCTGCTGGCCCCATGTTTTCTAAGAATAATTTCAATGCTTTTCCTACATTCCCCGCATCTTCGCCTATATTACGATTGGCAACCATCATGGCGGAGAGAATAAGTTCACGTTCATAATCGCTTCGTGATTTGATATAAGAATGCATAATGTCTTGAGCATATAGCGCTTCAACGGAGCTATCATTAGGATCAATGATGGTGTCCATCACCACGTCAAAGACTTGTTCCCATGACTGTCGCGGGTTAGGCGCATTTTGATTATCTTGTTTCACAACAGCGCTTTTGAGGATTCTTGCAATAATCACTGCTCGAGCTTCAAGTGGCACTGACCAGAAATTATCATAAAGTATTTTACAATTTAATGGTTCTATTTCTTGTAAAACTTTATTCATATATTCTTGTTGATCATGACCTTTAAATCTACCTCGAACCTTTTTCCCAATCGACTGGCTAAAGCTCTCGCAATCTTTATTCTCCCCTTTTGAATTAAAAAACTTAACGAACGCCCTTGCACTATCAGCATTACGGTCCATTTCGGAAGTGAGAGAGTCAACGCCAACACCGTACAAATAACTTGCTGCCAAATCATCTGCGGAGAGGTTCAGACGGCAGCTTTTATAAAGCATATCCGATGCCTTTTCCTGAGAAATAATTGTATCTGATATTTTTCTTAATAATTGATACTTATCCGCCTGTGACATCTTTTTGGATAAAAGACTATCATGTGTCACGGCTTTATTATCATTATCCCAGCTATTATTCTGACCGCCTTCAAGCGCTTTGATATAGACAGCCAGCTTGTGTTGATATTTTTCCGTGCCGTCATCAAGACCAATTTTTGCGTGCAAATCATGTGCATATATATCAAATAACCGTTCTCGCGTCTCCGGAAAGGGGGAGCGTAATTTACGGTCCAATAAAATATGAAGGCATTCATTTTTTTGTCGACCTGCCGGTAGGGCGTCGACTTTATCCAACAATTGGTTCAATGTTTTATCTTCTAATTCAACATCGTCTATAAATGTGTTTTTGGCAAAAACAAAAGCCTTCACATGATCCAATGCATTATCAGGCCAAAATCTATCAACTGTTGAGTCATTAGATATTTTTTGAAATATTTTTTCTTTTTTGGTTAAATCATTCAAAAAATCCGTTCGTGTCTGGTTGCCTGAATAGTTACTATCCTCGCCATGATAAAATAAATAAAGTTTGATAAACTTATCCAGCGAATTACCTTGGCTTAAAATTTGATGTAATGACCTTCTGATTAATCCCCTGATGTTTTTATCAATAAGGTTTAAGAATTTTTTATTTCTAATCTTAACTATATTTTCTGACTCTATACCGTTGTTAGGGAAAATATATTCTACAGCTTGCGAGAAAATCGACTTCATACGACCATAAGTGCGCGTCCAAAGACTTTGTTTAGGTTTGTCTTTCACCCGATTAGAACCGTGGTAAAGATCACGATCTTTTTTTCCTTCCTCTCCTATCAAGGCAAACATTTGATTCCGAAATTCAACCAAAGCATCAATGGTTTGAATTCGCACGCGCGGTGTTTGACCAGAATAGTTGGGCTGGTAATTGATAGCCCTCGCTATGGATTGCATCACACTATTTTGTGTAATGATATTTGTATAATTTTCAAAACGCTGTGATTTCTTCTTATCATTATGACCATATCCATCCGGTTCGGGTGCTTCTATACGTTTTAAGGTGGTGCATAATTTTAAAATATTATACTCGCGTGATGTCTGCAAATATTGAAAAAGGTCAAAGGAATGAAGTTGCCATTTATATACTGCGCGGCGAAAGCCTTCCTTTACATTGCTATCGTAAAACGCCTCTAAGGCTTGTTTGGATTTAGCGGTTTGGTATCCAATATTTTTGGCCACAACAGTCATCATATTCGTCAGGGTATTATCTCCCGATAAAATGTTTTTTTGTTGCCTGTCAAGAATATCAAAATAGTCACAATATTGTTCGTAATCAGCTACATTGAATAACCTGACGAAGATTCCTTTTTCATCCCTAACAACATATTCAGCCAAAATATTTTTTTGTTCTTCCGTTAGATTATTCATATGATACCATCGTGAATTAGTCCCTAGCGCACTGCAAAAAACATTGTAAATAACCGTTTTTAACTCCTCCTCTTTTGCTTCATAAAACTGTTTTTCATGTTCTCTACGTTTTTTCTTCTCTAAAATTTCTTCGCGTCCTTCTTCACCCTCTAATGCCTTTGAGTATTCTCTCAAAGAGTTAATTTCAGCATCTAAGACAGTGAAACGCGATTGCGTATCATCCCACAGATCAAGGGCTTTTTTAGCCGCAGAAAAAATTGCATCAAATAATTTTTGTTGCTGCGTATTTTTCCTATCAATAGCTTGACCTTGAAAATTATCACCAAAATGTTTTTGAAAAATGGGATTGTCAAAATTGAACAACTCATCTTTTATGTCCAATCGTCCGCGATCATCTACACAAAGTAAAGGATTATCTTTTTTATACTGCGCCGAAATCATTTGAAGGGCATTATTATTGCGATATTCTTCGCCTTTTTCGTTATTGGGCAAGGCATTGAACAATCCAATTAAATCGTAAATTCCTTTATTTGCTTTTGCGTACCTACCAAAATGCGCCGATGCTGTTTCATCTGGATCATAAAATTTACCCGAAAAATTTGCCCCTTGTTTACATGCCGCATCTATAAACGAATTTTCTTGGTCGTAGTAATCACGGATATAGCCATAGACCTGCAAAACTTGCTCTTGTTTTAGAAAAAAATCAATTTCGTAATCGGGGACCGTACCGCTTGAAACAACGCCCTCCTCATTTATGCAATAATGAGTACCGTGGCTTTTTATATAACCAATTTCATGCGTTAACCTATAATCATGGATACCATCATCGTCTAATAAACTAGCTATACGTTCTTTATGTTCCGCGCTTGCGGCAGCAAATGACGTTATATGATGCCATGGGACAACTTGACCAGGTTTTATGCTGCCTGAACCAAAAATTGTCTTTGCTTCAGACAACTCTTCCCCGTCAAATCCATGCTGACTGCCCCGCATGGTCGATAAATTATCAAATTTTTTCCACCCTCGCTTATAACCATAGGACGTTTTTTGTATTTCTGTAAAAATACCTAACACCGTCTCAAATTCATCGGCGGCAGTTGTAAATTCTTCTGCCGTTTTCGCGCTTCTGATTTTTTCCTTTGCCGCTTCAATATCAACAACAACTTCTGGTTTTTTTACCCTATGCTTGCGCTCATCTTCTCTTCGTTTATAATGGGGAATATTATGCCCCAATAAAACATAGAAATAGCTGTATAAAATACTTGCCGCATCCAAGTAATTAACGTCTTTATCCGCTGGATACCCATGCGCGCTAATATGACGATATGCTTCATTTTGCAGATAAATAAGTAAATCTTGACCGTTAATTTCCGCGGACCTGCCCGCTTTTTTTAGTCTCCTGGCCTCATCATTTTCTTGAATAAGATCATAAGCCATCGTTGCAATTTTTTGCTGGTACTTTTTTTCTAAAGTTCTACCCGCAAAGCAGTCTTCATATTTTTTATCAATGAGTTTCTGAATGTCGTGCAGGGCAGAACGCGTTTCATAATCATCCTCGTCAACGCCATCCCCAATCAGCTTCGCCATTTGGTTTTGTAAATCTTTCCTAGGATTAGATTGAACGGCAAGACCATCAATCGCATCAATTAAGATCTTTAATTTTCCAACTAGTTTTCGCTGTTCGTAATCACGTTCATTTAAAAAAATATCTACAGGATCGCTATATGCCGCATCAAAAACGGTTTTATCCAATGATGTAGGCAATCTATCATCAATTAAGTGTGATAATCGGGTTAAAGAAGCCTCTAACGCTGACCGCCTGTTGCGGGCCGTCATATGTACATCCAAAATTTCCGACCAATGAATGGCACTTTTATCTTCATCTGACCATGAGTGAGAATAACGTTGCTTTTCTTGGTCTTTTGCGTAAGCCGTGAGTTTATCCATAAACACCAAGGCTTGCTTCGGATCGCCAGCAGCGTCATAGACCAAATCAACCGCGTGTAAATCTGATATCGTTTCTTCAGCGCCCGAATTACGTTTGCTACCATGTTCGTTTAAGATTATGTGCGTTAATTCGTGACTTAAAACATAATCAAATTCATCTTGGTTATCGACCATGTCAATCAACCCACGCGTGACGCACACAACATGCGTTCCTATGGGGTTATTCGTAAAAATAACATTGCGTTCACGGTCATACTCGGGTTTATCGTGCAGTTCCAATTTAGGCATAAAAAAAGCATTAGGTTCACCAGAATCCGACAAAACAAAGGTGATAGGGGTTTCATCAAAATCAATGTAACGCCCAGCCAACAATTTTGCGCGGGAGAGCAAAAAATTGTTCGCTTTTTGACCAGATGGGGAATCAGGATCAATAATCCTATACTTCACCAACAAGTCTTGTTCTATTCGTACCGTATTCATGTGTTTTTAACGCTATTTTTTAATGACATAATTGTTATACTAATATGGAAATAAAATCAATGCCTTAATATGACGAATATTGATGCCACGGGTCGGTGTCGTCAGATTAAAACACCATATTAATAAATTCACTGTAAAATCAGTGAATGAGCAAAAAAATCCATTTAAATATTATAAAACTAGTCCAGAAATCATAAAATTAGCTGTCATGTATTACGTGCGTTATCCTCTGAGTTTACGCCAAGTAGAAGATATTCTGCACGACCGTGGAATTGATGTTTGCCATGAAACTATTCGGTATTGGTGGAATAATTTCGGTACTAGGTTTGCTAAAGATATTAAGAAAAAGGCTCCTTACTCTCCATCAAATTGGCGATGGCACATCGATGAAGTGTTTGTAAAAATCAATGGGAAACTCCATTATTTATGGCGCGCGGTTGACCAAGAAGGAACAATTTTAGATTGTGTTGTTACGAAGAAAAGAGACAAGAAAGCAGCCAAAAAAGTTTTAAAGAAACTGGTTAAAAGCTACGGAAAACCTCATGAAATTGTAACCGATAAGTTAAAATCATACCGCGCTGCGTTAACAATACTCAATATGGAGCACCTTCAAAACACGACGCAGTATCATAATAATCAGGTAGAAAATTCACATCTTCATTTTCGACGGCGAGAGAAGGGGATGAATAAGTTTCGATTGATGCGATCGCTACAGAAATTTACTTCTATTCAAGCTTCTTTCCTCAACCATTTTAATCACCAACGTCATTTAGAAACTAGATCAACATTTAAGAATTTACGTCAAAATTCGTTAGATATTTGGCAGGATATTTGTGTAAAATAGATTTGTAGCTTCAAACTTTTGGAGAATAGTTCGGGTTAGTCTGACAACACCGCTAACTTTAATACCTGTCATGGATTATCTCTAAAAGTACGGGTTCGTGTCCCCCTACATGCAAAAAACTAAAATTTTAGATAATTACTCATATTTTTACATGTATTCTTTATAAATCAATAACTTACCAGATTTTCATCCTGATCCCCGCTTAATTTCTCTTTAACGTAATTTATGTTAAAATATATATGGTAGGATTTATAAAAATATAAGCTCTTAAGGAGTACTGTGAGCAAAAAAGAAAGTGCTGATAGCCAAGAAGATCTAATTGAAACAGAAGAAATATCTGTTTCAATTGATGTTCCTGTTGATAGTCAGAGTTTTTCTGTACAAGAAAATGAAGTGGATGTTGCTAGTATTGAGACTGCCGCAGGTGAGGAGATAGCGGCGGAGGATGAAAATAATGTTTTAGAAGAAATCCTTCCTCTTGCTGATTTTGTTGGTGAAAAACCAAACACAAATCTGGAACGTGATGAATCCCTTGAGTTATTACATTCATTCAAACCGGGCCCTATTGTAAGTGATGGTTTAGATATCAGCCAAGTGTCTTTATTGAACACGATAGAAGTTTCTGCATTCTCTCAAATGTTCAATATAACCGCTATAGAGAACTATAGCAGTTATATATTCAGTAGCTACATCAAACAATTTTCTGAAGAAGATAATGATATTAATATTTTTTCTGATAGATTTGCTATTAGCAGAAGAGAAAACATCAGTTCTCAGCAGGAATTGTTTAATAGTGAAAGTAGTTCAACAAATATCGTACCAACACTTACAATAAACAACCCTGCGGCGATAGCCGAAGGCGCAAGCATTACGATTACGGATACCATCCTTGATGGGGCGGATGCAGATGATGCGGACGCGAATATTACTTATACAGCAAGTGCGATTACCAATGGTCAGATTGAACTAACAACGAATGTTGGCGTAGCGATCACCAGCTTCACCCACGCACAAGTCGCGGCAGGTGAAGTGGTGTTTATTCATGATGGCAGTGACACCACCACCTCTGGCTTTAATGTCTCACTCGCTGATGGCGGTGAGAATGGCGCGGGTGCGGCAACAGGCACGGTAACGATTGGTATCACACCTGTGGATGATGCGCCGGTGGCAGTGAATAATATAGGCACCACATTGGATGAAGCGGCAACGCAAACGATTACCAGTGCGATGTTATCGCATAGCGATAGTGATACGGCGGCGGGGAGTGTGACTTATACAGTAACAAGTGCTCTCATGAATGGTCAGTTGGAATTGACGACCAATACTGGTGTTGCGATCTCAACCTTCACACAAGATGATCTTGATAATAACCGCGTTGTCTACGTCCATGATGGTTCTGAGACGATCAGTGATGTGTTTAGCTTTGAAGTATCAGATGGCACCACGACATTGACGGCAGATACATTTGTAATTACAGTCAATCCGATTAATGATGCACCGACCTTAACAATAACGAACCCATCTGATATTTTAAAAGGTGCGAGTATCACGATCACGGATACCATCTTGGATGGCGCGGATGCGGATGATACAGATGGTAATATCACTTATACAGCAAGCGCCATTACCAATGGTCAGATTGAATTAACAACAAATGTCGGTGTGGCAATTACTAGCTTCACGCACGCGCAAGTCGCGGCAGGTGAAGTGGCATTTATCCATGATGGCTCTGACACCACCACCTCTGGCTTTAATATTTCCTTAGCGGATGGTGGTGAGAATGGCGCGGGCGCAGCCACAGGCACTGTAACGATTGGGATTACGCCAGTCGATGATGCACCCGTGGCGGTGAATAATACAGGCGCCACATTGGATGAGGCGGCAACGCAAACGATTACCAGTGCGATGTTAAGCCATAGTGATAGTGATACGGCGGCGGGCAATGTGACTTATACAGTGACAGCTCCATTGATGAATGGTCAGTTAGAACTCATCACCAATACTGGTGTTGCAATCTCAACCTTCACACAAGATGATCTTGATAATAACCGCGTTGTGTATGTGCATGATGGCAGTGAGACGATCAGTGACGTGCTTAACTTTGAGGTGAGTGATGGCACCACGACATTGGCGGCAGATACATTTGTGATTACAGTCAATCCGATAAATGATGCGCCGACTTTAACGGTGAATAATCCTGCGGCGATAGCCGGAGGCGCAAGCATTACGATTACGGATACCATCCTTGATGGGGCGGATGCAGATGATGCGGATAGCGATATTACTTATACAGCAAGTGCGATTACCAATGGTCAGATTGAGTTAACAACGAATGTTGGTGTGGCTATTACCAGCTTCACCCACGCACAAGTCGCGGCAGGTGAAGTGGTATTTGTTCATGATAACTCGAACACAACAACAAGTGGCTTTATTGTCTCTTTGGCGGATGGCGGTGAGAATGGCGCGGGTGCGGCAACGGGTACGGTGGCGATTAGTATAGCAACTTTTGGAACTTCAGGAGATGATGTTATTGAAGGTGATAATGGGAATAATATTATTTCTGGGCTTGGCGGAAATGACATTATTCGTGGAAATTCCGTGACCGCTTTAACACCTGTAAACTTAACACAAACCACTTTAAATCCCTCTCCTTCATCCGCCCCTAATTTTGGCTCATCTGTCGGGATCAGTGGATCTGTGATGATTGTGAGTGATACTCAATATTCGGACAGTGAATACCAGGAAGGACGGGTCTATTTAGTTGATACGAATACAAATGCGATTTTA
>CALDTV010000017.1 GCA_937923625.1 uncultured Alphaproteobacteria bacterium
TAAGCCACAGTTTCATAGCCTTCTTCGATGAACCATTTTAAGATCACAGATGTATCAAGACCACCTGAGTACGCCAGTACAATTTTACCTTTAGACATTTGCCGCTTCCATTTCTCTTTCGACTTTGTTGTTTCTCTCCTAAGGTATTTTCAATACCTGTCGTCGCTCACGCCTCGTCGAAAAAGAAAGCGAAACGACAAAAAATTTCTACACACTCACGCCAGATTCTTCAAGGCAATAGGCCAAAATCGCTTTTTGGGCGTGTAATCTGTTTTCTGCTTCGTCATAAATCACAGATTGGGGGGATTTTGCAACAGTTTCTGTTACTTCTTCCCATTCATGAATAGGCAGGCAGTGCATGAAAATGGCGGTGTCCTTGGCTTTGGCCATCAGGTCGTCATTCACTTGATAGGGCCAGAATTTCTCAATTTCCTTGCCATCTTGCCCCAATGACACCCATGTATCGGTCACCAGAACATCGGCATCCCTTGCGGCATCTTCGGCTGTGATGTTGTTAAACGGCGTTGCCATGACAAAGTCGAAGCCAAAAAGCGGCGCGGCATCTTCGTAGGTTTTGCTGACATTATTATCATCGCCAAACCACGCAATTTTTTTACCTTCAATGCCGCCAAGTTTTTCTTCAATTGTCATTATGTCTGCCATGATTTGGCAGGGGTGGGACTTGTCGGTCATACCGTTAATGATCGGGATAGTGGCATGTTCCGCCAACTCTTCCATTTTATCGTGATCGCTCATGCGGGTCATGATGGCATCGACATATCGTGACATGACTTGCGCGGTGCTTTCGATGCTTTCCGCGCCGCCCAATTGCATATCACCTTTTGACATGACAATTGTATGTCCGCCCAATTGTTTCATTGCCACATCAAAAGACATGCGTGTACGAGTCGATAATTTATCGAACATCATCGCAAGGGTTAAGCCGCGAAAAATTTGCGGTGGATGAAATTTTTCCGCCTTTAAAATATGTGCTTGCGCCAAAATATTTTTAAGCGTCTGCGGATCAAAATCTTTTAAATTGATAAAATGTTTTGTCATTTGTTATTTTTCTTTTTTAAAACCACAAAGCCGCGAAGTGCACGGAGTTTTTTTATAAATATTCTTCGTGATCTTTGTGTCTTCATGGTTAAACTAATTACATCACGCCCTTACGAATAACGTGACCGATTTTATCTAAAGCTTCGTCGGCCTCGGCCTTGCCCATAATTAAAGGAGGTGTAATACGCAGACTCTTTGCGCCCGCTTGTGTGGCGAGGAGGCCATTATCCTGCAACGTGGCAAGAAGTTTGCTGATATCATACACTGTATCAACACCAATCATCAGGCCTTTGCCGCGCACTTCTTCAATCGAATTCGTATCGGTTTTTAATTTATTTAAACCTTCCATCATATAATCGCCCATATCGACAACGTTCTGAAGGAATTCTGGCTGACGAATTTGATCCACTACTTCGTAAACAATACGCGTGCCAAGGGCGTTACCGCCATAGGTCGTGCCGTGGTCGCCATATGTGAAAACGGATGCAATTTCTTTTTTAGCCAAGAACGCCCCAATAGGAAAACCACCGCCCATGCCTTTGGCGATACACGTAATGTCAGGCTCGTAATCATACGCCGCGTGCGCGTAGAGTTTACCGAGGCGACCCATACCGGCTTGAATTTCATCGGAAATAAGAAGGATATTTTTTTCATCACATAGATCGCGTAGACCCGTCATAAATTCTTGCGTGGCGGGAACAACGCCGCCTTCGCCTTGAACAGGCTCCACCAAAATTGCGCAAGTTTTATCATTGATGAATGATTTTACACTTTCTAAGTCATTGAATTTTGCGTGATGCACACCGGGAAGATAAGGTCCAAATTCTGGCTGCTTTACGGATTTATATGTGCACGTCACTGCGCCATAGGTACGGCCATGAAAGCTGTCTTCAAAGGCGATGATCTCTTTGACGTCTTCGCCTTTATTTTGATGCGCCCATTTACGCGCTAATTTCAACGCGCCTTCAACCGCTTCCGCGCCCGAGTTGGTGAAGAAAATTTGATCGCCGCAACAATTATCGGTGAGAATTTCTGCTGCTTTAATTTTGGGTTCGGTTTGGTACGACCCCGAACACATCCAAATTTTTTCCATCTGGTCTTTGGCGGCGGCAATCATGCGCTCGTTACAATGCCCAACGGACACAACCGCAATGCCTGCAATACAATCCAAATATTTGCGCCCCTCTGTGTCCCAAACGTGGCAATCTTTTCCGCGCTCTAGTACGGCATCTTTAATGGCATAAAGCGGCATAATTTTATCTGTGGCGCGGGCGACGTAATTTTCTGTTGTATCAAATTTATCAGTCATGGGGCTCTCCTTATTTTTCAATTTCTTGTTTAATGTAATTATTCTTTTCTTCTTCGCGCACAATCATTGTTCCTGTTCCTTCGGATGTATAAATCTCGCAGCGTAGGCTATCCTTTTTAAAGCCATTCAGAATGTGAACACGTTTCACGCCAGAGCGCACAGCGTTGACACAATTTTCTAACTTAACGCGCATGCCGTCAGTGACGATTTTATCACTAATTAACTTATCAATTTCGGAAGCGGTCAAGACAGATGCAACCGCACCATCAACCATGACGCCATCAATATCGGTCATGAGAATAAGCTTATTGGCTTTTGTATCTGCCGCTAATTCAATCGCGACATTATCGGCATTGATATTAAGTGCTGTGCCTTCGGTGGTAAAAGCAAGGCAAGGGATAACCGCTAAATTCGTTGCCACAAAATGCTCCCGCACGGCTTTGGCATCAATATGCCCAAGCGTGCCGTCAAACCGAATAATATCTTGCTCTGGCGCGCGGCGTTTTGCTTGCGCCCAATGGGGTGGTAATGCGTTAAAAACATTTGAGGGGAGCTTTGCTTTCACAAGGCTTTCAGAAAGTTTAAAGCCAAGATCACCGGCCAAAACTTTTTTAATAATCTTGATATCGCTTTCCGAAGAAATACGGCGACCATCAATTTTTGTTGGTGTTAAGTTTGCCTCTTTTATGGCTTCATCAATTGCCTCGCCGCCGCCATAGATAAGTAAAACTTTAATACCGTCTTCGGTGAGCTCTTGTATCTGTGCAATTAAATTTTCTCTCGCGGCACTATCAGTAATAATTTTCCCGCTTGCTTTGATAATAAAAAGCTGGCCTTGGAAAAGGTTGCGATAGAATTTCTTTAACGAATTCATCATGGGTAAATTGCCGTGTTGAAATTTAGTCCTTCGGTTTCATCTATCCCAAACATGATATTCATATTTTGAACAGCTGTTCCCGATGCGCCGCGCAGTAAGTTATCAAGCGCACCTTGGGCAATGATCTCACCGCCATGACCGCGCGTGTAGCTAAGATCAATAAAATTAGTACTGACCACATGGGTCATTTCAACATTATCTTTGATCCGCACGAAAGGGTGATTATCAAAAACGGAGAGGTTTGGTTCTGCATCTGTTTTGATAAATCCATTGGCGAAAATACCGCGTAGAAAAGGGCCAACAGTGGGGGCGAAGTTAAGCTGTTCTTCTTTCAATCCACTGCTTGCCAAAATCTCTGGTGTGTGGCGGTGGTTGTTCACAAGATAACTCCGAATGTTGCCAGAACAAAAAGGATGATCGACAGGATCGCGTGCGGCGCGTCCACCGCCTGATGTTCCTGATATCGCAATCACATCCGCATGCGCCATTTTACCTTTGAAAGGAAGCAACAAGAGTTGAACGAGGAGGGCAAAGCACCCAGGGTTTGCTATGGCGTCGCTTTTGGCGATTTCATCACGATAGATTTCTGGCAAGCCATAAACAAAACGACCATTGAGCAAATCTTCATGCTGATGCGGAATGTTATAATAACGCTCATAAGTTTCTTTATCGCTTAGGCGGAAATCGGCAGAAAAATCGATGATCTTGGTTTTGCCTAAAAAATTAGGCACGACTTCTTGCGCGGCTTTATGGGGGAGGCATAAAAATACAACGTCGCTTTCTGCCGCAACCGTTTCGTGATCGGTATTTGTCACGGCTAAACCGTCCATGTGGGAGAGGCGCGGAAATAATTCCGATAGGGGCGTGCCATCATGTTGACGGGAGACAAGGTATTTTATCTCAACATGATCATGTTGCAGCAAGCAACGGAGTAATTCTGTCCCCGTATATCCTGTAACCCCTACAACTGATACTTTTATCTTACTCATAATCCGTAACCTCTTTAATTTATTTAATAATACGGGGTTTCCCCGATATTGACCAGACGAATGAGAGAGATAATGTGATTGATTTTTAAAAAGATATTAGGTCAGCACAAATGCATCCCCCATGCGAGCTGGGTGATTTAATTGCGACGTCGGCGTCGGTTTTGTACGTTGGCTATATTCATTACAGATATAAAAACCAAAAGGGGTGGTGCTGTCAATTATAAACTGGGTTGCTTAAAGATTTGTTTTACGCGGGTCAAACGCATCACGCACAGCTTCACCGATGAAGGTCAATAACGATAGCATAATCGCCAGAGACAAAAAGGCGGTAATACCCAGCCATGGGGCTTGGATATTGTTTTTACCTTGCGCCAGTAACTCACCGAGGGAGGCTGACCCAGGCGGCAAGCCAAGCCCTAAAAAGTCGAGCGAAGTAAGGGCAGTGATGGAGCCCGTTAAAATAAAAGGCATCAATGTGAGTGTGGCGACCATGGCATTCGGCAAGACGTGCCGCCACATGATGGTGGTGTTTGATACGCCAAGCGCATTGGCGGCTTTCACATAGTCAAAATTACGCGTCCGCAGGAACTCCGCACGGACAACATCCACAAGGCTGACCCATGAAAACAGCAAAAGGATCATCAGCAATGTCCAAAATCCCGGTACAAACATCGCAGAAAAAATGATGAGAATATAAAGCGAGGGTAAGGAAGCCCAGACTTCAATCACGCGCTGCATAATGAGGTCTAAACGCCCGCCATAATATCCCTGAAACGCGCCTGCCGTAATACCAATGATCGAGCTGATGATAGTGAGCGCCAGCCCAAATAGAACCGATATACGAAAGCCATAAATCACACGTGCCGCAACATCACGCCCTTGGTCGTCGGTGCCTAGAATATTTTCTGTCGTCGGGGCGGATGGCGCGGGGGTTGGTAGGTCGTAATTGATGGTGTCATAGGAAAAACGAATAGGTGGCCAAATCATCCAGCCTTTTTCGTTGATTAATTCTTTAACGAACGGATCGCGGTAATCGGCTTCGGTTTCAAAATCGCCGCCAAAAGTGGTTTCGGGATAGTTTTGAAAAATAGGCACATAGAAATTATTATCAAACTTCATTAATAACGGCTTATCATTCGAGATAAACTCCGCCCCCAAAACCAGCATCAACAACGCCATAAAGATCCAAAAAGACCAATAACCACGCTTATTGGCTTTAAATTGTGCTAAACGGCGTTGTGTGATAGGTGAAAAAGTCATTTTCAGACTTTAGCGCAAAGAAGCAGTTTTTAAAATAAAAACTAATTTATTCGGCTTGCCGGTGGGCGGTTCGCTCTGATTGTTGCTAATTCAGCTAACTTGGCGCGCTGTGCTGGGCTCATACTAGCAGGGTCTCGGGTACAAAGAATTTCAGTGGCTCTTTTCGTGATAGCGTTATCTATTGTTTGAAGGGCTATTGTTCGCTTGGCGCCAGTTATAAGCTGAGTGATGTCAGCTTGTGTTAATTCTTTGTAGTCAAAAACATCATCAATTCGATCTTTCATCGTCTGGACGTCACATTTGTGCGCTTCTGCCCATAAGCCGACGGCATACTGCAAGCGTTGCCCTTGTGATAAGCCATCTTCTATTTTATTAAGTTCTTGTAATATTCTTGTTCTGTCTTCAGGATTTTTAGTCGCCAAAGCAAAATCTTTGATGAGTTGGATAGCGGTTTGGATGGAGTCTTCCATGCACTTAATGTACAGAAATAGAGCCCGTGCCCGTTTTTTCCATGAGGCGCAGGCGGAATTTTTGCTCTGCGGATAGGGGGGCATTGTCGTTTTCGGGACGAGGGATAGGGTGACGCACGAGCGCTTCTAAGATTTCTCTTGTTTCGAGCGTCATTTCATCCTCTTCAAGAATGTTGTCGCGGACTTCTGTAAGTTTTTCGATAACTTTTTTAACGTTCATGACAAATATTCCTTCTTATTGAATATTAAGCAAGCTACAGGGCGCGAAGCCTAAAGTCAAACAAATTATTAAGGAAAATAAACTTTTCCCTCAGATTTTGTAATATTATTACGTTTGAGCTTGGTTTAGACGGTTCTTGCTTCAAAATCGATGCGAGGATCAACCACAACATAGACCACATCTCGAATTAACGTCGTCACCAATCCCATCAATGCGAATATATATAATGTGCCAAGGACAACGGGATAATCGCGGTTAATGACGCTTTCATAACCCAATAAGCCTAACCCATCGAGGGAAAAGATGACTTCGATTAAAAGCGAACCAGTAAAGAAAATAGCCAAAAATGCTGAGGGGAAGCCTGCCACCACGATCAACATGGCATTACGGAACACATGGCCATAAAGCACTTGGTTTTCTTCTAAGCCCTTTGAGCGTGCCGTTAAGACATATTGTTTGTTAATTTCATCCAAGAATGAATTTTTGGTGAGCATCGTTAGGCCCGCAAAGCCACTAATGACCATTGCCGCCACGGGTAAAATCATATGCCAGAGATAATCAAGCGCAATTTGCCACCACGCCATGTCTTGCCAGCCATCAGACATCAGCCCCCTTAATGGGAACCAGTCAAGATAACGTCCCCCCGCAAAGATAATAATTAGCAAGATAGCAAACATGAAAGAAGGAATGGCATAGCCCGTAAACACTGCCGCACTTGTCCAGATATCAAATTTCTGCCCATCTTTGACGGCTTTTTTAATGCCGAGAGGAATAGAGATAAGATAGATAATAAGCGTTGACCAAAGCCCGAGAGAAATCGACACAGGCATTTTCTCTAACACCAGATCAATGACAGAGACATCACGATAATAACTCTCCCCCAGATCAAAGGTGGCGTAATCCTTCACCATTTGGAAAAAGCGTTCATGGGCGGGTTTATCAAAGCCATACATGGCTTCTAATTCGGCGACAAATTCGGGATCAAGCCCTTGGGAGCCCCGATATTTGCCTGATTCTCCTGTGCTTTGTGTTGCCGCGCCTGCGGCCATATCGCCACCCGCACCGCCGCCGCCAAAACGCGCCGTTGCCTCGACGCCATGCCCTTGAAGTTGCGCAATCATCCGCTCAACAGGGCCACCAGGGACGAATTGCACGATAATAAAGCTAATCAACATAATCCCAAGCAATGTTGGGATCATTAATAACAGTCTTTTTAAAAGATAGTTCGTCATAAACACATGATAATGGCTTTTTAGGCTGCTGCAAGAACGAATTCTTTACGCCCCGCTTTAACAGCTAGTTCTTGCGTTTGTCCCATAATAAATTGTGCAAGCCGCGGGCGTTGTGAGAATTCTATATTTAAACCAGTCGTTTGCCCTAAAGGATTAAAGAAACCTCTCAATGTAACTGTCTCGGGGACTGTCAGACCTTTTTTGGGATGCGCGCTTCTTCTTATGGCTTGTTCATATGATGGCAGAAATTTTTCGTCCTGAATTGTGACGTGTTCAGGCGTAGAAATTCCTAGCATACGCCTAATAATGTTTTCTTCTTCGCTGGCGAGGTCAAAGCGTAATTCATTTGCAACTTTTTCGGCATGTTGTGTGAGGTATATTTTTGTTTCATTAAAATTTGTATATATCCAAGCATGAGTTAAAATTTCGATAGATGATTTAGGTGTTTCTTTTAGGCCGTGAATATGACCGTTGGCATCCATATTCAAAAAACGTGCCGCATGATCGGGTATTAGCGTAAATAAACTGCGATGGTTGCCGTGCTCATGGCTTTCAATGCGGTAAAAACTGTTTGATGTCGTGATATCATCAAAAACACCAGAATAATTACTTCTTAAACTTCTGGCTGTGACGGTTTTGATGATGTGACCATTATTGGGAAATAATAAAGCTTTTAATCTAAGAGCAATTTCAGGGGAGACCGCCGCCGCAGTTTTGTTTCCAATCCAAACAATTTCATTATCGTCTGTTCTGTTTGTAATGATTGTTTTATCGCCATGCCTAAAACCTTCAATTGATACATGTGTTCCCTTACCCTCACTGAAGTTTTTTTCGTTTGTCTTGCCCCAAATTTCTGCCATATGGGCTTTTAATGCGCCCGACTCTTGCGGGCTTGAAAGTTGTGCAAAATCTAAAGATGCACTCTCTATTAATGCCGCGGCGTCTGGTGATAAGGCAATGTAGCATGTGCCTATTTCACCGCCCCTTTTATTCATTGTGATGATAATGGCGCTTTGAGAATTGCGTTTAAATATCGGTTGGCCTTCTTTTTGCGCCTTTTTACTATCGTCAAAAAAATCGTTAGAGCTTTTAATTTCTTGAATTTTTATGGGGGTTTCAGGATAAGCTTTTTGATATGCTAAAAAAGCCTCATAACTGATAAAATAGGCATCTGCAGGAATGAAGCCTTTACGATATTTTACAGGATCTGATGTTAAAGGAATAAGATCGACTTCGCCATTTTCAACCAAGCGCACACGTAATGGTTTTGCCATTCTGTTAAAATCAGAAAGCCTTATGAATTTTGTCGGGGGCGTATGCATATAAAATTTCTCAAAAGTAACCTTATAGAATCATGCGCGTTGTTATGTCAATAAAATTAAGGGCGGATGTTCCAATCTTTGACGATCCAATTTTCGCCGTCATATTTTAGAACGCTTAGCGCGCCCGTGGACATTTTCATTTTATGAGTGGCTTTAAACGCTTCAAAATCTTCCGTTAAATGCGGCGCAAAACGGGCGATGCCGTTGGAGGTAACGACCATGATGATATTTTTTTCGTTATCTTGATTGTTCTTTAAAATTCCCGCGGCAAAATTTTGCCAGTTTTGAATGCATGCTTGGGGGGCAAATTTCCAACCATCGGGGACAATGGCGTTTTCATCCCAATCCTTAATCGCCTGTGCGCCAATGCGTGCGATGACTTTATCTTCAGTTTGGTTTTCATCAACGCCGTAATCAATTTCGTTGAAAATATCGAGCGGCGTTATAGTTTGGGAGGAATCAATTTCTGCCATAGCGATTTTCGCTGTTTCAATCGTGCGCTTTAATTGGGAGGAATAAAAAGCATCTGGATGAATGTTTTGATCTTTCAACCAAGCACCAATTTTTTTTGCTTGGGCTTGACCACTTTCGACCAAAGGTAAATCTGTCCGCGCGCCAACGCGTGTTGGTATATCATGGGGGCCAAATGTATTTCCGTGGCGGGCGATAATGAGTGTTGTCACGCCGCGCCCTCTGCCAACATTTTTTCGGCGCGGGTGACGTCTTCGGGGGAGTCTATGCCTGCTTGAGCGAGGCCGACGGGGACGTCTAATTTGACGGTTTGAATGTCTATACCATTTTCTAAAAGGCGGAGTTGTTCCAAGCCTTCTAATTTTTCGTAATGGCCTTGGGGAAGGGAGACGAATTTTTTGAGAGTTGCAACACGATAGCCATAAAGACCAATATGTTGATGCACGGGCGAAAATTCTTCGGCGCGATTTTCTTTACGGATGGCGGGTAAAATATTTTTTGAAAACCACAGGGCTTTGCCGTGCGTATCAATAATCGCGGTTGTGCCACTGAAGGGGGTCATATTTTTTTGCTCGCGGAGTTTATCTAATTCGCTCCAGCGTAAATTTATAACGGGGGTCACCACTCCGATTGTTGGGTTACTTTGGGCGGCCTCAGTCATTTGCACCAGCGCGCTGGAGGGGGTAAAGGGGGCGTCCCCTTGTAGCCCTAAAACAAAGTCAGTATCAGGCGCGATTTTTTCAATAGCTTCTAAAACGCGGTCCGATCCTGTGGCGCAGCTATCGGATGTCATCACGGCGGACACGCCAAGTTCTTCGGCATGTTTTAAAATGCGTTCATCTTCGGTGGCCACAGCGATTGTTACTTGGTTGATATCTTTTGCCGCTTTGCGCGCCACATCAACAACGCGGCTTAACATTGTTTGCCCGCCAATCATCGTTAACGGCTTTCCCGGAAAGCGGGTTGAGCCATAACGCGCAGGAATAATAATCGCTGTTTTCATGGCTATTTTTTGTTCTCTTTCACCCACCATGTGTCCGCAATGGCGGGGGTGAGGTAAGAGAGGGTTTTGGGGTGATCGAGTTTGTTCCAATACGCAATACGCCAATAATCAATATGCCAATGCGGAATGAGATAATTGCCGCTGAGTAAGACTCGATCAAGTGCACGGGTGAGGAAAACCAGTTCTTCACGATTTGGCGCGGTGATTAATTTTTCTATGATGTCATCAATTACGGGATCTTTGATGCCTATATAATTACGCGATCCTTTAATATCGGCTTTTGCACTCGCCCAGAAATCGCGTTGTTCATTACCAGGGGAGCTTGATTGCCCCATTGTTTTAATGGCCATATCGAAATCAAAGCTATCCATGCGGTTTTGATATTGCGCGGGGTCAAGAACGCGGAAATTTGCTTCCACACCAATCTTTTTTAAATTGCCAAGGAAGGGCAAAACCCAACGTTTAAAAACGGGGTTTGGATCAATAATTTCAAACGCCAAACGCTCCCCTGTTTTTTCATGAACGCGAATACCGTCTTTGCCAGTTTTGTATCCTGCTTCGTCTAAAAGTTTCATGGCGTTGCGCAGATTAGCGCGTGGGTTGCCGCGTCCATCTGTTTTGGGTGGCGTATAGCGCGTTGTGAAAACATCATCGGGAATTTTACCACGATATTCTTCTAATATTTCCAATACGCGGCCTGATGGTGCGCCATCAAGAGCGGAAAGATCAGAGTTTTCAAAAAAACTATCGGTGCGCTTATAGGTGCCATAGGCGAATTGCTTATTGGACCATTCAAAATCAAAGGCATAACCAAGGGCGATACGAACATTGGTATCCTGAAAAATAGGCTTGCGGATATTATAGATAAAAGCCTGCATTCCTTGCGGACGTTTATGTTTTAATTCTTTTTTAGTAATACGACCATCTTTGACGGGCGGTGCATCATATGCGGTTGCCCATGATTTGGCTGTGTTTTCAATGCGGAAGTCATATTCATCACTGAAGAAGCCCTCAAGCGCGATATTGTCGTCCTTATAATAATCATATTTGATCTGATCAAAATTGAACTTCCCTTTATTGATCGGCAGGTCTTTGCCCCAATAATCGTCACGACGCTTATAGGTGATGGAGCTTCCAGCATTAAGTGTCTCAACAACATAGGGGCCGCTTCCCATAGGGATGTCCAGTGAGCCAGATCCGAAATCTTTCCCCTCCCAAAAATGTTTTGGTAAAATTGCTAGTTGTGACAACACCAGTGCAAGCTCGGCATTTTTATCATCTTTAAAACTAAACTTCACACGGGTGGGGGAGGTTGCCTCGACTTTTGTGACATCACCATAATAGGCTTTGAAAAAAGGTGTGCCTTTTTCGATAAACGTGTTGAAGCTCCAAACAACATCTTCAGCGGTGACGGGTTTGCCATCTGCCCATTTTGCCGCAGGGTTTAAATTAAATGCAACCCAGCTTTTATCATCAGTGTCATATTCGATTGTTTCCGCCAATAAGCCATACATTGAAAAGGGTTCGTCATAGCTTTGTTCCATCAACGAGTCATAAACATGACTTTGACCCAAAAATGACATGCCTGCCGCTGGATCACCTTTTAGGATAAAAGGGTTTAAAGAATTAAACGTGCCTGTCGCGGCAATGCGTAACGTGCCGCCTTTTGGGGCATCAGGATTGACGTAGTCCAAATGTTTAAAATCATCTGCATATTTCGGCGCGCCATGCATGGCAATGGAGGGGGATTTAATAACTTCCGCCTGTGCGGTAACCGTCAATAAAGACATGAATAAAACGAGAGCAAAAATACGCATAATTTTATCTTTCATTTGAAATGCTTAGGCCACTAGTCAACAGTATGGATTTGACCAAATCAAGACAAATTTAGGCAAAATTATGCCGTGATGTGTTTTAGGCCAGCCTTTAAATAACCCCAACCCGTCACGACAGTTAAGATTGCTGCGATGGTGATAAGGGCTTGGCCATACATTAACGTGTTCGGCAAAACAGAATTTCCGTGATCTCCCACCACTAAAAAGCCAAGGGCAATCATTTGCACCGTGGTTTTCCATTTTGCAAGTTTAGAAACGGGAAGTTGAATATTTTGCGGCCCTAAAAATTCGCGTAAACCTGCAATTAAGAACTCACGCAGAAGAATGATGATAGCGGGAATAAGCCAGATGCCTTCGAGGCGGTCAAAGCCAGCCAATAAGATTAGTAGAGAGGCGACAAAAATTTTATCAGCAATCGGGTCTAAAAAAGTACCAAGAGGGCTAACAGTATTCATTTTCCGCGCGGCATAGCCATCAAGAAAATCGGTAATACAGGCTAGGGTGTAAAGCCCCAACGCCGCCCATGCCGCCCAAGCGTCAGTAATAAAAAAGAGGCCAATCAGGAGTGGGAGAATGCCAATGCGAAAGAATGTTAAAATATTGGGTAAATTTTGCATGCGATGGTTCTAACAAAGCAAACAAAGGATGTCATCCTTTGACTTAATTTTAAGGTGTTTTGTGCTGTGATAAAATCCTGCGATAAAGCCGCAGGATAATATTTTTACTAAGCGCTTACGGCTGCTTTTTCTTCGGAAGGGTTGCGCATAACATAGCCGCGCCCCCAGACAGTTTCAATGTGGCTTTCGCCGTCATTCATGTTTTCTATCTTTTTACGGAGTTTGCAGATGAACACGTCGATAATTTTAACCTCTGGTTCGTCCATGCCACCATAAAGATGATTTAAGAACATTTCTTTGGTTAACGTCGATCCTTTTCTTAATGATAACAACTCGATAATGCCATATTCTTTACCTGTTAAATGAAGGGGCTTGCCCGCCACTTCAACGGTACGGCTATCAAGATTAACTTCGATATTGCCTGTTTCGATGGTGCTTTGTGAATGGCCTTGTGAACGTCTGACAATCGCTTGGATACGTGCCATTAATTCGCGTTTATCGAAAGGTTTGGTCAGGTAATCATCTGCGCCAAAGCCAAGCCCTTTAATTTTGTTATCCATTTCGGTTAAACCAGAAAGGATTAAAATAGGGGTATCGATTTTGGAATCGCGGAAGTTCTTTAAAACATCGTAACCATCCATGTCTGGCAACATGAGATCAAGAATAATGATGTCATATTCGTAAATTTTACCAATTTCTAGGCCATCTTCGCCTAAATCTGCTGTATCAACGACGTATCCGTCGGATTTTAGCATTAATTCTATTGATTTTGCTGTTGAACTATCGTCTTCGACTAATAATACGCGCATTTATGGCCCCTGCTTAATGAATCGTTAAGTTAAAGTTTATTAAAAGAATATTAAGAATTCGTTAATAAATATTAACACATCTCAAAAGGTTAACAAAATTTATTTACTTAAAATGTGCGGGGCGGCAGCTTTTTGGAACTTTTCCTTTATAAATGAATCTTATTGAACGCCTAGGTAGGCTATTTTTAGCAGGGGCGTATTATTTTGGGGCACAATAAATTTTACACATAATTATCATTACGCGTTGGCCATAGGTTAACTGTTATGAAAATAAAGGTTTTTCTTATGTTTAACTTAAATAATGCTAAAATGCGTTTATGGATCGTCTTGCTGATAAAGCGCTTGCCGCAATTGCCCCTATCCCTGATCACGAAGTTTATGGACGCGTGACCAAAGTTTTGGGCTTGCTGGTTGAAATTGCTGGTTTTGGGCAAAATTTAACCATTGGCTCAATCGTTCATTTGCGACCTGAAAAAAATCATAATGCGAATCAAAATATCCCATGTGAAGTGATTGGATTTAAAGATGAACGGGCGTTGCTTATGCCATTTGGGCAGCTTGAGGGCGTCGGCCTTGGCTGCTTGGCGGTCATTCAAGAAAATGAACCGGCTATTTGCCCTGATGATCGTTGGTTGGGTCGTGTGATAAACGCGCTAGCGGAGCCGATAGATGGTAAAGGCCCACTGATTCAAGGGGGCGCGCCGATCCCATTACGCAATAAACCACCCGCCCCACATTCACGGGCGCGTGTGGGGGAGAAACTTGATTTAGGTGTTCGCTGTGTGAATAGTTTTTTGTCTACGTGTCAGGGGCAACGGATGGGTATCTTTGCGGGCTCTGGCGTTGGTAAATCTGTCGTGATGTCGATGATGGCACGTTACACCGAAGCTGACGTTTCGGTCATTGGTTTGGTGGGCGAACGTGGTCGCGAAGTACAAGAGTTTTTAGAAGATGATCTAGGTGAGCTTGGTTTAAACCGTTCCGTTGTTATTGTCGCTACAGGCGATGAGCCTGCTTTAATGCGAAGGCAAGCGGCTTATACAACTATGGCGGTGGCAGAATATTTCCGCGGACAGGGAAAAAAAGTTTTATGCATGATGGATTCTGTTACGCGTTTTGCAATGGCACAAAGGGAAATTGGGTTGTCTGCGGGGGAGCCACCGACATCAAAAGGATATCCTCCAACAACGTTTGGTGAACTTGCACGTCTGCTTGAACGCGCGGGCCCTGGTGAAGTTGGGGAGGGATCTATCACAGGAATTTTTTCCGTGCTGGTGGAAGGAGATGATCATAACGAACCGATATCGGATGCCGTGCGGGGGATTATTGATGGTCACATTGTGATGGAACGTAAAATTGCCGAGCGCGGCCGTTACCCCGCCATCAATATTTTAAAATCTGTGTCTAGAATGATGCCGAAATGTTTAACCCCAGAACAAAATGCATTGGTGACGCAGGCCAAAAAACTGGTCAGCCGATATGAGGATATGGAAGAGCTGATTAAATTAGGGGCATACCGAAAAGGCAGTGACCCCGAAGTGGATCAAGCGATTTTGCGTTACCCGCTTTTAGAAGATTTTTTGAGCCAAGATAAAGATGATTGCACCAGTATCGAAGAAGGTTTTGAGATGCTAGCGAGCTGTTTAGGTATGCCGTATCAACGCCAAGATGAGGTGGAGGAGAATGGCTGATTTAGAAGCGCTTATTCGCCTGCGGCGTCATATGGTAGAAGAAAAACAAAAAGTCTTAGCGGGTATTTTTGAACAAGTTGAATCGCTTGAAGCGCAAAAAAACGAATTTTTGGAGCGTCTCAATAAAGAACGCAAGGCATTAGATGAAAATTTAACTTTAGAAACAAGCGCTTATTACGGGCGTTTTGAAGCGGTTATTCGCCGCAATGTCGAATTGTTAAACACAGAACTCTCAACGTTAGAAACGCGTTTAGAAATTGCCCAAGAAGAGGTGCGCGGCGCATTTGCCGATATGAAGCGTGTGGAAATTGTTCACGAGCGCCGCCAAGAAGAAGAACGCCAAGAAATAGATAAAAAAGAATCACAAAACCTAGATGCTATCGGCATTGATGGTTTTATGCGGGGGGCGGAGGAGTAGGGGCTACTTTTTTTCTCTCTGCTTGTGTTGGTGCAGGCTCACTATATTCACCGCATGCGCGGCACCCCATAGCTAGTCCCATAGCACCAACGGCAAGGCCAGCAAGATCGGGACCCACATAGGCTACAGCGCTCCCAAAAAGAACGCCTGTAACAGCACCGAAAATATCTTGTAATCTTTCTGACATCCTTTAAATTTACATAATTATTAAAGGATGTCAAGGATTAGTTCTCTTTTTTATTGTTTTCACTACCCTCATGTATGACAGTATAAGAGAATTATTATGAAGGGATAAATTATGGGGTTAATCTTTGGCATTATTGGCTTGTTGATTGCGTTAGCAATTTTATTGGGGCTTGGAATTGGTGCTTATTTTATTTTTCGTTTGATTGTGCAGGCGGTGAATAAAAATAATGTGACGACCAATGTGGACAGTGATGAAACGGATAAGAGCGCTAAAAATACAACGACGCAAAATTCTCTCTCTTTTGGTGCGTTAAAAGACAGCCTGATGATTCGCCTTTTCATTGCGGGGATTCTTATTTTGGTTTCGCTTATTCCCCTCGCATTTGTTTCCCAATTAGTGTTCGAGCGAAGCACACTTTATAAAAGTGTTGCTAATCGTATGACTCAAGAATGGAGCGGGGCGCAACGCTTAGCGGGTCCTATTCTTACGATTCCTTATAATTATACGGCAATGATTACAGAAAAAATTGAGAATAAAAAAACGGGTGAATTGAAAAATGTACAACGGCAAGTAACGCGCTCAAAAACATTGGTGATATTGCCCGATGATTTAAACATTTCTTCTTCTCTTGAAACACGCGAATTAAAACGCGGCATCTATAAAGTGCCAATCTATGATAGCGCGCATAAGGTGAGCGGATCCTTCTCATGGCCTGATGTTAGTTTGCTAAAAAATAAACCAGAAGTTATCTTTTGGGAAAAGGCAAAGCTGACATTTTTAATCAGTAGTACGCGCGGCATTACGGGCGGAACGAAGTTTAAATGGAAAGGGGAGGAAATTGATCTATCTTCTGGTAACGGCATCGCTGCCCTTCCAATGGAAGGAGTTCATGCGAATTTAAAATTGCAAGAAGACTTTAAAAGTGCGCCGTCAAAATTTAACTTTGATCTAAATTTACGTGGTAGCAAGCGTGTTGAGTTTTCTCCAACGGGGCAAGATTCTATGATTGCGCTATCAGGTGATTGGCCGCACCCAAGTTTTGATGGAAAATTATTGCCCTCTGAACGTGATATAAAAGATGATGGCTTTACGGCGAAATGGAACGTCACACATCTCAGCCGTTCTTACGCGCAAGCAAGTGGGCAGGATGTAACGGGTTTAACAAATTATATGCGCTCCGTGAATAACTTCGCTTTCGGTGCGGACTTATTTCAATCGGTTGATCTATACACCTTGTTGGAACGTACCATCAAATATGGTGCGCTTTTTATCGCGTTGACATTTTTTAGCGTTTTCGTTCTTGAGTTTGTATCAGGTCGACGTCTGCATTGGTTGCAACATCTTATTATTGGGGGGGCATTATCCATGTTTTATATGGCGTTATTGGCGCTGTCAGAACATATCGCATTTGGGTATGCCTATATCGCTGGCGTCGCTATTATCGCGCTGATGATTGGAATCTATACTTGGATTGTAATGAAAAAAGCCAGCTACGGCATCGGCATTGCGGGTATGATGATCGCACTCTATACCGTGCTATATTCCATCCTACAAATGGAAGATTACGCGCTGTTAATCGGCACGTTGTTGTTATTGGTATTCCTTGGAATCGGCATGTTCATCACCCGTAAATTGGCACAAAGTGAATCCTAAATTATCAATTTAAACATCAACGCCTAATTGTTCATTTTTTTCCAAGACATGCACCCAATGGTTGGCGGTGCCTTGGAAGTTAAGCTCACCTGACAAGCTGGTGTAATCGAGTGCGGAGCTGTAAGCTTGGCGCATGGTCTGTTGCATTGGCTCAGTGAAAGCATGATGCGTGCGCACCACCAAATCAAGCCGTTCATCATGTAGCAAGCCGTCAATTTGCACGTCACCCATGCGCGATAAAGACAGATCAAACACAAATCGTGTGCGGCCATTACCTTCATTATCGTGTTGCTGTTTTTGACTTTCGCTACGGGTATATAATGTCACGCGATGAATTTCGCCTTCCCAAAACATGGGAAGAGGAACAGCGCGCCATTCACTGGATGATTGGGCTTCGGGGGCGGCAGCCTGTGTCGCACCACCACCAGTTGTCAGGCGATTTAAGATTGACTCTTTGCCCGCATTTTGAAGCAAATCTATTTTTTGTTGCCCAAGGAACTGACCAATATCCCCTGCCTTGATCGCGGCAATAAACATCATTGCCGCAGGGGCAATTTGAAGGGCATTTGCAGGAGAAGGCAAAGAGCGTGATAGTGACGCCGCTGCTTGCGGGCTGAGTTGTAGCAAGCCATTAAACAGATCATCCATGGCAGGCCATTGGAAGCCCTGAAGCAAGGGATTAATATTTTGTGGTGTGACAAGAGGTGTTGCAAGGGACACACCGACGGGTGGCCTTGCGCTAATTTGTAGCTGACTCCCAAGGGTTAAATTATTGCTGTTATGTTGCAGAATAAAACTTTGTGGCAGGCGACTAGCTGGTGATTGAACAGTAATAAGCGGCAAGCCTTGCGCGGTGAATCCTGTCACTTTTGCGGTTAAAGTAATGGCAGAATTACCACTAAGTAAAGGCGGTGTAAAAGGCGTGGTTGCGGGCAGAGGTGCTGGTGTTGCTGTATTTAATGCGCCTGTTGTTGGTGTGGTTAATACGGCATTAGGCGGTGTGATTTTTATAATTTGAACATCTATGGGGGTGCTGCGCGGTTGTAAAAAACTTGCGGGGTTTGTTGGGTCAAAATTAATTGGGACAGCCGTTAAGCTTGCGCTTTGTGCCGATGGTGTTGCCGAAGTGGCGGCGGCAGTGGCAGTGGCAGTTTGTCCCGTAATATTTGTTTGGGATTGTTGCGCCAGAAAAGCCCCCGCCGAAGGGACGGCGATTGTTTGCCCTTGGGGGATAATTTGTGTGTGGGGAATCGCGGTTTGTTGCGCAATATTTGCTGTTCCCAAAGTGGCGGGCGTTAATGAAACTTGCGGGGATGGACCGAGCGTTAAATTAGCACTGGTTGTTGATAAGGCCGCAGCCGTTTGCAACCCCGTTTGCGCCGATAAAGCCGAGGGCGTTAGGCTGATTGTTGTAAGATTATTACTTAAGGACGCATTTGAAAGGCTGGCAGAAAGTGCCGTGACACTCTGGTTAGAATTCACCGCGGCGGCCTGCGCTTGGGCAGGCGAAACAGGAATAAGTCGCACGACATTATCAGCCAATAATGATGTTGTTTGCGGTTGCGCTGTAATAGAAGGGGTGGCAGCACTTCGGGTTAAGGCGGCCTGAATTTCCGTGGGGAGGGGCGGTAAGGTTTGCCTTGTTGTGTTTTGCAGGCTCTGTAAGTTGGGCGCTGGTGTTTGCACCAAATTTTGTCCTGTGTTCTGATTTGTATTCTGGCCTGTAGATTGTGCAACGGGTTGATAATTTGTGGCTTGTTGTGAAGGGGGATTTTGTTGCGCTGGCGCCGCTTGTGATCCTTGCGTTACTGTTGGCGTGGGAACTTGTAAGCGCGGTGCACTCTCACTTGCGGCTGTGCTGACGACGTTTTGAGAGGTCGTTGGCGCTTGTCCTTGATTTGTATTTTGTGGTGCGGCGCTGCGATCTGGTTGAATGGCGGCTTGGCGCGGCGGTCGCCCTGCAGGTATTTCAACAATAATGCGTTGTCCTTCGGTGAGGGCTTGGCGTCCTCTGATTTTTATATCAATATTGCCGTATTCTGTTTCAATTCGCGCCGTATTGTTATTAGTGTTCGACTGGGCTATTTTGCCTTCTAAGCGAATAGTTTTTGCATTAGTTTCAAGGGCTTCTGGTATTTTGACGATATTGACGATTGAGGCGCCTCGACCATTTCCCTGTCCGGGAGGCCTGATGGGGGGCGTGACTTGTCCTGTGCTCATATTGCTTCGCCTTTAACTTCTCTTTTTCTCAATAAAGAGATAATAAGCAAAGATTATACCATAAAAGCGCGGTCAGGGATTTAACCAAAAAGCTTTTTTCGAAAATTTTGATCTGTTAGACCAAAAAACACATGTGAAAACAGCCATAAGCAAATACAAAACGTAAATGTCCAATCTTGGCTTAAAACTGCATTATATAAGAGGGGCGGGATTACCAGAATAAACAAAGATGCCGCACAGGCCACGGGATACCGTCTATAAAAAGACTTTTTGTCGCTTATTCTATTACCTTGTAACATTAAACCGATCGCCAAATAGGCAGGAATAAAACCACTTGCGTGAACTGCAAAGGCTTCTTGTGTGTAGCCACTTATGAGTAAAGCAGTATTGGCGAATAATTGTAATATGGCGTTTATCAA
This sequence comes from uncultured Alphaproteobacteria bacterium, assembly GCA_937923625.1. GTDB lineage: Bacteria > Pseudomonadota > Alphaproteobacteria > Micavibrionales > Micavibrionaceae. The sequence continues at coordinate 20,062 of CALDTV010000017.1, forward strand.
AATGGCGCCATGCGGGTATTTTTGTATTAAATAAGTGGTTAAAGAAACGATGATCCATAGTGATCCAGCAATGCTTTGCCATGAAGAGGGATCGAGGGCTTTTATGTTATCAAGAGACGGTATTAAAGGATGCCCTTCAATGAGGCCTTGTAACGTCAATGTAAGGTTTGCAATCAAATAACCTGTGCCCGCGATTAGCGCGAAGGGAAGATTTTTAAATTGAACCATAAATAATAATTGCCTTATTTGCGCCGCTTAGCCAGCAGCAGCGGCGCTTTTACGGGCGGCTAAATCATGCAGGATGAGTTTGGCAATTTTTTGCACATCTTCGGCGGCTTCGGCATTGGGGGAGCGCGTGAGGATCGGCGTTTGGTGACGAATAGAGTCTTTGACCCGTGGATCGTGATGTACCATACCAACCAAAGGCGGCTTAAGGCGTAAAAAATTCTCGCACGCTTTAAGTAAAGTCTTATAAGTTTTTTCGCCTTCGGCAGAGCTGGTGGCTTGGTTGACAACAATACCAACATTCTTGGAAACGCCTGCGGCACTGCCCAGTTTAATGAAAGCATAAGCATCGGTTAAGGATGTTGGCTCATCGGTTGTCACCAATAATGTTCTGGCGGCAGAAGCCGACAGCATCCTAACGGTACGATCAACGCCTGCGCCAAGGTCAATAATCACCACATCATATTCTGAAGCAACGTCTAACAATTGATCCCGCAACAGCGCCAAACGTTGTGATGGTAATGCGGAGAGGGAGGCCTGTCCTGAACGCCCCGCAATAATATCAAAATTTCCGTCTTTGTAAGGTTGTATGACTTTATCAATGCCTAAACGACCACGAATGACATCGTTTAAATCTCTTTTGGGCATAAGTCCTAATTGCACATCAACATTCGCAAGACCCAAATCACCATCAAAAAGCAAAACACGTTTGCCTGCATTCGCCAAAGCGTGTGAAAGGGTAATAGAAAACCATGTTTTACCTACTCCCCCCTTGCCACTGGCAACGGCAATAACATTTGGCGCACGACGAAAACCTTGTTTTTTCATTCCTAATTCTTTTCTAGCTAAAGCTTCAGACATTTTTATCCTGCTTTCTTTGATACCCTTATTTTTGCGGCTTTTGTTTGTGGCATCAAGAGTTGAGTTAATCTTTTTGGGGTTAATCGGGATAATCCATCAGCAACTTTTGGGGTTGCGCTAAAATCTGTGAGCGCCATTCTACCATAATAGGCGGCGGCTAAGATACTTCCTAATCTGCGCGACGCATCGACACGGGTGGGGAGCAATTTTTTAACCCCAATCTGTGAAAAAATTTCCGCAGTTTCTGCAGCTTCATCAGCGTTAATATTTGCGGGCATCACCAGCACAGGATCAGTTTTTTTGACATTAATAAAACCTGATAATCGATCAACGCTGCTTTGGTCGAATGGATTTGTACCAGCAGTATCAATAATAATTTGATCTTTATTTCCCAAGGCCATGAGCGCCGTTTTTAATTCTGTTGGTGTCGCGGCAGTCACAAGATCAATTTGCATGAGACGTGTGAACGCTTCGAGTTGTTCGCGCCCACCGGCACGTTCGACATCTGTTGTAATAACTGCAATATCAAGCCCGTTAATCAAACCACGCGCCGCAAGCTTGGCACAAGCAAGTGTTTTACCAGCGCCAGATGGGCCTGCTAAAATAATAGGGTCTGACAGGGCTTGGTTTTCAAAAGGTTCAAAGTCAAAAAGATTTTGCATTGACGCCATCACCGCCAACCTTGGTTCCTCCTCGTCGAAAACGATAGCACAAGAGAGAATATGGTTGATGACATCATCGGGTACAGCGTGACGTAGCATTGCATCAGTGATCGCTTCAGACGCTATAGAGCCGCCATCATCGCTTTCCTCGTTCTCATATAGCCAATTATCAGGATTGGCTTTTGCTTCGGCATCGTCATATATTTGCATTTCACGTTCTACGGCGGCGGTAATATGCGTCATGCGCCCCCCAACAGCATTTTCAATTTCGCGTGTTGCCACTATAATCGCTTCATCTCCTAAAGCTTCTCTGACCATTTGCAACGCTTCTTTCATAGTTTTTGCTGTAAACGACTTAAGCCGCATCTTTCTTAATTTCCATTTTTCCCATAGCGCAGGCGACGGCTAGACAACAACAAAGCCATGCTTATTGGGTCGATTCATATAGCAATAGTATAGTGTGCTTAAGATGATGCGCCTAACATATTAAGCCGTATTATCCACATTTATGACTTATATTAGAGCCGTAAAATGCTATTTGTCTTTCATTTGCCTGTATATGAGGAGGGCACGTGGCTTGACAAAAAATGAATATCCTGTATTTTACATATTTTATTTAATAGAGAGAGTTTATGAGCACCACACTTGAGTATTGTCGTGAAGTCTCTGCTCAGCTGGATAAATTGGGCCATCATACTGTTGATGGAGGCATGGATTGCCTCGCCTATAGTGTTGATGAAACAGCGGCAATGCACTTCGTTGCCCAAAACGCCTATGATCTAGGTGCGCGGGTTTTTCAAGATCAGGCGGGCAATATCACAGCGGTCATGGAGGGGAGCAATCCTGGTGCTAAAGCTATTTTAGGGGGATCACATCTAGATGCTGTGCCGCAGGGCGGTCAATATGATGGGCGCGCTGGTGTTCTTATCCAATTGGCTGTTTTAAAGGAGCTAAAAGATAATTGTGAAGATCTTGAGCAAGATGTTGTTTTACAAATCTCTCGCGCTGAAGAGAGCCCGCGCTTTGGTAAGGCATTATTAGGGTCATTATACGCCACAGGATTGGGAAAAGTCGAAGATTTCAATAGGCAGGCTCAAAAAGGAGATTCCGAAACACTCAAAGAGGCTATTAAGAAACAAGGCTTGCCTGTAGATGAATTGCTGATGAAAGTGCAAAATGGCGATGCCTTACTGTTATTAGATCATTTTGGCATGGCCATTGAAATGCATATTGAGCAAGCCGACGTCATCCGCAGGAGCAACGCAGATTTAGGAATTGTGACGGGTATTCGCGGTAATGTGCGCGCCGATATTCGGTTTAAAGGTGAAGCGGGCCATACAGGCGGCGCGGCACAATTTGAAAAAGATCAAGAGGGAAATGTTCGCCTAAATGAACATGATGATCCTATCGATGTGCGACAAGAAGCGTCGGGGGGGATTGTTGATTTAGGGTATTTATTCAGAAAAAAATGCCAAGAAATTGCCAAAGGGGGAAGGGATATCGTTTTTTCCATTCCGCAATTAGATACGCCAGACTCTTCGGCAACAAAACTATGTGATAATGCTTACGCAAGATTAGAAGTCCGTAGTACAGATCAATCCGTATTAGATGAGATGGCAAATTTTATTGATGAAACATCTGCCATGGTGGCGCAAGATAATGACCTTTATTTTGCAGATGAAGATAAGCTAATTGTGACCAGTGCGCCCGTTCCTGAGTTATCCAATGAAGTTGCAACTGCATTGGAAGATGCGGCGAAAAACGAAGGCTTAAAAACAATTCGCATGGTATCTGGTGCGGGGCATGACATGATGAATTTTGCCTTGGCTGGTATTCCTACGGCTGGTGTTTTCGTACCGCATAATGGATTAAGCCATCGTCCTGATGAGGATATGGTTCTAAATAAAGGGGATGATCCTTATGCGATAAATTCCCCTTTCGCGAACGCATTACGAACTATTTTTAGATGCACGAAAGACTCACCAGTTGTCATGAAAGAAGACAGTGGAAAAAAAGTGACCTTGTCACAAGCAATGCTTAACAATGGCGCAACAGAGTTAAAGTTTTAAACTTGCCCCAATGTTTTGATCTTCGCCTTTGGATGGATTTCATTTTGGCTCATGACCATTGTTTGTGGGCGGAAGCGCTCTATGACGCTGCGGACATAGGGGCGGACGCTGGGTGAGGTGAGGAGGACAGGGGTTTCGCCTTGCTTGCCAAATTCGTCATAGACTTCGCGGACAGCGGTGATGAAGTCTTGTAATTGTGACGGTGCCATCGCCAGCTGCTTATCTTCACCATCAGGGCCCACCAAAGCATCACCAAAAGATTGTTCCCATTCGGGCGATAATGTCAGAAGTGGCACGAAGCCATTGACGTTGGTGTTTTGATCACAAATTTGACGCGCCAAGCGGGAGCGCACATGCTCCGCGATGTAGGCAATATTTTTGGTGTAGACGGTGGCTTCGGCAATCCCTTCGAGGATGGTTGGTAAGTCGCGAACGGATACACGTTCGGATACCAAACTTTGTAAAATACGTTGCAGACCCCCAACAGAAATTTGCGCGGGTATGACATCGCCAACCAATTTTTGATACTCGGCTGGAAGCTCGTCCAATAATTTTTGCGTTTCAGCATAAGAGAGAAGGTCAGACATGTTATCTTTCACTATCTCTGTGATGTGGGTGGTGATAACGGTGGGTGCATCGACAACTGTATATCCTTTAAAATGCGCTTCTTCGCGGTGCTGTTCGTCAATCCACATGGCTGGCAGACCAAAGGTTGGCTCGGTTGTGCTTTCACCGGGCAAGGTGATTGCCGCGCCTGTCGGGTCCATGCACATCAACATACCAGGGCGAACATCGCCGCGCCCCGCTTCAATCTCTTTAATGCGGACAATATAAGTGTTGGCGGGAAGCTGTAAGTTATCTTGAATCCGCACAGCGGGCAGAACATACCCCATATCCTCTGCAAGTTGACGCCGTAACCCTTTAACTTGGTCGGTGACTTTATTACCGCCTTCGCCTTGCACCAGTGGGAGCAGGCCATAGCCAAGTTCAAGGCGAATAGTATCCATCGCAAGGGCTTTGGATATTGGCTCTTCCGCGGCTTGAATCGGTGTGCCATCGGGGGCGGTTGTTGCGCCTGCGGGGCCTGCGGCTTCAAGTTGCAGTAGCTCTTCTTTACGTTCATTTTTGCGCCATGCAAAATAAGCCAGTGTGCCGAAGGTTGTGGCTAAAAAGGCAAACGGCGTGAGCGGCACGCCAGGGACAAGCCCCAACACCATAACCAATATGGCTGTCATCGCCATTGCTTTTGGGTGTTTGGTAAATTGGAATAAAAGCGCTTTATCGGCCGCGCCCTCAACCCCAGCTTTTGATACCAATAAACCCGCACCAATGGAGATAATAAGGGCAGGAATTTGTGAGACAAGGCCATCGCCAATGGTCAAAATTGTATAAGTTTCGGCGGCCTGCCCCATGGTCATGCCTTGTTGCACTGTCCCGATAACAATCCCGCCAATAATGTTAATAAACACAATTAGTAAGCCAGCAATCGCGTCTCCGCGGACGAATTTTGACGCCCCATCCATTGCCCCGAAGAAATTACTTTCTTGCTCTAATTCTTTACGTTTGGCTTTTGCTTCTTCTTCGCTCAGCAGACCGCTGGAGAGGTCGGAATCAATCGCCATTTGTTTTCCCGGCATTGAATCAAGGGTAAAGCGTGCCGCAACCTCGGCGATACGCCCCGATCCTTTGGTAATCACCACAAAGTTCACAATTACCAAAATCGCAAAAACAATGGCACCGACCACATAACTATCTTGGATAATTAATCCACCAAAGGCTTGAATAACGTGCCCCGCAGAATCAAGGCCGTTATGCCCTTCGCCCAAAATAAGGCGGGTGGAAGAAACATTAAGCCCTAACCGCAAAGCCGTTGTAATAAGCAAAACCGTAGGGAAAGTTGAAAATTCCAGCGGCTTTTGAATCGATAAAACCAACATCATGATAAAGATGGAGAATAAGATCGATACAGATAAACCCATATCCAACAACCAAGTTGGGATTGGTATCAACATAAACACAAGGATACAAATAATGCCGAGCGCCAAAACCACGTCGCCACGCAAAATCCCTCCCAAAGCGCCGCGCGCTTGTGAGAGTCCTTCAATTCTAAAGTTTGATTGGCCTTTATCTGACATGTGCCTAAAAAAATAGAGTAAAAGTAAGAACTTACGCGTCAATTGTACTGTTTTAGGTTACTATCTGTAAACATAATTGACACTTTTGCGCAATTATTTGCTAATATGGCAAAGAAAAATAGGATGGACGTTAGTAAACGGGGCGAAAATGAAAAAAATATACGCGATATCAATGGTTTGTGGCCTTTTGGCTTTGGGTGGTTGTGATCATTATTCAAACAAGTTGGCGGCAATGAATGATACGCCAAGCACGCAATCCATCCAATTGGCTTATACGCAACCAAATGATGTGTCACAAATCGAGCCTGCAGCAGGCGGTGCGATGGCTGGTGAGGGCAAAAAATTTAGCCAATATTTAAAGGGTAAATATATTCAGCTCGCGAAGTTTGAGCAGGATCAAGCCCATGATTATAGCACCGCAAAATATTACACCGATAAAATTGAAAAATTACAAGATGGCCAAATGGTCATGCCTGCATCGCTTAAAGATTTTGATATCCCTGCCGATAAACAGGCTGAGATGTCACAGGCACGGGCGTCACTGATTGAGGCCATGAAAACTTATCGTTCGCCGGAAAATCGTCAGTTATTGGCATCGGCGCAAGCAAGCTTTGATTGTTGGATGGATCAAGTAGAAGATCAAAAATCCGATAACAAACAAACGTGCCGCGGAGAATTTAATGAATCCATGAGTGCGCTTGTGGCGCAAATAGATACATTTGCAGGCGGAACGGATATGGCTTTTACGGTGCCGTTGCGCAACCAAACAACGGTCATCAGTGAAGAAACCCGTCTTTCATTGGCGCGTGCTCTGACGCAATGGCGCAAGTATGAAGGCCAAGGATTCCAAATGCAATTAAGCCCAAGTCGCTTAAGTTCGGTTGAAGAACAAAGCCGACAAATTGCTATTGTGCGCCGCATCATGGAATATAATGATGTCAGTCCATCTGATATCGTGACGGCACTCGCTTCAGATTCCGCCTTTCAATTATTGATTACACAACCCGCACAAGCCGCAGTAAGACAAAATTTTGTGACGCAGCAGCCAGTCGTGATTCAATCATCGCAACAAAAACCTGTGATACAACAACCCGCATCAGCGCGCCGCATTTCTTATGCTGTTGATTATTAAAAAACCTATTGGGATTTTAAGATGCCTCAATAGGTTTTTGAATGAAGTGTAAATTATCTAAAGCGAGTAGAGCTTAACTCCCTGTTTTGGGAATGTTGATGCCGTCATCTTTATATTGGTTCAATTTATTACGCAGGGTGCGAATAGAAATACCAAGGATTTTGGCGGCGTGGGTGCGGTTGCCCAAGCAATGATCCAATGTATTTAAAATCATATCCTGTTCGACTTCTGAAATGGTTTTACCGATTAGGGTTTCAACCCCACCAGGGTTGGCAACAGTTGGTTGTGTAGGTTGTTCGGATTGTGACGCAGAGGAAACAGCGGCGGGATCAGGCGCGGAAGTTGCCGCATCATTGGTGCTATGGCCTGCCGTAAAAGCACTTTCTTGAAGATGTACCGCGTCTGGTTCGATCTCTTTTTCTGCACTCATTAGTACAGCGCGATGTATAGTATTTTCAAGCTCACGAATATTGCCGCGCCATTGATAAGCCTGTAATTTTTTAGCCGCGTCATCAGATATTTTTTTGGTTTCCATACCGTTTTCTTCGGCGAATTTTTTGACGAAAAATTCCGCTAATTTTATGATGTCGGCAGGACGTTCGCGCAAAGCGGGAAGACGAATATTGACCACGTTTAAACGAAAATATAAGTCTTCGCGAAATTCGCCTTTTTGGACAGATTGTTCCAAGTCACGGTTGGAGGTCGCGATAATACGGACATCCACTTTAACGGCATCGTTACTACCGACACGGGTAATTTCTTTTTCTTGAATCGCACGAAGCAATTTTGCCTGCAACAAAGGATGCATTTCTGATACTTCATCAAGCAAAAGTGTGCCACCAGAAGCTTCTTCGAATTTACCGATGCGGCGACCATTGGCGCCCGTAAACGCGCCTTTTTCATGGCCAAATAATTCTGACTCAAGTAAATTTTCAGGAATCGCTGCGCAGTTAACAGCGATGAAGGTCGCGTCTTTACGTTTAGATTTGCGGTGAATATGTTTCGACATCACCTCTTTACCTGTTCCTGATTCACCCGTGATAAGCACGGTGGCTTCAGAGGGGGCGATTTTATCGGCTAATTGCACAACATTTTGCATCGCAGGGTCACTGGCGATCATCGTACTGGTTTCTTGCGTTACGGCTTCAAGCACTGCCGCGATTAATTCGGCATCGGGCGGAAGGGGAATATATTCTTTTGCACCTTGCTCAATAGCCTTCACTGCATCGCGTGCGTCTGTGCCAATCCCACAAGCAACAACAGGGACATGAATTCTCTCGGACTCTAGATCTTCAACCAGCTTTCCAATCTTTTGTTTGATATCGCACATGACGACGTCTGCGCCTTTACCGTTTCGCAACGCGCCAAGGGCTTCGATAATATCTTCGCAATGAATGACTTTTGCACCGCGCTGCAAGGCAATTTTTCCTGCGGCACTAATATAGCCTTCTAATTGTCCAACGATCATTAATCTCATTTTTTTAGTCGCTTCCTTTTGCTTTTTAGGGCGTTTTAATATTTCGCAATAATTCTTTTTTAATCAAAATATTTAATGCGTTTGCTGGGGGGGAGTTCGCTATTCAATAGCATTTCCAAACGTCTAGGGTTGTCTTGGCGGGCGATGGAGGACATGGCAATCATCACCATCGAGCGCAACATTGCCTCTTCGTTTGAATTACGTTCGAGCTTTGCCGCCATTGGCGATAGAACCGCCGTCCCCATGATTGCACCATAAAAGGTTGTTAATAGCGCGACCGCCATCGCAGGGCCGATGCTTTCAGGGTCTGACAAATTAGCGAGCATTTGCACCAAACCAATCAATGTGCCGATCAAGCCCATCGCAGGAGAAATTTCTGCAGCGCGGCGTAAAATATTCGCGGAGCGTCTATGGCGTTCAACCAAGGCGTCTAAATCTTGCGCTAAAAGAGATTCAATTTCTTCGGGCTTATAGCCATCCGTAACGACTTGCGTGGCTTTATGAAGATGTTCGTCTTTTTTAAGTTCGCTTTCAATGCTTGATAGGGACAATAAGCCTTTTTGCTTTGCAAGGACAGCAATGTTCATGAGTTGTCTGGCAGTTTCACTGGCGTCGCGTTTTTGTCGAAACAGTGAATTACCAATTACTTTTCCTGCATTGGCTACTTCTTCCCAAGAAAAAGAAATGCTCGTAACAGAAATTGTTCCTAATACAACGATCAGAAAAGAGGGGAGGTTGAAAAAATTCGCGTCGCTTTGACCAATCGCGATGGCCACACCAATTAGGACAAATGTGAGGACAAGCCCCAAAACAGTGGTTAGATCAACGGCGGCTTTCGATTTTTTAATCGAGATATTGGCGCCTGCTGCATTTGTATCGGTCATTATATTATGCTCGCGTTATTTGGCGTTTAGCTTTTATCAGATTTTACAATTTCGGTCATTGTAACACCAAGCTTATCTTCAACTACGACGACTTCACCGCGTGCGACAAGGCGATTATTGACGTAAATATCAATTGCTTCACCGACTTTACGATCAAGCTCAACAACCGCACCACGACCAAGTTTTAAAAGCTGACTAACCTGCATAGAGGAGCGCCCTAATACAGCAGAGATCTGAACAGGGATATCATAAATAGCCGTAACATCATTTGCCATGGCTTCACCCATTTCCCATTCTCTTTCACCCTCATTTGATGCTTCGGGAGATTTCATTTCACCTAATGGCATTCCACCAGAACTATCACTGCTGCCTTGTGCTTTGGTCGTATCATCAGCAGCATTTGTATCTTTGTTTTCGTTATCCGTCATTAGGTTCTCCTATATCATCTATATCTGTGCGAGCGTTATTGGCATCATGGGTTGCTTTTGTTTGCGGCGAATTGTTATCCTGATTCTTTATAGCATGAGTTGCGGTATCTTTAACAGTCTGAGGGTTTTTTGTTGGCGTTTGCGCACCGTCTTGATCATGTAACAGAGCCTCAATCGCGGATGTTATGTCATCTGCAATTTTCTCATGGTCACGCATCATGCCGCCATCTTTCCACGATAGGGCGCAAGAGCCAGAAGTTAAATTGCTATCGGCTACAACTTTATATCTAGGGGCGTCTTCTTTATCGGGCCAAATTGAGTCAATCAAGGCATCTATGTCCGAAGCGGTGTCTGGATGCACTTCGATACGGATTTCAGTATGCCCTGTTTGTGCCGTAAGAGTTTTTTCTAACGCTGATTTTAACGCTTCTTTTCCCAGTGCTGATTGTAATGATGGGGCGAGTTTATGAATAACGCTTAAAGCGAGTCTTAATGTTTCTTCTTCATATTGTTTCTCGCGATAAGTTTCTGCGGCATGAAGTGAGGAAAAATTATTTTTAATTTGCTCTAACGTATCAGATATTTTTTGATCACGTTTTTCCTTTTCTTCATTCATTCCCTCCATACGACCAGAAGCATGCGCAATTGTTTTTGCTGCTTCTAAATCATCTTCAGAAAAACTAGGGGGAGGGGGCTCAACAAATATTTCTTCTTCAATGACGACCTCTTCTTCAATACTTTCATCTGGAGTATTAAAATCGTTTAGGTCGAAAAGGAATTTGTTATTCTTGGTCAATTTATTACTTTTTTGTATGGGTCTTAAGAATTATTCTTAGGCTATTTGTTGATATTAATATATTAGCTCATCTTCTTCAGCGCCAGTGGCGATGGTGATTTCTCCGCGCGCTTCTAAATCTTTTGCAACACCAACGATATATTGCTGTGTTTCTTCAACATCTTTTAAACGTACAGGCCCCATGGCGGACATGTCTTCTTTCATAATTTTTGCGGCACGTTCAGACATGTTGGAGAAAAATAGATCGCGTAATTTTTCTGTTGCCCCTTTTAAGGCAGGAGGCATTTTTTCTTTGTCACAGGCACGGATTAATGTTTGCACCGATTGTGGATCGAGCTTTTGTAAATCTTCAAAGGTAAACATCAGGCTACGAATTTTTTCTGCAGATTCTGGCGCTGTTTTCTCTAGCATATCCATGAAGCCTTGTTCGGCGGATCGGTCGAAATTGTTAAAGATGTTTGCCATGACTTCGTGGCTGTCTTGACGTGATGTCCGCGCAAGGTTGGACATAAATTCTGTCCTTAAAGTACGTTCAACATCATCAAGCACATCACGCTGCACGGTTTCCATACGCAACATACGATGAATAACTTCTAAGGCGAAGTTGTCGGGCAATAATGCTAGAACACGCGCGGCATGGTCAGTTGATATTTTTGACATCACCACCGCAACTGTCTGTGGATATTCTTTTTGTAAAAAGTTGGAAAGAATTTCTTCATTCACATTGGTCAGCTTTTCCCACATAGTTCGACCTGCGGGGCCACGAATTTCTTCCATGATGTTTTCGATTTTATCCGAACTCATTCCCGCTTTTGCCAAAAGACGCTCTGTGCTTTCATGCGATCCAACAAGCGTATTCGCACTGCTCATTTGTTCAGCAAAATCAACGAAGAGGCGTTCAACCACGGTGGCATCAATTTTCCCGAGGTTGGCCATGATCTGTGAGATTTCTAATATCTCTTCATCATCCATATGTTCAAAAATACGGGCAGTATATTCTTCACCCAGTGCAAGCATAAAGATTGCCGCTTTTTCAGGTCCGCTTAAGGTTCTGTAATCTTCTCTAATGCGCATAAATAGTGGCCTGTTATCTAATCTTCTGTCATCCAGTTACGGATAACAGAAACAGTTTCTGTCGGGTAGTTTTCAACGATATCTTCAACTTTTTTCACAGAAGATGCTTTGACTTTCCCCTGAACTTTTTGAACATCAATAAGTCCTTCTTGTTCACCACCGCCTTCGGCGAATTCTTCTGACGCCAGAGCATCTGGCCCCGTAAGAGCAGGTTTTTGATCACCTGTTAAAAGTCCTGCTTCACCAAATTCATCTTCTTCCTCTTTGCGTTCCTCGGTGGCAATTAAACGACCAACCATAGGTTGTATAACCAATAGAACGACAAGAATAATCATGATCGCAATGGTGATAACTTCTGCAGCATCAAGAAGTTTATTTTTATCAAATCCAAACAGCGAATTATCATAAGGTGTGTCAGAAACAACAACATCTGCAAATTGAAGGTTCACGACCTCAAGGCTATCGCCACGCGTGGCATCAAAACCAATGGCGGAACGGACAAGAGCCGCAATTTTATCAAGCTGTACATCATCACGTTCTTGATAAATTCTCTCCCCTTCGGCATTGGTGGTATAAATTCCATCAACCAAGACAGCAACAGAAAGGCGCTGAACCTCGCCCCCCTCACGTGTCATGACACGTGTTGTTTTACTGATCTCAAAGTTTGTTGTCTCTTCTGTTCGGCTGGCTTCTAATGATGGTTCGGCATCAAAGAATAGATCATTTCCAACTGCAGGAAGATTATTTTCAACAGAGACATTTTGCTCTTCTGAATCTCGCTCAATGTTATTTTCTTCAATCGCTTGAACAGAACGCGCAACCTGACTTTCTGGGTCAAATAACTCTTCATTGGTGCTTATGCGATCAAAATTCATATCAACAGATACATTGGCACGAACATTTTCATAGCCAACGATACGACCGACAAGATCCTCGACGGAACGCGAGAGGCGTTGTTCATATTTTAAGCGCGCTTCATCTGCTTTGAGGCTCGCCATGTCACGTGTGTTTTCATCACCGCGCGCCAAAAGATTTCCTGCTTGATCAATCAATGAAACTTTTTCAGGTTTTAATTGTGGCACAGCAGAAGCCACCAAGGATTGAATAGCGAGAATTTGATCATTATTTAATGAAGCGCCAGGTCTGAGCCCAAGCGCAACACTTGCGCTGGCGGCACGACTTGTGCGGCTAAATAATTCACGCTCGGGCAACACGAGGTGAACGCGTGCGCTTCTGACAGGATCAAGCGCAGAAATAGTGCGCGCTAATTCGCCCTCTAAGGCGCGGACGCGGTTTAAGTTTACAATATCATTCGTAGAACCAAATCCTGATTTGCTATCAAAAATTTCATAGCCCATCGACCCACCATTTGGTAAGCCTGCTTCTGCTAGCAACATTCTTGCGCGGCCAACATCGGTGTCTGCGACTGTCACACGAGAGCCATCTTCGGAAATTTGATAGGCAATTTCCTCTGTCTCAAGCTTTGCTGCGATTGCACTTGAGTCTGACGTTGAGAGATCGCTATATAAAAGGCTATAATCTGGTGTGGAAACACGCATGGATATAAAGATAAAGAAAATCAACAAGGCGACCATAATGCCGCCCATAATTCCCAATCTTGTGGGGCCAAGCTGTTTTAATGTTTCAAGAAAGCTATTCACGTTTAAACCTTGCCTGCTGCATCAATGTTGTTGTGCGGAAATGAAAACAAAGAAAATCTGAAATGCTCTCTCAGATGCTTTGTTTCCGCATGAATGATAGGATTATCTTTGATTTACGACAATCATGCAATAACACGCATATTTTGTCTGAAAAGCAAAAACGAACCACCTAAGTATTATACCTTTTTTTTCGGAAAAAACCTAATGAACAAGCCATTTTTTTATCGACAGGATTATGAATAATTGTTGTCGGTTGCTTGTTTTAAGTTGGGGGAGAGGATAGGAGGCGTTAAGTAAGTTCTTAACTTTTTGTTAATAATATCAAACTATTAATTGATGATTGTATGGATTTATTAAAGGATTTTTTTATGTTAATTGCTTGACAGGCTCCGCTTTATTTGCTAAGCTAGGATTAAGGTTAAGTATATCTATATATTTTAGCGTTAGATGTATTTTATAGGGAGATTAATATGATTGAAGCAGTCAATTCAGTATTGTCGAACGCTTCGAACGTTCGCGCATCAGTAGAGCAGAATAGCACTGCTCGCTCGCAGTCGGCCAATCCTGACAAAACGCAGGAGGCGGCAAAAACACCTTACGTTAGTCCTTACATTTCAATAGATAGCCAATCAAACCGTGCGGTCTTACAAATACGTGATTCGAACACGGGTGATGTAGTGGCGCAATATCCGTCAGAAGGTCAGTTGAAAGCATATCAAAGTGCGCAACGTTTATCTGCTCAGGCAGATAAGGCAGAGGAGCAAGCAACACAACAGACATCGCCTATCGAGAATAATTCCAGTACAACAGAAACACAATCTGTTCCTAGTGTGACGTCAGTGAATATTCCGTCTGTAGATCAAGACGCTTAAAATATTATTTTAATATAGTTTCCAAGCTCCGAATATGCTCGGAGCTTTTTTTATTTTAAGCTGAAGTGTCGGTTAAGTTAACGCCTTCGGCAGCTGTAGGCTTTGCATTTTCTTCTTTTTCCTGCGCGCTTTTCTCATCGCTTAGCCTTTGTTTTTCTTGGCTCATCAAGCCTGCAGCGATTTCGCGGTTAATATTGATCAAAACATTCAGTTTATTTTTATCGGGCGCGCCCATTATTTCCAGCTCACGTTTGAAAACAAAATTAGCAAGATTGACGATGTTAGAGCGAAGATCATTCGGTCGATCACCTTCTGGATTTTCCAACGCGGTATCAAAGAACATCATCCAAATTTGACGGTTATATTTAAGTGTTTCTTCTAAAACATCGGGTGTTACATTATCCCAGTCATCTTGAAGGGCTTTCAAAAAATTTGCTGATTTTATAAGAACATGCGCTTCAAGCTCACGTTGATCCGGCGTATTTTTTTGAATGTTATCGCCATAAATGCCTGCGGCGGTAGCGTGTTTATCCTGCGACATTTGTGTCTCCTTGATGATTAGTTGTTGCATGCTCAATAAGATCTTTTTCTAATTCAATGAGCTCACGGCCTTCTTTCATGGCTTTGTAATAATTACCTTCAATAATTTTTTCATTAATGCTGCCAAATATAAAAGATAATTTGGGTGCGGCATGCTGAATTTCTTGAATAAGAGAAAAATATTTTTCGTTATATTCTGATGGGTTGCGCGCCATGTACATGCATTGAATCAAAAAATAAACACGCTTACATGGTGTGTCTGCATCTTCTTCTTTCATGACATCTTTTTCCCTTAAAATAGGGGTGTCACCAGAAATATGCAGTCTTGTTCGTTGCGAGTCATTTGTGATGACGGCATTACCGATTAGAATTTTTTCACGAGGTTTTAGATCAATTATAAGTGCCATGGCTTAGGAGTCCTTCCTTTATGTTTCAGGTGATTTCTTCACTTATTAAAGCGCTATTATATCGGCAAGCCGAAGAACGCTAATTATAAAATTATATTATATGACTCTAAATAAAAAGTTAACGCGTTTTTTGTATGCAGCATCAATAAGGCAATAAAAAACCAGCGAAAATATTCGCTGGTTTCGTTTTATTAGTCTGCCGCCCTGTTTAATCATTCTTTCGGCTAACCGTAGAGCCGATCCTTGTGCCCGCGTACGGGCAAAAGGACTGCTGTTAGGCCTTATTAGAACAATCTTAGGACAGATTGCTGAGACTGTGCAGCCAAGGATAGGGAAGTCGTTCCCAAAGCTTGACGTGTTTGCAGAGCAAGAAGGTTTGCGCCTTCTTCATTCTGGTCTGCAACAACAAGGTCATCAGCACCTGATTGTAATGTGTTTACAGTCTGCTCTGTGAAGTCACGGCGGAACTGAACAATTGATAAGTCATTCGCAATGGACTGACCAAATTGTCTAACATCTACCGTTGCTTCACGAATACTATCAATAGATAGCTGAACATTCGCTGCATTCGTGAAATCACCTTCATCAATCCCTAATCCTAAGGCTGTAAAGTCTACACCTTCGGTTGTTAGTGAATTCGAACGATCTTCATTGAAGAAAGTTTCAAGGTCATCACCACCAAGCAAGTTAACGCCTCTGTAGTTTGAATCCTCAACAAGTTGATTGATTTGTTCACGCACATTGTTGAAATCTTCTTCATATTGATCAACATCTGGGTTAACACCATCAAATGTGACAAATTCAGAAGCAATATCACCTGCGCCAATCGCTGCATCTGCACCACCTGCACCAAAGCCAAAGCTTGTTGTAGACGCTGCGTTTGCTGTGAATTGAACTTCAATCTGACCGATTGTTTCTGATGCTTCAATTTCGATCTGACCTGTGTCAGTGTTAAAGGAAGCTTCAAGACCCGCTGGACCATTGTTATTAATAGCGTCAACAACATCTTGAATTGTGTCAGCACCTGTGATGCTAATCGCACCTGGTGTTGCAGAAGTTGTAATACCATCAACTGTAAGGTCGATTTCAATGTCATCGCCTGCGGCGCCAAGGAAACCGGCTGTTACAAGATCAGCACTTGCTTCAAACTGACCACCAACTTCTGGAGCAGCAGAAGTAGCCGATCTGATTGTATTACCAGCAATGGCTGTACCACCTGAACGAATGCCGCCAGCAGCATCATCTTCAGATCCAACGATTGAATCCAAACCAAGAGCTGAGAAACCAGCAGATGTTAAAGCACCAGCACCTGTTGAGCTTAAACGGATAGAAGCATTTTCAACTTCAGAAGCAATTTCAAGCTGACCTGCACTTGTAACACGAGCCTGTACTAAGCCGTCTAAAGCAGGGTCAGAGTTGATGTCTGCAACAATATTATCAACAGTATCGTTTGTGTTGATTGTAATGTTTAAAGACGTCGCTGCTGAACCATCTGGTGGTGTGAAAGTAACATCAAATTGATCACCATCAGCAATGATACCGCCACCACCGATGTTTGTTAGGTCTGTAAGATCTGAAAGATCAACATTACCTCGTGCTCTTGAAAAACCCTCAGAAGAACGAATTTCTGATTGTGCTTCTTGTGCAATAGAGTCTGCTTGATCTAATAACTGCGATAATGACTCAGCACCAGTATTTGCCTGTTCAATTGTTCTAATGGATTGTGAAATACCATCAAGAAGTCTTGTAAGGTCACTTGCGCGGTTGTTTAAAGACTTTGCTGTGAAAAAGTTTTGTGGATTATCCAAAGCAGAATTAACTTTAAGACCCGTTGATAAGCGAAGTTGTGCTGTATCAATGTTTCTTTGCGTGCTTTGTAATGATAATAGATTGTTCCTCAACGCTGAGGATAGAACGATATCTCCTGACATCTTGTATCTCCTTTACTTAGGTTATGTTTTGCATACTGCAATTCGCTCCTACTGACCGAATATCTACTATTCTATAACGGAATCTCTTAAAATTATATTAACAGGTAAATATTAATCTTATTAAAAGTAAATAAAGCTTCAGAACAGAAGACTACCCTCAATATATACACGATTTTTGGTTATTTTATAAGCTTTTATAATGCGTCCTTGCGAGTAAATTTGCAGACGCACAGAGCAGGGGGCTGTTTTTTGTATAAAGCGTAGCGCGTTTACGCGCCTGAGCGAGAGAAAAGCGTAGCGTTTTACTTAAAAAGACGAACCCCAGAGGGCGGTGAGGCCATCTGGGGAGCGTTTTATCACCGAGAAGTCTGGTTACGATATTCTATCGTAGTCTCAGTAAGTCATCTGTCATCTGGTCGACGGTTGTAATCACCTTTGTATTCGCGGAGTATGCCCGCTGGGTGACGATTAGCTTTGTAAACTCGTCGGCTAGATCCACATTCGATTGTTCAATAGAGGAGGTTTCCAAGAAACCTGCTTGAGAGACACCAGCCTCTTGAAGCAATGGCTCACCTGATTCCGCACTTTCAACATAAGATGTCGTTGAAATTTCCTGAAGGTTTGTCGCACTTGGGAATGTCACGATAGGAAGCTTATATAAACGTGAGAGTGTTCCGTTAGAAAAACGTGCATTCACGAAGCCCTCACGGTCAATTTCAACACCAGTCTTTAATCCCAGCTCTGCTCCATCTTGGTTGGCAAAGCTTACATTATAAAGACCAGCAAACTGCGTGAAACTATCAATATTAATATCAATATCTTGTGTTTCTGATCCGTTCATCCAATCAATACTGCGAAGCTCAATGTCACGTTCACCATCAAGGTCGGATGCGGCATTCAATGTTCCGTCACTATTAAAGTTGATTAAACCTTGTGTCAGTGGAGCAGCAGAGTTTGGACCGACTACATTTACTTGCCACCAACCACGTGGGTTATAATTGGCAGAAGGGGGAGCGTTTTGGAAATCTGGGAATGTTCCGTCATTATTTGCATCGGGCAGGCCGTTGGCCGATCCACCAGCAAATGGTGTAATTGTTCCTGCGGCAATACCAAGTGATGCAAGAGGTGTTCCCGCCCCATCCGTTAATGTCATCGCATCATTTGCAGGATCAAAACCGCGTCCTGTAATGTTTAAACGACCATCCGCGTCTAAGAAGGCTTGGGCAATATTACCGCCACCATAATTATTGACGAAGTTAATAATGTCATTAACGCTGTCGATTCCTGTTGCTGTATCAACAGTAAATGTTTCGAGCGCATTACCGCCGATTTGTAAGTCAAAGGAGCTTCCATCAGCAATATTAAGCGGCGCTCCTGTTAAATCTTGATCTTCCGTTAGCTCTTGTATGCCTGATACTGTCGCGGCTTGTGGGCCGTTCACTTTGATGTATTCAAAGGTGATATCCTGCGCAGAGCCAAGCGAGTCATAGGTTCTGAGTGTTCTTGTATAATCAAGATCAGCTGTTGGGTAATCAACCAAACCATTCGCGTAGTTAACGGGTCTGGAGAGTTCATCCGCATCCAAGTTCAAGCCAAGCGAGCCTTCAGTTGTCATACGTGA
The DNA here is from genome assembly GCA_937923625.1 of uncultured Alphaproteobacteria bacterium. Classification (GTDB taxonomy): domain Bacteria; phylum Pseudomonadota; class Alphaproteobacteria; order Micavibrionales; family Micavibrionaceae. The sequence continues at coordinate 38,837 of CALDTV010000017.1, forward strand.
TTGACCGCCAGCAAGTGATACGTCAACAGGGACAAGGGCGCTAACATCTGGGTTATAAGTCGTGACATCTTGTGATGTGTTCGGGTCTTGATCGAGAGGATCAACCGCCCAACCATATAAGAACTGTCCCGCAGAGTTTTGCAAAATTCCGCGCTCATTCTCAAAGAACTGACCATTACGCGTATATTTAAAATCACCAGCAATATCGAGTGACTCTTCCGAGCGAACGGTGAAGAAACCATCGCCAGAAACCGCTACATCGGTAGAAGAACCAGTTTGTGCAATCTGACCTTGTTGATCAATTTGTTGCAACCTGTTCACTGTCACCGCACCAGGGGAATAACGTGCAGAGGCGGACTCTACAGTAACCAAGGCAGCAAAGGCCGCTTCAGAGCGTTTAAACCCTGTTGTGTTAACGTTAGCGATGTTGTTAGAAACAATCGCGGTTGCCTGTGACTGAGCGCTGAGCCCTGAAACGGCTGTATATAAAGATCCAAATAAGCTCATAATTACCTCCTAAATATAAAATCTGTATTAGCTATAAAATTTTGTGTTTGTTGTTTTGTTAAAATTAAAAAATTCTGCGTGCGCTGGTGTTTTATGAATTGCCAGCTAGATTGTTGTGCCATCGGCGCCTCCATCGGTTCCGTCTTCGACGGGCGGCTCAACCGCGCTTAAGATATCGCTAATGGGCACGGCGCGTTCCCCTACAAGGGCATAAACAATACCGTTTTGCTGTTCGACGCCTTTAACGCGGGCTTGAACAACGGTCGTTGCATCAACGGGGTCTTCTTCGTTATCAAGCGCATCAATGCGAACAACATAAGTGCCGTCGGGTAGCTCATTGTTTAAAAAGTCTGTGCCGCCCCAAGTAAATTCATGTGCGCCAGCATCTTTTTCTGCAGGGGCAGAGAAGACCAAATTGCCTTCTTCATTAAAGATGTTGATATTTGCTACCGTAGCAGGCCCCGCTAAAGAGTAACGAATGGTGTTGTCTGCACCTTGCTGGTGCGATACTTCCGCACTTACATATGAGACATCTAAGCCAACATATCCTAGGGCAGAAGTTGCGGCGCTGTTTAATTGAATACTTAATAAGTCATCTAATTTTGTGTTTGTATTAATGCCTTGCTCGACTTGAGAGAACTGGACGAGTTGATTGGTAAATTCATTTGAATCTAGCGGGCTCAACGGGTCTTGGTTTTGTAACTGTGTGGTCAAGAGTGTCAAGAACTGGGAAAAATCTTCCGCCAAGGACACAGATTGCTGCTGCGTTTGCGCTGCTTGTTGTGCCTGTCCTGATAATGTTACGTCTGAAACCATAATCGTCTCTCTTTCTGTTCTTCTTTATTCGCTCGTTCTTACGCTAAGATGCTGTAGTGAACGTGGCCTGTATTGGGATCAACATCCCATGTCATCGTTGTGGCAATAATTTCCTCTTCTGCCTCACCATTATCCTTTGCATTTTCCGTGCCAGTTTGACCATTTTCGTGCTTACCATCCTGATTAAAGGCATGATCCTCGGCCGCCATTTCATAATTTAATGAATCGCTCCCTGTTTCTAAGCCAGCATCTTGCAGGGCTTTATCTAAGGCATTCGCGTCACGCTGTAACATCAAGAGCGTTTCTGGTTTTTCAACAACAAGATGTGCTTTCACAGATCTTTCAGCGCCAAATTCTAAACGAATTTCAACGCGGCCTAGCTCTGGCGGGTCAAGTTGTAAAGTAATGCCGTTAGTGCTGCCGTTATTGGCGGCTTTATTAATCTGTGCCGAAACCATTTGTGTGGCGGGCCCTGATTGTCCCGCTGATACGTTGGTTGCGGTGACGGCGTGCGCCGCTTGCATTGTGGTGCTAAATGGTGTGCCTGTTTGCACATCAAAACCCAATGTCTCGCTAAGGGCGTCTGTTGACGACATAGCTTGTGAAAAGCTAGGCGGCAATGTTAGATCACCCATTTGATTAGATACAGGGGCGCTATTTAAGGCGCTAAAATTACCAATATTAATCTTTGCGGCAGAACCAAAATTTGTATTTGCAGAGTTTTTACTGCCAAATAATGCTTTAAATTCTGCATTTGATAATGCTTCAGGTAATTCCCCTGTCGGTGTTTGTGTTATGCCGCCAGTACCCGATGCATTCGCCGCAGCAAGGCTTTGCGCGGCATTTGATGTGGCGATGCCATTTGTTGCTAAGCTTGTTGCAATGATTTTATTGCGGGCAATAATACTGTTATTCATCACAACATTATTGACTTGCGCGGCGACTGTTTCAGCATAGAGATCACCTGTAAATTCTTCTTCGGCTTGTTCTTTAAGAGCTTCTTTTTTCGCCGCTTTTTCTTCTGCATGAATTTCTGCGTCTGTTTTATTTTGACCAAGCATAATTTGCAAAGCGTCTGTTCTTGAAAATTCATGATCGTCATCACCAGGGGCGGGGACAATATTTCCGACGCCGGCAATTAAATCTTCAACTGTTAAAGGACGCCCTAATTTTTCTTCAACTTCTTCGATACGCTCGGCAATGCGTGTTAAATCAGCAGGGTTCATGCCCGTGGCAATTAAGATCTCTATTGGTGCGCCTTCTGCGCCAAAATCACCTGTCCGAAAGGCTTCAAGGCTTGATTGTAAGGCATCAAGTTTTTTGGACAAGCGTGATACAAGCTCTTCAACTTGACCTTGAAGTTCTTCTGGTGTGTCAGAAGGTAGGCCACGCGTTAAATGTTCGATCATTTTTTGTAATGTATCAACACGATTGCCTTTTGCTAATTCAAGGTTTTCAATTTTTAATTCAGATAGTTTTTCTTCTAATGACTTATCAGGATCTTGACCTAGCAAGGCAAGCTGTAAAAGGGCAATGTCTGACTTATTATTTTCTTTTACTTCATCTTCGCTCAGGCTATTTGGCGCGACATTTTTGTTTCCGTCAATCAGCTCTTGATCTGCATCTAAACCATTTAGCAAAGCCGCAAAAAAATCGCCATTCGCACCAAACCCGCTTGAGCCACCGAGTAAAGTGTTGCCAGACAAAACGCCTGATCCTGAACCTGTTTGAACAATCTGTGAGGCAAATAAACTAAGGTCGGTCATGTTTTTATTCCTTTATAATCTTTTCTTTTTTATTTTTATATCGCTTATCAATTCTGACGTTTAAGCGGATTCGTTAATGCCAATGGTGGCTTTTAAGCCTGTTTGCATATGCCCTGAAGAACCATAGATAATTTGTCTTTCTTTTTTGACGGTTTCACGTGCTGTTTCCATGATGCGTTCCCCCAGTCTTTGCATACCATTTTTCATACGTTCGAGTGCGGCATGATTTTCTTGGGCAATGCTGGAAAATTCTTCGCGCATTTTTGTAAGTTGGTCCAATAACGTGGGCGTGGCTTTTTTAATTTCTTCACTGCGTTCCATCATTTGTTGCATGGCCTCTACATAGTCGCGCGCCACATCAAGCTTGTTATCTTGTAAGGTCATAAATGTGGCTGTGTCGGCATCTTTCAAGGCTTTGGTTTCTTCAATCATGAAGAATTTTAAGCGATCAATGATTTTCATCATCTCTTGCGTTGCTTTATTAGGATCACGCGGCAGTTTATATTTTCTGCGCTCCTCCGTTGGGGCAGGCGCGTTGATGGCGTCTTGTATTGCTTGATTACTTTTCATGGTTTTTGTTCCCTTTTTCCAATATTTTATAATGTTCCGCCCACAGCACTGCGTGGGTTATCTGCTGTTTCTTGCATACGGATTAGTTCTTGCTTCACTGCATCGGCAATGCCAATGCCCCCCGTATCTGAGATAAGCTTGCCGTATTCTTGCATCATGAAGCCGTTAAAAATTTCTTCACCCTTACCGCCACCAAACATTGCGTTTGGTTTGTTTACTTCTTCAAACATGGGCTTGATCATCTCTGTCATAAACATGGATTCAAAATCTTTTGCGACGACATCTAATTGCGCATGCATTTTTTCATCTGATTGAGACAGGCTTTTATTCGCACTTGCTTTGGCTGCATTTGCTTTTGCGGCGGAATCGCTTTGTGTTGCTTGCATAAGTGCCAGTGATGTGTTCGGGTCTAAGTTCATAATCTTTGTTCTTTTCTCGATTTATCCTTTGTTGGTCGCCCTCCCGCTTGTGGGTATGACGATCTTTTTTGTTAAAGGGTTTCTATTTCTGCTTGCAAGGCACCTGCCGCTTTGATGCCTTGTAAAATTGTAATGACATCACGCGGGGCAACGCCCAATCTATTTAAGCCTGTGACTAAATCTTGTAAGGTGACGCCTGTCTCAACCACAGCAAGCTTCGCGTCTGGGCCACTATTGACGTCAATGGCTGTGCGTGGCACGACTTGTGTTTCTCCTTCGGCAAACGGGTTTGGCTGCGATACTTGGGGTGTTTCCACCACTTTGACAGTTAAGTTTGCTTGAGCAATCGCCACAGTGCTAATACGGACTTCCGAGCCCATGACGATCACACCTGAACGTTCGTCAATTACCACGCGCGCAATTTGGTCTGGCTGAACAGGGAGTTGTTCAATGTCAGTAATAAGGTCAACAATGCTGCCGTTGTAATTTGCAGGGCGACGTAAAACCACGCTGGCCGAATTTTCTGCGGTGGCGACACCGTTTGAGGTAAAGCCGTTAATCGCTTGTGAAATGCGTCGTGCTGTTGTGAAATCAGGGTTGCGTAGTGCCAACCTTACTTCTTGTAACTCTTCTAACTTGAAATCAATTTCACGTTCAACAATACCACCCGCAGGGATGCGCCCCGCTGTGGGGATGTTTTGAGTGACTGTGCCAGCATCACCGCCGATAGAAAAACCAGAAATAATAACAGGACCTTGGGCAACGGCGTAAACTTCACTATCCGCACCCATTAACGGTGTTACAAGCAATGTACCGCCTTGCAGGCTCTCTGAATCACCCAAGGCAGAAACACTTACATCTATTTCTGCACCTTGATTGGTGAAAGGCGGGAGAGTAGCTGTGACCATAACAGCGGCAACGTTACCTGTATTTAAATTTTGACCGCGGATGCTCACACCCAAGCGCTCTAGCATGGCAATAAGACTTTGTTCGGTAAAAGGGGAGTTATTGAGTGAGTCCCCTGTGCCATTCAAGCCGACAACAAGGCCATATCCAACCAGTTGGTTGTCACGCACGCCTTCAAAATCAACGATATCTTTAATGCGCGTGGTTTTTGCATCGGCTGGGTTGTTAAAGGCAACAAATGACAGTGCTGTCATTAAAAGCAAGCTTAAGCTGATTAATAGATTATGAGACCGTTTTTCGGTTTGTTTCTTATTTTTTGATGTAAAAACCTGCATTTGCTGTCCGCCCAAGCTGTATAAAAGTTAAATTAAAATTGTAATCTCGTGTTTATCTATGCGAATGCTATGCCAATGTGAGGAAGGCTATATTATTATTGTTTTTCAGTGTCTTAATTGATTTTCGAGGGGCTTGAACGTCAAGGAACAGGCAGAAAAAGCCTTTAATGTTAGTTCTTGACGCGGTGTAGGGAAAAATTTGCCTGCTATATAAAGTTCGAAAAATTGTGTTATATTAATGTGTTACAAATTAAGGAATCACAGATGAAAATTGAAGGCCCCGCAAAAACGCAAAAAAGCGGTAAATCCGATAAGGGGAAAAAGACCAATACAGGCGACAATGCCTTTGGGAGCTTGGTTGCCGGCGCATCACAAGAAACAAGTGGTGCAGCAGCGGCGCAATCGATTGCCAAGGTGGATGCTCTTTTAACGGTGCAAGGGGCAGAAGACCCCGCAGAACGTAAAGCACGCAAAAAGATGAAAGAGCGTGGCGATAGTGTATTGCGCCAATTAGATCACTTACGTTTAGGAATTTTAACGGGAAATATGACCCTTGGACAAATTATTAATTTAGCGGATGTTGTTGCTAGTCATCGTGAAAATATCAATGACCCGATGATGACCGCTGTACTGGATGAGATTGATTTAAGGGCGCAGATTGAGATTGCGAAAGCCCGAAAAGCAATGGAAGACGCTTTGTAAGGACAATATTCCTGAAAATAGTTGATGTGTAATATGGTGCATGATGTATGAGGGGTGAATTAGGGCTTGCTTGTATAGCGCCAAAACCCTATAGTCTTGACGATTTTTAAGGGGGCTTGGGAAAGCTTTAAAGGGTACAAACCAATAATTAGATAAACAGGAAAAGAAATGCCAGCGACTAAAAAAACAGCGAAAAAGACAGCAAAAAAAGCGGCGAAGAAAACACCCGTTTTAACCGCAGATTATGATCCGTCAAAAGATAAGGGCGGCTACATGAACCCTGTGATGTTGGAATATTTTCGCCAGCTTTTAATTGATTGGCGTCAGGAATTAATCAAGGAATCTTCTGAAACAATCGCAAATACCTTGCAAGAAACGGAATTACAAAAGCCAGATCTTGCCGATCGTGCATCAGCCGAGACAGACCATGCATTAGAGCTTCGTACCCGTGACCGTGAACGTAAGTTGATTAATAAAATCAACTCTGCTCTTCGCCGTATTGATGAAGATGAATATGGCTATTGCGAAGAAACAGGCGATGAAATTGGTATCGCCCGACTTGAAGCCCGCCCTGTTGCGACCATGACATTAGAAGCGCAAGAGATGCATGAGCGTAATGAGAAGATTCACCGCGAAGATTGAAACAAGTGTTTAGTTTTTTTTAATTTGGAAAAAAGAAATTTGTTAAAGATTCGATTTCATTTTTTCTAATGTTTGGTGAAAATGTTGGTCTTTATCAAGAAAGAGTTTTACACGTCTTACCTAGAGGTGATCAAATTAAATTGATTATTGATGATGCTTACAGAAATAACGCGCAACAATAGACGGCGCTATGATTTTAGCTTTAAAGAGGCTTATGAGAAAAGGCAGCTTTTAAATGATCCTGCTACAAAGAAAAGATTGCTTGTCATTGCGAGGAACGGAGTGACGCGGCAATCTAGGGGTATATCCTATAAATTTCTGGATTGCTTCGTCCAAATAAATTTGGCCTCGCAATGACGGTGGGGTGTTGGCCTTAGTGCAATGAGGGTTAGACAAAAAAACCGACCTCTTCCTGAGGTCGGTTTTCTTAAATGTTAGGTTGATCCTGAACCTATTTCTTTTTCAGCGAGGACGCTTTTTAAAAACGTCATGCGCACAAGCGCAAGGACTTACGTCATACCGGCAATCGAGGGTATAGGGAGGGTTAAGGGATCTGCCGATATCTGAAACTCTTTGTTTTCCCATTTGTTAAAATGGGAATAAAACATCATAAACTTGTTGGCCATAGCGTGGCTGTTGGACGTCTGTTATTTGCCCTTTACCGCCATATGAAATACGGGCTTCGGCAATTTTGTCATAGGATATTGTATTATCCGTTAAAATATCTTCCGGGCGGATAACGCCGGCTAATTCTAGGACACGTTTTTCGAAATTGACGCGCACTTCTTGGCGGCCTTGTATCACCATATTACCGTTGGGCAGAATTTGCGTGACAGTTGCGGCGAGGGTCATGCGGACTTCTTCTTCGCGTTCTGTACTACCACTTCCGCGTGAACGTGAGGTTGAGTCAGCATCGACTAAATTTTCATTATCTGCACCTTCTGGCAGGATATCGAGGAGCTTTGTCTCAAACCCTAAGATCGAATTAAGGCCAACGCCTTCGGAAGCGGAGCGAGAGCGTTCGCTTTCATTTTCTAATTCTGCTTCGTCATCAATATCAATCATAACTGTCAGGATATCACCGACATTATTGGCGCGCTGATCTTTAAAAAAGGTCTGTTTGTCACCACCCCAAAGGGAGTTTTTTTCTGGTTTTACTTCTTTTACCGCTGGCATGGGCATGGCTACTTTTGTGTAACCACCTGTTTCTGCGGGGTTGTTAATGGGGGACATTTCTGGCGCTTTACCGATGTTTGCTAATCTATCAGATGCGCCACAAGCGCTTAATAATAACACCGTTGAAATTGTTGCGAGTAATTTTGATTTTTTCATTTAAACATCTCTCCCTATTTTCTCTATTCTTGTATTTTCTTATTTATTTATCTTTTTTCTTAACGTGCAATTACTTGGTTTTCAGAGCTTACGATGGCATCAACAGTGCGGCTGCTATTGGCATTTGTAACGCGGACAATGTCACCTTTCGCCCCAGATTGAAGCGCTTTTCCTTTAGCTGTGAGCTGTAAAGAGCCTTCTGTAAACGTGATAGTAACAGATTCACCGCGTTGGACGAGTTGAGGCCTGCCGAGCGTTCCCTTAAGAATGAATTTATTCGCATAGGCAATGCGGCGCGGCGTCAGACCAATAAGATCATCTGGCTTCATGATGACATCATGTTGTAATGATCTTTCTTCGACATCAATCATTTTAATATCGTTTGCGCCAATGATATCACCGCTTTGAAGTGTTGTGTTAAAAACTGGCACACGAACGAGGCGTTTTACTTGGCCGCTAACAGATATTTTCTTTAACGGATTATCGATAGAAGGGGCGACCAAATCTGCCTGAAAATAATCACGCTGTGGGTTGTATTTTAACGACGCCACTTCAACGCTTTCTGGCATATTTTTGGGCAGCACGATGGATGGCTTACCGTTATTGAGTTCAACATTAAAATTCGTGTCTACGCCTTTGTTTTTTAACGCTTCTCTTAGGCTATCGCTAATCATGTCATAGGAGACGATGTTGGCTTCACGGCGAATAGTGATCTGGTCGCCTGCGGTTGCTGGACGCCAGTTAAGGTCAAGCGCGCTGGCAATGCGATAGAGCGTGCGCGCATTTAATGTCATGTCTTTTCCAGGTTGTGGCGCGGCACCAATTACGTAATCTGCATTATTGCGGACATTATCAAATAAATCGCCGACTGTTATAACATCGCTATGGATAACGCTGATATCTTTCAAGCTAGCGGCCATGGCGGAACGAATGCCTATAAATAATGCCATCGTAGTGATCAACAATCCCGTTAAAACCAAAGCGGTTTTATAAGTAACGTTATTTCTATGTTGCAATGATTTCATTATTTTAGTCCTTTATTTTAATCTTAATTTTTAAGTCGCCCTCCCGCTAACGGGGAGGGCAGCTTTTATTTACTTACCTTAATTGCGTGATTGTTTGCAGCATTTCATCGCTTGTTGTGATGACATTTGAATTCATCTCATACGCCCGTTGTGCGGCAATCAAGTTTGTGATTTCCTCAACCACGTTCACGTTGGAATTTTCAATTGCTCCTTGGCGAATGCTACCAAAAACATCTTGGTTTGGGTTTCCTGTTTGTACATCACCTGATGCACTGGTTTCTAAAAACATGGTGTCACCTATGGCATCTAATCCCGCGGGATTTACGAAGGTCGCTAACTCAATTTGCCCAATATTGTCATACTCCACTTGATCGGGAAGTTTTACGAGAACCTCACCTGAACCATTAACGATGACATCAAGAGCATCTTCAGGAACGGTCATGCCAGGTTGAAGGCGGTAGCCTTGCGGTGTGACAATTTCACCATTTTCATTGAGCTGATAGATACTCTGGCGGGTATAAGCGGTTTCCCCATCGGGTAACTCAATCTGGAAATATCCTTCGCCCAAGATCGCCAAGTCTAATTGATTTTCTGTCAGTTGTAGCGTTCCTTGCTCATGGGAGCGAACGATAGAACCGAGGCTTACACCAAGACCAAATTGTAAGCCACTAGGAAGGGTTGTATTCGCATCAGATGATGTTGCGCCGGGGCGAATTTTGTTTTGATAAATTAAATCGTGAAATTCTGCCCGCCCGCGTTTAAAACCTGTGGTGGTCATGTTGGCGATGTTGTTTGAAATGACGTCAACATTCTGCTGTTGTGCCAGCATTCCTGTTGCGCCTATATCTAATGAACGTGTTACCATGATTTAATTTCTCCTCTTGAGTAAATTCTCTAAATAATTGTTATGCTTGTGTTTTTGCTAGGCGTTGGCCTGCGGTTCTTAATCTTTCATGTTCTGACTGCATCATGTTTTGTACCGCTTGATATTCGCGGGAAACGGCAATCATTTTTGTCATCTCGACCACGGCCTGAACATTTGAGCCCTCAAGCTTACCTTGAAGAACAGCTGTTCCTTCCGAAGGTCTGCCTGCGGCTGTGGTCTCATACAGACCATTGCCCGCAGGGTTTAATTCTTGGTCATTATCAAATTCGACAATCATTAATTGTGAAATTTGTCCGTTTTCTGTGGAGATAACGCCTTTTTTATCAATTCTAATCTCTTGCGCATCTCTTGGGATTGTAATGTCGCCACCTGCATCATCGGCAACTGCCATACCAAGGGCATTTCTTAATGTGCCTTCAGAATCGACAGTCAAATTGCCAGCGCGTGTGTACTGAACACCGTTTGGTGTTTGTATGCCTAAAAAGCCATTTCCAATCAAAGCGATATCAAGCGGATTTTCTGTGACTTTAATGGCTCCAGGATCAGTTTTTTGATATTGGCCATAATCCAAAACCATCGCAATATCTTCTTTCATATGGCGGGGGTCTTCGATGAATTCCGTAAAGATCATGTTCTGGCCGCGATAGCCTGGCGTATTAATGTTTGCGACGTTGTTGGCGATGATATTCATGTTTTCTTCAAGCACAACCTGCTTAGATAAACCGATATAAACACTATTTTCCATTTTAAACTCTTTCGTTGTAATTCTTCGGTTAACACAATGCATTTGCTGTGCCAAAGTCGTAAGTAATTGAAATTAAATGATTAAAGTGTTTAAGAGGGGGCGACTGAACGGTGGTGGATAGGGCCAAAACCGTCTCTTTACCGTTTTCCACAGGCAAGAATTACCGATAAAAGTTTTTACGAGCGAAAATCTTGTCTCAACGAATAATGCTACGCGCAATGTAATTTGTGGGCTTTTACTATATGAGGCTGGTCAGAAGTGTGAGAGCTTTATACAATTAGAAAAAGATTCTTATCAATTTTACGTTAGATTTTAAGGCCTTACCCATGTCAGATACAAATAACGAAGTAGTCAATGCCTCATTGGATGAGGATGATTTAGATGATGAAGGCGGCGGTGGCGGTCTAAAAAAAATGATCCTCTTAATTGGCTTGCCGCTTTTGCTTATTGCAGGGGGAGCAGGGGCTTATTTTACAGGCGCGCTAGATGGCCTTTTAGGGAAAGAAGAAGCCGCAACGGAGATGGCAGACAAATCAAAAGAAGGCGAAGAGAACCTTAATGCGTCATTCTTAAAGATACCCGATATGATTGTTAATTTGAGCAGCAGTGGCGGACAACCACGCTATTTACGCCTGAGTGTCCAATTAGAACTGGGGAGCGAAGAAGATAAAGCCAAGATTGAGCAGGTCATGCCAAGGGTCGTTGATCAGTTTCAAACTTATCTACGAGAGCTTAGAGTGCGCGATTTGCGGGGGTCTGCAGGTATCTACCGTCTTCAAATGGAGCTTTTGTCGCGTGTGAATGCCGCGGCATACCCCGTAGAAGTCCAAGATGTATTGTTTCAGGAGATACTTATTCAATAACAGACGTAATAAAAATGCCTTATTTTATGCTATACTAGGGTGTGTTTTGAACAAATAGAGCCTTATTTATGATTTTCGGCACATTATTTGCGTAACGCTATAACAAAGAACAGAGATTTATGAGCGATACAAGTACAGAAGAATTGGAAGACCAAGCAGACGCATCAGTGGCAGAAATGTCTGAAGCGCTTGATGATGGCAACGTATCTGAAGACGAAGATTCACGTATTCTGAATCAGGATGAAATTGACTCCCTTTTGGGATTTGATGATGACATGGATGATGGCAGTAGTGATTCTGGTGTCATGGCGTTGATTAATTCGGCGATGGTCAATTATGAACGCCTTCCGATGCTCGATATTGTTTTTGATCGTCTTGTGCGCTTGATGTCGACATCTTTAAGAAACCTCACCTCCGATAATGTTGAAGTATCACTCGACCAAGTATCAACGGTTCGCTTTGGCGATTACATGAACTCCATACCGCTTCCGGCTATGTTATCGGTGTTTAAGGCAGAAGAATGGGATAATCAGGGGTTAATTGTTACTGATAGCGCGCTGATTTATTCTGTTGTTGATGTGTTGTTGGGCGGGCGAAAAGGAACGCCCGCTATTCGTATTGAGGGACGACCATACACCACCATTGAAACCAAGCTTGTTGAACGTATGGTGCAGGTTACGTTGAGTGATTTATCATCTGCGTTTGATCCCTTATCCCCTGTGAGCTTTAATCTTGACCGTATTGAAACCAATCCTCGCTTTTCGACGATTACCCAAGCGGGAAATGCTTGTGTTTTAGCGCGTTTACGCATTGATATGGGTGACCGTGGCGGACGCGTCGAAGTGATTATACCTTATGCAACTTTAGAGCCTATTCGTGAGCTTTTATTACAGATGTTTATGGGGGAAAAATTTGGTCGTGACTCCATTTGGGAAAATCACCTTACACAAGAATTACATCAAACCGATGTTCAGCTTCAGGCCGTGCTTGGCGAAAAAACGTTGTTGTTAGACGAATTGCTAAATTGGAAGATTGGCACGCAAGTGATGTTTAACACCTTTGTCGATGATGAGCTGGAATTAAGATGTGGCAATGTGCCTATGTTCCGCGGGCCTGTTGGCCAAAAACAAGGGAAGATTGCCGTGCAGATTGATAAATATGTTCAAAAGCACGAAGATGATGAGGATTAAAGCGGGTATAAATAAATGAGCTACGATATTTCATTGCTGTTAGACGGGTTGATCCTCGTTTTCTTGGGAGTCACAATTTTTTATGCGGCACGTCTGTCAATTTTCTTGAAAACTTTTCGGGAAAGCCGTAACGGCATGCAGACTCTTATTCGGGACTTGACCATAACAATCACAAAGTCAGAGCAAGCGATTGAGACAATGAAAAGCCATGCGGCGGAAACAGAAAAAGAAATTCGCGAAATTGTTGGCGAAGCGCGCTTTTTATCCGATGAGCTTCGCATCATGAATGAAACGGGTGACGGTTTGGCGGAGCGCTTAGAAAAATTGGCGGATCGTAACAGAGAACTCGTTAATTTAATGGAGAAGTCTGGCGGCATTGGTCACCAAAAAATCATCCGTGATGATCTAAAGCCCCTAGCGGTTAAAGCAAAGCGTGATATTGAGGAAGAGATTTTTGAAATAGATGATTTTGATGCGGATGATCTCGCTGAATTAGACAATGAAATGGCCGAAGATGATGAGCGTGATTTTTCCGCTTTGGAAGATGGCACTTATCGTGGGGAAGAATATCATCAGCATGTTGGTGTTGAAACAAAGGACAAGGCGCGAAGCTTCTCAATATCTGATCGAGATCATCATCACCATGAGGAAAGAGATCTTAGTCCCCCTTCTAATAATAACGCTGGGCTGGGGAATGATTTGAAAAGTACAGCAGAAAAAGAATTATATGAGGCCTTGCAACGTAAGCGTCGCATCAGGGAAACTTCATGAGTTGGCTGAATAATTTGAAAATTATGCCGTTATTAATTTTGGTTGCGGCACTGTCTTTTGGCGTACGTTTCGGTGATTTTGTTACAGGCGTTTCGGACATATCAGGCTCGGCTAATGCGCAAACAACGGATCAAACAGCTGCAACGCAGCAACAGCCAATACAGGCTGAAAATGTTGATCAATTGTCACTTCCGCCGCCGCCCACAATGAATTCAGAGACAAGCAAGAATGTTGCTGATTTAGAAAATGACCCGCAAAGTCCAGAATGGCGCGATTCTTCGGATACAGATTTTGAGTTTTCTGAAGTGCGGATGGAATTATTTCAGGATTTAACCAAACGCCGAAAAGCACTTGAGGTGAGAGAGAGAGAATTATCCGTGCGAGAAGCTTTATTAAAAGCAGCAGAGCAGGAAATCACCCAAAAGTATGATGAGTTGGTCTCACTCCGTTCTGAAATTCAGGATCTTTTGAAAGAGCAAACCGAAGAAGAAAAAAAGCGAACAACAAGTTTGGTGAAAATATATGAAGGTATGAAACCTAAAGATGCCGCCAGAATTTTTAACACATTGGATATGGATGTTTTATTGAATGTTGTGTCAAGAATGTCAGAGCGTAAATCAGCGCCAATTTTGGCATCTATGGATCCCGCTCGTGCGCGTTCGCTAACGATTATGTTGATGGAACAAAAATCATTACCAAACGTCGAGGAAGATTTAAACTCTTAAACCAAAACTGTCACAGAGCGCTTAATTAACATTTCTTTTTTTGAGTGCCTATTTTAAATAAAGCCTATTCCTATGCTCATTCGCCGCCGTCGCCGCAAAATCCAAACGGGTAATGAATCTTCTGATACCGCGCAGATGATGAACTTGTCTTTGTTCATAATGCTTTTAGCCTTTTTTATTGTCTTAAACGCAATTTCATCTTATGAGGAGGTAAAAACTGTCGCCGTGCGTGAAAGTGTGGCGATGGCCTTTAATCGGGATGCAAATATAAAGGAGCGTTTATCTTCGGATGCGCCCGACGACAGCAAATCTGTGAATAAAGGGGATTCGTTTGATCGTTTAGAAGCTTTATTTGATGCCCAGATTGCCTCGTTTGAAGTCACACGCAGCAACAGCATGGGTGTGATGATGGTGGAAGTGCCATTAGAGGAATTTACACGCGCTGTCATGGCCGTGGGGCAAAAAGATTTAACGCGTTACCCAACACGCCGTGCGATACGGGAAAATGCATTTTTGCCAACGCTTGTTTCTATTATGCGTAAGGAAATTTATGGTGCCACCACAAGAATGGAAATTTTATTTCAGTCAGAAAACAATCCTGCAAGAATGCAAAATCAAACGCCAAACCAAGTAAAGAAAATAATTGATATGGGCGGAGAGCTTGCGCAACATTTAGAAAAACGTGGCCTACCGCAAAAGCTTATCAATATAGGTATTCAAAAAGGTAATACAGATATTGTAACTTTAGTTTTTAGAAAATATGTGCCTTTTTCCCCTGTTAATGAAGAGGAAACATTAGAAGAAAACTCAGGCGCAAATAATATACAAAATAATAGTTCTCAAACATGAATGACAAAATAGATTCATATAAGGCGACTTCAAATGATGAAGAAACAGAAGATGCGCCAACATCCTCTGCACCGCGTCGCTTTAACCGCCGCGCAGGTGATCAACAGGGGCAAGGCTCCTCGATGTGGCTAATATCTTTTACGGATGTTATGGCGCTGATGCTGACATTTTTTGTCCTGCTATTTTCTATGTCCAGCCCAGACAAAGAAGATTGGGAGCGTATTAAAAATAACATTCAAGAAAATTTTAAAGTCGCCCAAGGAAAGCCATTAAACCGAAGCGACCAAGATGCCATTAACATTAATAAGATTAATTTTTCACGGGCGTTAGATTTAAAATATCTCAAAGCTATTATTTCAAATATAACGGAAGAGCAACCCGATTTAGGGATTGTTCGTGTTATGGCCGCCGATAAAAGCCTGATCATCGCTCTGCCCGCCGATTTAATTTTTGATGTCGGCGATGCAGAAATTAAGGGAGAGGCAAATAAAGCTTTGTTTGCCTTAGCAGGAACATTAGGCCGCATTAAGAATCGAATTGAAATTGTTGGGCATACTGATCCCCGTCCTGTTCGGGGGGGAGAGTTTTCTTCCAATTGGGAATTGTCACTAGCACGGGCAACAAATGTGGCTGCCTTGTTAGAGCGTGTTGGCTATAATAAACCTATTACCGTTCGCGGTCAGGCGAGTGGACGTTATGGTGATATTTCTAACAGTATTCCTGCGGATGAGCGGAGCGCTTTATCACGGCGGGTGGATATTGTGGTTATGGAAGATGACGGACGCCGACTTAAATTATTTGATTTGGGGCTTCCTTCTCGCTTTTAAATTATTTCAGCCCTTTGAGCATTTTAACGGGGCAAAACTTGATTGAAATCATTGGCATTGCTTGTTCTTTAATTTTGTCTATGGCAAAATTTGAATATGAAATTTTCATTTATTTTCAACATTCTAATGCTTATTGCCCTTGTGGTCGTGCCACAGAAAAGCTATGCACAAAGCAAAGTTGATATTCGCGCGGGAACGCACGCTGATTATTCGCGTCTTGTTTTTGATTGGGATAAAGCTCCTACTTATAAAGTGACAAAAAATGGTGGTGCGTTAAACATTGAATTTAATGCCCAAAGCGCCGCGAGTGTGTCGGCTGTTAATCAAGAGAAATTAAAGAATATTGGCACAGTTGATGTTACATCAAAAGCAGGGGCGCCTTTGGCATTGTCTGTTGCTATCTCAGAAAAAAGTAACTTTCGACATTTTAAGATTGGTAAAAAAATTATTATAGATGTTTATAATGCCGCAGGAGAACCTTCCCGCAAAGCGGCTCAAAACACATCAATTGATACATCAAAGAATAAAGCGACGGAGACAGCCAAACAAGCTGTAAAAGATATCGCCGCTTTGGCAAAAAATAATTCCCAAGTCCGTGCGGAACTTAAAGAGCCTTTGCAAGATTTGAATTACGCGCCTGTTGCGGGGCAGGCGCCCCATGTCATTACCCTAACATCAACCAAAAATTTTGGTGCTGCCGTTTTTGAACGCGCGGGGTTTTTATGGATGGTGTTTAATCGGGCGGATCTTAAAACTGATCCTGTTATTTCGGGGCCAGATAAGAAAAATTTTCCTAAGTTTGAAAAAATTCAATTAAAGAATGCGACAGCCTACCGCATGGCAAAACCAAGGGGGTATTATTTTTATGGTGAGGGTGGCGGGTTGCTCTGGCGTATTATTGCAACGCCAAATCCGCGTCAAACAAAACCTATCAGACCGAAGGTCATCAATAGTGAATTGTTTTGGCCGTTAAAGAAGCCATTGCAAGTAGCGACCGTGAATGACCCACTTATTGGCGATGAAATTAAAGTCGTAATGGTAGAAGATGCGACGGAATATGCAGGCCCACGCCGTCAATATGTGGATTTAGAAGTTCTGCCGTCAACTATCGGTGTGGCCTTTGTGCCCTTGGCGGATAATATTGAAACAACACGAAATGAAGAAGGTGTTTTTATCTCTAAACCTTTGGGGTTAGCTATCTCGTCATCGCGTGATATTGCCGCGGTTGAATTAAAAGATGATGTGCAAAAAGAAAATCAATTTTTTACGGAAGAAGAAAAAACGGAACGTTTATCAAAAATTTTTGATTTCAGGCGTTGGGAAATGGGGGGCACAAATGCGCTAGAGCGAAACCGCCGTATTATTATGCGTGATGTGGGCACTAAGTTGGGCGCGGCAAAGGTGGAAGATTTGATTACATTAGCGAAATTAAATATTGCCAATGATCGCGGCCAAGAAGCTTTGGGGCTATTGCGTGTTGCGGCGCAGGAGTTGCCTGGGATTGATGAAGATGCTGAATTTATTGCGCTACAAGGGGCTGCCGCGACTTTAGCAGCAAAATATGATGAAGCCATTGAACTGCTTTCTTCTCCTAAATTAGAAAAAGTAGGAGAGATTAATTATTGGCGCTCCGCAGCTTTAGCGGGGTTAGAGGATTGGCGTCAAGCCGCGGAAACGATGCCTGCGGATAATGATTTGCTCTCGCAATATCCGGTGCAGTTGCAAATTCCGTTGGCGTTAAAACTAACCGAAGTATCTTTAAGGGGCGCAAAGGCAGAAAAAGCAGAAGAGTTTTTAGAACTGCTGCAACCTGCTTTTCAAGACATGTCCAATGGCAACCAATCTGCTTGGAAATATTTGAATGGAGAGTTAGAGCGGCAAAAAGGAAATGCTGACAAAGCAATGGATAATTGGAAACCATTATTAGATGGGCGCGATGATTATTACCGCGCAAAAGCGGCTTTATCTGCTACCCGATTGCAACTAGAACGGCGTAAAATTACCAAAGAAAAAGCGATTGATCGTTTGGAAGGTCTGCGTTATGCGTGGCGTGGAGACGAGCTAGAGAGTTTAATTAACTTGCGCCTTGGTGAAGTCTATATTGATAACGGTGATTACCTGAAAGGGCTTTCGACGTTGCGTAATGCTGTTTCGATGTCCCCTGATTCAAAAATTACGGAGGAAGTGACCTCTTATATGACGCAAACATTTGAATCTCTTTTTACTGAAGGGAAGCTTAAAAATATTTCGGCGTTGGACGCGGTTAGTATCTATGATGAATTTAAAGAGCTGACACCTGCAGGGCAGGAGGGCGATGTTTTTGTTCAAGAATTGGCAGAGCGTTTGGTCGATGTTGATCTTTTAGGGCGCGCGGCAGATTTGTTAGATCATCAAATGGAACATCGCTTAACGGGGGGGCAGGCGGTTAATGTTGGCATACGCTTGGCGGCAATTCGTTTGCTGGATGGTAAGCCGCAAGACGCCTTGCGTGCATTGGATATGGCGTCGAAACAAATTACCGGCGGTCGTGCTGGTGAGCGGCGTCAAATAAGATTGCTACGCGCGCGCGCTTTATCAAAATCTGGGCAAGCGGATCAAGCTTTGGCACTGTTAAAAGATATGGGGAATAACCAAGATGTGTTGCGTTTACGTGCGGACATAGCTTGGAATGGATCTGTTTGGAGTGAAGCCGCCAAGGCGTTTAATCAATTAATTGCATTAGAATCTATTTCAAAAACACGCCCACCGAATGACTATCAAACAACGTTAATTTTAAACCGTGCGATTGCCTTGAATTTATCTGGTAGTCGCTCCGCGTTGGATAGCCTGCGGGCGGAATATGGGGACTTGATGACACAAAGTGATAAGGGAAAATTATTTGATCTTGTGTCACGGCCGCGTAAGCTTGGAATGCTGTCTGATCGCTCAACGGTGGGATCGTTAATTTCCGAAGTTGATTTATTTGGTGATTTTCTTGAGAGCTACCGTAAGATAAACTAACCAGTGCCTGCTACGGCAGCGGCGGGCCCCGTAGGGCCGAAGCTTTGGATGAGTGAGCCAGAGATAAGATACCAGCCATCGACGAGCACGAAGAAAATAATCTTAAATGGCAGGGAGATCATCACGGGTGGTAGCATCATCATACCCATCGACATTAGGATGGAGGCTGTGACCATATCAATAATCAAAAACGGTAAGAAGAGCATAAAGCCAATTTCAAAAGCACGGCGTAATTCCGATATCATAAAAGAGGGCACGAGGACTTGTATCGGAATATCCATTGGCTCAGCATAAGGGCCGCTATTGCTTAACTCTGTGAAAAGCTCGACATCTTTTGTGCGGACATGGTTAAGCATAAATTCTTTAAACGGTTCAATCCCACGCTCGAAAGCTTCGACTTCGTCTATTTCTTCATTCATTAACGGCTTCAACGCTTGGTCATATGCTTTGGTGAAAGTTGGCGCCATGATGAAAAATGTGAGGAACAACGCAAGTGATACCATCACGGTATTGGGCGGTGTTTGTTGAATACCAATCGCGGTTCTAAGGAATGACAACACAACAATAATGCGTGTGAAGGATGTCATCATAATCAAGATAGATGGCGCGAGTGATAGCACCGTGAGAATTCCAACCAATTGAATTACGCGGCCCGTCACTGTGCCGCCTTCGCCGGGACCTAAATCAATCGATACTGCTTGTGCTAATGCAGGGTTGGTTGTGAGGGCGAATAAGAGCGCGCCACAGATGGTGGTGATAAGCAAATTAAACGCGATAAAACGTTTCATATTTTTGCTGAAAAATGGTGTTGGTTTTATTTCTGTCGATTTTATTTTTTTAGTCATTCGTTTTTGGCGTTTCACTCTTTGGCTCTTTTATATTTGTTTCAATGACAGTTTCACCCGAAGCGCTCAAAAGCACAAGATGTTGTGTGTCATCGCGTTGTATAATCATGGCTTTGCGGCGGGCATCAAGTGGCAGTACCTCAAGAATTTTTAAACGTTTGTTTTTTGTCGTGGTCAGACCGCCATGCGTAAAACCAAGGCGTTTTAGCACAAAGGCCAAGCCCCCCATTAACGATAGAACAAAAATCATCGCAAAGAAAAATTTTAAGTAATCGGATGGCTCCATTATTCAAGCCCCTGCTGTTGGGATGTCAAACCATTTTGAAATTCTTGTAAAGCCAAGCCCAATGCTTCGAGCTTAGAAATCATGTCAGCCATGACGGGTTGTACTTGGGTGGCATCGGCAGGGGGAAGGCGCAGGGTGGCTTCGCATAGTTTTTCTATCTCACCATCCAAATGGGATAGATTTACGACTTCACCATCACTCAGGCTGTTATGGGCGGATTCGATGAAATCACTTAATTCTTGAAGGCGGGCGGAAATATCTTGCGCATTACTCATTGGTTAAGTCCTTGTTATTATGCCCGTCATTGACTGAGTCATTCATAGCATCTTTTAGGATGGCATCAAATGGGTTTGGCTCTCCATTGGCGCGATAGACATAAGACAGAACTTCGGCGACAGCCATAAAAGCTTCGGAAGGAATCGGACTTTCTAGCTCAATTTTAGCCAAAATTTCTACTAAATCGGCGTCTGTGCGGACTTTGATGTCATTTTCATAGGCTAATTGCAAGATTTGCTCGGCAATTTTTCCCCTTCCTGCGGCGGCAATGACGGGTAAACTGCCATCCTCGCCGCCATCGGTGAGGGCAACGGCTGTCAGTCGATCTGGTTTTTCCGTTATATTTAAAGGCTTTAGCAGCTCATCCCTATCTATTTCGCCGCCTTTTTTATAGCCATCATCGAATTTATCGCTCATGAGCCAAGTTTGGCACGGTTTCTGCAATGTTAGAACTGTAATTTTAAAACAGAGGTTAATTATGGACATTAAAGAAATCGGATTATTTCAAGCAATGGGCGCAAAGATGAACTATCTGAGCACACGTCAAGGTGTTTTGGCGCAGAATATCGCAAATGCTGATACGCCAGAATATCGCCCGCGTGATTTAACCGACGTAGATTTTGGTGCGGTTTTACAAGATGTTACGGGCTCTAAAAAAGTGCGCATGGATCGTACAACGCAAGGGCATATGACACCTGGCGGCAATTTGGATACAGCAGATAGCAGAAAATCACGCATCACATATGAGGTCGCACCAGGTGACAATGCGGTGATTATTGAAGAACAAATGATCAAAGCGACTGAAACGACAATGGATTACAACTTAATGACAAACCTGATGCGCAAAAATATTGGATTGATCCAAACCGCGCTCGGTAATGGTAGATAGATAGAGATAAACAAAGAATAAGTAAGGGAGATTAAAATGGCTGATATGCAAGACGCACTAATGATTTCTGCAATGGGAATGCGCGCACAAGGCGAGCGGACACGCGTAATTTCGGAAAATATTGCCAACGCTGGTACAGCAGCGCTCACAGCGGACTCGGAACCTTATTCGCGGAAAGTTATTACTTTCAAGAACGAGTTAGACCGTGAAGACGGTATTCGTAAAGTAAAAGTAGAAAATATTACAGATGATCGCCGCGAAGATTTCCCGTTAAAATTTATGCCCGATCATCCTGGGGCGGATGCTGCGGGATATGTAAAAATGCCGAACGTGAATATGTTAATTGAACTAAATGATATGCGTGAAGCGCAAAGAAGTTACGAAGCCAATTTAGGAATGATTGAGCAATCACGGACAATGATGTTCCGCACGATTGATATGCTTCGTTAAAAAAATAAGACTAATTTAACCAAAATTGTGATATGATAAAAGATACACAATAGGAAATAACATGATTGACCATCTTACGAATCCCGCTGCTGCTGCCAATGCCTATGCTAAATCAGGCAAGACAATTGATGCCCCAGGATTGGGCGCACCAAAAGGGGATTCTTTTGCCGATATCGTAAAAAATGCGGCGATTAAATCAATCAATACGCTACGTGCTGGTGAAGCGGCCTCTGCCCGCGCGGTTAGTGGCGAAGCATCTTTGCCTGAAGTCGTGCAAGCTATTACGGCGTCAGAAGTAACCCTTCAAACCGTGGTCGCCATGCGTGACCGCCTTGTAGGTGCTTATCAAGAAATCATGCGGATGCCCGTTTAATAAACACATTGCTTTCATTAAAAGAACTTCATTACACTTCACTTTAAATTTATTGGCATAATCTAAATTGCAGAAGAAAAGCTTTCTTACCATTGTTGCCACTAAACCCTATATTATCTATCAACAATAATTGATAGGGCGCAATGCGAAATGACTAATATATAAGGTTCTTGTCACTATAGCCTTGCGCCTGTAAACTGTTTCCATGAACCAGAATGAAATTATCGATATTGCGCGGGAAGCGATCATGATCGTGATCCAAATCGGCATGCCTGTTATGTTAGTGGGGCTTGTTGTTGGTGTTGCTATTGCGCTGGTTCAGGCTTTAACTCAAGTGCAAGAAATTACATTGGTTTTCGTGCCCAAAATTTTGGCAATTTTCTTGGCAATTTTTGTTTTTCTTCCAGGCTTTGCCGCCGTGATGATTAGCTTTATGGAGCGCATTGCCGACCGCATTATTGGGTTGGGTAATTAAATATCTTGTCATTGTGAGGAATAAAATGACGAAGCAATTTAATAGGCGCGTAATAAAAATTATATTGCCGTGTTCTTTATGTTCTTTCGTCATGACAAAAAGAAAAAATTAACCCATGCAATCGATTGAAGAATTTTTGGTAACGGGCGTTTTTGCTTTTATGCTGATCTTTGTACGACTTGGCACAGCTATGATGATTATGCCGGGTATTGGCGATAGCTTTGTTCCAACAAATATACGCCTACTTTTTTCGCTCGCTTTTGCTTTTGTGTTAACGCCCATTGTACAAAATTATATGCCGTCGCCAATTCCGTCTGTGCCTGTCTTATTTACATTGATTGTCATGGAATTTGTTGTTGGTTTGTTTATTGGCACCATCGCACGAATTTTTATGGCTGCACTCGATACAGCTGGGATGGTTATTTCGATGACATCAGGTTTGGCGAATGCCCAAGTTTTTAATCCTGCTTCCTCGTCGCAAGGCTCAATCGCTGGGGCGTTTTTATCTATGACGGCTGTTGTTTTGTTGTTTGCGACCAATATGCATCACATGCTTATCTATGGTTTGGTCGATAGCTATAATATGTTTCCCATCGGCGAAGTGCCAGATTCTGGTAGTATGGCTCAAATGGTTATTGGCGCATTTTCAAGTGCATTTTTAATCGGTTTTCAAATTGCTATCCCGTTCGTGATTGTTGCAACGTTGCTCTATATTGGTATGGGGGTGCTCTCGCGTCTCATGCCACAAGTACAGGTGTTTATTTTAGCCCTGCCTGTACAAATTATGTTGTCACTTTTGACGATGGGGCTGATTTTATCGTCTGCGATGTTGTTCTGGTTGACAAAATTTGAAGAAGCCATGGTCTTCTTTTTAACGTCGGCAGGATAAATTTAGATTAATTTACTAAATTGCCTGTATACAAGGATGCTCTGGGGAAATTCATGACTTTATGATAAACTCATAATATGAGTGATGGCGGCCAAGACGATTCCGAAAAGACCGAAGAACCGACCCCCAAAAAGCTGGAGGAAAGTCGGAAGAAGGGGCAGGTAGCGCTGTCGCGTGAAGTGAATAATTGGGTCATGTTGTTCACGGGAACAATTGTTGTATTGGCAATTGGCCCTCATAGTTTGACCGCCCTTAAAAACCATATGCAGGCCTATATTGAAAAAGCACATCTTATGCCCTCTGTGCCAGGGGGGATGGGTTTTATTTTGGGGGATAGTTTCTGGGAGGTCATGGGCATTTTGACGCTACCATTAATTATTTTAGTGATTGCCGCATTTTTAGGGCCGTTTGTTCAAATTGGGCCGCTAATAGCTCCCCATACAATTAAGCCTGATATTTCTAAAATTTCCCCGATGGCGGGATTTAAGCGTTTATTTTCTTTGCGCTCGATCATGGAGTTTGTGAAAGGAATTTTAAAGATTGGCATTATTGGTGTTATTGGCGTCATTTTGCTCTATCCGTTTTATGCGTCGGTCGATCACATGGTTGGGCTGCCAGTAGCGGTCATGATGGAAGAATTACAAATTCTGGTCTTAAGGCTGATGTCTGGTATTTTGGTTGTGTTACTGGTCGTTGCTGTTGCTGATCTTGTCTATCAACGATATGAGCATCATAAAAAAATGATGATGTCCAAGCAGGAATTAAAAGACGAATATAAACAAACGGAAGGTGACCCGCATGTGCGGGCAAAATTGCGACAGTTGCGGCAAGAAAAAGCCCGTGTTCGTATGATGCAAGCTGTGCCCGAAGCGGATGTGATTATTACAAACCCCACGCATTATTCCCTCGCGTTAAAATATAAACCAGAAGAAATGGATGCCCCTATTTTAATCGCCAAAGGGGTTGATGATTTGGCCATGCGTATAAGAGAAGCCGCAAAAGAAAACGATATTCCTTTATATGAAAACAAGCCTTTAGCGCGCGCTCTTTATGACACGGTTGAGGTGGATCAAATGATCCCTGAGGAACATTATAAGGCGGTTGCTGAAGTAATTTCTTATGTCTTCCAATTGAAATCCCGATTACAGCCAGAATAAGTAAAAGGCTATCAGGTACGATAGGCCTTTTATAAGCGCCTTGCTGGTTAATTAAATATTTTTAGGCGCTTTTTTTCTTAATTTATGGCATTGTAATGCGTCATGCCCTTGGATCATTCAGACTTTATTGAACAACAAAAACGCCGTAGCGAAGAACCGCAAGACTTCGATAATTCGATTATGCGCAATGCCTTTGTGACAATGGGGCTCACGACATTATATGTTGTTGGTTGTGTTGTTTTGGCGGTCTTGTTAGATGTCGATATGACAACAGCAGTTGTGGCAGGGTTGCTCTTCATTATTGCCAGTATTTTGACTTTCTGGGCGCAGCGTTATTTTCATTCTTTTAAATCCCAAGAAAAAGAACGACGCCTCATTCGTGAAGTCCTTGAGGGAAGCCGTGGCGGTCGCATGATTACAGACAGTGTTGATAATGCTGTTTATGCCAATCAACGCTTTGAAGCTATTTGTAAAGATTTTGGCGCGCCGGGGTTAGAGGCGCTGGAACAACTTTTTGTTGGTAACACGGACACGTATAATTTATTTCAAACCATTGCCGATCAAGCGCGGCGCGGTTTAACAGATTCTATTGAATTACAATCAGGTAAAGTAGGGCAAGAACAATGGTTTTTGGTCACAGCGCAACCTGTGGCGGGTTGGTCGGGCTATGTGCATTGGCGGATTGACGATGTCACAAAGCAACGCGAAGTTGATCGCTCTGTGCGCGAAGAGCGTGAAAAGCTAATTGATTTTACCGATAACGCGCCTGTTGGTTTTTTCTCCGTGGATGAAATGGGGCGCTTTTTGTTTGTGAATGCGACCTTGGCGCGTTGGTTGGGGGATGATATCCAAACGCTGCTGAGTACGGGGTGTTTGCATACTTACTTAGAAGAACCACCGTTGGATGCCGCACCTTATGATATCATTGAAAAAGGTGGTGCGCGTCAAGTGGCCGAAATCATTATGAAAGGCCCTGGCGGAAGAACTTTTTTGGCAAGTGTCAATCAAGCCGTAGTGCGTGAAGATCGTGGTCGCGTTAGAACACGTGGTGTTGTGCATGATTTAACGTCTGAAAAAGAAATGCGTAAAGCGTTAAAAGCTTCCGAAGATCGCTTTCAGAGATTCTTTGAAGAAGCGCCTGTGGCTGTCGCACTCGTTAGCCCTGAAGGCGATGTGAAAGATTGTAATGCGGCTTTTTCATTGATGTTGCGCTGTAATGTTAAAGAAATTGAAGGACGAAATTTTAGCGATTTTATTATTGATGATGATAAGACGCGTGTTGAAAATGCGGTTGGTAAAATTGAAAAAGGCCGCAAGATGGCCACCCCAATGGAGATTGGTCTAACGGCAAGCAACAATGTACGTATCACGGCGCAAATGCATGCGCGACGCTTTAAAGATGGGGATAATATCGTTCTACATCTTATTGATTTAACAGAGCAAAAAAATCTTGAGGTGCAATTTGTGCAGTCACAAAAAATGCAGGCGATTGGGCAATTAGCGGGCGGAATTGCCCATGACTTTAACAATTTATTGACAGCGATGATTGGTTTTTGTGACCTACTATTGCTTCGTCATAAGCCAGGTGATCCATCATTTGGTGATATTATGCAGATCAAACAAAATTCGAATCGTGCTGCTAATTTGGTCGGGCAGCTTTTGGCGTTTTCACGTCAGCAAACATTGCGTCCGCAAATTAATGATATCGCGGAAATCCTCACCGAAGTATCACATCTTTTACGCCGCCTTATTGGTGCAAATATTGAGCTAGAGCTCCTGCACGGTGCGGACCTTGGCATGGTCAAGGTAGATACAGGCCAAATGGAGCAAGTCTTAATTAACATGGCGGTCAATGCACGTGATGCGATGGAAGATGGCGGTTATCTTAAGATTGAAACAGCCAATTTTGACAATGATAAATCAATCATGTGCGGCGATGATAAAATGCCAGCAGGTCAATGGGTAACAATTCGAATCAAAGATTCTGGTTGCGGCATTTCAAAAGAAAACCTTTTACGCATTATCGAGCCGTTCTTTACGACCAAGGATGTGGGGCAGGGCACGGGGCTTGGCCTTGCGACGGTCTATGGTATTATCCGCCAAACGGGCGGCTTTTTGGATATTAATAGTAAAGTGGGGAAAGGGACGACCTTTACAATTTACCTCCCCCGTTTAAGCGAAGAAGAAGTCGCCGCGGAATCAAAAGATGAAGTGGTCGAAATAGAAGACGCCACGAAAGATTTAACAGGAACAGCCCGTTTGCTTCTTGTTGAAGATGAAGACGCCGTGCGAACTTTCAGCACGCGGGCATTGGTCAATAAAGGCTATGAAGTTCTCGCGGCAGAACATGGCAATGCCGCAATTGCGTTGATGGATAGTCAAGATAATAAAGACATCGATTTGCTTATCACCGATGTGATGATGCCCGATATGGACGGCCCAACATTGGCTAAAAAAATGCGTGAAGATAACCCGACGCTCAAAATAATTTTTATGTCGGGTTACACCGAAGATAAGTTAAAAGACCATATGGATGAAGGCGTGTCTTTCATTCCGAAGCCTTTTACCCTTAAACAGCTAGCGACCAAGGTCAAGGAAGCGCTGGAGGAGTAAGTGATTCTAAATAACGTTTAGCCCCCTCTAAAACATTGCGCTCTATATCGATCCCTGTCGTACCTTCATCTGTTCCTATTCTGATTTTATCGCTATCAGGATGGGTTGCCAAAACATCTTCAATCTCTTGCTTTGTTGCTTGTTTAAAAGCGAGAGCCAAATCATTACCGTAACCATCAAAGTGATCTATAAAATGAGCCAATCGTATCGCGGATAAGGGCTCTAATAAGTTGATGGTTTTTTCATCTTTTTTGCCATTTTCTACCCAAGCGCCTATTTTTTCTGGGTAGCATTCATCCCAATGTTTACTCATTTTTTGATCGAGGTTTGGATCGCTATCATAAGCTTTAGGAACGAAATCACTATCAGGCTCATGAAACCAACCTGCGGCAAAATGCCAAAGAGCAGATAGAGGCGGCTTACCAACGCATCCTGAAGAGTTTTTATAGATAGCTGTATAAGTTTGCATGATTGTTATTTCCATTAAAAATGATGTTCAGGTGGACAGTGTCGGTTAGCGCATTTTAAAGCGCGCTTGTATATGAAAAAAGGAGCTGTTACTATTCTTGCTGCACCCGAAAAAAATGACCGGGGAGCAACGCGTGCGGCTGTAGATGGAGGTTTATAGTTTGGTGTAGGGACAGGCAATAAGAATGGTTGTTGCGGCGGGCTACAACTTTTTGCGTCAGGATATGAAGTCACCTCTTGTGCAAAATAAGGTATGTTTCCAATTTGAGGGCTTGTTACAACAACGATGGCCGCTCCTGAACACGGAACGAGCACAGTTGGGTTGTTGCAATAAATAGCACTCCCATGAATTTGTCCTATAACATGAAGCGGTAAATTCTTGACGGCAGAATTAAGCGGCCTTTGAATTTGTAAACTTGCCGCCTGTATAGCGACGTGGTAATCACCCAAAGAATTAAAAGTTGTGGCGACTCCGCTACGTATTACTAAAGGATCGTTCAGGCATCTAGCTACAAGAAATCCATGGCTTTTTTGTACATGCTTTTCAATTCCATGTCCTGAAGGAGCAATTGTTAGTTGCTGTGCTAGAGACGTCGAGGGACTTACTATTGATGCGGCAGTAAATGCCGCACATAGTTTTATTCCATTAATAATATGTTTTGATATAGCATGCATAAATGTAATCCAAATATTTTAATGATGTATAGAATGAAGATTACAAGCTGTCAATATATTATGACAAATTTATTGGATTGAAATAACTTGTTCTTTTTTTGTTCTTTTGGGTTGACGGCAAGAACAAACAGTGTACATTTAAAGCATAATCAGTTGCTCATACACAGTCCATCAAAGAATTGTGCGTAAGCATCAAGCTTAAATTGAACCGTTTTAACCGCTATGCCAAAAAGAAAGGGACTTAGCCATGCCTGTTACCCCAATGAGAAAAGAAGACACAATGCACAAAAATGCTGATGAAAAAAATAAAGCCTTAGACGCCGCGCTACAACAAATTGAACGGGCGTTCGGTAAAGGCTCTGTAATGAAGTTAAATGGCGACCATAATCCGATGGATGTCGAATCTATCTCAACAGGCTCGCTGGGCCTTGATATTGGTTTGGGCATTGGCGGTGTACCGCGTGGACGTATTATTGAAGTCTATGGCCCTGAAAGCTCTGGTAAAACGACTTTGGCGCTTCACATTATGGCTGAGGCACAAAGAACAGGGGGGACTTGCGCGATTGTCGATGCGGAACATGCGCTTGACCCTGGCTACGCCAAAAAATTGGGTGTGAATGTTGATGAACTTCTTATTTCGCAACCTGACGCGGGGGAGCAAGCGCTGGAAATCACAGACACACTAGTGCGTTCTGGTGCTTTAGATGTTGTTGTTGTTGATTCTGTGGCGGCACTTGTGCCGCGCGCAGAACTTGAAGGCGAGATGGGGGATCATCATGTTGGTCTACAAGCGCGTTTAATGTCGCAAGCCTTGCGTAAACTTACAGGCTCTATTTCACGTTCAAAAACAACGGTGATTTTTATTAACCAAATTCGTATGAAAATTGGTGTGATGTTTGGCTCACCTGAAACAACTACAGGTGGTAACGCTCTAAAGTTTTATTCATCGGTACGTTTGGACATTCGCCGTATTGGTCAAATCAAAGACCGTGATGAGGTTGTTGGAAATCAAACCCGCGTGAAAGTTGTGAAAAACAAAATGGCTGCGCCATTCCGTCAAATTGAATTTGATATCATGTATGGAAAAGGGATTTCAAAAACAGGTGAAATCTTGGATCTGGGTGTTCAAGGTGGATTTGTTGAAAAATCAGGATCGTGGTTCTCTGCAGAAGGGGAGCGCATTGGTCAAGGACGTGAAAATTCGAAACAATATTTGCTGGATCATCCAGAAATGATGGCAACGTTAGAGCGGAAAATTAAAGAAAATGCAGGCATTATTTCTGAAGAAATGCTGGTTGGGTCCGATGAAGATAAAGCACCAGATTTGGAAGTTGTTGAAGCCAATGCCGTTGAATCAGAAGAGACAAAAAAAGCTTCTAAAAAGAAAGCTTAAAATCAATTGTTAATTTGAATTAGTGAGATAGTTTAAAATTTAAAAGCCGCTTTTTTCTGCATTTTAACTATGCAAAAAAGCGGCTTTTCTTCTTCTTTCTGCATGCCCAGCCTCCTGTCTCACAATATGTTTAGTACAGCTTTCGGATTCATGGGGGCGCTGATATCTGCGTATAGCAAATTTAACTTTTTCATAGGCATAGACTGTGATAGCTGTTTCTGAATTACCATAAAGCCGCTCGAGGGCTATGAGCCTTCTAGGAATTTTATTTTTTTGGATTTTATCTCTAATTTTTTGAATTTGGTGGGTTATTAATTCTTGGAAAGTTGCTTGACTAAAACATTGGGCGCAGCTGGCAATTTTTTGCTTTCTTTCCGTTTTTTCCATTGGGCTAACCACGATCTCTTAAAATGCGTTGCTTGTCTCTATTCCAATCGCGTTTTTTTTCTGTCTCGCGTTTGTCGTGCTGTTTTTTCCCCTTTGCCAAGGCTAATTCTAATTTAGCAAGGCCACGTTTATCAAAATAAACTCGAAGCGGGACGATTGTGTAACCGTCACGACTCACAGCACCCATTAATTTGTCATGCTCACGTTTCTTAAAGAGCAATTTTCGCGGGCGACGTGGTTCGTGCTGTAATAGCTGACTGGCTTGTTGGTATTCGGGGATGTGCGCATTCAGCAAGTGTAATGTGCCATCTTTTTCACCTATATGCGACTCAGCGACCATACATTGACCGTGGCGCAGTGATTTTACTTCTGTTCCAACTAAAACCAGACCCGCTTCAAACTTATCTTCAAGCGCATAGTCAAACCGCGCGCGTTTATTATCGGCGACAGTTACATCAGTAGAAAGCAATCCACCTTTTTTCTTTTTGCCTGCGGGGTTCTTAGCCATGGGACATTAAGCGTTAGCGCGGCGCGGCGTCTCATCCGCGCTGCTACTTAATCCTGCGAAATTTAGCGCGTCATCAACAGCTTTACGGGCATTTGCCGAAGCTGTCAGTAATGGTAAACGAACATTGTCACGGCATAGACCCAGCTGACTTGCGGCATATTTAACAGGCGCTGGAGAGCTTTCAATAAAAATAGCTTCATGAACGGGAGCAAGTAAATCGCGGCAACGCACCATTTCGGCCATGTCATTTTTCTGCCAAGCTTCATGCATTTGGGCGCAAAGGGCAGGCGCGACATTGGAAGCAACAGAAATACAACCATGACCGCCTTGCGCCAAAAACGCGGTGGCGGTCGCATCTTCACCAGAGAGTTGACAAAAATCATCGCCCACGACATGGCGTAAATTTAATGGGCGTGCTAAATCTGCTGTAGCGTCTTTGACACCTATGATATTTTTCAGTTCAGCCAAACGCGCCATAGTCTCAATACTCATATCAACGATACTACGACCTGGAATGTTGTAAATAATCATCGGGATATCAACATTATCGTTCAGCATTTTATAATGCGCGTAAAGTCCTTCTTGCGTTGGCTTATTGTAATAAGGCGTCACAATAAGTGCGGCATCGGCGCCATCATCTTTAGCTTCTTGTGTAAGTTCCAATGCTTCAGCCGTATTGTTTGACCCACTACCAGCAATCACGGGCACACGTTTATTAACAATCTCAACACAGCGTTTGACGATTTTTTTATGCTCGTCATGTGTTAGTGTGGGTGACTCTCCTGTTGTGCCACATGGCACAAGGCCGTGGCTGCCTTGATCAATTTGCCATTCAACAAAATTATCAAACGCAGGCCAGTCAATTTCACCGTTTGTCGTCATGGGGGTAATAAGCGCCGTAATAGATCCTTTAAACATCGTCATTCTTCCGTTAATATCTTGAAAACTTGACGCCACCCTATAGATTTGGGGCGTTTCATGCAACAAAAAGGGTCTCTGATGCGCCTGTCTTACTTAAATTTTACATTTATTTTCTGCTTTTTCTTGATTTCTTCTTCTATGGCGCAAGCGTCTAACGCGGGAATGGCGCTAAAAGAAGCAAAGCAAGGGAATTGGTCTCAGGCAAAGGTCATGGCAGCGCAAAGCAATAATGCCACGGCCAAAAATTTGCTGAATTGGTATTATTTTAACGATGAAGACAATAATTATAGCTTTAAAGAGGTCGCTGATTTCATTCTTCAGCACCCTGATTGGCCTTATCTTGCAAAGATCCAAAGAAATGCGGAGGCAAAATTATCCCGTTCGGGAAGTAATGCTGCCATTCAATTCCTTAATCAAAAACCTCCGTTAACGGGGGCAGGGATGATTGCGTATTTAAACGCGCTTTCTTCTGCGGGGCAGTCATCAAAAATTTCTTCTGTATTGAATAATTGGTGGGCGGGAGCAAATTTGGATCGTGATGAGCAACGTGATATTTTTAGCACATATGGCCGTTATATTAACCGTGAGAGCAATGTAAAACGCTTAAATAAGTTATTGGCGGCGCGTGCGTATAGCAATGCCATTGGCATTGCTTCTGTTCTTGGCGGGGGGTATCCCGCTCTGGTGACAGCGCGTCAGGCATTGGCACAGCAAAAGGGGAATGTTAATCCTGTGATTGATGCGGTGCCGGGAAATTTGCAAAATGATGAGGGCTTGCTTTACGACCGTTTGGTGTGGCGCCGCAAAAATAAATTAAATACAGGCGCGATAGAAATCTTGAACGCCGCACCCTCAGCCGCGCAAATGCATTCTCCAAAAGCGTGGTGGCGAGAGCGACATATCATTGTTCGACGCCTGATTGAACAAAAACAATATCCATCTGCTTATCGTTTGGCGGCGGGACATAAGCAAAAAGATGGTTTTCCTTTGCTTCAGGCGGAGTGGGTGTCTGGTTGGTTGGCGCTTGAGTTCGCGAACAAACCTTGGGAAGCGTTTGAGCATTTTGAGAAACTATATAAGGCCGCTGAAACCCCCATAAGCAAAGCACGTGGCGCGTATTGGGCTGGTAAGGCCAGTGAAAAATTAGGACATCCTGATACAGCCGCGCAATGGTACCGTGTTGCGGCAAGCCATCCAGAAGTTTTTTATGGGCAAATTGCCGCGAATAAAGCTGGGCTTGCGCGTACCGTATTATTCACTAATAGTGGTGCGGGCACTATAAGTGGTGAGGGTGCAAAGCTTATTCAAGCGGCACGATGGCTAAGCGAAGCGGGATTAAAAAATGAATCTTCCGCCTTTTTATTACGTGCATCAAGTTTGGCGAATAATGTGAATGAATATAAAGCCGTTGCCGCGGCGGCCGAGAGTTTGGACCAACGTAATATTGCGATTAAAGTCGCGGCAAGTTTGCAAAAAGAAAAATCCGTCTCTTTATATGATGTGCTTTATCCAAACGTTGCGAAAGATTTAAATAATGTGCGGAATGTTGAATGGGCTTTTGCCCATGCGATTATGCGCCAAGAAAGTCGTTTTGATTCTAACGCGGTGAGCCATGCGGGCGCGCGGGGGTTGATGCAACTTATGCCGGGGACGGCAAGGGATGTCGCGTCTAGAAAAGGTATTCGTCATCAAAAAAGCTGGCTGACGTCACGCCCTGCCCATAATATAACGCTTGGGTCTGGTTATTTATCGCAGATGTTGGATCGGTATGATGGTAATTATGCGATGGCGGCTGCCGCCTATAATGCGGGGCCGGGACGGGTGGATCGTTGGATAACAGAATTTGGTGATCCGCGATCCAGTCAGGTCGATTTTATTAATTGGGTTGAATCAATCCCGATTTATGAAACGCGTAATTACGTGCAACGCGTTTTAGAGGCCGTTGATGTGTATCGTGATCGTTTGAAAGGTCAACAGCCAACTGTTCTGGTGGCAATACATGTTCCTGCAAAATAAGAATTTTTCGCATTTTGCAACGCGTTTTGCGATGACAGATATTCTTATGTAGCGTAACCAATTGTTATATATGAAATTTATTTTGGCATAACTCTTGCTGTTTTTATTTAGCAAGG
>CALDTV010000018.1 GCA_937923625.1 uncultured Alphaproteobacteria bacterium
TGAGCCGTTATTAGAGCGTTACACCCATGAAGGTAAAAGCTACCTCACCATCGCAATTGGTTGCACGGGCGGCAAACACCGCTCCGTTTATAGCGTTGAAACATTAGCCACATGGTTTAAGACATTAAATGTCAAAACCCACGTGAAGCATAGAGATATGCCAATTTAAAAACTTATACCATCTGGTCTTCTTGTTGGTTGATCCGTTGGAGTTTCCTGCGCTACTTCAGCTCTACAATCTGTTACATGATTTTTTAAGCTAGTCGCATCTCCAAATGCTTGTAATAATTCATGCATATTTTTTGGCCTCCTCAGCCTCTAATCTGAATAAAGCATTCTCTTTTGAGACGCCCTTTTGTCCTAGATGATAAAATAAAACTTTTGTTTTATTCTCTTCGTCACGCTCGCTTACGACATGATACAAGACCCTGCTTTGTGTCTCGTGACCCAAATCCATCAAACGCTTGCGACCATTTAAGAGCGATACCAAGTTCATCACTTTTTTCTCCGCCAGCGAAATATCTTCTTCTTTGTCCAATACCGTATAATCCCCAACAGGGCGCTCCAGCGTTTCTTCTTTTTTGACGATCAAAAAAGCTCTTTCATTCACTGGTGAGCGTTGATACGCATAAATTGGTGCGCTGCTCTCTGTGTTAAATTCTTGTGCTTGCATTTTTACTCTTCCCCTTTTTAGTCCGCTTTAAAGTATGCTCGGTTTAATTCCTTGCTTTTAAACTTCTTAGACCTTAATTCTTAGCAAAGAAAAGTTAACAAACGGCTAATATATTACATAATAATTATTTACGTAGTGGAGAAAATTTTATGAGTGCCCAAGAAAAGACAAATGCGACAGCTGTCGAAAATGATTACAAAATTGCAGATATTTCACTTGCGGAATTTGGCCGTAAAGAAATAGAGCTCGCCGAAGCGGAAATGCCAGGCCTCATGTCTACCCGCGAAGAATACGGTGAAAGCCAGCCTTTAAAAGGGGCGCGCATCGTTGGTTGTTTGCACATGACAATTCAAACAGCCGTCTTAATCGAAACATTGCAGCATTTAGGCGCAACTGTACGTTGGAGCTCATGCAATATTTTCTCAACCCAAGATCATGCGGCGGCGGCGGTTGCCGCGAATGGCACGCCTGTTTTTGCATGGAAAGGCCAAACCGAAGAAGAGGGAGAATGGTGTATTCACCAAACAATTAAAGGCCCTGACGGTTGGACGCCCAATATGATTTTGGATGATGGTGGAGATTTAACCACGATCATGCATGAAGAATATCCAGAGTTGATGGCGGACGTCAAAGGCCTGTCCGAAGAAACAACGACTGGTGTTCTTCGCCTTCACGAAATGGTTAAAAAAGGAACCTTGAAAGTACCAGCGATTAACGTCAATGACTCTGTGACGAAATCAAAATTTGATAATAAATATGGCTGCCGCGAAAGCTTGGTTGATGCCATTCGCCGTGCAACAGATGTGATGATGGCGGGTAAAGTCGCCTGTGTCGCGGGATATGGCGATGTTGGTAAAGGATCAGCAGAATCCCTTTCCTCACAAGGCGTGCGCGTTATGGTGACAGAAATTGATCCTATCTGTGCGCTTCAAGCCGCGATGGATGGATATGAAGTCGTGACCATGGAAAACGCTTCTCCCCGCGCTGATATTTTTGTTACCACAACGGGAAATAAAGATATTATTACAATGGATCACATGCGTGACATGAAAGAAGGCGCGATCGTTTGTAACATTGGGCATTTTGACAATGAAATTCAAACGCAACCTTTGCGTAATTTAAAATGGACAAATATCAAACCGCAAGTTGATCAAATTGAATTCCCCGATGGTAAAAAAATTATTCTTCTGGCGGAAGGCCGTTTGGTTAATCTTGGTTGTGCAACAGGCCACCCATCATTTGTGATGAGCGCTTCTTTTACCAACCAAACTCTGGCGCAAATCGAGCTTTGGGAAAATAGCGAAAAATATGAAAACAAAGTTTACGTGTTGCCAAAACATTTAGATGAAAAAGTCGCCATGCTTCACCTTGAAAAAGTGGGCGCGACATTATCAAAGCTTAATAAAGAACAAGCAGAATATATCGGTGTGGAGCAAGAAGGCCCATTTAAGGACGACGCTTACCGTTATTAATCTCTTACTATTTTGTATGAAAATCGGTGAAGGCGTCATTAAAAAGCGTTTCACCGATTTTTTTTGCTAATTTTTCATGCCCCTGTGCGTTGGGATGAAGCCCATCGGTGAAATGATCTTTTAAATCAGTCATAGTCGCCCATTCTTCAAAATGATTGATAAAAGATACCCCCTCACGCATACAGACATCACGAATAATACCGTTAAAACGCTCAATACTCTCATTTCGGTAGGCAAGGAGGGGATTCCAAGGGCACGGGCTTGTGCGTGCCTCATCAACAGGCAACAAGCCATTAAAAGTAATATTGTTCGTCACCTTGCGCCCCTTCATTATCAATGCCTTCAAATCTTCTTCAAATGTGGCGTCCGTTGCGTGGTTACAATTCTGTTCCAACAAGCACACAGAATCATTGACGCCCACCGCAAAGATAATTTGGCTGGTGTCTTGCGGTGTATCGCCATACGTACGTGCACCGACTTCTTGGTCAAAACGCCGTATCACATCGGCAACAGTGTCGCCAGAGACACCCAAATTATAAGGCATACAGTAAAATCCTTGCTTTTTATTCACCGATGTACGCGTCCTATCCAGCAATTGCCCACAAAGTTGCGTTGCCCAACCGCCCGCATTGTCCCACGCCCCTGCGGTAATGCTATCACCAATAAAAAATAACTTTGCCATCGTTTTTGTTTTTCAATATGTTTGAGTTAATATTTTTAAAAGGTAAGGATAGTATTTATGGCCGTCAAATTATTATTTCTCGCGGGCAGCGCCCGCAATGAATCAGTCAACAAAAAATTGGCACAAAACGCCCATGACCTTGCAAAAGAGATGGGGGCAGAAACGACTTTCATTGATCTTAAAGATTTTGACATGCCAATTTATAATGGTGATTTAGAGGAAAAAGAAGGATTGCCAGAAAATGCTAAAAAGCTAAAACAGATTTTTAGCGAACATGATGGATTTTTAATCGCCTCCCCCGAATTTAACAGCTCTTTTTCACCTTTGCTCAAAAATACACTTGATTGGATTTCCCGCACACATAAAGAAGGCGAAAAACCGTTGATTGCGTATAAAGGAAAAGTTGCCGCCCTACTTGCTGCCTCTCCTGGTGGTTTCGGGGGATTAAGAGGGTTAGTTCCACTTCGTGCGATGCTCGGCAATATTGGCGTTACCATCATTCCAGATCAACTCGCTTTACCAAAAGCATATGAAGCATTCGACGATAACAATAAATTAAAAAATGATAAGCAATTAAGAAACGTCGTCACTGCATTTTTAAAAACAGCAGAAGCGTTAAAGAAATAATATGCAAGTCCTTCGTCTTCATTGTGATGATAAAGCAGGAATCGTCGCCGCCGTAGCGACAGCCTTAAGCAACAACCAATGCAATATTGAAGAATCATCGCAATTTCATGATCCTTCTTCCAATCAATTTTACATGCGTCTTGTCTTCACACCATTGGAAGATGGTTGCCTGAAAAGCTTTACAGAGCGTTTTGAAAAAATTAGTCATGATTTTTCAATGACATGGAAAATATGTGATGTTTCCCAAAAATTAAAAACACTTCTCATGGTGTCGCAATATGATCATTGCCTAAATGATATTTTATATCGTTGGCGCACCAACCAATTGCCTATTGATATAACAGCGGTTATTTCAAATCATGAAAACACAAAAGATTTGATTCAAGGTCATAATCTGCCATTTTACTTTTTACCTGTAAAAAATAAAAACGAACAAGAAAACCAAGTGCGGAAGATTATTGAAGAGACAAATTCCGAACTTGTTGTGCTTGCCCGTTACATGCAAATTTTAAGTGAAGATTTTTGTTCGGATTTTTCGGGCCGTGTTATTAATATCCATCATTCTTTTCTGCCTGGCTTTAAAGGGGCGCGTCCATACCACCAAGCTTATGATCGTGGAGTCAAAATTATTGGGGCAACTGCACATTTTGCAACGGCAGATTTAGATGAAGGCCCGATTATCACGCAAGATATTGTGCCCGTCGATCACAGCTTTACACCACAGAAAATGCAAACTATTGGCCAAGACACCGAAAGCCGTGTTTTAGCCAAAGCAGTAAAGCTTTATGCAGAACGCCGCATTTTCTCTCATGGTAATCGTACGATTATTCTTTGACTATCACGTTAACGGCTTTACACTTTGTTTATGTCACAAGCACCACATCAAAATGGTTTTAAGAATTTTATCGGCTCGTTAACGGGCGCGGGGCAGCTTCAGCAAGAAAAAAATCGATTAGAAGCATTCTTAGCCGCTTTCCCGGGGGAGTATTGTGGCTTTACCCATAACGGTACAGCGCTTTATAGCCAAAATTTCTTAGAACTGCTTTCTTTAGAAAAAATAGAAAATATACAGGACATTCAACGTGCCCTGCATAAGGACGATGCCATTATTTTAGAAGGACATTTCAACCAGTTAAAAGAAAACGGGCAGTTTTTTGCAATAAACGTACAGTCAAAAAATGGAAAAAATATTTTCCATCTTAAAGGTACTAGAGGACAAGCTCTCGATGAATCTGAATATTTTGATATTTTATGGCTGGAAGATAAAACGACAGACCAGCGTAAAATCAAAGAAACGCAGAATTTAAATAAAGAATTATCCAGCACAGCTGACCAATTTAAATTTCTAACCGATAATTTACCCTACCCCATATGTATACGTGATGAACGTACAAGAATTACGTGGTGTAATAACGCTTATGCGAGTTTATTGAATTTGAGCATTCAAGATGTGCTTTCCGACCAAAAAGAGCCTTCCTTTAGCCCGAAAGATAAAAAAGATCAAAAAACGATCCAACAGATCGCTAAAAAGGCAATTGAAACGAGCGAGCGCTTAGTGGTTAATGGCTACATTGTCGCAAATAAAAAACGTTTGCCTGTTGAGATTATTGAAATCCCTTTAGATAACGATAAAGGCAGTGTGGGGCTTATTGATGATTTAAGCGGGGAAGAAAATTTAACAACAAGGTATCAGCGTGATTTAAGCGCTCATAAAACTTTACTGGAGCAGTTAAATTCTGCCATCGCTATTTTTGGTGCGGATCAAAAATTAGAGTTTTTTAATTCTGCCTTTGAACAATTATGGGACTTGGAACATCAATGGCTCAACACTCATCCTTCACTCGGTGATATTTTAGAAAAGTTGCGTGAAACAAGGCGCCTGCCAGAGCAGGCAGATTTCCGTAGCTATAAACAAGGTTGGCTGAATATGTTTACGCATCTTATCAACCAACATGAGGATATGCTTTATTTGCCTGATAATACAGCCCTGCGCCAACTGGTTGTACCGCACCCCATGGGCGGTTTAATGATGACGTTTGAAGATGTAACCAGCAATCTAGAGCTAGAATCTTCGTACAATACATTAATTGCAGTGCAAAAAGAAACCCTCGATAATTTATCAGAAGGCGTTGCAGTTTATGGCGGCGACGGCCGTTTAAAGTTATGCAATCCCGCTTTTATTAAGCAATGGCATTTGAATCCAGAAGATTTAGATAGTCAGCCACACATTACAGATTTATCAAAACGTATGTCACAAATTTTTGATAATAATAAACGTGAAGAAAAAAAAGAAATTCTAATATCCCATGCAATTCAGCGAATTATTAATGAAGGGCGTCTTGCAGTAGATGAAAAAATCTTACTTGAGTATAGAACCGTCCCCTTACCAGATGGTGGGGTTTTGGTATCATATTTTGATATTACAGATAGCATACATGTTGAAAACGCTTTAAGAGAGCGCAATACAGCGCTTGAGGAAGCCGAGCAGATTAAAACAGATTTTCTTGCGAACGTATCCTATCAACTTCGTACGCCCCTAAATGCTATTATGGGCTTTGCCGAAATTTTGAATGATCAATTATTTGGAAAACTGAATGATAAGCAAAAAGAATATACAAGCGATATCCAAGATGCAGGAGAAAAACTTGTTTCATTAATTGATGATATTCTTGATCTTTCAACAATAGAAGCAGGGTATCTTGATTTATCAATGTATGAATTTGATGTTTTTGAAACATTAGATGGATTATTTGGCATTTGCCAAGAATGGGCACGTAAAGAAAATGTTAAGGCAACTCTGGAATGTGACAAAAATATAGGCACTCTTATTGCAGATGAAAGACGTATTAAACAAACTCTTCTTAACCTTATTCATAATGCAATTAACTTTACGCCTGAAAATGGAGAAATTTCTATTAAAGCCCACCGTGATGAAGAGCATTTTCACTTCACCATTTCTGATACTGGCGTGGGTATTTCAAAACAAGATTTAGAGCGTATTTTCGAACCGTTTGAACGTGCGGTGTCTGAGCATCGCGCCGATATGTCATCGAGCGCATTATCACGCGGCGCAGGCTTAGGACTCTCGCTTGTAAAAAATATAGCGGAACTTCACGGCGGCGCTGTGAATATTGAGTCTGTAGAAAACGAAGGCACAACTGTTATCGTATCAATCCCTATTGTGCCTATTCAGGACGCCGATTTATAAAAGATGATTATTGCGGCAAACCTTTGGTGGTAGAATATTCAAAATGCAGCGGCGTTTCAGGATAAAGTTTTTTATATATATCGTGGGCAGCAAAAGCAGCTTCGGAAAAACCCGTTAAGATATACTTCTTTTTGTTGTCATATGAAGCAATGTCGCCAACAGCATATACAGAATCAATATTCGTGCGCGCCGTTGTTGGCTGTGTTGAAATATGATTTTGATCAAGAACCAAGCCCCAATCAGCAATAGGCCCCAACGCCATTGATAGTCCATAAAACGGTA
Source organism: uncultured Alphaproteobacteria bacterium (assembly GCA_937923625.1). Taxonomy (GTDB): domain Bacteria; phylum Pseudomonadota; class Alphaproteobacteria; order Micavibrionales; family Micavibrionaceae. Next base: position 6,945 of record CALDTV010000018.1, read on the forward strand.
ATAATATATCAGCTTCAAGGGTACGTACGCTACCGTTGGTGTCCTTAACATTTACCGCATGTAGAATCCCGTTTTTACCCGTAAGGGAGTCAAGCTGATAAGGAACAATAAGCTCAAAGTTATATTTTTGTGACAATTCTTGAAGTTTTAATAGGTTATCAGGCGCCGCACGAAACTTCTCACGGCGATGCACAAGACGTACACTTTCAGCAATAGGTGCGAGCGACAAGGCCCAATCAACTGCGCTATCGCCCCCTCCTGCAATAATGACTTTTTTACCTATAAGATCATCTTTGCGCCGCACCATGTAAAAAACAGATCTACCTTCATAACTTTCCAATCCCTTTAAGGGCGGCTTATTGGGGCCAAAAGCGCCTGCCCCGCCTGCTATGATAATTGTTTTAGCTTGAATTTCTTGCCCCAATGAAGTTTTCAGTCGCCAAAAATCATCATATTGGCTTAAAGCGACTATTTGTTGGTTCAAGCAATATCTAGGCTTGAACGGTGCCGCTTGTTTTTTGAGCTGAGCAATCAGATCTGCCGCCATGATTTCAGGGTAAGCAGGAATATCGTAAATAGGTTTTTCGGGGTAAAGAGCCGTACATTGCCCCCCAATTTCTTCCAGCGAATCAATAACAACAGTAGATAAACCTAACATGCCACACTGAAAGATCGTAAACAGCCCCACAGGCCCCGCACCTATAATGGCAACATCTTTCATTTCATCTTCAATATTTAAAGTTTTGTCAGGCATAGTGAATAATTAAGAGTTTTTTTGCGTTCTTGATTTATAAGCTTACTCTTTCTGATATAAAGAATAAAATAGTTCCTATAAAGGTAAAAACATTGGGGAATCCAATTACCATAGAAAATGAGCAAGCCATGGCGCTTTTCGCGAAAGAATGCGCTATAAAAGCTCAAAATAAAGATGTTTTCACCTTACAAGGGCCAATGGGAGCAGGTAAAAGCTGTTTTGCGCGGTATTTTATCCGTCATCTTTGTGGCAATAATATTGATGTGCCGAGCCCAACATTTACCCTCGTTCAACAATATGATACGCCTTGCGTTTCGATTTGGCATTTTGATTTATACCGCCTTGAGAATCCTGATGAAATTTACGAAATTGGTTGGGAAGAAGCGCTTCATGATGGTGTATGCCTTATTGAATGGCCAGAAAGATTGGGCAGTTTATTACCCCATAAAAGGCATGATATTGTTTTTGAGATAACCAGCCCTGAAACAAGGCAACTAACTTATAATATGTTGGAATAAACGATATGCCTGCCGATAAAAAACCAGATCATGCTTTCATCTTAGCCGCAGGCAAAGGCACGCGCTTGCGGCCTTATACAGACCAACGACCAAAACCCATGGTGCCTGTAAATGGGCGCCCTATATTAGATTATACGATTGAAAAACTAAAAATTGATGGCATTACAAATATCACCATCAATTTAAATTATTTAGGGGACAGCATACTTAATTATTATAAAAATCACTCACATCCTAAAATTACCTTCTCTAAGGAAGAGTCCCTTTTAGACACTGGTGGCGGCGTCAAGTACGCATTGCATACTATGAACCAAGAGCCATTTTATATCATAAATGGTGACGCCCTATGGACAGATGGCGATAAAAAAACAACCATTCAACGGCTCGCGGATCAATGGGATCCAACAACAATGGATATTTTAATTTTGCTGCAACCTGTTGAAAATATGACATTAACTGGGGGTGTGGGGGATTACGACATCAATAAGCATGGTCAAGCTGTACGTTCAAAAGATAAGACAGGAAAATATATGTTTGGTGGCATACGTATAGCAAAACCAAAAATATTTGATGACAGCCCCATTGGCGCATTTTCCTTTTTGCAGCTGATGGACATAGCAGAGGAAAATGGTCGCTTATTTGGTTTGATACATGACGGAGATTGGCATCACATTAGTACGCCAGCTGATCTTGAAAGAGTGAATGAGGCGATGGCCGATAAAACCGTTAAAAAAGTAAAAGCCGTACAATGAGTGATACGTACACCCATAAAAAGCATATATATAACATTCCCGCAGGCGTGCCTTTTAGCGATCAGTTGGCTCTAGGGTTGCTAGAACAAACAAAGGACCAAAAGCATAAATTGGCGCAATCGCTCATATTGCTTCCAACCCGCCGATCTTGTCGTATGTTGCAAGAATCTTTCCTGCAATTAACCGCTGGCGAAGCTTTGTTATTACCCAAAATGCAAGCAATTGGCGATATTGATGCGGAAGAGATATTTTTATCTGTACGTGACATTAATGATTTTGATATACCGCCAGCGATTTCACCTCTTAAAAGACAAATTTTATTAGCGCAACTCATATCATCTCTTCCAGATTTTCAGCATGGTACCGCGGCAAACATGGCACTAGCGGCAGATTTATCCTTGCTGATGGATCAAATCCACACGGAGGATAAAAATTTTAAAGATCTTCCAGATTTGGTAGATAAAACTGCTTTTGCCGATCACTGGCAAATTACCCTCGATTTTTTAGAGATTCTAAGCACACATTGGCCCAAAATTTTAGAGGAACTGGGAGTTATAGATCCCGCCGATAGGCGAAATCGCCTCATAAACGCGCTGAACAAACATTGGCAAGAAACACCGCCACCACATGCCGTTATTGCCGCAGGTACAACAGGATCGATTCCTTCGACCTCCGCCCTTTTAAAAACAATCGCCGAATTACCAAACGGAAGCGTCATTCTACCAGGATTAGACCAAGAGATGAGCGACGTCGCATGGGGCTGCATTGAAGAAGGACATCCGCAAGCGACATTAAAGTTATTGTTGGAATCGATTGACTGCAACCGTTCTGCTGTCATGCCTTGGCATCAAACATCACAACTTGATGCCAAGATAAAGGCACGGCAATGGCTAACCTCACAGATCATGTTACCTGCCCAAAATACTGATAACTGGCAAGATATTACGCTTACAACAGCGGAAAAAGACAACCTTCAAGACACAGTGAATGATCTTCATTTATATAAATGTGCCAGCCTGCAGGAAGAGGCAACGACTATCGCCTTGCTTTTACGTGAAACATTAGAAAATCCCCAAAAGACGGCGGCTTTAATTACACCAAACCGACAATTAACGGCGCGTGTGACAATGCTTTGCAAAAGATGGCAAATAGAGCTGGATGATTCTGCTGGCAAAAAAATATCTAATAGTCGATTGGGTAAATATCTTCGTTTATGCTCAACCGTTTTATTTAATGAATTTAAATCTGCAGATTTTCTGTCTTTATTAAAACATGAATATTGTCGTGGTGTTGGCCACCCCCATTTTAGAAAAGCTGTTCGGCTTTTAGAAAAAGATCTTATGCGCGGGGCAGAAATAAAAAATGGTCTGCAAGGTTTGAAACAAAAATATCTTAATCAATTACAGGATCCAGATGTTAGGCACAAAGCAGCGCCAAGTAATTTAGAGTTTATAGATTTTTTAATAGAAATTTTTGAACCCTTTCAAAATAAAAATTTTGATAATTTTAGTGACCGCCTCACAACCCATTTAAAATTAGCTGAATTACTTGCCAGTGTGCCAAACAACAAAAATAATCAAAATAATGATGGTAGTAATATTAGTCTATGGCAAGGAGATGCAGGTGAAAGTGCCGCAAAGTTCCTCTGTGACCTAACCATGCTAGCAGAGGATATATCAATCAATAATAATGCAGATTATGTCGCTTTATTTGACCAACTTATTGCTAGTGTGACGTTTCGCCCGCGTTACGGCACGCACCCACGTCTCATGATATTGGGGCAGTTAGAAGCACGTATGATCAAGGCTGACCGCATAATATTATCAGGGTTAAATGAAGGCTGCTGGCCACCTGATCCTGCCCATGACCCTTGGTTTTCACGTAATATGCGTCAAGATTTTGGCCTACCAATACCAGAGCGTGACATTAGTTTAGCAGCGCATGATTTTGCACAAGGATTTTGCCACAAAGAAGTTTTTTTAACACGTGCAGTCAAAGTTGATGGCACGCCCACTGTTGCCGCAAGATGGTTGGAACGGCTTGATACATTTTTAAAATCATTCAATTTGAAAAATGGTATCAAAAAAGATGGGGCGCATATTTCCTACGCAAGGCTTATGGATAAAACTGAAAAATTTGAACCCATTAAACGCCCAGCGCCATGTCCACCAGCCAGCGTACGTCCAAGGTCTTTGTCTGTTACGCGCATTGAAAAATGGCTTCAAGACCCCTATAGCATTTATGCAGAAAAAATTCTTAATCTGCGTTCTCTTGATCCATTAGAAAAGAAAACCGACGCCGCAGATAAAGGAAATTTGTTACATAAAATTCTTCATGATTTCGTACAAAAAAATCGTATCAATTTACCCGCGCAAGCAGAACAAGAATTCATCACTTTATCACGTTCTAAGTTGCAAGAGTTCATGAATAATGAAGCCGAACAACAAAATATGATCCCCCGTTTAAATCGTTTGGCGTCATGGTTCGTGCAACATGAAAAGCAATGGCGGCTTAAATCTGCTGTTCATAAGCTTGAGGTAAAAGGTGCGCTTGAAATAACAGAAGGCATCAAAAATAATTTCACCCTCACAGGGCAAGCTGACCGTATTGATAAAATGCATACGGGATGCGCCGCGATTATTGATTATAAATCTGGCGGTACTTATTCCAAAAAGAAAATGGCCTCAACGCAGGATATGCAATTACCACTAGAAGCCTTAATGATTAAAAAGGGTGCCTTTGAAAAAAATGGCTTTAACGCAACAGAAGTGGGCTATTTAGGATATTGGGTTTTGTCTGGCGGCAAAACCAAAGCAAAAATTACTGCTATTGAAAATGAAAAATCTATTCATGAAGCAATCGAAATTGTTGAAAGCGGCTTAACTGATTTAATTGCTATTTTCGAAGATGAAAAAACGCCTTATTACGCGATACCGCGTTTGGATAATCCACCACGTTTTAATGACTTTGAACATCTTGAACGCGTCAAAGAATGGGCGGCGCTTGATGATACGATAGAGGAAAGTGCCGCATGATTAAGCCTATCCCCCAAACGCCGTTAGTACAGCCAGAAAACCCAAGGGCGATTGATCCAAACGTCTTGCAAAACCATGCGTCTAACCCATCGGACTCCGTGTGGGTAAGCGCATCAGCGGGATCAGGTAAAACCAAAGTTTTAACTGATCGTATTTTGCGTTTATTATTGCCTGATAAAGACAATCAAAATGCAACACAGCCCCATAAAATTTTAGCCCTCACTTTTACCAAAGCCGGTGCAGGCGAAATGATTTTACGGCTGCGAAAAAAATTAAGTGAATGGGCAGTTTTAGAAAACGATAAATTAGAAAACGAGCTAAAAAATCTTTTGGGATTTTTACCAACAAAAGATCAGAGTGACGCCGCCAGAAAACTGTTTGCCAATGTTATAGACACGCCTGGCGGGCTTAAAATCATGACAATTCATTCTTTTTGTCAGTCAATATTGGGAAAATTTCCCTTAGAAGCTGGTATAAATCCCAACTTTAAACCTTTAGAAGAAAAAGACGCTAGTCAGTATATTAAAAAAGCCATTGAGAAAATTTTTATTCAAGCAGGGCGCGATAAAGGATCACCACTTCATCAAGCGGTCGATGCGTTAGCTGTTTCACAAAATCAAGATCAGCTATATCAACTTTTAGAGAAAATTATTTCAGAACGAAAACAATTTTTAAAAATATTACGGGACAATTTTGGTGTTGAAGGCTTATATACTGGGCTCTGTAAGGAATTTGATGTCCCCGCAGGAACAACACCAACAGAACTTATTAACCAAAGCGCAAAAACAGAGAATTTTCATGATAAAGATTTGCGCACCGCCTGTGTCGCCCTATTAGAAAGTGATAAAAAAACTGATGTAGAGCGCGGCATCTCCCTGCAAAACTGGCTGGATAGCAGCGTAGAAGAGCGCACGAAAAATTTTAATCTTTATAAGAGTAATTTTTTGACTACTGAAAACACTCTCAGAAAAGCGCTTGCGACAAAAAATGTCGTGAACGCCAATCCTGATATTTTAACCATCTTGGAAATTGAAGCGGCCCGAATTTTTGCCCTAGAGCAATCCACAAACGCATTAAATATTGCCAATATAAGTCGTGATCTGTTTATGATCGGGGAGCAAGTCATTGAAATTTATGAAGGCTTAAAAGAAAAAGAATCCGCTCTTGATTTTGATGACCTAATCTTAAAAACACTCGATTTGCTTAAAGGAAATACGCCGCAATTTAAAGGCTTACGCAACAGCGTTGCTTGGGTAAGGTTTAAGCTAGATCAAGGGATTGATCATATCTTATTAGATGAAGCACAAGATACCAATCCAGAGCAATGGCAAATATTAGAAGCCTTATGTGGTGATTTTTTTGATGGTGATGGTGCATCGGAACAAACGCGCACGTTATTTGTTGTCGGCGATGAAAAACAGTCAATTTACAGCTTTCAACGCGCATCCCCCGAAAAATTTACAGAGATGCAGAGCTTTTTTGGGCAAAAGATAAATAATGCCCAAAAGCAGTTTCAGAATATAAATTTCAATATTTCATTCCGTTCAACACAAGCCGTCTTAAAACTGGTCGATCAAATATTCTCTGACAATAATATCGCCCAAGGCTTAGGCATAGAACCTATACGCCATGACGCTTACAGAAGAACACAAGCAGGTATGGTTGAGCTATGGCCGTTATTTGAAAATCCTGAAAAACAAAACCAAGACCCTTGGGCACTTCCTATCAACATTACCGAATCCACCAGCGGCGCGGCGCAAATGGCTGCGCATGTTGGTGACACAATTAAAGGATGGTTAGAAAATAAAGAGATTTTAGAATCATATGACCGCCCTATTACCCCTGGCGATATTATGATTTTGGTCCGTTCACGTACGGCATTTTTGGATCAATTAATCCGTGCATTAAAAATAAGAGAGATTCCCGTTAACGGTATTGATCGTATGGTTTTGAACGATCAATTGGTCATACAAGATTTATACGCTGCCGCACAATTTGCGTTACTACCAGAAGATGATTTAACCCTTGCGGCTTTACTAAAATCTCCCTTTATCGGCTGGGACGAAGAACAGCTCTTTCAAGTTGCCCATGACCGTGAGGCAAGCCTATGGGCTGAAGTACAAAAATCAAATAACGATCATACAATAAAATGGCTTTCAGAGTTGATTTCATCAATTAGCGGCGCCGGCGCATATGATTTTTTTATGGCGCTTCTTCAAGACCCTTGCCCTGCTGATAAGATAAGCGGACTGCGTGCCATCAAAAAGCGTTTAGGCGAAGAAACAACAGACCCTATAGAGGCATTTCTTGATCAAGCAGCCAATTACGACCAAAAGTCAATTTCAACCATACAGAATTTCATTCAAGAACAATTATACCAAAGCAACCAGATTAAACGGGAAATGGATGAAGCAGGAAACACTGTACGTATTATGACTGTCCATGCAGCAAAAGGATTGCAGGCACCCATTGTCATTTTACCAGACACTGTACGTACATCTAACTCAAATAAACCAGATCAGCTTTTATGGCCAGATCGTACAAAATCGGATTTACCTTATTTTTGTCCGCAATCAAAAAATATACCGCCTTCATGCGAAAACGCATTAACAATCCTGAAGCAACGGCAAAGCGAAGAATATCGACGTTTATTATATGTTGCCCTGACACGGGCAGAGAGCCGATTGTACGTTGGCGGCTATAAAGCCACTATAGGTCCAATAGATGATAGCTGGTATCGTTATGTTGAGCGCGGCTTTGAATTGTTAGAGACAATAAAAGCAACAGGACAAAATAACATAGAGGTCATGCGCTACGTTCACCATGCAACCGATAAACCCGACCGCGCAGATAAAAAAGAAGAGAAAATATTTAAAAATGATGTGGCACTTCCGAATTGGGTTTTTGAAACCATGCCAGAGGAACCACAGCCAGCAAAACCCCTTATGCCATCGCGCCCCTCTGTGGAAGAGGATCTGGCCGCTTTATCGCCGCTTCAAGCAAAAGATAATAACCGCTTTTTACGCGGCAATATTACCCATAAATTATTACAAATTTTACCGGACTTGCCCGTCCATCAACGTCAATTGAACGCAAAAAAATATGTTGCGTTAAAATCACATAACATTTCTAAAAGCGTACAAGAAGACATCATTCGCGAAGTCATGGCAATTTTAGAAAATCCTGATTTTGCAGCAATTTTTGGTGAAGGATCCGTTGCTGAAGCGCCAATTACAGGAATGATAGAGCATGATAGAGTTGTATCAGGCCAGATTGACCGTTTGCTCGTTACAGACCGTGAAATTTTGATTATTGATTATAAAAGTAACCGCCCAGCACCCAAGGACATTCAAAATGTACCTGCTATTTATTACAAACAAATGAAAACGTACGCTGATGTTATGCGCCGTATTTACCCCCGTCGTTCTATTCGTTGCGCCTTGATTTGGACAGACGGCGCAAGATTGATGGAATTACCTGATATATAGGTCTTTTCAGCTGATTATAATTGACCTAAAGTGGCGTAACTTTTCCGAAGCGATAACGAATATAATAAAAACAAATAAGGAGTTTTAAATGGCAAGCGTAAATGTATCCGATGCAGATTTTGAAAATGAGGTCTTAAAAGCAGACGAGCCCGTTATGGTTGATTTTTGGGCAGAATGGTGCGGTCCTTGTAAAGCGCTTTCGCCAATTGTCGATGAAGTTGCGAACGAAGTATCAGGCAAGATGAAAGTTGTAAAAGTGAATATTGATGAAAACCCCAATGCACCAACGAAATATGGTGTACGCGGTATCCCAACCCTTATGGTTTTTAAAGGGGGTGAGCTTGTCGATACCAAAGTGGGTGGCATGTCAAAAACACAATTAAATGACTGGCTTAATTCTGTCGTTTAAAAAATATTGCAGATTTTCAAATCAAGGCCGCTATTAAAGCGGCCTTTTTTGTTGTTTAATGATTCCCTAATGAGCAAACATCAAATTACATTACCCGCTGAAGACAAAGCCCCCATCCACACCAATAATATTTTTATATGGATGTGGTATTTTTTAAGTCCTTATAAAAAAATTATCTTGGGCTTTTCGGCCTATCGCCTTGTCCGTTATACGTGGCTGAGTATGCTGCCACTTGTTACGGGATATGTTATCGATGGGCTTGCAAGCGGCAAAGCACAGGAAAATGTTGAGCATTATGTATTTATTTTATGCGGCTACATGTTTTTCTTTTTTATCGCTTTAATGAATATTGTTTTCATACCCGAATCCGCCGCATCAGAAAAAGCAACCCGCGCCATGACTTTGCATAGCATTCGACGCTTAAATGCTATGTCTTTAAATTGGCATGAGAAAGAAGGCTCTGGCGGTAAATTACAGCGCGTTATGACGGGCCGTAAAGGATTTCAAGAGCTGATGCGTCATATTCGTTGGGATTTATTTCCCTTGGTCGGTGATGTATGCGCCATTACGTTGACCGTTATTATTGCGAAATTGCCGCTAATCTACATTCCACTTTTTTTCGCTTTTGTGTCCTCTTACATTTTTTGTAGCTGGTTCTTTGCGCGAGGGTATTTTCAACTCTATGGCAAGTTTAACGAAAAATTTGAAAATCTTTTATCAGGTGTTTATGAATTTGTCGGCGCAATTCGCACCGTAAAAGCTTTTCATCTAAAAAACTATATCGACCATAAAGCAACAGCGCTTGAAGAAGTCGGACAAGAAGCTGTCATGAGAGCTTATAGTAAAAATTTAATGCGTTGGACAATCTGTAACGGATTGGGAGCAGGCTGGATTTTTGTTTTTCTTGCGCTTGGCTTTTATTGGACACTGGAAGGTGAAATGAGTATTGGTGCTTATACCTCCACTGTTTTTCTTGCAACTTCTATTTGGGCATCTTGCGAAGTTCTTGGCTCTATTTTAGAAAAAATGTATGAGCATGGAAATGGCATTAGCCGCCTAACGGAAACATTACGTACACCGCCGCAAATAATGGATTTAACACCTCCACAACCTTTCCCTGATCAATGGCAGAATATTCGTTTTGACAATATTTCTTTTGCTTATGAAGGTAATGAGACACAAGGTATACATAATATTTCTTTTAATGTTGAACGCGGTCAAAAAATTGCCTTTGTTGGTAACAGCGGCGCCGGTAAATCAACGCTTGTAAAATTAATCATGAAACAAATGCTGCCCAATCAGGGAAAGTTTATGATTGATAATACAGAAATATCGCATATCCCAACACAAGATTGGCTAGGTCACATTGGCTTTGTACCTCAAGATGTTGAGCTTTTTAATTTAACAATTCGTGAAAATATTTTGATTGATCGCGATAATATAAATTCAGATTTTTTCGATAAAATTATGGAGCAAGCTGCACTAAACGAATTTATTGATGGCTTACCCGAAGGGTTAGAAACAATCATAGGCGAACGGGGCATCAAACTTTCTGGTGGACAGCGCCAGAGGCTGGGTATCGCTCGCGCCCTTGTGCGCCAAGCCCCAATTATGATTTTTGATGAAGCTACTAGTTCGCTAGATTCAATCTCAGAAAGTAAAATTCAACAAGCGATTGAAAATAGTTTCGAAGACCGAACAGTCTTTGTTATTGCGCATCGACTATCGACGATCCGCAATGTTGATCGTATCATCGTCTTGGATCAAGGATCTATTATTGAAGAAGGTAGTTTTGATGCGCTTATAAAACGAGACGGGCATTTCGCCAAGCTGTGGTCTATTCAATCAAAAAAAGCTTAGGCAATAACGATAGTTTTTAAGAGTCAGCTGATTTTGCTTCTTCTAAAGCTTCTTGCGCCGCCGCATTTGCTTCTTCTTTAACGGCTTCTAAGGCCGCTTTTTCTGCATCAGCTTTTTGCTTTGCGACACGTTCTGCCGCGGTTTTATCATAGGATAAAACCATGATCATCTGGCGTCCTTCCATTTTTGGATAAAGGTCAACCTTTGATAGATCGGCTAAATCTTCTCTAATGCGGTCAAGTAATTTGGCCGCTAAATCTTTATGCGCCATTTCACGACCGCGAAACCTGAGCGTTACTTTCACCTTATCTTCATTGTTCAAAAATTTGCGGGCGGCTTTAATTTTTACGCCATAATCGTGATCTTCAATATTGGGTCGTACTTTAATTTCTTTAACATCAACGGTTTTTTGTTTTTTCCGCGCTTCAGCAGCCTTTTTTTGCATTTCATATTTGTACTTACCAAAATCAAGTATCTTACAAACAGGCGGCTCCGCATTAGGGGAAACTTCAACCAAATCAAGACCTGCTTCCTCAGCAGCGGCTACTCCCGCTGCGACGCTCATCACTCCCAACATTTCTCCATCAGCGCCGACAACACGAACTTCGTTGGCGATGATATCATTATTAACTCTTGGCCCTCTTTTTTTAGGCGGTTGTGGAAATGATGGTCTGGCGATGGCTTGTTTCTCCTTTTGTTATGAAACGTTTTTTATAATTTATCTAAAATAGATGAATGAAGCATTAATAAGTGCGACACCCTTATTATGCAAGATTTTTCCACTCATTTTCAAGTATTTAGCATCCATATTGATGCATTAAGCAGCATAGCGAAAAATGTCCAACATAGCGGCAATACCATAAGCCATGCCGTTAATGTTACAGGACGCCAAGAACGCCAAATAAGGAAAACTGTAACCCCGTTTATGGCAATAATCCAAATTAACGCGAAGAAAATTTGTTCTGCGCCAAAAAAAATTGGTGTCCAGAGCCAGTTTAGTATGGTGTAAAGCACGTATGTATTTTTTAATATTTTAGGCGCGTTGCTACACCACAATTTCTAGCCTGCCGTGGCAATAAGAACGTATAGAAAAGTCCAAACAGGCGCAAAAATCCAATTGGGTGGATTATAAGAGGGTTTCTCTAACGTTTCGTACCAGCCATCAATGCTACCTTGCGAAATTTGGCCAATAACAAATGCAATGGCTAAATAGGCCAAAATCCAAAGACATAGTTTTGAATATTTATGCATTTCTGTAAGCAATTTAATATGGCGGCTTGGCTTCTGATAGCAATTCAGCAATGGCCTTGTCTAATGGCTCGACATTCTGGCCTTGTGATCCTAAACGGCGAATTGCTACAGTAGATTCTTCGGCTTCGCGCATGCCCACCACGAACAATGCAGGGACTTTGGCCAGAGAATGCTCACGCACTTTATAATTAATTTTCTCGTTACGTACATCAAGCTCCGCACGAACGCCCGCTGCAATCAATTTATCATAGACTTGGCGTGCGTACGTGTCGGCGTCACCCGTAATTGTCGCCACCACACATTGTGTTGGCATCAACCATAAAGGCAATTTACCCGCGTAATTTTCTATCATAATGCCGATAAAACGTTCCAACGCGCCCAATGCCGCACGGTGCAACATCACAGGGCGTTGCTTGCTACCATCTGATTCGATGTACGTTGCATCAAGACGCTCAGGTAAATTAAAATCAAGCTGCAAAGTACCACAGCCCCATTCACGCCCAATGGCGTCACGAATGATAAAGCCTACTTTAGGGCCATAAAACGCGCCATCACCTTCACAGACTTCGTAATCAAAGCCCATTTCTTTGAGAGCGTTTTCCAGAGATTCTTCAGCTTTATCCCAGATTTCATCTGATCCCACCCGTAATTCAGGGCGTGTCTCAAAAGTGATCTTATAGTCAGTAAAACCCAAATCTTCATACATTGCCTGTACGAGTTTAAAGAACTTGGTAGATTCTTCTAAAATTTGATCTTCACGGCAAAATATATGGGCGTCATCCTGCACAAATTGACGCAAACGCAACATACCATGGAGAGCGCCTGTTGCTTCGTTACGGTGACAGCAACCAAACTCAGAAATGCGAATAGGTAAATCACGATAAGATTTAATACCTTGATTAAAGATCTGTACGTGTGCAGGACAGTTCATTGGTTTGAGCGCTAAAAACTCTTTTGGCTCTTCGTCATAAACAGGGCCCTCATCATTATTATTAGGTACAACATCTGGGACAACGAACATATCTTCACGATATTTTTGCCAATGGCCTGATGCTTTCCAAAATTTTGAATGCATTAATTGTGGCGTACGCACCTCATCATACCCATCATCTTCAAGGCGTCGGCGCACATACGCCTCCAAAGCCAAATACATCTGATACCCTTTTGGATGCCAAAAGACAGAACCTTGCGCTTCTTCTTGGATATGAAATAAATCCATTTCTTTGCCCAATTTACGATGATCCCGCGCTTCGGCTTCTTCCAATTGGGTTAAATAGGCTTCTAATTCTTTTTGATCACGCCAAGCTGTTCCATAAATACGCGTTAACATTGCGCGGTTTGAATCACCGCGCCAGTAAGCCCCCGCAACTTTCATTAATTTAAATGCTGTTCCAACGTTTTTAGTCGATGGCATATGTGGGCCGCGACACAGATCAAGCCACCCATCATCGCCCTCACCTTGTTTATATATTTTAATATCTTCATCAGCGGGTAAATCTTTAATAAGTTCAGCCTTATAAATTTCACCTTTTTCTTGAAAATGTTGTAATGCTTTTTCACGGCTCCAGACTTCTCGGACAAAGGGAGAGTTACGCTCAACAATTTTGCGCATCTCTTTTTCAATTTTTTCAAAATCATCCGAACTAAAAGGCGGCTCATCCTTTGCGCGCGCAAAATCGTAATAAAAGCCATTTTCAATTGATGGGCCAATCGTCACTTGTGTGCCAGGAAATAAATTCTGTACCGCTTCAGCCATAACATGCGCGGCGTCATGTCGGATCATTTCTAATGCCTCAACATCTGTTCGCTTAACGAGCTCAATTGAAACGTCTTTATCAATTGAAAGAGACAAATCCGACAGCTCCCCATCAATTTTAATTGCAACACACGCTTTTGCCAGAGATTTAGAAATGCTCTGAGCAATTTCCATACCTGTTATGCCCGAGTCGTAATTACGTACAGCGCCATCAGGGAGAGTAATTTGAACCATCTTATTTGCTTGTTTTATTTGTTCTTGAGCTTCCATGCATTATATTTAACGCGGAGAGGTGACGGAGTCTATCTCTCATTCAAGGAGTCATTTAAAGTTTTGATAAATGGTTTTAACAAATACTCCATAACCGTTTTCTCACCTGTTAGAATATCGACAGAGGCAATCATACCCGGAATAATTGGCAACACTTCGCCCTTACGTTTCAACGCATTCTCTTCTGTTAAAATCTGCACGAGATAAAAGCTGTCACCTTCTTCATTTGTTACGGCATCAGGAGAAATTGAGACGACTTTACCCTTAAGCCCACCATAAATAGAAAAGTCATATGCTGTGATTTTTACAATTGCTGGCTGTTCAGGATACAAAAATGCAATATCTTTAGGGTTAATCTTAGCCTCCACAAGAAGTTGATCATCCTTAGGGACAATTTCAATAAATTCCTGCCCCGGTTGAATAACCCCGCCTACCGTATAAACTTTAAGATCTTTAATATAACCGTTAACAGGCGATCTAATATCAGCACGCACTTTACGGTCTTTTAGACCTGCCAAACCTTTTTGAATGGCATTCATCTCAATCATTTTAGCCGATAGCTCTGTTTGTGATGTCGCCCTTGCCGCAGATTTAACATCCCGAATACGCGCATTGGCTTCCGCAATAGCAGAACGCGCACGCGGTATGGCGGATAAAACACCATTTAATTCGGTTTGCTTTTCTTTGATCTGACGATCAAGCTGTAGCAATTCCATTCGCGGTGCGGCGCCACGCGCAATTAAAGGTTCGATCATTGATTTTTCTTCACGGATCAAACCCAATTGGCCACGAATATCGCTCGCGCGCACTTGTAATTCATTCAATTCTTGGGAACGCTGAGATTTTTGCTGTTCCATAATATTTGTTTGGCTAGCAATTTGCGCTTTATTCGCATTATAAGCATTCATTTCTTCCGTCACAGAACGTGGCGCACCATTCATCACCTCATCTGGAAAACTTGGAAGACGGCCTTCAACTTCAGCTTGCAGACGCGTAATTGTCGCTAATAAACCTAAATATCGCGCTTCGTTCGAGCCAAGGTCAGAATCAGCCGCAATATCACTTAAGCGAACCAAAATATCGCCTTTTTCAACTTCATCACCTTTTTTGATAAAAAATTCATCGACAATCCCGCCCTCAAGAGAAGAAATCTTTTGAATTTCAGTCGAAGGAATAACCGTCCCATCGCCACGCGTCACTTCATCTAATTTTGCAAAGCTTGCCCAAATAATAAAAATTACCCAAAAAGCGATAATAAAAAATAACAATAAATGCGATGATAAAGGCAAATCTTCATCCGTATTAAAGAAGCGTTCACCCTGCGCACTAACGCGATCCATATGATCCGCCAACCATTGCTTTTTATCTGCCGCAGATCTTTCAGCAGCGCTCATATTCTCGCGGGCTTGCTTTTTCATAGCTTCCGCAAGGTTTTTGTCGGTACCTGTGACTTCTGCTATTGGTTTTTTCTTTTTGCCTAACATAACTTATATCCTATACATCTGTTTTTTCAGCGGCAGTTCCGTATTGGCGCGCTTGTAGCTTACGGATCACCTCATCTTTAGGGCCAAAGGCAATCATCTTACCACGGTCCAGCAATATTAATTTATCAACCAAGGTGAGCATTGATCCTTTGTGCGTGATCAACAAAGTTGTTCTACCTTCAGTGACATGGTGTAAGCGTTTTCGTAATCTATTTTCCGAAGCGGGATCCATAGAAGCCGTGGGTTCATCTAAAATAAGTACAGGCGGATCATATAGGAGCGCCCGCGCAATCGCGACAGCCTGACGCTGACCACCCGAAAGCGCTTCACCACGTTCGCCAACTTGCGTATCTAAACCAGCTTGAGACTCTTTTAAAAATTCGGTAACACCCGCAAGCTCGGCCGCACGTAAAACAGCGCGATCAGGAGCCATTTCATGCCCCATCGTAATATTTTCCCGAACAGAGCCATAAAATAATTGCGGGCTTTGTTGAACAGCACCAACATTTCGACGTAGATCACCAGGATCAATTTGACGCACGTCTGTACCATCAAGCTGAACACTACCACTATCGGGTTGATATAAATTAATCATTAGACGTTCAATGGTCGTCTTACCAGATCCAACCGCACCAATAACACCGACATGATCGCCCGCTTCTAAAGTAAAACTTAAATTATTTAAAGCGGGTACTGGCTGTTCAGGGTAATGGAAGAGAACATCTCTAAACTCAACCTTCCCTTGGATTGAAGGCATGGAGATGAAATGTTTCCCTGCAGGGCGTTCAACTTCTTTTTTCATCAATTCATCCAGCTGACGCAAAGATTCTTTTGATTGATGCATCCGCGTCAACAAACCCGCAATTTGCGCAAGGGGTGCCATCGCGCGACCAGACAAAATAACGCAAGCAATCAATGCCCCCATAGAGATTTGCGCTTCCTTAATCAAGAAAACTCCGACAATCACCACAAAAACACTGACAAGCTGTTGAATAAAAGTCGCAAAATTTAAAGCAAACGCATTTACGCGGCGGGTCTTTACAGAAGTACGTGAAGATTTATCCGTTAATTCCTCCCAACGTCTTTGCGTATGTCCCTCTGCGGCTTGAACCTTTACTGTTTCAAGCCCGCTAATCGTTTCAAATAAGAGCGCATTTTTTAAGGCACTTTCCATCATCGATTCACGAATCGCTGTTTGAAGAGGCTTTTGCATGAATAACCCCACGCCAATGACAATGGGAATAGCAGCTAATGGGACAAAGGCAATTGGTCCGCCAATGAGCGCAATAACCGCAATAAAGAAAAAGATAAACGGCAAATCAATAACAGCCGACATCGTCGCAGAAGTAAAGAAATCCCTTAATGTTTCAAATTCGCGCATATGGCTAGCCATCACCCCTGCGCTAGAGGGACGAGCCTTCATGGTCATGCCGAGCATTTGCTCAAAAAGACGTGCCGATACCTTTACATCAGCACGGCGTCCCGCATGATCTAAAAAATGCGCCCGTAAATTTTTGAGAAGAAAATCAAAAACATAAACGATTAACACCCCAATAGAGAGCACCCAAAGCGTCGAAATAGCGTTATTTGGGACGACGCGGTCATAAACATTCATCACAAATAAGGATGAGCCAAGCGCAAACAAATTAATCATTACTGCGGCGCCGATGACTTCAGTATAAATCCCTCTGTTTTCCCACAAAGCCGACCAGAACCAGCTCCGAGCATTATCAATTTCAGCTGGGCCAGCGCGGTCATCAATACGGGCAATAGGCCGCACATAAAAGACATAACCACTATATATTTTGTTCAGATCCTGTAGCGCAATTTCGGAACGCTCATCGCCTGTTTCTGGATATTGAACAACAAAACGTGCATCTGGATGCACCGTAATTTTATTTTTGTTCTTTTTAGAAGGCTTCCCTTTTTGACGTGGCTGTTTTACTTCCCAAAGGATACAGGATTGCCCCCCTTCAAGAACCATAATACAAGGCAAATTAGGCGCAATTGCCAAGCCATCTAATGTGCGTTCAACCATCGTAGAATTAAGGTCCGCACGCTCCGCGGCGCGGTCAAACAAAACAGGGGTAATACCATGCTTAGGCACAGGAAGACCCGATATTAAAGAAGCAACACTTGTTCGGCGACCATAATGACCCGCTAAAACTTGCAGACAATTAACCAAAGGGTCATGAATAGCAATGCGATCTGCCTCTAAGGGCCAAACATCAGGCGCTCTTTCATGCTCTTTAAGGGCGCCTTGAGTTGTTTCATCACCTTTATCCGCAGACTCATCAGAGTAAGGATTTTCAGGGTCAACATTATATTGCGCCGTTTTCTGCTGATCACCTTCAACAGGAGAAGAGCTTGAAGCAGGATTATTTAACTTTGGATCTTTGGACGTCACAGGAATACCTTACTGTTATAAAAGAAAAAACCGTCACCAGAATAACATAAAAAGACACGTAAATGCCAGTTTTCTGAGGCCGTTACGACAATAAAAAAACAGGCCCCTTTTTTACAAAAAAAGAGGCCTGTTTAAAATAAATTATGGCTTAAAAAATCTTAGCGATCCTGAACGTAACCAGGGGCGGCGATTGTTGCACTTTCGCGCGGATAAGCAACACCAAGAGTTGGCAATAACTCACCTTTAAGGCCAAGAATTCTGAACACTGAAAACATTTCTAAGAATTCAGCGTTAATTGTGTTTGAACGCGATACGAATAATTCGTTTTGCGAATCTAAAACATCAAGCAAAGTACGACGATCTAGAGAGAACTGATCTTTATAGGAGCGAACAACCTCTGTATTTGCTGCCGCTTGCGTTGCGAATTCTCTTGCACGCTCACCTGCAGATGTCATACGCGCCCATGTTTGACGAATATCATCTTCGATTGCGCGCGCTGTATCAGCACGGCGCTCTTTAGCGACCTGATGACGATGTTTAAATTCACGAATACGCGCAATGTCACCACCACCACGATATAAGTTCCAATTCACAACAGCCAAGGCAGAGGCACTACGATCAACTTCCTCAATACCACCTAAATTATCACCTTGACGCGCATTCAACTGAAGATCTAATTGAGGGTATAGAGTTGATCCAGTTCCCTTCATTTCTGCATAAGCAACCTTAATGTCAGATTCAAAAATATCTAATGTTGGGCTTTGCGCAAGCGTATTTTTAACTTCTTCTTCGATGTTCGGCGCAAGCGCGTTGACTGGCACAGCTGGTAAAACAAGATCACGTGGATCCCCACCAACTTCGCGTCTGAAGTTTGACTCTGCAATACGAAGTTGTTGACGTATCGTTGATTCTTGCGCACGTGCTGAGGCCAGACGGGCTTTGATCTGCTCCATGTCCGCTTGCGTGGACCGCCCTGCATTTACGCCTTCTTGGATTAAATCCATGATAGCCACATGCTCTGCAACGTTGTCACGCGTGATACCTAAAAGTTCGCGCTGGCGAATAACTTCTAAGAAGGACTCGACGATTGCCAAACCAACAAGCTCCGATGTTTCACGCACACGATGTGCAGAAGATTGAACACGGTGCTTTTGGCGGTCATTCTCATATTTCGTTTCCCAACCATCAAAAAGCATTTGCGTCAGTGTAAGGCCCGCTTCGTAACGATATAAAGATTCATCATCATCATTAACTCCATTACGTGTTACGCTATCCTTGGTATATTCAAAACCTGTATCACCATTAAAATCGATGGAAGGTAAATAAAGCGCTCTGGCTTGTTCTAGCTCCTCATCTGTTGCGCGGCGCGTTGCCGCGACAACACCATATTCCGGGTTTGTCATGACACCGACCGATACGGCCTCAGACAATGTCATTTGCGAAGCGTTTTGCTGCGCTTGTGACGTGTTGGTTACAGACAAAAACATCGCCGCCGTTACCGCAACAGCACGATATGTCATTCTTTTTGTTAATAGATTGATCATAGGATCATCCTCACTTTAATTATTAATTACTATGTATTTATTTGAAATTGAGAAAATATTCAACACTACTTATGTCCTTTTTTACGCCATGACGCAAGCATTTTGTTTATTTTCAATTGGTTGATCTAAAATGAAGCCAAATATTTTCAATAATATCTCCTGTAAAAGTAACTATAGCGCCAACCTGTTACAGGGGCGCTATAGTTTAAAAAATCAGTATTATACAATTAAGGTTAAATGTGAAATTGCCTCACCGTTAACTACCAAATGCATTCTCCCTTTTAGACTCCCGCGATGGCTCTGGGCGATTGTTGTTACTATCACCATTACTTTCATTTTTAGATTGATCAGGGCTGCATTCTTCTTGCCAAATATTCGAAATTCTACCTTCACCATTAAGCTCTACAACGGTTCTTGTTTCATTCAAATTTTTGCCAGAAAGCATTTGGAAGAAACTGGCCCCAATATCACCAAGAGTAGCGTCAGATTTTACGGGGCAACCACAACCGTCGATTGTTGTTTGGCCGTAGCGCGCTCCCTCGAATTCATCACCAATCTCAACATTCCCATAACATATATCTGCCTGCGTTACAGTTTCAAAAGCTGGAGGGGGAGGAGGCGGAGTAACTACTTGTACAGGAGGCGGAGTAACTTCTTGTACAGGAGGCGCGGTAATTACCTGTATAGGTCCAAGCCACGATTGATCATCAACAACAGGTGCCGGAATTGCAACAGGCTGTGTTTGCACTGGAAGAGGCGGTAAAATAGCGCCCGGAACTTGGCAAACATTACAAGAAGCCTTATATTCTTCTAGAGCCAGTAATCTTGCTTCAAAATCCTCTTGAGTTTCTTTAAGATCCTTTTGAGTTTCTATTAAAGAATCGATTTTTTGTCCTACCAGTGAAAAAGTATTTCGCGTAGCTCTTATAACCTCTTCATTTGAAATTACTTGTTGCGCGGGGGCCGCTGCTGTTACAATATCTGTCTCCAAAGTGGCTGGAGTAGCAACAAGCACGTTTGAGGGCGCGTCAAAAAAAGTTTGCTCAGGCAGTGCTAATGTTTGCACTTCTGCAGAATCCGCTACCAATTCATAGGCATATTCTCCACTTGCGCCTTCAGGGCCAACAACACCCGTTGCGCCAGACGAAGGAGCATTATAAGCTTCAAAAGCGTCTATGGAGGAAAAATGCATTGTCCCATCAGTCCCCACAGTATAATTGCTACCTAGATCCGCTTGTTGAAGAACTAGCGCCGAACCTGCATTAGCATTATTCGTTTCTAGATTCCAAGACGCTCCACCAGCTAAAGCATTTGTAGCACCAAGGCCAAGTACCATGGTGAGGGCGGCGGTTCCTTTTTGTAATAAACTAGACATAATGTTACTCCTTGTAAAATTCTTTATAAAATCTGTATTATGGGAATAATACGTTATTTTTACATAATGTCAAGTAAAATTTAACGTATTATTTAATTTTTTATTTGTTCTTTATTAGACAATCGTTTCAGTCTTAACTTCTTCACCTAAGAAACCAGCGGCTCCAGCTGTTTCAGCCAATGGTGCGGCCTGAGCGCTATCACCATTTTGTGCCGTTACTGGGTTACCCAAAGTATCTTCAGCAGTCGTTGAATAAACGAAATCCTGAATAGCATTATCGATTTCGCTACCGTCATCGAAATACAGATCTCCAGCTTCTTGCCCACTATTCAAGACATCTTGTGTCTGAACATCAGCAGCGGCTTCGGTGATTGCTGCAAACAATGTCTCATCAGAAGCAACGTCAGCGTAATAGTCTGACCCATCAACTTCTTCAGAGTTAAAGTGAGCATCAACAATTTCATGCGTCGTACCATCAGTCGTCGTGTAAGTAGACGATCTACTGATAAAGACATCACCATCAGTGCGGTCCGTTTCTACTCTGGTATTACCAACATTGATCGACGCGATCCCTATTTCGTCCAAGCCAAAAAGCTCGTTTGCATCAGAAACACCATCTTGGTTTAGATCTTGCCATACTTGAAGCGTTGACCATTCAGCGTCATCACTAGTGATTTCACCGTCATTGTTACTATCAAGACTTGCTAAGTGGGCAAAACCATCTGCGTGGCCATCAAGGTCACCAAACATTTCGCCACGATCATTGATGATACCGTCATCATTACGATCTTGAACCAAGAAACCATCATCTGCGTTAACCCAAGCTGTTTGCTCCAGCTCACCGTCAATGTCGTAATCAAAAAGAACGCCATTTTCAGTAGACACAAATTCAAGTCCATCACCATCCAAATCAAGAACAAGTGGTGTCACCGTATAGCTTACAGTCGCCGTAGAGGTATCACCATCCGCATCTTGAATGACATAGTCATATGAATAAGCGCGGAAGTTTACAACTGGACCATTTGGATCAATCGAAGCTGTAAATACGCCATCATCTGTTACAGTCATGATTACATGATCATTTCTGAACGTTACGACACCATTAACAAATTGTTGTCCATTAAAGCTAACCAGTTTCGCACTTCCAGCACCATCGTCACCAAATGAGTCATTTGCTAAAAGGTCACGTTGAAGCGTACCTTGTGGTGTCCCATCTTGTGCAGCAGTCAAGACATCATCAACGGCTACTGGACCGTCGTCAAGAACAGTGATTGTAACGATACCATTACCAACATCACCATCTGAGTCCGTAGCTTTCACACCAAAGTTTAATGTGATCGCTTCGTTCGCAGAATTCGTGTTCGAATGATCGAGTGGTTCACGCTGAACAAAACGGTAAGTACCATCTGCACGGATTGTCATTGTGAACACTGTCACGCCGCCGGCTGTACCCGTGAAGGTATTGCCAGATAATGTTACATTCACAGGAGTTCCACCAGATGACAACGTGCCACCTGTTTGGTTTCCAGTAGATGTGAACACGTCACGTGCCATTGTCGTACCTGGACCATCGCCTTGATAGTTAACGTTAATGTTACCAGTCGCAACATCTGTGCCACCATTCACGTCACTATCATCTGTCTGACCAGATCCACCAACACTTATTGGTCTGTTGTTCTCAGCAACAGTGAAAGTCAGCGTAGCAGAGCTGGTATCACCATCATGATCACGCATCGTGTAATTAAACCTGTCAACACCACCAGCATCGCCGGTACGTGTATAGGTGTAAGTACCATCCGAATTCAGAACCAACGAGCCATACGTACCATTGAATGTGCCAGTTGTTGTCACAGCCACGTTCGGGCCATCATCGACACCAACATCATCATTCGTCAGGACATTACCAGTCGCTGTTTGCTCTGCACGGTTAAGTGAGTCTGTATCATTAACAGCACGCGGAGCATCATCATGAACATCAATAACGATTGGCGCAGAAGCAACATCTCCATCTTTATCCGTAATCTGAACAAAGAATTTCAACCAGATAATGTCATCAGGATCATTTGCATCAGGATGATCAATCTCTTGGAACTGATTGTAAACATACTCACCTGTCGCAGGATCAACCGTGAAGGTAAAGATTGTTTCAGTACCAGCCTTACCAACATAACCATTTGCTGTATTTGTCACAGTAATAGAGCGACCAGCGGATGTTAGCGTCACATTTGACCCGTCACGTTGGAATTTCGCCTCGAACAAACCAGTCATCGTAATTGCACCAGCACCATCCTGACCAAAGTCATGAGGAACTGTTCCAGTTGCAACCAAAGTACCATTGCTAATGACGTCCTCATCAACTTCTTGGAAGATTGACTGAATTTCTGGTCCATCATCAAGCACACGAACTTTTAAGGTTGTTGTTGATGTATCACCATCAGCATTAGTTGCAGTCGCACCAAAATTCAGTGTCACAACATCATTCGGGTTAACCGTATTCGGGTGGTCAATCGCCTTATATTGCGTAAAGGTGTAGCTGCCATCATCTTGCAGGTTCAATCTGAAAACATCTGTTCCATCGGCCAATTTACCAAAGTAGTTGTTACCGTTAGATGTCACGATGATATCTTCACCACAATGCGTCAGGTTACCAACAGAAGATGAGAATGTTCCATTCGGATCAATCTGGCCAGGGCCACTTCCATCATAATCAACATTGATTGTACCTGTCACAACATTATTCCCAGAATCTAGGTTTGTATCATCAACAGTTTCAGTTGGGGGCGCTGTGATAATAGGCGGGTTCACAACATCGGTTACATTAAATCCAAATGTTGCTGTATCTGTATCGCCATCACCATCTTTCAATGTGTATGTGAAGCGGTCGTTACCAGCACCATTGTTTGACGCAACATAGGTGTAAGCACCTGTGTTGTTAATCGTCAGAACACCATTTGGC
>CALDTV010000019.1 GCA_937923625.1 uncultured Alphaproteobacteria bacterium
CAGATAGTTAGGCAGGTGGAATCGTCTCCCCCCTGATGAAAAATGATATCTGGGGGGTAGAAAAATTAAAATTTAAGCCTGCGACGGTTATAAACGCGCAAGCTCTTTCATTAAGTTTTGCACCCCTTGTACGCGCTCGGCGGGGCTTTCCCAATGCCGCGTAGCGACAATCTTTTGGTCATGCGGGCGAATTTTAACACTCCCCCGCTTCTCTGCGATCCATTGCATTACTTTTTCAGGTTTTGGCGGTGCATCTTTATAAAAACCGATCACGGCGCCCTTCGGCCCCGCCTCTACGTGGTCAACCCCCGCCGAACGGCAAAGCTGTTTAATCGCCACAATATCAAGGAGATTTTCAACTTCATCAGGTACCGCACCAAAACGGTCAATCAATTCGGCGGCGAAAGCTTCGATGTCTTGACGGCTTTCCAGATCAGACAGACGACGATAAAGGCTCATACGGACGCCTAAATCCTCCACATAACTTTCGGGGATAAGAACGGATGTACCAATATTAATTGTCGGCGACCAACGATCTTCAATCACCTCATCTGTATCAACACCTGCCTTGGCCATCGCAACAGCCTCCTCCAGCATTTGTTGATAAAGCTCAACCCCAACCTCGCGAATATGCCCCGATTGCTCTTCGCCTAGCAAGTTCCCCGCCCCGCGAATATCCATATCGTGTGATGCAAGCTGGAAGCCCGCCCCCAACGTGTCGAGCGTTTCAATAACCTCCAACCGCTTCTGCCCTTGTGCGGTGAGTTTCTTCAGTGGGTCATGTGTCAAATACGCGTAAGCACGAACTTTTGATCGGCCAATACGCCCGCGAATTTGATAAAGCTGCGCAAGACCAAACATGTCCGCGCGATGCACAACCATGGTATTGGCGGTAGGAATATCAATACCGCTTTCGATGATATTGGTGGCAATAAGAATATCATATTGCCCATCGTAAAACGCGCTCATGCGGTCTTCTAATTCTGTTGGCGTCATTTGACCATTGGCTGTAACGGTTTTAAGTTCAGGCACTAATTCTTTAAGCTGATCTTCAATAGCTTTTAAATCTTTGATACGCGGCACAACGTAGAAACTTTGACCACCACGATAATGTTCCCGCATCAGGGCTTCGCGGATCACCATTTGGTCATAAGGCAGCACAAAGGTACGTATTGCCAAACGGTCAACGGGCGGCGTTGTAATGAGGCTCATTTCCTTCACGCCTGTCAGTGACATTTGTAACGTCCGCGGAATGGGTGTCGCGGTGAGGGTTAAGATATGAACATCACTGCGTAATTCTTTTAAGCGTTCTTTTTGCTTCACACCAAAGCGTTGTTCTTCATCGACAATCACCAAACCAAGATGATCAAATTTTACGTCTTTGGCAAAAATAGCGTGCGTACCAATAACAATATGCACCGATCCATCCGCTAAGCCTGCTTTAGTCGCTGCAACATCTTTGGCTGTTGCCAAGCGTGACAATTGTCCAATACGCAAGCCCATCCCTTCGAAGCGTTTGACAAATCCCGCATAATGTTGCCGCGCCAGTAAAGTAGTGGGCACAACAACTGCCACTTGCGCCCCAGCCATAGCGGCAACATAGGCCGTACGCATCGCAACTTCAGTTTTACCAAAGCCAACGTCACCACACACAAGGCGATCCATCGGGTGATCACCGTTTAAATCTTCAATGACCGCATTGATCGAGCGAAGTTGATCTTCGGTTTCTTGGTACGGAAAACGCGCCGCGAATTCATTATAATGGGATGGTTCAACAGATAATTTTTCGCCCTTACGCAAAACACGCGCCGCGGCGATTTTCATGAGGTGCTCTGCAATGCGCATTAAGTCTTTTTTCACACGCGCCTTACGCGCTTGCCAGCCTGCACCACCAAGTTTATCCAGCGTTGAAAACCCTTCATCTGAGCCAAAGCGCGAGAGCACATCAATATTTTCAACAGGAACAAAAAGTTTATCTTCACCTGCGTAAATAATCTTTAGACAATCATGTAATTTTCCTGCGGCATCCAGCGTTTCTAATCCTTCAAAACGCCCTACACCGTGATCAACATGTACAACAAGATCACCAACATTTAAGGAAGAAACTTCGGTCAAAAAATTATCAGCTTTTTTACGGTTTTTGGTTTTACGTGCTAAGCGGTCGCCAAAAATATCTTGTTCGCTCAAGACAACTAAATCATAGGTTGCAAAGCCTTTCTCAAGGGCTAAAATCGCCATACCAAGCTCATCTTTTTTCAACACCTTAATATCGCTTTGACTGTGGCAGTTTTTGATACGATTAAAGCCAACATCCTTAAGCATTATTTTTAGGCGCTCACGCGCGCCTTCGCTATAGCAGGCAACCAAAGCTTTTTTATTTTGCTGTTGAAGCGCCACAACATGACGCCTGACTTCTTCCATGACATTACCATCAGGAAGCGCCCGAATATCTGCAAAATCACGCCCTATTTTTCCGCTACCATCATCAGATTGATCGTTCGGTGATTTGAACGGCGAAAACTGAAGAGAATTTTGCAAAAATTCTGGTGCGTGAATATATAAGGATGCGACAGGTACAGGATGATACACCGCACCACTTAACGAAACATCACTGCCTTTTTTAGATTTTTTAACGCTAGCATTTGCGGCTTCTAAAGTTTTACGTGCTTGGAAAAAATCATCAATTTGTGAAACGCGTTCCTGCGCTGCCTGTGTAGTTTGGGCATCGCAGGTCATTTGATAATGCGACAAATAAGCCGTTAAAGGCACAAGATCTTGTTCAAAGAAAAACGGCAACCAATGGTCCATCCCGTTATAACGTCGCCCTTCGGACACAGCCAAATAAAGCGGGTCTTCGTCACGCACTGCGCCAAAGGCCTCACGGTAATTTTGACGAAAACGCGAGATAGAGCCCTCATCCAGAAAAAATTCTGTTACAGGCTTCAGGGTAAATTGATCCAGCTTTTTTTGCGTTAATTGCGTCATGGCATCGAACGCTTTTATGCTTTCAACCTCATCCCCAAAAAGATCAAGACGCACAGGTTGTTCGTAGCCTGGCGGGAAGACATCAATGATACCACCACGAATGGCATACTCACCTGATTCGCGTACAGTATCTGTGCGGTCATAGCCGTTGTTAGACAGGAAATTTTGCAGAGCTTTTTGGTTTATGGATTTTCCAGCCTGCGCGATAAAAGAGGCATCTTTTAAAACTTGTGGCGGGGTGACTTTTTGAACAATTGCATTGATTGTGGTGATAACAATACGTGGTAGGAATTTATCATCTTGTTGCCATGCCAATAATTCCGTTAGCGCATTAACGCGCCTTGCGGCAATATCTTGACTGGGTGATACACGATCATAAGGCAGGCAATCCCACGCAGGGAATTCAATGACTTCTATATCTGGTGCAAAAAACGTAAGTAATTCTTTAAGAGTTTCGGAACGTCCATCATCCAATGTTACATGAATAAGAATCTTTTTTGTTTTTGCCGCGTCCCGTGCACGTTCTGCCAAGATTCGCGCATCCTGCCCTTCTGGCACACCATATATAATGTGCGGCTGGTCAGAAGACATTTCTTCAGCTTTAAGGCTTTGTGGCATAGTCATGCTTAATCAACATTTGAATCAAATCAGAGTTCATATTGGCGGGAACTTCTATACGGCCACTCACCCAATCATATAAATCAGGGTCGGGCGTTTGCAATAATTCCTCGTACTGCGTCAGCATATCTTCATCAAATTGCAGGACATGTGCCTCCGCAAAGCTACCCATAATCAAGTCCATTTCACGGGTTCCACGGTGCCAAGACCGAAAAATTAATTGTTTGCGCTTATTTATCAGTATTTCATCATTCATAAGAGGTGTTATATATAAGAGATCATGTCACGTCCATTTGAATTAGACCCTGTTTTTCGCGGCCTCACCACTTTGCCGGGTGTTGGGCCGAAAAATGGCAAATTGTTAGAAAAATTATTGGGCGGGGCGAAGGTTTTGGATTTGCTACACCATAAGCCTGCCGACTTTGTTGATCGCCGCTTTTCGCCTAAAATTAGTGATGCGCCTGACGGTAAGATTGCCACGCTTGAAGTTCAGATTATGCAGCATAAACCTGCGGCGCGGCGCGGCTTGCCGACGAAGGTTATTGCAACAGACGGTACAGGATCAATCACACTCATCTTTTTCAACATGGGCGCAGATTGGTTTGCCAAGCAACTGCCGATAAATGAAACACGCATCATTAGCGGCAAGGTTGAAAATTATCAGGGGCAAAAACAAATGATACACCCCGATGCAATAGGTAAAGTCGAAGAGCGCGCCACGATTGAAACGATTGAGCCCATCTATCCCCTCACTGCGGGGGTAACCAACAAGACATTGCGTAAAGCAATAAAGGGGGCGCTTAGCACAATGCCGAAATTGGCGGAATGGGATGATGCGGCATTTTTAAAACAACAAGGTTGGAGCAGTTGGCATGACTCTATAAAAATGCTGCACGATCCAGAAGATGAGAGCGGCCTCCTTCCCACCCATCCAGCGCGGCAGCGATTGGCTTATGATGAATTACTCGCCAATCAATTATCATTGGCGTTGGTGCGTCTTCACCAGCGCAAACAAAATGGGCGCGCTTGGGTGAATAACGGTACGATGCGACAAAAAATTCTTAGCACCTTGCCGTTTGATTTAACAGGCGCGCAAAAAAGATGCCTTGAAGAAATTGATGCGGACATGCGCGAGCCGTTAAAAATGTTGCGCCTTGTGCAAGGGGATGTTGGCAGCGGCAAAACCATCGTTGCCGCCTGCGCCATGATGAACGTGATAGAATGCGGTGCGCAAGCCGCCATTATGGCCCCTACCGAAATTTTAGCCCGCCAACACGAAGAAAGCTTCGCCCCGTGGCTAGATGCCGCAGGCATTTCCTACATCACCCTAACAGGCCGTAACAAAGGCAAAGAGCGCGAAAAAATTTACCAACAAATTGCCGATGGATCAGCGCAAGTGGTCATTGGCACGCACGCGTTATTTCAAGATAGCGTCATTTTTAAGGAGCTCGGCCTTGCGGTGATTGACGAACAACATCGCTTTGGCGTGCATCAACGCCTTGCGCTATCGCAAAAAACCAAAGGCACAGATGTGTTAGTGATGACCGCGACCCCAATTCCACGTACGCTGACCCTTACGGCCTATGGAGATATGGAAGTTAGCCGCATTGATGAAAAACCACCCGGGCGCAAACCCGTTGATACACGGCTTTTACCCAAAGAGAAAGTCGATAGCATGATTGATGCGATTGACCGCCAGATCAAAACAGGCGCGCGCGTTTATTGGGTTTGCCCCTTGGTTGAAGACAGCGAAGTTCTCGACCTGCAAGCCGCCGAAGCGCGTTTTGATATTTTACAAGAACGTTATGGCGACCAAGTCGGCCTCATTCACGGTCGCCTTAAAGCCGATGAAAAAGATGCTGTCATGAGTGCCTTTGCCCGCGGCGACAAAAAAATTCTTGTTGCCACCACCGTGATCGAAGTTGGCGTTAATGTCCCCGAAGCCAATATCATGGTGATCGAACAAGCGGAGCGTTTTGGCCTCGCCCAATTGCACCAGTTACGCGGACGCGTCGGACGCGGCGCGGAAAAATCATTTTGCTTCTTAGTTTATGCGGAGGGTTTGAGCCAAACCGCAAAAGAACGCCTGACCATCATGCGCGAAACCGAAGACGGATTTATTATAGCCGAAAAAGATTTAGAACTGCGCGGCGGCGGCGAAATCCTCGGCACCCGCCAAAGCGGCCTGCCCACCTTTAAACTAGCGGATTTAAACGCTCACGGTGATTTATTAGCCGCAGCGCGCGATGACACAAAACTAATCCTTTCCAAAGATGAAAACCTTGAAACGGAGCGCGGAATTGCGTTAAAAACTCTTTTATATCTATTCGAACAAGACCAAGCGATCAAAAGATTACAAGCAGGCTAAGTCATTGATACAGAATGATTATCAAAAATATTTTGATTTTATTAATATTCTTATGGTATCTTAAGACAAATAATTACGGGAAATAAACCCGTCTAAAAAGGGTGAGAGAAAATGGCGAATTTAAGTAACGGGCAACATCCCTCTAATCTGGCACAAGGCCTACCAGGATTTTCTGCGGGAAATAGTGCTCCTAATATTACCGCACAGTTAAGTGCGCAGATGGCTGCAGCACAACTGAATGCAGCAAATAAAACTGCTTTAGACAGCGCAGAAGCATGGAAAAAATTTATTGAAGCGCTAGAAAAAGTATATAGTGAGCCTGTAAATTTAAAAACTCATTTTACATTCGACAATTATGGAAGCCTTTTTGCCGATCGTGAAGTGGTGTCAGCAGATAAAGACCACGTTAAATTAATATGCTCCTCTTCTGGTAACGAAGTCATCTATACCAAGAGCGCAATTATTCACAATGATTTCGACGGTACGCTTACGCCATCAGAAGCGCAACAATGCGTTATGGATATGCTAACGCACCCAGAAATCAGCCGTGAAGGCGCAACCATTAATTTATGCCCTGAAAAACGCGCCTTGATTGAAGCCATGCAAGAGGAAATGGGGCTTACTGAGCCTAAAATTCATAATCCTTTGGATGTAAACGACCTCAAAGGTACTCCGACGAATGCTCAGCTATTAAGTAATGCTAGAGCACAAGCAAAGCAATATATTGCAGCGCAACAAGCAGCGTCAGCGGCGGCGACAGCCAGTGCAACACCAACGGGCGCACCAGCAGGAACAACTCCTCCACAAGCGGCACGAAAAGCAGCGACATCAACAGTTGGCGGTGCATCTTCTGAACAATTGACAAAAGCTAGCAGCATTTCTGGCAGTTACAATTTAAATCTTGATACTCCCAAAGAACCGAAAGCGGCACAAACATCGGCAGAGCCGTCAGCAGCGACGCAGAAAATGGAAGCTGCTTTTGGTAAAGAACTCAGTCTTCCTATAAGAACCGTAATCGCACAAGTTATTACAACGCCCACAGGGGAAAATCCAACATTACAGCAGATCGATGCTGCATTTGAATATTTTGCTGAAAATTATCCAACAACAACCGCTGATCAAAATACAAGAGATTTTGTCAGAAATGTATCTGAAAAATTAGCCCCATACATGGTTTCAGTTGATGAGATCATTGATTGCTACAAACGTGGAGATATTAATTACACAGCAAATTTATTTACAAACAGAATGCACGAAGTTCAAAATGCTCAGCCTGCCGCAAATGCTTCTGCCCGTGCCCCCATGGCAGTGCAAATAGACACCCCACAAAAACAGGGTATGATTAAGCGTCCTTTTGAAACCGTAAAGAAAGTAAAGACTATTGATCCTGGAAAGGCTTACGATGACATTGATGTACCAATAATCGGCTTAAAGCATTTTGAAAATTTAACAACGGCTCTCCGAAGAGATTTTCCCAATGAGCTAAAATTAGTTGAAGGAGAGGACATTACTTTACAAAAATATCAAGCCGTTTGGGATAAACTGTCTCCAGAACAGCAAAAGTCAATGTTTAATGAAACAGATCCAAAACAATTAGAACGCCAAGTTTTAGCAACACAACAACCAGATCCTGAAACAGTAGCTACATCAGAGGCTCCTTTACAAATTGAAGAGCCAGAAAATATTGATTACGCTGATGACGCTGAAGCTGAAAAAATTAAGGCTATTTTAGACAGAGATTTTTCAGAGCGGCTTCCAGAAGGAACGAAAGACGGGCTCAGCGACGAGCAATATATTGATGTATGGAAAAACAAGCTCTCTCAAGAAGAAAGAGATGATATTCTTGCAAAGACGGATCCAGAAACAATCGCTGCTCAACGTTTAGAACAGCAGCAGCGCGAAGGTGAAGAAAGAACTGGTATAAAAGTCGACGCCAATCCAAGAAATCTCTCACCTGAAGAATTAGCATCAGCACAAAAAGCTATGAAAGAATTTTCTACAGCATCTTCATCAGAAGCAAAAGGTGAAGCGCCTGCAACTGTTAACAATGGGCCACAGGCAGCTAGACCACCGATAGCCGCTAGGCCGGCCTGAGAACTTTTAATCTTTATCTTCTAATGTCGGCGTAATAATTCCGCCGGAGACGATCATTTTGATTCCTTCTTCGACGGACATTTTCATGTAGATCAAATCTTTTTTCGGGATAAAAAGTAAGAATCCTGATGTTGGGTTGGGTGTGGTTGGGAGGAAAATGTTTACTGTGTCATTTTTGGTTAATTCTTGGACTTCGCCCTTCGTACTTCCCGTGACAAAGCCCATCACCCAAATACCTTTGCGGGGATATTCGAACATCACGACTTCTTTAAACGCGTCTGATTTTGACGCCATGACGGTTTCAAAAATTTGTTTAATTGCCCCATAAATTGTGTTGATGACGGGCACATGATTGACGATATTTTCAGATATACGCACCAAGAGACGCCCAAAGAAGTTACGTGTCAGCCACCCAGTCAGCGTAAAAAATATCAACGCAATAATGAGCCCAAGGCCAGGCACATCAACGGGTAAATAAGTATTGGGGTTAATTAACTCAGGGATAAGCGGCGTGATTTTACGATCGAGAAATTTTAAAAATCCCCAGACAACAGAAAGTGTAATGGCAATCGGTGCTGTGACCAAAACACCGGCTAAAAAATAATTTCTGATACGACCTAAAATTGTCTTGCGGGAGACATCACTGCCATCATCCACAAAAACTTCTTCTAGGTCTTTTTTCATTTTGGCCTTACCCATTTTTATGCTTTCAATTTTTCGCGGAGGTAATCCACGACTTTATCCAGCGCGATGCGCTCTTGTGCCATGGTGTTACGCTCGCGCGTGGTGACAGTGCCATCAGAAATTGTTTCATCATCAATCGTAAAACAATAAGGCGTGCCGATTTCATCCTGACGGGCGTAACGCTTGCCGATATTTTGTTTAATATCTAGATCAACAGCAAACTCCTCCCGCAGTTCCATATAGAGCTTTTCGGCTATGGCAGGATGCTCCCCTTTCGCCATCAACGGTAAGATTGCCGCTTTTTTTGGGGCCATTTTGGGATCAAAATTCAAATAAACACCGCTGGGGCGGTTTTCATCGGGGGTGTAAGCCTCACAAATTAGCGCCAGCACACCGCGTGTCAACCCTGCTGCTGGCTCAATCACATGGGGCAAATACTTCTCATTATTACGCTCAGGGTCAAGATATTCCAATTTGGTTTTTGAATGTTCTTGGTGTTGGCTCAGATCGTAATCCCCACGGTTAGCAATCCCTTCTAATTCACCGAAGTCTGGTGCGGTGAAGGGGTATTTATATTCAATATCACACGTGCCTTTTGAGTAGAAAACCAATTCATCCGCTTCGTGGTCGCGCATTAAAATATTGTCGCTATCTAATCCGATATTTTGCCAGAACTTTTTACGTTCCGCTTTCCAGAAATCAAACCATTTTGGCGCGTCATCAGGATGGCAGAACCATTCCATTTCCATTTGTTCAAATTCGCGTGAACGGAAAATATAATTGCGTGGGTTCACTTCGTTACGGAATGCCTTCCCGACTTGCGCTATACCAAAAGGCATTTTCACGCGGCTGCTATCAAGAACATTTTTGTAATTAATGAAAATGCCCTGCGCCGTTTCGCCGCGTAAATATGCAGTTGTTTTATCTTGCTCTGACGCCCCGACCCCTGTTTCGAAAAGCAAATTAAACTCTTTAGGCTCAGTCAGTGTGCCCACTTCTTTGGCGTCGGGCGCTAGAATTTTTGCGTAATCGCTTAAATCAACATCGGTGAGGTTAACCTGATCAAAATCAGCAAGAGATTTTCCTTTTGCGACTTTTTTCAAGCGCTTTTCTAAAAATTCTTCATCATCTTCAATGATGGTAATCCATGCGCCGTCACCTTCTTTGGGTTTCAGGGCAATAAGATGAT
Source organism: uncultured Alphaproteobacteria bacterium (assembly GCA_937923625.1). Lineage (GTDB taxonomy): Bacteria > Pseudomonadota > Alphaproteobacteria > Micavibrionales > Micavibrionaceae. The sequence goes on from CALDTV010000019.1 coordinate 9,939, forward strand.
CTGCGCGGTAACGTTTTTGGGTTTCTTTACAATCTACCATGGGGTCAGAAAAGCCCCCAACATGACCAGAAGCGACCCAAACGGCGGGATTTTGGATGATCGCACTATCTAGGCCGACAATCTGCACAGGGTGACCATCTGGGCCCACGGGCGGGGTCGTGACCATAGATTTCCACCAATAATCACGCAGATTGTTTTTAAGCTCTGTCCCCAGCGGGCCATAATCCCAAAAACCGTTAATACCGCCGTATATGTCTGATGCGGGGAAGATAAAGCCGCGACGCTTACACAACGCAACAATATCTTTCATATCAATTTGAGGTTCAATATCGGGGGCTTGAGTGTCTGGGAGAGTCATTGATTTTCCTTATAATTTTTACGGTTAAAACATAAGGGATTCATCGAAAATCACAAGAGATAGAAAACACTTGACTTAAAAGGAATTTAATCCTATATTATCAGGCAAATCACCACAGATCTGTCTTTTTTTATCAGGAGAACCCAAATGCTATCAACCATTGGGCGCAGCCTTGCGCCGACGGACAGCCGTCCCCTATTCCCCTCTCAGTCTCTAAACTTCACAAATAGCCTCCCCAGCTTTGTAACCTTTGAGCGTAACAGCGCCGCCACCTATCGTAATAATCAGGGCAAAATTGTTCAAGCTGCGATAAATGAGCCGCGCATTGATCATACGGCAGAGGGCATTCCCTTGGGTTTGTTCATTGAGCCTGCGGCAACAAACAAATGTGGCAATAACAATATTAACCCGATTGATACAGCTGGCTTTTCAACCGCAGGCACTGGAACTTTAAGTGTTGTTGATGATAGCGCGGAGCTAGCCGCCGCGGGATTAGACGACATATGCACCAGCGGCAAACTTTTTAAAGCCACAGCGACCAGCGGATCGACTTTTATTGTTTACGCCCCAGGTGCCGTGGGAAGTTTAACCCCTCACAGTATGAGCCTTTATGCCCGTGGAACAGGCGCAGGCTTTCGGACGGCGCGCTTATCCATTGGCGGGGATGCACTTAATATTGCCGCCGCTGGAGAGGCTTATCAGCGTTATGAACATGATAATCTTACACCTGATAGTGTATCAAGGCGCTTAACCCTTGCGATTGATGGCAACGATACGCTTTATTTTATATTATACCAGCTTGAAGAGGGGGATTATTCCACATCAATTATTCCCGTTAACGGAAGCGCCGTCAGCCGCCCTGCCGATAAAGCTTATGTTGAAAATATTGACCAGCAAGAATGGTTTAACGCAACCCAAGGCTATTTGATCTGCCGCTACAACCAAAAAAGATTATTAAATACAGATGCTTATGCGGCTGTTTTAAATGATGGTACAGCCGCCAACACAATTGGCTTAAGGCTTGATCAAAATAATCATAATTTACGCGCTTATATGATTGCAGGGTCAAGCGCCCAGTTTTTGTTTGCGAATTTGGATTATCAAATTGAAAACACCATGAATGCTGCGGGGATAAGGTGGAACAGCCAAAACGCGGATCTATTATCGGGGGGAGAAGCGAAATCTGGCAATATAACGCAATTACCGACAGGCATTCACACATTAAATATTGGCACAAGAAATGGCGGTAGTGGCACGATGCATGGCCATATTCAATCAATTGAAATTGGCACTCAAAATATTAGTTTAAAAACACTTGGCAACCGATTGCAAAACAATACTAATTTTAATATCATTGGCGCAGGCCAATCGTTAATGCGTGGGCACTTTAAAAGCCAAGAAAGCAATGGCGAACAGGGCAAACAGGAACATCGCCGCGTCATGGGGCAAGCCCTCCCCGATAAATCTATTGTACTTATTGACGGCAGTACGGGCGGTAGCGCGGCCTGCAAGACTTCAAACGACACGCTTTATTGGTATGACTTAGCCAATAATCAATATGGCCCTGCCTTTAATACGTTTTACCAACAAATCAATGACTTTGGCGCTAAGCCTACCCATATTTTATGGGCGCAAGGCGAAGAAAATTCTCACGAAATCGGCACAAACACGAGCAAATCTGAATATAAACAAGCGCTTAACGCTATTTTTTCAGATATGCGCTTAAAATTAGGGGATATAAGAATTTTTATTCAACGCATTGGACGCCGCGCGAGTTTTTCCAATATTGGCGGCGTACAAGCTGTGCGTGACATACAAAAACAGATCATTGAGGAAAATGAATGGTGCCATGAAGCCGCAGAAATATATGATCAGGATTTATACGATCATGTACATTTGACTGACGCCGCCTATACAACAGTTGCTACGCGCAATAGTTTAGCCCTTTTAGGCCAATCAGGCGCATACGGAACAGAAATCAGCTCTGCAGCGCGTAGCGGTTTAGACATTAGCGTTACATTAAACCACGAGACAGCCACAGACTTCACCCCATCCACCGAGGCTGGCGGAATTGAAGGCTTTAAGTTTTTTGACGGCACTTCTGAAATTGCCATTACAAATGCAGCAAGAACAAGCAGCACATCTGTAGGCCTTCGCCTAAGCTCATTACCGACATCAAACCAAGAAACGCTTTATTATGGGTACGATGATATGGCAAACCTCAATACCCAAAATGTCATTATGACCAATAGTGCTCCCCCCCTTCCCCTAAGGACATCAAAACTAGAAATTTAGCCTTTTCATAATGAAAAACTTGCTAATTGTGCCGTTATATGTCATAGAACTGTCATTCCAAGAGGGTCACTATAAAAAAGAGAGTATTAAATATGAACAAAGCCGCGCCTAAAATAGTTCACGAATCAGAAACGCAGAGACAATTTATTCGTCTTCAATTACCTGCGTCAATTCAGCTTGATGGAACGTCTCACACGGTTAAAGACTTATCCTCGGGTGGTTTTTCCGTTCGTAATCCTGGACATGACTTTAAAAAGAATCAAGATTCAACAATCGTTCTTGTGCTTCCTTTTGCAGATTTTGCCCTTGATATCGACCTAAAAGCAGAAATGGTTCATCATGACAAAAAAGCAAATGTCATTGGATGGCGTTTTGTTGACCTTAACGCAAACCAGATTTCTATTTTAAATCACGTTATTAAAGCGTTTATGTCGGGTGATCTTATCGGCGCAAATGATATTATTAACGTTGTTTCTCGCGATAATTTTGTGAATGTTCGCAAACATAACAATGACAACCCGCAAACAGCAACTGATAATATTAAACGTTATGGCCTATATGCTTTAGCTGCCGCAGCCATACTTTTGTTGGGCGGATTCATTGTGAACAATATTTTACAACAAGTTTTAATTGTAAAATCACCCTACGGACAAGTCCATGCAAGCCGCGTGGAAATGATTAGCCCTAGCTCTGGTACTTTTCAATCGGCACTCACTGAGGGCTCGCAGGCTGTTAAAAAAGGACAGGACATTGGTTATGTGATTACTGGCAGAGCAACAGCAGGCGCCGCCCCCACAAGAGTCAGCATTAAAAGTCCGTGTGATTGCTTCGTTGAAGAATTTCATGCCAATAATGGCACTTATATTTTGGCGGACAGCAAAATTACAACACTTTTGCCCCGTAATAGCAAAATCACCATCAAATCTTTTATCCCTTACGAAGATATTCATAAATTAAATATTGGTATGCCCGCAGTGGCCATGGTCACTGGCGTCAAGGAGCCAGTAAAAGGAATTATCACGGACGTGAACAGCATGGGCGATGTCCCTGCAGCTGGCCTTGCGCCAATGGCTGAAGTTATCGTCACGCCAGATAATGCATTATCGAATGATTACCTCGACAGACCCGCTTTTGTTGAATTTCATTTATAAAAACTTCGGCTTCGTTATTTCACGAAGCCGCCCACTTAAACAGGAGAGTAACTAATGAGTAATACTAATACATTAAAAACAATTCCAGTCATTCTATGCGGAGGCTTTGGCACACGTTTGTGGCCTTTAAGCCGTGAAAAAGCACCAAAGCAATTTCACTCTATTGCAACAGAAGAAACATTATTTCATGATACGCTTGCACGCGCCATGAAGTGCACTGGAGCCCAAGCTGACGAGATTGTGACGGTAACAGCTGATTCCATTAAAAAAGAAACCGTTCACCAGCTTGCTAATTTTAACCCCGATAGCATCGCACATTTATTAAGTGAGCCAACCGCACGCAATACAGCGGCAGCGATTGCGTACGCAGCACTTCACGTGTTTGAAGCTTTCGGCCCAGAAACTGTTCTGTGGATATTACCTTCAGATCATCACATTGAAGATGATGATGCCCTTCAAGCAGCCTTAGAAAAAGCAACGACAGCCGCACAGGATGGTTATATCGTTACTTTTGGTATGAAGCCAACACGCCCAGAAACTGGCTACGGCTATATTAAATCAGGCGAAACAATCGGCAATAGTGACGTTCAAACGGTTGCGCAGTTTGTTGAAAAACCAGCCAAAGATGTTGCGGAACAATATGTTCAAAACGGTGAATATCTTTGGAATAGCGGCATGTTTGTCGCAACAGCAAAAACATTGCTTGATAACTTTATTGAATATTCTGCTGATATTGTTGGCCCCCTTAACAACGCCATGAAAAACAAAGATGTTAGCATGGCTGAAACTTATCAGTCTCTTCCTGCCATTCCTTTTGATGTTGCCATCATGGAAAAAACTGACAAAGCCGCCGTTATCGCATGCGATATCGGCTGGAGCGACGTTGGTTCATGGGAAAGCGTTTGGGAAATGAAAAACAAGGATACAAATGGCAATGTTATTGGCGGGCGCGTTGCCGCAGTCGATAGTGAAAACTGCCTTATTCAATCAAACAATCTTTTGGTGGCTGCCCTTGGCTTAAAAGATATTGTGATTATTGAAAATACTGACTCCATTCTTGTGGCTGATAAGAAAAATGGCCAAGCCATGAAAAAAATTGTCAAAACTTTAAAGGATATTGATAGCCCCGAAGCCATCAATCCACCGATGGAAACACGCCCTTGGGGACAGTTTAAAGTCTTATCTCAAAGCGAAGGCTATAAGGTAAAAGAAATTATCGTCACACCAGGCGGCAAGTTAAGCTCGCAAATGCATCACCATCGCTGTGAATTCTGGACAGTGATCTCTGGCGAAGCCGTTGTGACAATTGATGATAAAGAAATCATCTTAACAGCACAGCAAAGTGCCTTTATCCCTCTTAAAGCGACACATCGCCTTGAAAATGCCTCGAAAGAAGACTTAGTTATGGTCGAAGTTCAATGTGGTGATTACTTAGGTGAAGATGATATTGTTCGTTTTGATGATATATATGGCCGCGCAGAAGAAGCGGCATAAGAACAGTTTGAGCAGAGAAAAAGGAAATCTATGTCTTATAAAAAACTATTAACGGCGGCTTCTTTGTTGGCGTTACTCCCTGCTGTTTCACACAGCGCGGAGATCCCCCTTTTCCCAGATTTAGACACTGCAAAAACAGCTTATAAGGCCAAAGATTATGCCAAAGCAGCGCAGCATTGGATGCCTTTGGCGCATAAAGGCAATGATGTTGCACAGCTAGAGCTTGGTAAGCTTTATTCCAGAGGGTTAGGCGTTGTCCAACGTGACAGTACGGCGCTTAATTTATTCATGGAATCTGCAAAGCAAGGGAATAACCGCGCCATGTATGAAATTGGTCGCGCTTATGAATCAGGAGCAGGTGTCCCACGTGATCCTGCCAAAGCCAAAGAATGGTATTCTATGGCGGCGGATGCGGGTTATTCACGCGGTAATTTTGCCATCGGCAGTCTGTACGAAAAAAACAAATTGGGCACACCGAAAAATATTGCGCCTGACACAAAAACCAAACTTCGGACAATCGTTAATGACATTAAAGACGGAAATTTTTCGCAAGCAGAAACTATCGCGCTTGCCTATGAAGATAACGTCAGTGTTCTTGCGAACCCACAAACTGCCCTTACCTATTATTATTTAGCGGATAAAGTTGGATCTGCCTACGCAAGATTACGTATTCAAACATTGGAAACTCAGCTTTCAGCACAGCAAAAATCAGAGGCAAAAAAACAAGCCAATCTTTTATTTTCGCCAAAGGACAAAGCTGTTCGCGATGAAAGACGCACTTTAATCAATGATCTAAAGTCTTTTAAATCTCCTGCAGAGGCACCAGCTGTTATTGAAACGCAAAAAGAAAATGCTTTAGAATATTACGAGAAGGCATCTGCGCAAGGATATATCCGAGCCGATAAAAAAGTTGCTGATTTAACAGGCAAGGATCTTCCTGAATATATTACCCCGCCAAAGCCCCCCAAAAAGAAATATCGTTTGGTTAACGACCTTAAAACGCAATATGTCGCAGAGGAAAATTTGGATCTCGGGACACGTGATAATGATTTCGAATCTTCTGTTGTTTTAAACGGCAAGCTTGGGCTTTACACCTACCCGACAGATGACATTACAACATATACCGAAATACGCGGCCTCCATAGTGATGGTTCGGCCTCTTCCAATGATGATGACGATGATGATGTAAGAGACATCAGCTTTTTAGAAGTGCGTCAGGCATGGGTTGAGTTTGATAACTTATTAGATATTGATGGCGCATCAGCAAAAGTTGGGCGTCAACGCTTCTATGAGCCGCGCGGCTTATGGTGGAACCGCGACATGGATGCCCTTAAGCTATCCATGAATTCAACGCTAACCAATGGATTTGTAGCTGTCGGACAAAACCTTGACCAATATCGTTTTGGTGATGACAATGATTTAGAACGTGACAATGAGGACCGTTTACGCTTGATGGGTGAGCTATCACACCAATATCAAAACAAACAATTCATCGAAGTCCGCGCCTTATACGAAGACGATCATTCAGGCACACCAGATATCGGCGCAAACGTTCCAGCAGATGACCGCGACCCAGAAGATAATAAATTATTATGGGCTGGCCTGCGTTTAAAAGGCCAAACAGACCAAAATAGCCCACTTTTAAATAAAGTTGGTTATAGAACCGATATTATTGGTGTTGTTGGTGAAGTCACCACAACCGACACAGACCCACTTTCTGACACGCAACGCACCGTTGCCTCCGTTGATGAGCGTGATGTCGCTGGATGGGCATTTGACGGCTCTTTAGACTTTGAGTTTGACACCGCTTTAAACCCTACAATTACCGTTGGTTATGCTTATGGCTCAGGTGATGATGGCAACGGCAACGATAGCGCATTCCGTCAAAGTGATTTGGAAGGTAACACAAGTATTTTCCCTGAAGACCGCGTGACAAGCTCACTGCGCAATTATGGCGAAGTACTACGCCCTGAATTATCGAACATCCATGTTGCAACGCTTGGTGCAAACATCCCCGTTCTTAATGCCAGTGATATGAGTATAAATTATTTCTCTTATTGGTTGGACGAAGAAACAGGGCGTTTAAGAAGCAGCGGCATTAGCGGCGCCTTAAACGGACAAGATAGCCATATTGGTCAAGGCTTGGACTGGATGACAAATATTAATCTGGGCAAAGAACTGCGTACGAACACACCTGTTCTTAAAGATACCGCGTTGCGCTTACGCCTAGGCGGATTTAAATCAGGTGACGCTTATGGTGATGCCGAAGGCGAATACGCCTTTAGAGGAACATCAGAAGTTCGCGTGAAATTTTAAAAGATAAGCACAGCCACTTCCCTATTTGATCCAAGCAGCAAAACTTTTAAATTAAAATTTAGAGTGGCAATTTACCTCTGATAATAGTTGTGGGATCACAAAATTGTCCATTGCTTTATTCGGCGCAAGGACAATTATAAAAGTTTCAGCCAGTAAGAATATTTGGAATGAATATACAAATTCAAAAATATTCTAGCGCATCTCCGCTTCAGGATAAGGGTCGATCTTAATAGGCGGCGCATCAGACGTCGTTGTTAAAGTTTGTGACGGCTCTTCTTTACTAATAATTGCCATCGCGCCATCTTGTTTTAATAGCTCTTCTTCAAACAGATAGTCTGAGCCTTTCAACTCACCACCAAATATAAATTCGGGGCTTTTAAATAAAACAGGCTCAACCAATTGGAAGTAATCAAAATCTTCTAAATTGAAGTTATTTTTTACATTTCCAACAATCTCAGGGGAGAAGAATGTTACGCCCGCTTTTTGAACGTAGGGATCTAAATCCAAATCACGGAATGTTGCACCGCGCGCGGCTGTCAAATAGAGGGAATAAAGCTTAACCGCCGCATTTTCGTTAAAATTAATCACATCATTTTGTGAGACAATGTTCCAACTATTTCTAATGCGCATACCGCTATTGCCGTTATGCACCAGCTTATTACCGAAAGAAATGTTGTTAGGGCTTTCAAAAAAGACAAGGCCATCTGCCTTATTGTTACGCGCAACATTGTTGGCAATGACATTATCATGGCTGTTACGGTCGATCATAATTCCCGAGCCGTTATTCCCTTCCGATAAATTATCAAAGATATAACTGTAAGCAACTTCACGCGAGACAATAATGCCGTGTTTTTCTTTTGATCCATACGCATGATTTTTCGCAATAATTAAGTGTCTTGAGCGGTCATGTGGATCAACCCCATAGACAATATTATTTTTATATTCGTTTCCAACAATGACAACGTGATCGGCTTCATAGCTGTAAAAACCAAAATAAACATCATCAAAAACATTATTCAAAATCCAACCCGTGGCCCCTGGCAAATGGGCGTAATCCTCACGATATAATGTATCCACGCATGACGTATAAGTTAGGCCATAAGATTTTGACGCCTGATATCCTAAATGCGCGATATATGAATCAACAATGTGAACGTTCGCACCACACCATCCCGTAATGTGCGGGCGGAATTCTTCACGTTTGGTATAATAAGCAGGCTTATTCTTATCCGTGTCCCATGCTTTAACGCTCGCACCGATAATAAAAAGGTCGCCAAAGGTTGAAAGCATCGCACCTTTATTAATACTTAAAAGCAATGTTTCGCCTTCTTGTATAAGAAGCGCGCCTTCCGCACGAATATTTAACGGCACATAAAGCGCATAAGTATTATCGTCTTTCTTTTCAATAAGGGTGGGGTCATCAACTTGTTTTACAACCGTGTCTAGGTCATACACGCCGCCAGAGACAACAATCGCTAACGCATCTAAACGCCCTTGCTTGTCACCAAAGAAGGTACGGCGGCTTCGCATTTTACGATAGCCAACTTCAATATTTTCAATAAGTAAGTAACCAGGATCAACCGCAGGCTGTTTCGCCAAAACCGCTTCTTTGGTGTAAGGTGACAAATCTGGGAGCTCAATCCCCTCAATAGGCGTCAAAGTCCCTGGGTCGAGCTTTCCGATGTTGTAGGTTTCACGGATATCTGTAATATCACGCTTTGCATTCCAATCGCCATAATGTTGACGATAATCCCATGCAAAATATAAAGATGCGAAAACGGCACTAAATATTAGAACGACGAATACAAATTTTATTAAGTTCTTCATGATGCAAAGTTTCTACTCTTTTTTAATAAGACATAGAAATCGCAAAATATGAGCAAAAATGCAAAGCAAAAATATGAAAATTATCTTTTTTTATGCCTTATCACTGTTTTGCGTGATATTTATCGCAATTAATGGAAAATTAGCTGCGTCTGATCATGCCCCTGTAGAGATAACATTACAGGAAAATAAAGAATTAAGTGCTTCAAGCCCCCTTATTTCTCCATATCCCGTGTTAAAATCTCTGCCGCAGGCCGAATATACCACGTCGCAAAGCAACTGCCCGCAGACTCCAAAAGCGATACATGATTTGATATTTGTCAGTATTTACACAGATAAATCACAAGGTGTCTCAATTGTTGATAAAAAAGCGCAAAAAAAATATCGCGCCCAGACACGACAAATCAAAAGATATGAGCAAAAAATTGAAAAATGGCTATCCAGTATCACCGAAGGACAAGAAGATGCCCCAAATAGCCTTAGATGCATGATCCAATGGCTATATGATTGGGCGCGTGAAGATTCCCTTTTAAAAGGCGAAGCTAACTTCCAAGGGGAAGCCAATCGAAAATGGGCATTAGCCACTATTGCCTCCAGCTACGGGCAGATTAAAAACATTAAAAATATAAATCGCGAGAAGATAAAAACCATTGATGCTTGGCTGAAACGTTTAGGGCAACAAGTCATCCGTGACTATAACGTAAATCCTGAAAGTAAATCCCGTAATAATAATCACATGTTTTGGTCGGCTTGGGCGGTTCTTATCACAGGCATCGCGATTGATGATCGTGATTTTTACAACTGGTCAATGAAACATTTTAAAAGGGCTATGCACCATATGAATAAAGACGGCACCTTGCCGTTAGAATTATTCCGTGAAAAGAAGGCCTTTAATTACCATATGTTTGCTGGTGGGCCTTTGGTGATGATGGCCGAAGCTTTTACCGTCAATGGGGATAATATGTATCATTATAATAATGATGCGATGCACCGTTTTGTTGCGCTCATTATCACGGAGTTACAAAATGGCCAAGCGTTGATAACGGATAAGACGGGCAAGAAACAAGATCTTAAAGGCACAATAACAGTCGGCCAACTAGCGTGGTTAGAGGTATATAACGCACGTTTCCCGAATAAAGATATTGAAGCTTACATGAAGGATTTCCGCCCTGCCAAACAACGGCGCTTAGGCGGAAATCTTACGGATGCGTTTAGATCAGAAAAATAGACTGCTTAATTTTGCGGATAAGCGCAAATTCTTGCCGTTACTTTTCCTTTTGAATCTTTGGGCATAAGCCCTTCTAATGATTTCAAAATCTTGTCATTATTCTGCTCGAACTCAACAAAGAAAATGCCATCTGGAGAAAAGAATTTAGAGCGTCTAAAATCAAATGGCGAACGGCTTCCATCAGTATAATGCGTTGTAAGGCGGAATTTACGCCCTTTAAAATCATCAAACTTTAAATAAAGATAATGATTTTTCGCCGCGATGTTTTTGCCCTCAAACAACGATGGGAATTCAAAGCGGTTATTCGCTACGTCTGCCTCTGCGGTTGAAAGCGCGTCTGATCCACAATCACCATAAGTGGCCGGAATGGCCTGACGGTAGAAAGGGCCACCTTTAAAATTTTGATAAACAGGGATTTCCCAAATGACAATTTTAGGTTTATGCGCTTTATAATCAGCTGAACTTAACCAATCCAGCATCGCTGTATCAACACCGCCACCAGACACCGCCAAATTTTTAACGTCTGCCCCAATATATTCTTTTAAGAAACCATCAAAATTTGCTTTAGAGGCAACTTGGCTACTATTACTTGTACCAATCAGAACAATATCCGCCGACTTTTGATCGCCAAACAAATCGCCTTCTCCCCCTGCATCTTCGGCAAATGTTTTATAGGAGGGGACTGTTTCATGTTGAATATCAGAACCGCAAACCTTGTTCGCGAATTCCGTGAATGTCCCTTTTTGAGTCACTGTTCCTTCTTGTTCAGTTATGAATTTTTTCTTTTCAATCGATTTATAAGATTCAAGCTGCTTGACCGACTCCGCAACTTTTTGCGCCAATATTTTCGCGCCAGCGGCTTGCCAGTGATGATCGCGCTTATAAAAGAAATCTTGTCCTGCTTTAAAATTATCAACAGCACCCACACCGATACCAATATCTTTTAATTCCGCTACCAGTTTATTATAAGACGCGATTGTCGCATCTGCTTTAAATTGCGTGTAGTCAACTTGCGTATGATGCATCATGCCGCGTGTTGGGATAAGGGCAACAACCAAATCCATGTCCTTGGCTTTAAATGCCTGTTTCATTCGCGTGAAGCGATCACGCAAGGCGCTATTGACCTTAAAATTTCCGTCAAAATCGGTTTTCGTACGAAAGATCCAGCCATCTTTCCCCTCAATAAGTTTTTTATATGAGCCATCCTTTTGATATGTTTTATCGCTTGCCAGTGCTTCACATAGTGACGCAGCATCAGCCTTATTACAGGCAGGCAAAACCAACACAGACAACATCGTTAGTAATAAAAATTTTCTCATAATTTACTCTTCTTTCATAAACTCAGCTTTTACAATTAAATAACGCTCGGGGATTTCCCAAATCACTAGCTTGGGTTTATCGCCTTTATACTCTTTATTCAAATAGTTTTGCATGGTTTGGAAAGGCCCCTGCCCTTCATCCGCCATATTCAATATATCCGTTCCTAAGGCTTCTTTCAAAAAACCTTCGAAATTCCAAAGTTTGTTGGCACTATAACTTGTGCCGACTAAGGCCACAGGCAAAATCTTATCGCCAAACAAATCATCATTGCTTTGGGCAGAATCCTCCGAAATTTTAACAAGCTCGGTTTTCCATTTGGTAAGCTGATCTTGTTTCAACCCAAACTTATCTGCAATCCCGCCAGAAACGGTGTAAGCCATTAAATCGCCTTCATAAGAGATTTGATCGCTTTTAGATGATTTAAAATTCTCGGCCTCCCATGACAAATAAGGGAACGCCCGTTCCACCATGACACCCGTTTTCATCGCGGCAATTCTTGCGCCTATTGGTGTCCAATGGGTATCTGTTTTAAGAAAAAGGCCGTTATCTTTGTTGGCGTGAAAATCACTATCAAGGGAAACATGCTTAATATGGCTATTAGATAAAAAATCTGTAAAGTCTGAATATTGGCTTTTCCAGCTTACTGGAAGTTCATAACTTCCAAGCTTATCTTGATATATCCGCGCCTTTGATGGCAAAGCCACGACCACCAATTGCACCTTATCCTGTCGCAATATCTGGCTGACTTTTGCAATATAAGCTTTGTTGGCAGAAATATTTGCCGCCGCCGTGCCATAGGCAAATTCCTCATCGGTAAAGAGCCACCCATCTTGACCAATTAATACGCCTTTTTTGCCTTCTTTAAATAAGGCATAGCCCACACTATTCCAAAATTGAATAGAAGCCTCGCGGTGTTTTAACTCTTCATCAAAGGATTTTTCATAAGCTGATGCTGGCGCACCACTCAGCAAACCCTTTGAAAAATTTGGCTTTTCTGCGGCTGAGAAAGACATCAACGCCAAAAGCGCAGCCGCCCCTAAAAAAAGAATAAAGCCATAACCACATATATTTTTTAATTTTATTTGCATGTTCATCTTCTTGTTTAGAGAATGTATATGGCATAATTCAGGCAGTTTAAAGTTGATTTTATAGAAAATGCATGTATAAGAAAACGCATTCAACACATTGAAGTTTTTAACTAATAATAAAGAGTACAAATAAAATGAAAATAAGCGTTTTTGGCATTGGGTATGTAGGAGCCGTAACATCGGCATGTTTATGTGACAGCGGGCACGAGGTTATTGCCCTTGATAAAGATAAGGTAAAAGTGGATTGCTTCAAGGACGGCCGTACACCCATCATCGAAGCGGATTTAGACCGCCTTATCGCGGAAAACGTTAAAAATGGCCGCTTAAAAGCAACAATGGACGTTCAAGAAGCCATCGAACAATCTGAAATTTCTCTTATTTGTGTTGGTACACCCTCACGCGAAGATGGATCGCTTGATTTGGCCTATGTTGAGCAAGTTTGTGAAGAAATCGGCGCAGCCATTAAAGATAAGAACGAATTTCACACGGTGGTATTACGTTCAACCATGGTGCCAGGTAGCGCAAAAAACATCTGCCAGCCAATTTTAGAAAAAGCCTCTGGTAAAAAAGCGGGTGTAGAATTTGGTTTTGGCAATAATCCAGAATTTTTACGCGAAAGCACCGCGGTTTTTGATTATTACAACCCGCCTAAAATCGTTGTGGGTGCGGATGATGATAGAAGTGCTGAAATGATTATGGCGCTTTATGATGGTATTGACGCCCCCCGCGTCATTAGCAGTGTTGATGTTGCCGAAGGCGTTAAATATGCCGATAATGCATGGCACGCGATGAAAGTTGGTTTTGCCAATGAAATGGGTAATATCCTGAGTGATTGCGGCGTAGATTCACACAAAGTCATGGATATTTTCTGCATGGACACAAAATTAAATATCTCCAAGGCTTATTTACGCCCTGGCTTTGCTTTTGGTGGATCTTGCCTGCCCAAAGATGTGCGTGCTATTCGCGCAAAAGGGAAAGAAATTGGAATTGATACACCGATTTTTGACTCACTGATGGAAGCAAATGACAATCAAGTAAGCCGCGCTTTTGAAAAGATCAAAGCCTCTGGCAAAAAGAACATCACAATGCTCGGTTTAAGCTTTAAGGCGGGAACAGACGATTTACGCGAAAGCCCTTTGGTGACACTGGCTGATTTACTATTGAAAAACGGCTTTAACCTTAAAATTTATGACACAAACGTTTATAAAGCGCGTGAGATGGAAGGCGCAAACCAGCATTACATCAAAGAAGTCATCACAGATATCTCAAATTGCTTAGTAGAGAGCGCGGAGGAAGCCACAAAGCATGGTGACTTTTTCGTGATTGGCAATAACGGCGAAGATTTCTCCAAAATTATTCAATCAATACAAGATGAAGCAACCCCCGTTCTAGATCTTGTCCGAATTGACGCTGATATCGAAGAAAGACAGGGCTACCATGGAATCTGCTGGTAATAAAATCTCCTCTGTGGGGGCAGTTGCGCGCTCATTTTTTCCTAAAGGGACATTTGGCTTTTTAGTTTACACCCTACTACTTATTTGTGCGGTGATGATGCTCCCTGCTCACGCCCTTGATACGGGCTCAAAGCAATTTATCTTTGTTGTCGGAGGGTTGGCTCTATGGCGTTACAGCTGGGGCATGACGCATTTTATTCGCGCCATTATTTACAAAAATTTCGTTTTTCCCCGCTACCGTAAGCTAGAAAAACAACATCGTGCAGATTTAATGCCTTCAAAAGTTTATTTGCTCGTTACCAGCTTCCGTATTGAGGCAAATACAAGCGTTGAAGTTATGCGTTCCGTCGTTCGCGAAGCGATCAATTGCGGTGTTGATTGTACCATCGTTGCTTCCTTGGTGGAAAAAGCCGATGAGACAATGGTTAAGGAAATTTTCAAGGCTTTAAATCCGCCCGACAAAGTCAATCTTAACATTGTGCGTATCCCAGGCACAGGCAAGCGTGACGGTCTCGCGCAGGGTTTTCGTGCTATTTCCCGCGACATGCCCCCAAGTGATGCTGTCGTCGCGGTCATTGATGGGGATTCCGTTTTGGAGAATGGCTTGGTTAAAAAGACCGCGACTTTCTTTAAAATGATGCCCGAAATTGGCGCACTGACCACAGATGAAGAATGTGACGTTAAAGGCTCGAAACTCATCCGCGAATGGCACTCTTTACGTTTCGCGCAACGTCAATTGCTCATGAGCTCCATGGGTTTGTCCAAACGCGTTTTAACGCTCACGGGTCGCATGTCAATGTTCCGTGGCTCTATTATTACCGACCCCGACTTTATTAATATTGTGCAGAATGATCGCCTGAAACATTGGCGTTTTGGCATCTTAAAATTCTTAACTGGCGATGATAAATCAAGCTGGTATTGGGTTTTAAAGAATGGCTGGTCTATGCTCTATGTGCCAGATGTGCAAATCCATACGGTTGAACACCCGCCTGCTGATAATTTTTTTGTTGCCACGACAATGCTGATGAAACGCTGGTTTGGGAATATGCTCCGCACCAATGAACGTGCGCTTAATATCCCGCCACATGTTACGGGATTTTTTACGTGGTGGTGTTTGCTCGATCAACGTATTTCTATGTGGACGTCGCTCTCTGGGCCAGTCTTTGTGGTGATGCTGTGTTTTAAATACACCATCGCGTTTCTTCCTATTTTCCTCGTTTGGATTGGCTTCACGCGTTGGGTCATGACATTATTGCTTTTAGGAGCAAGGCATCAAATCAGCTGGACGTATCCTTTCCTGCTTTATTACAACCAAATCTATGGATCATTGATTAAGACCTATGTGTTTTTCCGTTTGGACAAGCAAATGTGGACGCGCCAAAAAACCAAGCTCGCCAATGCAGATGGAAATAAGTGGCATACCCGTCTAATAGGCTGGTCATCCGCAGGAATGCATAGCTTGGCGTTAATTACCTTCGTTTGCATTATTGGCCTCATCGCTGGCGTGTTTAAATTTTAAACACCCATAAAGAGACGCTTAATAATTTATAGAACTGGAAAAAGTTCGAGATCGCTAATGCCCTCATAGTATTCACCTGCACTTCAATCGCAAAAAAGCGTGCCACCTACATTTGTAATAACCTAAATTAAATTTGACTTGCACTCTTAAGTCGCTAAAAAATTTAAAAAAAACAAGGAATCCAAATGAAAAAATCTATATCTCTAGTAATTATATTATCTTTCTTGAGCGCTTGCGCCACACGACCAGAAAACATACAAGCTCAGTACGTTTCCCCTATGCAATATCAAAGTTACTCCTGTGAACAATTAGAGTCGGAAGCTATGCGAATTTCGCGCAAAGTTACAGAAGTTACGGGAAAGCAAAGTAAACAAGCGACAGGTGATGCTGTTGCAATGGGTGTTGGGCTAGTTTTATTTTGGCCAGCACTTTTCTTTTTAATAGGTGACGACAAAAAAGAAGAGCTTGCCCGTTTGAAAGGCGAATATGACGCTATTGAGCAATCAGCCATTCAAAAGAATTGTTCACTCGCTCAACAAATGGCAAATCAAAGAAACGCATCATCCGAACAAGCAGAAAAAGAAGCAGTTCAAACTCAGCAAAAAAGCCAAGGAAATTGGAATTAACTAAACATTTCGCAAACAGCTCCTTTGACTAGGGCTGTTTGCTACTCTTGCCCCAGCTAAATTTCTAACGGCGGCAAGTTCTTTAAAATTGGAAATAGAGGAACGGTGAATAGCTATTCGCTGCCAAACGCATTACCGCCAAAATAAACAGAACAACTGCCGATATCGCGATCAAAGGTTTTTTATACCCTGTGGTAAACATCACCACTTCGCCCTCTATTTTCTGGCGGAACTCCATGAATTTGGGTTGAAGGAAGATAATCAGCCAGCCCAGCGTTAGAAACGCCAAAGACTGAGTTGTGACCTGCCATGCCATATCATCACGCATTGCAAAGCCATTTTGCCCTATCATTCCCTGATAAAAGCCAAAGCCCTGCGAGACGCTATCGGCGCGAAACATCACCCAGCCAATAATAACCGCTAATAAGGTCGGCAGCATCATCACCCGCGGCCAATTCACGTCTTTAAAGCCCAACGCGCGCTCTACCGCCAACAGGCCGCCATGCCACAGCCCCCACAGAACAAATGTCCAATTCGCGCCATGCCACGCGCCCCCCAGCACCATTGTCATCATCAGGTTAATGTAAGTGCGAACGTTGCCTTTACGATTCCCCCCCAGCGGAATGTATAGATAATCCTTCAACCAGCTAGAGAGCGAGATATGCCAACGCCGCCAAAATTCAGTGATCGAACGCGAAATATAAGGATGGTTAAAGTTTTCAATAAAGCGAAAGCCCATCATCAACCCTAAGCCAATCGCCATCGACGAATAGCCCATAAAATCGAAGTAAAGCTGAACGGAATAAGCCAGCGCCCCTAGCCAGCTCTCAACAAAACTAGGGTCTTCAAGGCCAAACATTTGATCCGCCAGCGGCGCAACGCTATCAGCGATCAACACTTTTTGCGCGAAACCCAGCATAAAGCGATACGCCCCTTCAGAAAATTTATCGAGCGTATGGGTGCGGTCTTGGAATTGTTCCGCCACATCTTTATAACGTAAAATTGGCCCTGCAATCAGTTGCGGAAACAGTGAAATAAACGCCGAAAAGTCCCAGAAACTTTTAGGGTACGGCGCATCCTTACGCGCCACATCAATGAGGAAACTTATGGCTTGAAAGATATAAAACGAAATACCGATGGGTAGAATGATCTTCATTGCCTCAATCGGTTGGCCGCCCAATTCAGCAATCGCCATATTCAGGCTATCGACGCCAAAGTTGAAATATTTAAAAATACCCAACGTCAGTAGGTTTCCAGCAACACCGATCTTCATCCATAGAGAAGCATTTTTCTCTTTCGCAATTTGGCGAAAAACAATGTAATTCCATAGGGTTACACCAGCAAATAGAAAAGTAAAATCAACCCGCCACCACGCATAAAAAGCATAACTTCCAATCAAAATTGGGATTGAGCGATATTTTAACGGCGTCAGATAATAGATCGCCAAAAAGGCCGGCAAAAAGGCAAAGAGAAAAATATTGGACGAAAAGACCATGCTATTTCAAGGCCTTCTCTTATTTTCTGGTATTGGTTGCCGCTGTGACTATTTTGGCGGACTGACCATCATATATAACACTATAATGATTACCACGCTCGATCACTTCCTCCGACAATGCTGCCAGCTCTTTGTCGCCGTCATAAACGCCAAAATCAATCTTTACGGCGTTCATATCACGCGCTTTTGTCTCACCAGCACCAACATCAGACAACACATCAACAGTTCCACCTTTAGCTTTCAATGTGACGTTTGGCGTTTCGCTAAAATTATAAAAGGCAATCGTTGCTTTAGCACGATCTTGATTAGCTGTATCTCCAACCACAGAAAGATTTTCACCAATAAGAACAGTACCATAATCCCCTTCGCTCATATTATGATCGAGGTTGTTGTCACCAATAACAAATTCAAGTTTGCCTTGCGGCATAACAAAATAATCGGTGACTTGCCCTGCGCTTACAGCACCAAAGTCTTTACCGCTAATTACTGCTTTTTGGGACATATCCGTAATATTTACGAAACGTACAAAAACCGAGCCATCAGGCGCAACAGGATCATATAATCCCACATCGGTATCTTCTGCAGTGTCTTGCTGAGAAACCTCTGCAGATGCCGTCGTTTTTTCCACGACGCTTTTAGCCGCTTCTTTTGTCGGTGCTTCTTCTTTACAGGCCGTTAAGCCCAAAACCATAAATAGTGCTACATATAATATCTTCATAAGGGCTATTTATAACAAATACCGCCTTAAGGGAAGAAAATTTTACAATAAACTGAAAAGAAGAACGATTCTTAGACAACGCCATCCAACTGTCCACTGGTTTCAAGATTAAGCTGTGTTAGCCCTGCGCCGCCGACAATTAAGGCTGCAGCCTGGAAGTTTGCACCACCCACAGCGCCATCCGCATCAATTTCCATGGTCGTGTCCGCACCGCTATCGATAAAGCGAACAAAATCGTTGATATCACTGATCCCGCGATCATAACCGACAAGCACATCACTGATATCAATCACATCTTGCTCATCAAGATTAAAGTCTTCGATACGATCAACATCATTAAAAACACTAGCTGCTTCAAGAACAAAACGGTCAGAATTTTCCCCGCCAAAAAGCCTATCAAATCCATCATCACCGTAAAGAATATCGGCGCCTTCAAGGCCATAAAGGATGTCATCCCCATCACCGCCAATCAGCGTATCTGCATCATCAAAATCAATTTGAAAAGTGTAAACGATACCTTCGTTGGCCGCACCCATATCATCATTGTTAGCACCAACAACGAGGTTGCCTCCGTCAATAGCCACACTCCTGCCAAAACCTCCGCCGGCTATGGGGGTTGGGTTATTAAGTGTAAACACAAGGTTGCCAGTTGTAACATCAAAAATATAAACCGAGCCAGAATCACTTGCTTCCGTATCATCACCATTAGCACCAACAACGACATAGTTACCATCAATTGCAACACTGGCACCAAAACCATCATTTGGTGCTGGTATTGGGTTTTCTATTGTTAGAACAAGAGCCCCTGTTGTGATATCGAAAACATAAACCGAACCTGAATCATTCGCAGCACCATCGTCATTATACACCCCGACGACTGCAAAATTGGTATCAATAGCGACCTTAAGGCCAAAAAAATCATTCGTGCCAGGAGACGGGTTATTCAGCGTATGAAGCAGGGTACCCGTCGTAACGTCATATATATAAGCCACCCCTGAATCGATAGCACCACTATCATCTAAGTGAGCGCCAACAATCGCATAATTACCCTCAATCGCAACCGTATAACCAAATCTGTCATTTACTACTGGTGTTGGATTATTCAACGTATGAAGCAAAGCCCCTGTTGTGACATCATAAATATAGATCGAGCCAGCATCCGTCGCACCAGTATTATCTTGATAGGCACCGACAATCGCATAATTACCCGTTATCGCCACCCCGCGACCATAGAAATCGCCTATTTCCGGCGTTGGATTATTTAAAGTATGCAACAAAGCCCCTGTTGTGACATCATAAATATAAGCCGCACCAGCATTAAAAGTGCCACCATCATCATCACCAAGTGCCCCTACAATTGCGAAGTTACCATCTATAGAAACACTAAACCCAAAAAAATCGTTCGCACTAGCAGTTGGGTTGTTAAGTGTATGGACTAGCCCCCCAGTTGTGATGTCAAAAATATAAACCGCACCTGAATCAACCGCCCCAGTATCATCTCTGTGTGCTGGGACAATCGTATAATTACCGCTGATTGACACGTTTCTAGCAAACAAATCACCTGCCACCGGTGTTGGATTTAATATTGTATGCGTAATATTTACGGGTGTAACAGCGCTGAAACTATTACCACGAATAATATCATTTCCTGATGTACCATAAAGTACATCATTGCCATCACTCCCTTCGATAATATTAGGCTTTGTATCCGCAGAAATTTGTAAAGCACCCTTATTTGCGCGACCATTTGGAACATAAATATTACTAGAGAAATTAAGATCTATATTTTGATCAAAGCCTTTAATGTAACTATCAAAAAGATAACCACCAAAATTCTCAATTGCTGTGGCACTGTTCAAACGCGAATACATTGATCCTTCAAAGTCTTGAAGAAGAGATAACTGGCTATAATTTAAATTTGTCCCTTCAAGAAAATTGGCAGAAAAAGATTGGACATTAGCACTAGGCGTGCTGATTTCCGTTTTAATCTCTAAATTAGGTTTCTCTCCAACAAAATCAGAGAGAGGAGGAATGCTCGTCATTTCCTCGACATTATCTTGTTTTTTTTCATCACCAGCATTCGGTTGAATATTATCAAGAGTTGCCAATAAAATATCTTGATCTTCTATTCGATCACTAAAATTGTTTATTTCCAGCTCTATTTCTTCGTTTACAGTATCTGAAGTCATTATCCAGCAATCTTTCCTGTTATGAAATTCCTACATACATAGATTCTACAATTTTTACGTTAAATAAGACTTAATAAACAGGAATATAGTCACAACGAAGCACCTTAGAAGCTGGCACCTGCTAAAATCACTAAATGTTATTGGATAAGGGGTTAAAATGGTGACCGGTGAGGGATTCGAACCCTCGGCCTACTGATTAAAAGTCAGTTGCTCTACCAGCTGAGCTAACCGGTCACATTTTTCAAAAGAGACGTCATATCGGTAATCCGACAAGCGCTTTCACATCAATCGATATGATTGGCTTTGAATAATGGTTTTAAGCAATGAATGCAAGCTTAAAAGCGTTATTTTTTCTTCCCATCCAGCGCTTTCAGCGTATTGGCTGTTACAAAGCGCGAAACATCGCCATCCAAAGCGTAAATTTCCTTCACAAAGGAGGACGATACAAATTGCCATTGATCCGCTGCCATCAAAAAAACAGTTTCAATTTCCGGGGCTAAATGGAGGTTCATCCCTGTCATTTGAAACTCGTAGTCAAAGTCTGACACTGCGCGTAGACCGCGAAAAACACTGACAGCACCGACATCTCTGGCATAATCCATTAAAAGCTTATTGAAAGACTGCACTTCAATTTCGCAATTATTGGCAATATTCAGCCCTTCTATGTCCGCCTTCACGAGCTCAACACGTTCAGACTGCGTGAATAAGGGATTTTTCTTATCATTTCCTGCAACGCTCACAATCAACTTATCAACGAGCTTGCTTGCCCGCTTCATGATGTGCAAATGCCCTTTTGTAATCGGGTCAAATGTTCCAGGGTATATGCCTGTGCGCTGTGTCATAAGAATGAGCCTCTATTATTTCATCAAAGCCAAAATATACATTAAGTTATTGTAATTGACAGGCAAGAATTATTTTTCATATAAATCATGTTATGTATGCTATTTCTGAAATACAAGATATCTTCTCTCTTTCTGCCGCCCTGAAGGATCGTTACGCACTGGCTTTTAACATTGCAACATCAAAAAACTTTTGGGGTGCTATCTGCCTCTCAACAGGCGTCATTCTTAAAACTGCTGATAAATCTTACGGCCTTTTCGAAGAGGGCTCCGTTATTAAAGTTAAAATGACCAGAGGGCGTCGAAAAATGGGTAAACCTGGCCCTTGGAACCCCGCAAGAGCCACCTTGCCATGGGTGCGCGGCCATGAATGGGAAGACCTTTTTATGGCCAGCAATAACGATTTAATCAGGATTGGTTTTTTCGAAAGAGGAGAAAACCGTAAAATTGCGGCTGAGTTATTTAACAATAGCGCAGCAAAATATGACGCCCAAGAAAACATTTTTATCCTTCCCCTCCCATTATCAGCCGCCGCCAGACAAGAGCGCGCGTTAAATCGCGCGGCATGATAAAAAAAGAGGCCTTAAATAAATTTAAGACCTCTTTCCACACACTCTAATTTTGTTTGTTATTCTTTTGACTTTGCTCTTTCTTCTGCTGCCTTTGCTGTAACCTCGGCGCTGATAACTGTTAGCAATGCTTCTCCAGTTTTTGTCATATTATTTGTTAAACGTTTCATATAATCCACCCTTCCTAATTACCCAGAAGACTAGAATATCAAAAAGAAGTAAATATTATGTTAAATAATAATTACTTCCCCAGGCTTTTTTAACGTAAAATCTAGAGTGACTCTCTTTGGATAATAAAGAATCTCTAGGCAGATTATCAAACAACGCAAACCTCTCAATATACTTTTCAAAATTTCTACCTGAGTCAGATAAACCATTATAAAAAAGCATTAATAATTCACTATCTGAGAATTGCGCCCTTATGATCTTTCCATACTTTTCTTTTTCCTTATCACTTAATTCAGCTTCATCTAAAAAAACAAAAATACGATATAGATTTCTATAGTAATGACCTAACAAGCCATTAAAATTTTTATAGATAAATTCATATATGGGTAAAATATTTTCTGAATACTCATATTTACTATCTTTATAATTCAAATCATAAATTTTCTTCATAAACTTCATTAATGAAATAAAAACATCTCTTTTAGAAGCTCTTTCAATTGCATTTGGATAGTCCTTTACGCCTTTCACAGTATATAATCTATTATCCTTATTATTAATTACCAGACCTTCAACAATTTCATTGTGCAATGAAAGCATTTGAAAAAACGTATTTTCAAATCTTTGAAGCTTTAAAGTCTTATTTTGCTCACTAAACTCTCTCTTCTGGCCTATCAAGACTTTACGCGTCTCAGTAAGCTCTTTTCTTTGCAATCTTAATTCTTTTGATTGCAGAAAAATGGTAAAAATAATTCCTAGAAACGCTAATGCAGAAAATAAAGCGTTCAAACTTCCAAAGGCATCACCAACCTCCCCCATGGTATCTTTACCCATGTGATGAAAGTCTTCTAAAAAATTATTAATTATAGGCGTAAAAAACCAAAGCGTAAAAATAGCTAACAGACCTAATAAAAGCCATAGCGCCCAACAAGAAAATATTTTCTTAAACTTACGTTTCTTTTTCATCAGTTTCTTTAATTTCTGTGGCCGCCTCTGCAGATACATCAACGGCAACCTCATCACCTTCAATAACATCTTCCTCATCTTCTTCAACCAACCAAGCAACAGAGACGACTTTTTCATCTTTGGCAACTTTGAATAAGGTGACCCCTTGGGTTGAACGGCCAATGGTGCGGACATCGCGCACAGGCATGCGGATCATTTGACCAAGATCAGAAATCAACATTACTTGGTGGTCGTCCGTCACGGGGAATGTGGCAACAATATCCCCTGTTTTTTCAGATAATTTCATATTCACCACTCCTTGCCCACCGCGGCCAATGGTGCGGTATTCTGACGCCAATGTCCGTTTACCCATACCGTTTTCAGACACGCACAGAAGCGCTTGGCCTTCGGTTTCAGAATCAAGGCGCTTTAAGATGGACATGCTCATGACTTCATCACCTTTGGCCAACTTCATGCCACGCACACCTTTAGAGTTACGCCCTGCAAATACACGGATGGCGTCCACTTGGAAGCGTATTGCCTTTCCTTTTTTGGATGCCAAGAAAACATCTTCATCTTCGGTCGCAATTTTTACCGACACAAGGCTTTCACCTTCATCCAGTTTCATTGCAATCAAACCGTTGGAGCGAATATTTTGGAAATCCGTCAATTTATTGCGGCGTACTGAACCATGCGAAGTCGCAAACATGATATCAAGATCAGCCCACACATCTTCATTTTCAGGAACCCGCAGATAGACCGAAACATTCTCGCCTGACTCAAGCGGTAGTAAATTCACCATCGCCTTACCACGACTTTGCGGTGAAGCAAGTGGCAACTGCCATACTTTCAATGTATGGGCGATACCACGACTGGTAAAGAAAATGATAGGGGTATGGGTCGAGGCGACAAACATATCCGAGACAAAGTCCTCATCTTTCAATGATGTCCCCGATCGCCCTTTTCCACCGCGTTTTTGCGCGCGATATGTATCCAGCGGCACGCGTTTGATATAACCACCATGTGTGATTGTCACAACCATGTCTTCACGTTGAATCATATCTTCGATATCAGATTCAAATTCTGCTTCACAGAGCTCTGTGCGACGCGGCGTGCCAAACTTCGTTTTTACTTCGTTGAGTTCTTCAATCAACACAGCCAACATTTTTTCACGGCTGGCGAGGATTGCTAAATATTCGGCAATCGCATCGGTGATGACTTTTAACTCGTCTCCAATTTTGTCACGCTCTAACCCCGTTAAACGGTGCAAGCGTAAATCTAAAATTGCTTTAGCTTGGATTTCAGACATCTGATAAGTGTCGTCATCCTCAACAGGGTGTTCAGGATCATCAATCAACTCAATTAATGGACGCACATCATGAACAGGCCAGCGCTTCGCAAGTAAAGACTCACGTGCTTCCGTTGGGTTTGCAGCCTGTCGAATCAGCGCAATAATTTCATCAATATTCGCCACAGCGACAGCCAAACCAGCCAAAACATGGGCGCGGTCACGGGCTTTACCCAATTCAAATATTGTACGGCGGGTAACAACCTCTTCACGGAATTTCACGAACGCACCAACAAAATCACGCAACATGAACATTTTGGGTCGGCCATGATCTAGCGCCACCATATTACACCCAAAAGATGTTTGTAAGGCCGTGGCTTTAAACAACTGGTTTAGCACCACATCCGCAATCGCGCCTTTTTTCAAGTCAATCACGATACGCACACCATCACGGTCTGACTCGTCACGAATTTCAGAGATATCTTCAACAATTTTCTCCCGTGCGACTTCCCCTAAACGCACCAACAATTTGCCCTTATTCACCTGATAAGGCACTTCATGCACCACAATAGACTCGCGTCCGTTCGCTTTTTCTTCAATCGAAGTTTTTGAACGCATAACAACAGAGCCGTGCCCTGTACTGTAAGCAGATTTAATACCAATCTTACCCAAGATTTGCGCGCCCGTCGGAAAATCAGGGCCAAGAATAATTTCATTTAACTCTTCATTAGAAATTTGTGGGTTCTCAATATAGGCAAAACACCCATCGACAACTTCGTTCAAATTATGCGGCGGGATATTGGTTGCCATACCAACGGCAATACCGCCCGCCCCATTTACAAGCAAATTTGGAATGCGCGCAGGAAGGACTTCTGGCTCGAAGGTTGAGTCATCATAGTTTGGGTGAAAATTTACTGTATCTTTGTCGATATCTTCGAGGAGCGCTTCAGCGGCTTTGTTCAAACGCGACTCTGTATAACGCATCGCCGCAGGAGGATCCCCATCCATCGAGCCAAAGTTACCTTGACCATCCACCAGCGGTAAGCGTAGGGAGAAATCTTGCGCCATACGCACCATTGAATCATAAATCGCGCTATCACCATGCGGGTGATATTTACCCATGACATCCCCGACAACGCGCGCTGATTTACGGTATGGCTTATCGGAGGTATATCCGCCCTCACGCATTGCGTATAAAATGCGGCGGTGAACAGGTTTTAAACCATCGCGCACATCGGGCAAAGCACGGCTAACAATCACGCTCATCGCGTAATCGAGGTAGGATTGCTTCATTTCCTCTTCGATTGTAATCGTCGGTAATGTGGGCTCTTCTGGCGTGGTGTTTTCCGTGTCGCTCATACTCAATCTCGCTATTGCTGAAACCCGCTTAAAACAACGTGTTTCTGTGATTCTTAAAGTTGATTATTTTTAGCAATTTTGAGGGCTTTAAACAAGGAAAAGCCAAGATTTTTACACGTTTATTATGAGGGTCTCACGAGGGATAATACGGACGTTTTCACCGCAAAAAATTACAAATAAATACGTTATTGCGAAGGCGTAAAATGACTGCGTTAATCCAATGGATAGTGTAAATATTGCTGGATTGCCCGTCAGCCTATCGGCTTTATCAAGATAACAAAGAGGTTGCGTTATTGACTGCCAAGCTTGGTATCAAGTAGTGCCTTATCAAGCATCTTGACCAGAACGGGCTGCAAAGCTTGTTCGTAATCACCTGTTTTAACGGAAACAGAACGCCCCTCTTTTGAGCCGTAAAAATCAATCATAGCATCTAATTCTTTGGCGGTGAAAATCTCCGCCATCGCATCAATAGACGCCTCTTCCAGCGCTTGGAATTCGATTGCCTTGCGCATAGCGGCTTTAAACCTTAAGCGCTCTGTCTGGGGAATATTTTGCGCTACACGCTCTAATGCGGCCTCAATTTTGGGACGGATCGGCCAAATCTCATGCATCTTTTGCGCCCGTTCTAGGCGCTCATCATAATCTTTTAAGGTGATATCAGCTTTTGGTTTTTCAGTTGTCAGCTGCCCTGTCTCATCGCTAGAGGCCTTATCAGCCTTTTCCTGCGCATTCACAGGAAAAGATAAAATAGCCATGAAGGCAAATAAATTTAAAAAACGGATCATTACTTATTCTATAACGTTAAAGCATTGCGACGCAAATCCAGAGTACATGCCTTAGCTTAGAATGGAATTTCGTCTTCTAGTTCATCGACAGGTGCGGGGGATGGATTCCCTCCCCCCATTGGCGGCGCAGATTGTTGGCTGTAGCCTGATGATTGATCATCACCATAACCGCCGCCAGATTGATTGCGGGAATCAAGCATTGTTAACTCTCCACGATATGGGCGCAAAACAACTTCGGTGGTGTATTTCTTCTGGCCATCTTGTTCCCAAGAACGTGTTTCAAGTTGCCCTTCAATATATAATTTTGAGCCTTTTTTAAGATAATTTTCGCAGACATTCACAAGCCCTTGATTAAAAACAACGACACGATGCCATTGCGTGTTTTCTTTACGCTCGCCTGATGCCTTGTCTTTCCAGCTTTCTGACGTTGCCAAAGACAAATTCACAACTTTATCACCGCTTTGCATTGTTCTGACGTCTGGATCATTGCCCAAATTTCCAACTAAAATTACTTTATTTACACTGCCAGCCATAGAATCCTCTTTGTTCACACTATTTGAATATAATTTTAATATACAGCCAGCGCCCATAATGAAAAGGCTTAGAGCGATTTTATTAACAACCAAATCCAGATTTTGTTGACGTACTACCGCCCTGTGAGATATTATGAGGGTAGATTTTTTAACAAGCGAAAGGAGGTGATCAAATGATTGATCCAGAACAGAATTTAAAGGCCGGTATAGTAACAACTCTCAATGTCGGTGTGATCGGCATTTGGTCTTCCGAAATGGGAGCGAGCTTAGCCTAGAGTTATTCAGGCTATCTTAAAGATAAGGAAACTTATTTAAATAAGAATACCGGCCTGAAAATCGTCTTACGATCAAAAGTATCTACGCAAAACCCCGCAGGCAAATGCCGCCGCGGGGTTTTGTTGTTTTAATTGATGGATTAAAACAACAAAACTATTGACGTAGATTAAAGTATTATGTTTTCATAAGAAAAATTTGAAAATAATTTGTGGAAATTGATAATGTCAAACGAAATTACAACAAAAGTTAGCCCAAGCGTTGACATGAATAGAGCTACAAAGAAAAAACCAATAGTACCCAGCCACAGAGTAGGTGAGCATAATAAAAGAACAGCTACAGTTCTCGCAGCCCAGGGTTGGTTAGATGAGAGTTTGGTTGCAGCGGGCCTTCCCGCTCTGGATAAACCAACCTTGGTTAAAGCTTAAACATTACATTTATCTTCAAAATACCCTCTTTCGTTTCTGCTACGTTCTCGCTATAAAGGCGGCATGTTGACAGAGATTTCAGTCCGCGGTGCACGCGAACATAATTTAAAGAATATCGATATTGATATGCCGCGCGATAAGCTTATCGTCGTGACGGGATTATCAGGATCTGGCAAATCCTCGCTTGCGTTTGATACCATCTACGCCGAAGGACAGCGCCGATATGTTGAGAGTCTCTCTGCCTATGCCCGTCAGTTTTTGGAGATGATGCAAAAGCCCGATGTCGATAGCATCGAAGGCCTCTCCCCTGCTATTTCTATTGAACAAAAAACCACATCGAAAAATCCACGTTCCACCGTCGGTACGGTTACCGAAATTCATGATTATATGCGTTTGCTTTGGGCACGGGTGGGTGTGCCTTATTCTCCCGCTACGGGTTTGCCGATTGAAAGCCAAACTGTTAGCCAGATTGTCGATCAAATCATGGAGATGGCTGATGGCACGAAGCTGTATATTCTCGCGCCTATCGTGCGAGGACGTAAGGGTGAATATAAAAAAGAATTTCGTGATCTTCAGGCCAAAGGCTTTCAACGCGTCAAAGTTGATGGCGAACTTTATGAAATAGAAGAAGTCCCCGCCCTCAATAAAAAATTAAAACATGACATCGAAGTTGTGGTTGACCGCGTGGTTGTCCGCGAAGACATAAAAACCCGCTTGGCGGATTCCGTCGAAACCGCTTTGGGGCTGGCGGATGGTTTGTGCATTGCTGAAAATGCCACTAACAACAAACAAAAGATTTTCTCCGAAAAATTCGCTTGCCCTGTGTCGGGTTTTACGATTGCAGAGATAGAACCACGATTATTCTCTTTCAACTCACCGCATGGCGCCTGCCCTACTTGTGATGGCTTGGGGCAAAAGATGATGATTGACCCTGCGTTGATTGTGCCCGATCAATCGAAATCAATCGCCAAAGGCGCAGTGGAACCGTGGTCAAAAAATTTCGCCCCGTATTATATGCAAGCCATGGAAGCGGTCGCAAAGCATTACAAATTTAAAACCACCACGGCATGGAATAAATTAAAAAAAGAACATCAAGATATTATCCTTTATGGATCTGGCAAAACCATTATCCCGATCACATATAAAAGTAAGTCGGAGAGCTCTTGGAAAAGTAACAAGCCATTCGAAGGCGTTATCCCCTCATTGGAACGCCGTTTATTAGAAACCGAAAGCAATAGCGTCCGCGAAGACCTTACCCGTTATCAAACAAGTTCCCCTTGCGAGCCCTGTAAAGGCTTTCGTTTAAAACCGCAAGCCCTTGCGGTGAAAATTGGCGATAAGCACATCTCTGAAATTTCACAACTCAGCATCGAAGAAGCCGATGAATGGTTCAAAAAAATTGGCAAAAAACTAACCAAGCAGCGCCTCCAAATTGCCGAAAAGATTTTGAAAGAGATTAATGAGCGCCTAACATTTTTAATGAATGTCGGTTTAGATTATCTTTCTCTCTCGCGTTCCTCCGCGACCTTATCAGGCGGTGAGTCTCAACGTATTCGCTTGGCCTCTCAAATTGGCTCGGGCTTGACGGGTGTGCTTTATGTTTTAGATGAGCCCTCTATTGGCCTACACCAACGCGACAATAATCGCTTACTTGATACGCTGCGTCGTTTACGTGATTTGGGCAACACTGTTCTTGTGGTGGAGCATGACGAAGATGCGATCCTTGCCGCTGACCACCTTATTGATATTGGCCCTGGCGCAGGTGTACATGGCGGTCAAATCATTGCCAGCGGCACGCCAAAACAAGTCATGAAAACCAAAGGTAGTATCACGGCTGATTATTTAACAGGTAAGCGCGAAGTCGCCATCCCCAAGACACGCCGCAAAGGTAAAAAAGGCAAAAGCCTTAAGCTTATCGGTGCAAGTGGAAATAATTTACAAAACGTTACAGGCGAAATCCCATTGGGGACACTAACATGCGTCACGGGTGTTTCAGGTTCAGGGAAATCGACTTTTACCATTGATACTTTATTCCGCGCGGCGTCACTGCAACTCATGAAATCACGCCAATTCCCTTTGCCTTATAAAGAATTAAAAGGTCTCGAATTTCTCGATAAAGTGATCGACATTGACCAATCCCCGATTGGGCGCACACCGCGCTCTAACCCTGCGACCTACACAGGCGCGTTCACGCCCATTCGTGAATGGTTTGCGGGATTGCCCGAAGCAAAATTGCGTGGCTATGGCCCTGGCCGTTTTTCTTTTAACGTTAAAGGCGGACGGTGCGAAGCCTGTGCGGGGGATGGGTTGATTAAAATCGAGATGCATTTTCTCCCCGATGTTTATGTGACCTGTGAGACGTGCGAAGGTAAACGTTATAACCGCGAAACCTTGGAAATTAAATTTAAAGGCAAATCAATTGCTGACGTTCTTGCCCTCACCATTGAAGACGCCGCAGAGTTTTTTAAAGCTGTCCCCAGCATCCGCGATAAAATGGAAACATTAAAACAAGTTGGCCTTGATTATATTAAGGTTGGTCAGCCTGCCAACACATTATCGGGCGGTGAAGCGCAGCGCGTGAAATTATCAAAAGAACTCTCCAAGCGCTCCACGGGTAAAACACTTTATATATTGGACGAGCCAACAACGGGATTACATTTTGAAGACGTTCGCAAACTCCTAGAGGTTCTGCATGAATTAGTGGAGCAAGGAAACAGTGTCGTTGTGATTGAGCATAATTTAGAAGTCATCAAAACCGCTGATTACGTGATTGATATAGGCCCCGAAGGCGGTCACAAGGGCGGAAAAATCCTCGCCACCGGCACCCCCGAAGACATCGCCGCCACCAAAGGTAGTTACACTGGTGAATTCCTGAAACCAATTTTAGAAAAGAATAGATCACCTCAGCCTAAACAAAAAACTAAATCACAGAAAAAAACCAAAAAGAGCAAAGCCAAAAAAGCGGCTTAATATTTTTAACTTTGCTGGAATCTCCTTTGTACAGTTTCGTGCAAAGCTAATTTAATTTCTCTTCTTTTGTTATGATTAGGAATAATCTCTAAACCAACATCTTTGTGCCTAGGGGATAATCTATACATAGGAACAAGCCTCGAAGATAAAGGAACAGCGATATTTAAAGGTGTAATACCTTCTATTATCTCTGCTTGCTCTCTTTCCAAAAATACACGTTTAAGTCTTATATTTTCAGAACTCCCAACACTGAGAAAATCTAAGTTATATCTGGAATTAGTATCAAATATGTGTGTGTGCAAAAGAAATTTAACCGCTTCTTTCTCGATATCATTTAATTGATTTAGCCATAAAGATAAAAAAGAAGAAAGGCCGTTGCCTCCTTTTATCATTTCCGTTATTAAAACAGGATTATTTTCATTTAAAATTTGTTTGGGGTGCGCCCCGATAAGTCCAAGATAATTAAAATAACGAGAAACTCTAGCACTATCTAAAGGATTATCAGCCTCCCTTTTTTCGAATCGCATCTCTGTCTCAGAAGAACCAGCTCTTTTGACAAAAGCCCCAGTAAATGGAACATAACAAGTATTGGCTTTATCGCCTTTTAACTTTCTTATCATTCCCACACAAAGGACGATCCATGATGGAGATTGACCTAAAGAGATTAACTTTTTTCTTGAAGCAGACGCTTCAATCTCAAAAGCCCAATCAACAATCTGATCTTTGATACTTTGTATCTTTCCACCAATTATCCATAAGCAGAATTTACACAAAATAATAATTATGTCAATTTAATTGCGCCCTTTATATTCGGCTTTTTTGACAGGTTTGCCAAAAAGCCAACCCTGCGCCTTGGTTACACCGATATTAATGAGATAATCTAGCTGTTCTTGCGTTTCCACCATTTCTGCGATGGTGGTCACCCCCAAATCCTGACACATGCGCGAGAGGTTTCTGACCATCGCTTCATCACGCGATGAGTTCAAGGCATCGCGAATATATTTTCCATCAATCTTAACGCAATCAATATCCAGCGCGTTCAAATATTGAAAACTTGCGGCGCCCGCACCAAAGTCATCCAAACAAACTTCAAATCCCCTCGTACGTAACCGTTGAATATAAGCATTCACTTTTTCCAAATCTGAAATCGCCGTACTTTCCGTGATTTCAAACATTAGATTATCTGGTGAAGAATCTGTTTCATCAATGCTCTCAAGTAATTTATCAAAGAAAATCTCACTTTGGATTGATTGTCCCGAAATATTTACCGCAATACGCAAGCCTGGGTTTTCTTCCACATTATTTTGAATATACCCCATCGCTTGCTTCATGATGGCCATGTCCATATCCGCCGCAATGCCGATATCTTCACCAAAAACAATCAACTCATAGGGGGATGCATCATCAGAGGTAAAACGCACCAGCGCCTCATAATGACAAATCTCTTCTGAAGGAATGAATACAATAGGCTGGAAATTAAGCTTAAAAGCTTGTTGACCGACAATAGTTTTTAAACGCGTTATTTTTGCAGCATTTTCTTTAAGGTAATGGTCAAAGCTACTGGTTAAATTATCACCAACAACATCCAACCCGCCCTCTTCCATTTGATTAATGGTATAAATAAGCGCGCGGCGGGCTTCACGCTCATTTAAATTATCAATACCAGAATCAACCGTTTTACTTTTCAACCCCAAATCTTCGGTTGTTGAAGCAGAACGCGACACAAGCTCTTGAATTTTTTCTTCAATAAAATCAGGTGATATTTCAGCGTCATGGACAATGGCATATTTATTATCATCAACCTGACTGGCTGTGTTTCCTTCAAAGGATTGCTCTTTTAATAATGCTTGGAAATTATCATTAAAATTGCTGGCTTCATCAAATGATAAACTCTTTTTATATTCTTCGATCTTATCGACTTCTAAGAAAGTCACATCGACTTCTTTACCCTCTTTTTTTGCTGTTTGGAAAGCTTTCATCGCGGCCGCTTCAAATTGTTTTTCATCTAATAGGCGGCTGTCCTGATAATCACCAACGGCGAGAAAATCAAAAAAAGATTGCGTCGCATTGAATGTTAAAAAAATATTAGGACTATCAGGAATAGTCATCCCCATAATCACCGCTTTTTGCATCGACTTACTTTGGTCGTTTATAAAATCAACCATTAAAGGGCCAATCCTACCTGCTTTTTGCACCCCTTTAAGCAATGCGTTTAAATTTCCATGTGTGGCTTTAGAAAAAATCGACAACCAATCTAGGCCTATCAATTCCGATGTCTCTTTTCCTGTTAAAGATTGCACTTGCCCCGCAGTGAATAAAATCTTTCCGTTTTTATCAATTTCGAGCAAAAAATCTGCTGATGCAAAAGAGAACGCGACAAATTTGTCACGAATTTCTTTTTGTTGTTTTTCTGCTGCTGATAAAGTCATGAATATTAGTATAGGGGGAAAGTGTTAACTGGTCTTGAACAGAATGCATAAATCTTCAATATTATCGTGGATTAAGCGAGGAGATTTCATCTTATGACCAAAACATCAATTTATGGCATCAAAAACTGTGACACTATGAAAAAAGCATTCAAATGGCTTGAGGCAAATAATATTATTTATGAGTTTCATGATTATAAGAAGCAAGCCCCAGATGAAGCGATTCTTAAACAAACCATTGCGGCACATGGCTGGGAAAATGTTATCAATTGCCGCGGCACAACATGGCGCAACCTTTCCGACGATGTTCAAAATGCCATGGATGGCGATTCAGCATTACAAACCGCACGCGATAATCCTTCTATAATTAAACGCCCCCTGCTCATGTATGAAGGGGAAAGCTATTTAGGTTTTAAAGAAGAGCAATATATGCAAATTTTTGCAACATAAAAATTGAAACTATATAATAAAAAACAACTATTTTTAGCAATATTTTGACGAAACGGGATTTTTGTGCTTTACTGGTTTTATGCCAATATAAAACAAAGGAGAGCCCATGACAGCCATCGCAGCCAGCATTCCCCCTTCCTCAAACAATGATTCACAATCATTTCTATCAAAATTTTTTGATACGGCCACTACCGCCTTTTCACATTCTCTCAAATCAGTTTTTCAAGGCGCTGTAGATGCCACAAAAGTCATTGGCAATGCCGCCTTTGATTTTTTAAAAACCAATCCGATCTTAACAGCAGCCGTTATTGATTTTGGTGTATTTGGCGGTGCAGGCACAACAATGCTCGCCCAAGAACTCGCTGGAGCCGCCAGCGGGCTCATTGTTGACGCATCGGCACAAGTCGCAGAAGTCGCCAAAGATGCCGCAGGTAGCGCATTCACAGCGGCCACTGATGCAGTAGGCACCACACCTGAAGTAGCAGGACGCGTTGCAACAGAAGCCATCAAAGCGACTCCGTTAGGTATGATGGTGAATGCCGCAATGGAACTTCAAAACGTATTGGGCTTACGACCCTAAATATTAGTGTGATATGGTGCGGGTGGTCGGACTCGAACCGACACTTCCTTGCGGAAACCAGATTTTGAGTCTGGCGCGTCTACCAATTCCACCACACCCGCATAAGATATGTCGAATAGACGCCGTTTTATCCCAAAAAACGTTCGATAGATCAAGTTTTTAATAAAGGGGCTTGGTTTGCGTCGTGCAGGCGGTTAAAACCAATTATGAGCCCACGTTCGCTATCCGACTTATTCCAAGATTTAAAAGACCGAAACAACGCGGGACAGCTCTCTGTTGCGACATTGCTTGAGGCCTTTCACGAACGTGGATTCGGCTTTTTCTTATTCTTAATTGCCTTACCTGCTGCCTTACCGATTCCTGCCATTGGGATTAGCACGATCATCGCTTTCCCGCTGATGCTGCTAACAGCGCAACAGATGATTGGGCGTCATACAATTTGGATACCGCAATCATGGCGTACCAAAACCATTTCAAAGGAAAAAATTGACAGCTTTATTGACACTGCAATGCCGTGGGTCAAACGATTGGAAATTTTCTGTCGCCCCCGTCTTAGCTTTATCACGCAAGGTATTTTCTCTTACCTTATTGGCTTGGCGGGTTTTATGATGGCGATTGCCGTTTCAATCCCGCTTCCTCTCACAAACACAGTCCCCAGCATTGGCATTGCCCTTATGGCAATTGGTGTCTTAATGCGCGATGGGCTGGCGGTAATTGGCGGGGCAATTATTGGCTTGGCGTGGGTTTTTATGTTGGTTGGCCTGCCCCTCGTTTTCGGCCCTGAAGCCGTTGATATCGTCAAAAATTTTATAAAAGGATTTCTGCCATGAAACAGTTAATTGTAAAAATTCTGAGTTGTCACCGCTCCATGCCCCTTATCTTGGCGGCAATCGCGGCAGCAGCTTTAGGTATGGCGCTCTTGAGCCAATATGTTGGCGGATTGCATCCATGCATTTTATGTATCTGGCAACGCTGGCCTTATGGCATCGTTATCGCGCTGGGTATTCTCGATTTTGCCTTATCATTCAAAAGCTCGAAAGCCGTTAGTGGTGTCATGGCGCTCATCGGCATAAGTTTTCTCGCCAACAGCTTTATTGCGTTTTACCATACAGGCGTAGAGCAAAAATGGTGGAAATCTATCTTTCAAAGCTGTTCCGTCCCCGAATTAAAAGGCGATATGGCACAAATTTTAGAAGACATCAAAAACCGCGCCAATGCCGCTCGCTGTGATGAAATCCCATGGAGCGACCCAATCTTTAACCTATCAATGGCAAATTATAACGTGATGTTTTGTTTGGGGCTGGCGTTAGTTGCGTTTATCTCTGCAAGGTTGATTTGGAAGAGCGCTTAAAAACCCACCAATGTCATAAGACCACTAAAGCCCATAAAAAGACCGCCATAGAATAAGAAAAAACCAACAGCTTGTTTTGCTGTGCGGCGTTTACCAAAATTAAATAGATCATCAAACATGACATACTCCTTCATAAAGCTGTCATACATATAATCAACTGCGTAGACGCTTTTTTACTCTTATTTAAGAATTCTTATAAAACAGAATAGACATAAGTCAAGACTTAAAAGGCCGTAGGTGTTCTAGCCGCTAGTACGAAACGTCTATGTGTTTGAGCCGCATGCGTATCCTCTAACGAAGAAATTTTATGATACAAGCCTTGCTGTTTGGCATCTACTTCATCCATGTGGAATGTTCCCTCAACTGCGCTCTCAATTTGATCTGGTTTTTGAAAGTGCTTATAAATGATTTCATCTAAACAAGCAGGTTTGGCATCAAAGTGATTGCGATCTGCAATAACAATTCTTCCGCCCCTCTTCTCTAAATAATGTTCAATAAACATTTCATCTATACCAACACCAATATCAGGAGGAACATGTATAAAAAATCTTACATTTTCTAATTTATGCCCCTTTAAATCGCTTTTCAACAATTGCCCTGCCATTTGTTCAATCGCATTCATTGGTGAACGACCAACACCCCCTGGCAAATGCGTAAAACAAACAGCGGCTTCTTTTTTACCCATAAAGCCATTATTGACTCTTTTTAACGTCATCAATGTATTCGTATGATGCGGGCCATTTGTATTTTCAAAAGTAACCATTTTCGCATCAATCATAGCATTATCAGCTTTAGCAAAAGGATCATGCTCTATAGACATGTCGGGAATAAAGTCTACGTGAATACGTCTCATTTTATCCAGCGCCATAGTTCTTACCAAGGCGTTATGATTGTTCTCTGCGTCAGGCAACCCCAATCCGCCCATATCATAATTGGTCAAACACGCCTCTTGCTGCGCGGCATCTTGAAAATGCGTGTACAAAATCCGACGCACCCGCATTTGATGATGTGCGTATATTCGCCCTACGTTATCAGGCGCCTGAAAACTAACATGCCAGCGTCCCTCTTCGAAATGACGTCCAGCATAGTGATGGTATTCACTCTCAGCCTCTAATAATTTTGTACCGGCATCTGGATCAAACGTGTGTAATGTCATTTTAATTTTTTCTCTTTTAATCTAATAATTGAGATAAAATACATTGAAATTATGAAAAGTCAAGATTGTTATGTTAAAAAGCCCGCGATAAATGCGGGCTTTTGTCGTTTTTGTTTTACTCTTGTTCGCGGCTTTACCCGTTTAGAGTTTTAAAAAGCTTACTTCTTAATCGTCGTCAAAATTGCGACTGGGATTAAGCCCAACATCACATCTGTCGTGTACGATAAATACACCGCGACAACCGTTAAAAGCACTGCGAAAATGTCGCTGGTAAGCTTTCTATGGGATAAGATCATTCCTGATACAAATAGAGTAAAGACCGATCCAACCAAAGTATATAAAGCTGATCCCGTGAAGAATGTGCCGCTGGTTTCAACCAAACCAACCATGCCCATAACATGAACAAGGGTCGTTGAAATCCCGACCAATAACACCACGGATAACAAATAGAACCAAAAAGCTCCTGTTGTTGACCTTACGTGACCGACGTCTAAAATTTTATCTAACATGTGCAACCTCCTATGTTTGCGTTAAAAAATTGAAACGGTGCCTAGATTATTTTGCTTATAAATGGCTTGCCCCGCATAAGCGCGAGAACCCCCATTAAGCTTCCAGTTCACTGTCCCAATACAGAAAATCCCCCCAGCTTTCATGTAGAAAACCAGGTGGAAATCTCCGTCCTGTTTCCTGCAACTCATATATGCTCGGCTCACGCGGCGCTGTAATCGGGTGCATGTCGCATTCACGCGGCATTTTGCTCCCTTTTCTGGTGTTACAGGGCTTACAAGCCGAGACAATATTGTCCCAGGATGTTCTTCCGCCACGTGATCTTGGGATCACATGGTCAAATGTTAATTGTTGCGTCTTATATAAATCGCCACAATATTGGCAATGCCACGCATCGCGCAAAAAGACGTTAAATCTGGTAAAGGCAGGTGTGTTTGAGGTGGCAATATATTCTTTCAGCGCAATCACGCTGGGTAGTTTAAATTCTGTGGTTGGAGAGTGAATATAGCGGTCATATTCTTCAATTACGGTCACCGTATCACGAAAAATGGCCTTCACCGCTTCTTGCCAAGGCCAAACCGATAAAGGAAAATAACTCAGCGGTCTGTAATCCGCATTTAAAATCAAAGCAGGGCAGCTCTCTAATGAGGGCAATTTTTCTGACGCCATTGACAAATCTATAGTCATATAAAATCTCCTTTTAACCACAGGGCACTCGTGAACCGAGGGGAGAGCTGAGAGAATAATCGAGATCAGATCTCGCCACCTATAGCATCGCGCATTTTGCGCATAAGCCATTAATAGTTTCATTATACCATGAATTCATGCCTGCCCCAATAAAAACGCATGGCTTATGAAAAAAGAGAGGGAATTAACAGTTAAGCCCAAAAATAATCACGATAGTTTCAAAAATTTAAAATATTAGATAATATTATTACAATAAGTCGAGCGAATACAAAAGCGATCACTTTGGAACTTGCAAGAAATTACTTAAAAATATCACCTAAAAACCTTGCGCCACTCTCAATGCCTTGGCCGTCGATGGAATGTTCCAAATGAGGGCTCGTGTGACCACTGATATCAAAACCCTTATCGGTTAATTTCTTTACAGCATCATGGTATGCCGCCACGGGCACGACTGAATCACTTTCGCCATGAATCAAGCGAATGGGTGTTTTATTCTCATTTCTCAAACCCTCTTCACCAATAAGCGCACCAGAATACCCCAAAATCCCCGCCATAGCTTCAAGGCGTCGTGGGCCAGTATAAAGGCTCATCATCGTCCCTTGTGAAAAACCCACCAAAGCCATATTAGCATTTGTGAGATTATGTTCTGCTAGCAGATCGTCTAAATAGTCGTTTAAAATAGGATGCGCTGTCTTTGCCCCTGCCAATAATTTTTCTGGCGTATATTCGGCCAGTGAAAACCACTGCCTCATAGAATTATTCATATCCCCACCAGCCATTTCGCAGGGGAAAGGAGCATCTGGCGAGACAAATAATGCATGAGGGGCAGAATCTTTCCAGTAAGGGGCAAGAGATATCAAATCCCGACCATTCGAGCCATAACCATGCAAAAGTACGATAATCTGTTTTGCTTTAACACCAGATGCTGGGGCTTGCGTGTAATGATTTAATTTTGTCATGGCTTTCTTTCAGAGTTAATTTATCCGATCATATCCAACGATCTAATAACTTTAATCAAAATGACTCTCCGATCAAGTCAAACAAAAGCAAAAGATAATTTCAGAAATTTTGAAAGAATTTTTTTTGAGAGCATTAGACAGACTTCGCCAAAAAAGCTATAAGTTCTTTATGTTCAAACTTTTTTCAATCTTGTTTATTTCTGCTTTGGCATTGATTCCATTGAAAGCCGGCGCGCAATTAAACACGTGGGAAGACACACAAAACCCGCCAAACCTTGAGGAAATTATCACCCGCCGCGTCAAAGGTTCTGATGACCACAATTATCTAAGCCTTTCATTTGAAAATGACGCTATTGGCGGCGGGTCGGATGAAAATTATACAAGTGGTGTTCGCCTAACTTATTTTGATGTTGAAACCCCAATGCCCCCCGTCATTGATAAACTTGCGGCGCTTATTCCAACCTTTGATATTAACAAAACAACCAGCACATTTTATTCGGTAGGACAAAACTTGTTTACCCCTTCCGATATCACCCGTGAAGCTCCGCAAAAAAATGATCGTCCTTGGGCGGCTTGGCTATATGGATCTGTTGGTCTTGCCACCGTTACCAAAAATCATTTAGACGAATTAGAATTTACCGCCGGTATTGTCGGCCCCGAAGCCTTAGGCGAGCAAACACAAAAATTTGTTCATAAACATATTACAAATTCTGATATTCCAAAAGGATGGGATAATCAGCTTGATTTTGAACCTGGGTTGATTGTTTCTTGGCGACGGCGATGGCCTGTTTGGTATGCAACAAACCTTGGTGGCTTTCGCCTTCGGGTCGAACCAGACATCAATGTCTCTTTGGGGAATGTTTATACTTATGCAGGCACAGGTGCGTCGGTTACGTTTGGCCCCTATTCTAATCGCGTCCAAGACACCCCGCCGCGCGTGCGCCCTGCCATGGCCGGCACAGGGTTCTTTGATACACCTGACAATGAATTAAGCTGGTATTTGTTTGCGGGTCTTGATGGCCGCGCCGTTGCCCGTAATATTTTTCTTGATGGTAATACATTTAAGAATGGCCCCAGCGCCAATAA
Organism: uncultured Alphaproteobacteria bacterium; assembly: GCA_937923625.1. Lineage (GTDB taxonomy): Bacteria > Pseudomonadota > Alphaproteobacteria > Micavibrionales > Micavibrionaceae. The sequence goes on from CALDTV010000019.1 coordinate 50,370, forward strand.
AAATATTTTAGTTGGTGATACGAATATAGGCGCGGCAGTTACTTATGATGATTATCGCTTATCCTATACCCTTAATTACCGCACAAAAGAATTTGACAGCCAAAAAGATCCTGGGGTTTTTGGCTCGCTTACTTTGACAACAAGATTTTAAAAGTCGCTACCAGCCACCAAAAGAATCATATATCATATGTTTATCGTCACCTTTTCTTAAGGGTGACGCATCAGAAGCTATGCTTATATTCATACGCTTGAGAGCAAATAACGACAGATTGACCTAAACAGGAGCGCTAAAATGAATTACGATATTATTCACATTGCTGGGAAGCCCCATGTCCTTGTGCCAATTCACGATTTTACCGCCCTTAAAAATGCGGGAAGCAATGCAAACTTGCCGCAAGCCGTTCTTGAGGAAATTGCATTGGGAAAAAACAGCCCGATAAAAATTATTCGTAAACACCGTAAAATGACTCAAAGCGATCTCGCCGAAGCAGCGGGCATTTCCCGCCCCTATCTGACAGAAATAGAAACAGGCCGTAAAGACGGTTCCATCCGTTCCCTTAAATCCATCGCGGGAGCGCTGGATGTATCTTTAGAAATCTTAGCTTAACAAAAACTTACAAAAAACTATTTTATTTTTTTGGGGCTTTCTTCTTTTTGTAGCTCGTCTGGATTAACGCCCATCGCTTTCATGCGTTCGCGCCATTTTATTTGCGCCAATATTTGCATATCTTCAACACGATCAGACTCATCTGTGATTTCAAGCCCAATGATGGTTTCTAGGACATCTTCTAAAGTGATAATCCCTTGAAGGGTGCCATATTCATCGGCAATCAATGCAATATGGCTTTTCTCATGAACAAGCTTATTATATGCTTCGAACACTGTTTTTCTATCCGATAATACCGTGAAGTCACGTAAGAACTCATCAACTTTTCTGTCATATTCATCATTTGCCTGCGCCGCGAGTAAGTCATTTCGCATGGCATAGCCAATAATATTATCCTGATTTTGATTAAAAATAGGAATACGCGAAAAAGGAGAGCTTTTATGTTTTTCAAAAAATCCCTTAACTGTAAGGTCATGCGGCAGGGAAAAAATAACGGGACGCGGCGTCATCACATCACGCACAGATATCGCCCTAATCTTCATTAAATTTGTAAAGATTTTGTGCTCTTCTTTGTTAAAGACACCTTCATCTTTTCCAATTTCAACCATTGCTTTGATTTCATCACGACTGAAAGTAAAGGCACTCGACTTACCTTTTGATAAAAGCTTGGTTAGCTTTTCAGAAAGAATAACAATGGGATAAAGAATTTTTACCATCCAATCAATGAGAACACCAAAGGTTGGCGCAAGTTGCTTCCAATAAGTTGCACCGATTGTCTTCGGAATAATTTCAGAAAACACCAAGACAACAATGGTTAACAAACCAGAGACAATTCCCAAATACTGGCTGCCAAAAAGCATCGTGGCCTGCGCCCCAACGCCCGCCGCCCCCATCGTGTGGGAGATTGTATTCGCCGTTAAAATCGCTGCCAGCGGTCTATCAAGATTATCATTTAGTTTCTTTAAAATTTCCGCATGGCGTTTTTTCGTGCCCTGCAGCGCTGAAATAAAAGAAGGTCTCACAGATAAAAGAACCGCTTCTGAAATTGAGCAAAAAAATGAGACACCCACGGCAAGGGCCAAATAGAAAAATAATAAGGTCATATGTTTTTATATATAAAAAATGTGTCGAAGAATAGCGCTTTGACGCATTAAACTTTAACGTTTTAAACTCCCCATAACACCACGAAGCAATTGTTTCGCGATTGAGCGGCCAACAGACGAGCTGACGGCACGCACAAGTGACTTCATAGCCGCCTCACCAACGCCTTGACGATTAGATTTCTTCTTTGCCGGCTTTGCTTTAGCGCCGGCTTCTTTTTCTATTTCGGCTTTTGTTGCCGCGTTTTCGGCACGCCTTTGTAAAACTTCGTAGGCACTCTCACGATCAATCGTTTTATCATATTTATCACCCACACCATCCGCCTTCATCGCCATGCGTTTGGCATCGGCGCTTGCAACACCCAACTTTGATGTTGGCGGACGAATAAGCGCACGTTCAACCACCGAAGGCGTTCCTTTATCTTCTAAGGTTGATACCAACGCTTCCCCTACACCTAATTCGGTAATTACTTCTGCTACTTTAAATTTAGGGTTGGCACGATATGTCTGCGCCGCTTGCTTAATCGCTTTTTGCTGCTTCGGGGTAAAGGCACGCAACGCATGTTGCACACGATTTCCTAGCTGCCCTAAAACCGTATCTGGCACATCGGCAGGGTTTTGCGTTACAAAGAAAATACCTACACCTTTGGAGCGAATAAGACGCACAACTTGTTCAACCTTTTCCAGCAACGCCTTTGGGGCGTCATCAAAAAGCAAATGTGCTTCGTCAAAGAAGAAAACAAATTTCGGTTTTGTTGAATCTCCCGCTTCGGGGAGTTCTTCAAATAATTCTGACAAAATCCACAGCAAAAATGTTGCATATAAGCGTGGGCTATTCATCAATTGATCTGCCGCCAGAATATTTACATAGCCTTTACCATCTGTATCTGTGCGCATAAGGTCAGATAAATCCAAGGCGGGTTCACCGAAAAATTTATCTCCACCTTGGTCTTCAAGTCTTAAAAGCGAACGCTGAATCGCGCCAATTGATTGCTTCGACACATTGCCATACTCCGATGAAATCTCGCTAGAACGCTCTGACATTGAAACAAGAAGAGCACGTAAGTCTTTCAAATCCAACAACAACATGCCGTCCTCGTCCGCCAGACGGAACGCAATATTTAGAACACCTTCTTGCGTGTCATTTAATTCCAACATCCGCGCCAAAAGCACAGGGCCAATTTCTGAAATAGTTGTCCGAACGGGATGGCCTTTTTTGGCGTACATATCCCAAAAAGTCACAGGGTACGCAGCGGGTTTATAATCTTTTAACCCAATAATATTGGCACGCTTCACCAGAAAATCTTCCATTTCTGATGGCTCGCATAATCCAGACAGGTCGCCTTTGACGTCTGCCATAAAGACGGGCACACCCGCATTGGAAAACCCCTCTGCCAAATCTTGCAAAGTGACTGTTTTACCCGTTCCCGTTGCCCCTGCAATAAGGCCGTGGCGATTCCCCCATTTCAATTCAAAATAAAGTTTATTTTCTGGATTGTCGGTTTCTGATCCAACATAGATTGCTTCGGGTGTATCAGCCATTATTACTTCCTCGTAAATTCTTTAATCTAATAAATTTTTTGTTTTATAAAAATCATAGGCACGATCATGCGTTAACGCAGGAATCGCCTGACGCGCCTTGGTGACATCTAAAGTATCAATTTTACGCATAATAATGCCTATTTTATCTTCCGTTTGCTCTGCTAGAACTTGCCCCCACGGACCGACGATCATAGAATGACCATAGGTTTTGCGACCGCCTGCATGCTCCCCCACCTGCGCTGGCGCAATAACAAAACTACCCGTTTCAATCGCCCGCGCCCGCAAAAGCGTTTCCCAATGGGCTTGCCCTGTATGCGCCGTAAACGCCGAAGGAACAGTCAATATCTCAGCCCCTTTTTGCGCAAGATCACGAAATAAATAAGGAAAGCGCAAATCATAGCAGATCGTCATGCCAAGCTTTTTCCATGGTGTCTTAACCAAAACAGCTTTATCACCCGCAGCAAATGTTTCGCTTTCTCGATGGCTTTCGCCTGTGGGAAGATTAACATCAAAAAGATGGATTTTATCATATGAAGCAACAAGTTGGCCGTTACTATTAAATAAATAACTACGATTGTATATTTTGCCACTCTCCTCTTTAATTTTCATTGAACCTATCAAAAGCCAAACTTTTAGTTGCTTCGCCAAAGTAGAGAAGAATGGAATCCCAGGGTGCTTATCCGCAGGCAATGCCCTTGCCAATGTCGCGGCAGCATCTTTGCCAATGAAATCAGTATTTTCAGGTGTGCAAATAAGTTCGGCTTCGTCACGCGCCGCTTGTTGAATAAGCTCGCCAGCTTGTCTTAAGTTTTCTTCTATATCTTGCCCGCTATTCATTTGAATGCAGGCGACTTTTAGTTCAGCCATTGATCATCCCATCTAATTTACCTTGCGCTTCTAGGGCGTGTAAATCATCGCAGCCACCAATATGGCTGTCATTAATAAATATTTGTGGCACAGATTTTGGTCCGCCTGTACGCGCAATCATTTTTTCCCGTGCGGCATCATCGCCTGTGATATCAAAACCGTCATATTTTATGCCCTTACTATCCAGCAAGCCGCGCGCGCGGGTGCAAAAAGGACAGGTCGTCCAATAATAAATCTCTACTTTGGCGGTCTGTGACATGTGATCCTCTCTTTTCTAAAATATAAAAACACTATAAAACATCACTATGAAAACGGAAGTCTTAATTATTGGCGGTGGCATTGCGGGGCTGGCTCTGGCCCTTTTATTAGGGAAAACTGGCTTATCAGTCATCATCGTAGAACCGCGCCCCTTCCCCCTTTCATCTCGTGAGGAGCATTTTGGTCGCACTGCGGCGCTGATGGGCGAATCTGTTAATATCTTAAAATCATTGGAAATTTGGGAAGAAATTGAGAGCAAAACAGCTCCTCTTCAAACCATGCGTATTATCGATGATGGCAACCCCAATATAGAGCCTGTCCAAATTGATTTCCCCGCAATAGACATTGGCTTAAACGAGTTTGGTTATAACGTGCCAAATATGATGCTGCATAAAATATTGGGTGATCGCGCAATGGCGTCAGAGACCATCAGCATCATTGAAGGCAAGCTTGCTGATTTTAATGACAATATAGCCACATTAGAAGATGGCAAAACCATTCGTACAAATTTGATCGTTGGCGCAGACGGTCGTCATTCAAAACTGCGTGATCTTGTTGGCATAAATTATACGATCAAAGAATATAATCAAAGCGCCATTACCTGTTTAATTTCACATAGCTTACCGCATAATAATATCTCTACAGAGCATCACCGAAGCGGTGGCCCTTTCACAATGGTCCCTATGCCCGATAAAGAGGGTCAACATAGATCGAGCATTGTTTGGGTCGAAAAAACCAGTGATAGCGATTCTTTCATGACGTTAAATAAAAGCGCTTTTGAAAATGCCCTACAAAGTCGTACGCGTGATGCATTAGGCAAAATAAAACTGGTGAGCGATCCAGAGAGCTGGCCTTTAAAGGCCATCATCGCCAAAGATTTAATTGCACCTCGGCTGGCATTGATTGCCGAAGCCGCCCACGCCATGAGTCCTATAGGGGCACAAGGCCTTAACTTATCCTTACGTGACGTAGATGTTTTGGCAAAAACAATTATCGAAGCGGCAAGATTGGGCGAAGATGTCGGCAACAAAAACACCCTAAATAGCTACAGAAAGCTGAGGCGTTTAGATGTCGAAACGCGTTTTTATGGGGTGGATCAATATAATCGTATCGTCAGTAACAACATCGCCTTATTACGTGGTCTACGACGTGCAGGATTAAAAACATTAGATAAGGTTCCCGCTTTAAAGCATTTTGCCATGCAGCAAGGTTTGAATTCTAAAACAGGTTAATCAGCCCCTTACTGGCTTTACGACCCGCGCAAGGGTCAATATATCAACATTGGCTGCACCGCCTTTCAAAAGAACTTTTGCACACTCACTCACTGTTGCCCCTGTCGTGTAAACATCATCAATCAAAATAATATTTTTACCGCGGATCTGCCTCAGGCGTTTCGGATTGACACGAAACGCGTTTTTTACATTTTTACTTCGCTCTCTGGCTTGAAGATGACCTTGCGTGACGGTTGCGCGGTTTCTTTCTAACGCATCCAATAAAGTCTCAACTTTTATATCTGATGATAAATATTTTGCGATTAATGCCGCTTGATTAAATCGTCTACGCCAGATACGCCAGCGATGGAGCGGTACAGGAACAAGATAATCTGCTTGGTCGAAAATATCTTTGCCTACACGGTTTAACCAAGGGATAAAAACAGGAACGGATTGTGTTTGATCTGCATGTTTAAATGCCAAAATAATGTTTCGTGAGGCATCATCATAAATCAATGCCGCGCGCGCCCGATTAAAAATTGGCGGGTTTTTCTGACACCCTGCGCAAATATTATCCGCCCCCTTCGCACCCGTATCAAAATCAAATGGAAACCCACAGCGATAACAATAAGGATCACCAATAAAATTTAACGCACCCCATGCCTTCGGGGAGACCATACCTTGCGCTTCAACAATTTCGCCTGTCACGATGCAACGCGATGGTAAAAGCGCATTTAATATCTTATTCCCCATATTCATCTGATATTCTTATGTTTTTATGCCTAAAACAGCAAGATTATATGACTTATTCCATATTGCTGTAATGGCCAATTTTCGTTAGATTGCTCTTATGTTAGACAAGCTGGCAAATAAGGCTAAATCATCTTCGAATGTGATTGGCTTAAAAGATCATCATGAGGGCAAAAATTCTGCGTCCTTAAAAGCGGATGACGTTGACCCAATGGCGCCCGAAATCATCACCAATCCACTGTTGAAAAAGATCCCTGCCGACGTCATTAAACGCGCATGGTTTACAATGGCGCATTTAGTCCTTGAAGATAATGCCCGTGTTTTGGACATACGTTGCCAAAGCGGCATCAATAGCTATGCAATGGCCGTACTTAATCCCACGATAAATTTTATTGGCATTGATAAAAACGCCACGTTGATTGACGAAGCAGAAAAGAAATACAAGCTCCCTAACCTCACCTTCATGAGTGGTGATATCGAAGAAAATTTTGTGCCTAAAGGAACACTTGATGCCATCATAAATAATTTTACACTTCATGAAATATATTCCGAAAATAACTGTAGCGAACGTGCCGTGACGCTTTCCCTCGAACGGCAATTTGATCTGTTAAAGCAAAACGGAATTTTGTTTGTTCAAGGCCATATAATGCCGCCAGAGGATGACTATACACTCATGGAGATAACAGAAAATTTTGTTGATAAAGGCCATGATATTCAAAACATGTCAGACATCGCTTTACTTCAAAAATATACCGAACAAGCAAGACCAAGAGAGAATAATAATTGCCGTGGTTTTTACCTAGAAGAACTCCCGCCGCGCTTCCCCCGCACACGTCTTTTCAGACTACCTGCCAAATGGGCACATGAATTTATTTTGCGAAAAGATAATCGCAAGGATTGGGAGAGTGAATTACACAAAGAATATAGCTTTTTCACCCGCAATGATTTTGACCGCCTTATTCGCAATTATGGGGCGCGTATGCTTTATTCTGCGCCGCATTGGGATGAAGCACTCATCAAAAAACGCGTTCACAAAAAGCTTAGAACCTTTGACCAAGATGGTACGCCACAAGAGCCGAGTGAAACAAGTTTCGTTTTGGTTGCACAAAAAGCTGCGGACAGGCAATCGCTTATATTACAAGAACGCCGCCCCGGTAAAGCCGACAACCCAAATCTTCGTATCACCGCCATGCGCAATGAGATTGATGGAAAAATACTCGACCTTGTTTCGCGCGATATGCACATCACAGAAATTCTGCCTTATCGTGTTACCGAAGAAGGTAAATTACATGTTTTCGTGCATGAATCCCTGCCGCGCCCTTTACTCAACACGATCCCCCGTAAAGGCGCAAACATTGACCGTAAAGAATGGTCAGGCCATATGACCGAAGCCTTTGCAGTGCCACAAGAAGTTATCGAAACATTCGACTTCACTCATTTCCGAAGTGTGATGCAATTCACACAAGATTATATGGGGTTAAAACCCGAAATGGGATGTTTAATGGAGCAAGGCCCAGGCTTTTATCCTGCGCCCGATTGTATTGATGAACGCATTGAAACAAATTACTTAAACGTCATTGCGCCCACAGAAACGCTTGAACCAAAAATAATCCCTGAAGAAGCTGATGGTTTTTCAACCAAAGGTCGTATACGCGAAATTGACGCGCAACAAATTTTGAATGCTATTGGTGTTGGTTTCATTCCCACCAGTCGTTTGGAATTACAAATTCTTGCACTCTATGAAAAGCTTGGGATTGATTATCAGGCTTGGGCAGATTGCCCCCTAACATTACAAACCGAGGAGCCAGAAGACGTCACAAAACTTCAAGAAATCATTGCTAATCTTGCCGCTGATGATAATCGCTTCCAAGAAACCAAAGGGACGGCAGGACAATTAAAATCTATGCAGTCCGTGTTTGTTGATGAGGGCCAAGAGCACGGTGGCATTATGGGACTTGCTTCACGCGATATGGATTTTGTGCTTCAAGATGAAAGCACGATGAACACCGCTATCGTCCTCCCCCTCACCCGCAAAATAAATGGTGAGGTTATGGCGGGAATTGTTGAACAATATTTACCCGTACCGCAACGCTATAAGGGCAATGGCTATATTGTAAGCTGCCCAAGTTTTAATATGCCCGCAGAGATCAAAAACTTCACTATGGCACGAAAATATATTGCCGATAAATTTGAAGTCTCGATTGATTGTGTTGCGCGCATGGGGGAAAGTTATTTTTCTCATGCAGGCGTGACACCGCAACGCATCTATCCATTTGCGGTGAGTACGGGCGGCGCATCTGGTTGGAAAAAAGTTGGACGCACACATGGTGTCACAACCTATACCCCCTTATACCGCCTTTATCGTTTGCTGTATCTTGATAATGATTACAGTTTCATGAAAGTCGTCGCAATGAGCTATCAGGCCTGTCTTGCACAAGACAGTGAAATGAGTCTGGGTTCATCCTTTTCACAAAAACATAGCGAGAGAAAAGACTCCTTCATTGGCATGAATAATATGGGCCCAATCGCCGTTAGCACCAGCAAAAAAGATTACACCCATGGCGGCTGATATTTTTGTTTTTGACCGTTCCCTCGTACGAAAAAAACGCGCGCGCGCCAAATCTTATTTGGCCGATAGTGGTTTTTTATTTAATTGGTCACAGCAACAAATTGAAAAAAGACTTGAGGATATAAAGCGTGAATTTACAACGGCCTTACAAATAGGATGCCGCACACAAAACCGACTTAAAGATTTTGGCGTCATCAATCATATTAGTTTAGATAACACAGCCGCATATAAACCCGATATTTTAGCGGAAGAAGATTTACTTCCCCTTATATCCAAAAATTTTGACCTAATATACAGCGCCTTATCACTTCATAGCGTTAATGATTTACCCGGCGCATTGGTGCAAATAAAACAAGCCTTAAAAGATGATGGTTTGTTTATTGCCGCCATGCTCGGTGGTGAAACATTATTTGAACTACGCCATGTCATGCAACAAACAGAGCTAGAGTTACACGGTGGACAAAGCCCCCGCGTCGCTCCCTTTGCCGATATGCCGCAAATGGGAAATTTAATGCAACGTGCGGGATTTAATCTACCCGTTATAGACTCAGAAAAAATTACTGTGACTTATGATAATATCTATAAACTCATGCATGATTTACGATATATGGGTGAAGCCAACAGCATCAAATCACGCAATAAGAAATTCGTTGGAAAAGATTTTTTCAGCCGCGCAAATGAGCTTTATCAACAATTATATAGCGATCAAGATAGGCGACTTATCGCAACATTTGACGTGATTTTTTTAATTGGCTGGGCACCACATGAAAGCCAACAGAAACCCTTACGCCGTGGTAGCGCCACCAATCGTTTATCAGATATCCTTGAAACAAAAGAAGAAAAACTACCATGTTAAATGTGACCCTCGTCCCTGTTTTAGACGATAATTACGCCTATATTCTAGAATCTAACAACCAAGTCGGCGTTGTAGATGCAGGCGATGCCGTACCCGTGATTCACAAATTAGATGAATTAAATCTGACGCCAGACGTTATTTTTAACACGCATCATCATGGCGATCATATCGCAGGAAACGATGCGCTTTTAGAAAAATATGACTGCGACATTATCGCCCCAGCCTATGAAACAGAGCGTATTTTAAACATTCATCATGCCGTTAAAGATGGCGATATATTCAATTTTGGGGATGAAAAAGCCACGATCATACACACAGCTGGACATACAACGGGGCATGTTTGCTTTTGGTTTAAGAAAGCGAAGGTTTTATTTTCGGGTGATACAATTTTTGCTATGGGATGTGGCCGCTTATTTGAGGGTACACCAAAGGAGATGTTCAATAATTTTCAAAAATTTAACGCTATGCCCGATGAAACGAAAATATATTGTGGGCATGAATACACCCAAACAAACGGTAATTTTTGTTTAACTGTTGATGCAAATAATCAGGATTTGATTGATCGTATGAAGGAAGTTGATATTTTCAGGCAAGAAAGCCAACCAACAATTCCAACAACAATTGGTCAAGAAAAGAAAACCAATATTTTCATGCGCGCAAAAACGATTGAAGAATTCACGCATTACCGCAGTTTAAGGGATAAATTTTAGTCTTGCTTCTTTGGTGCAGGGCGACGACCACGGGGACGACGGCTGTTTGTTTTCTTCTCGCCACCGCCGTTATTACCATTCGTATTACCATGATCGGGGAGAATAGATTCAACAGCTCCCTTGGCTTTTGCTGTTGAACGATGCGACGGAATAGGCAATGGTTTGTCAGACATATTGCCGCGTTCGCTAATCGCGATTTCAATTTCAACGCGCGATGCAACCTTGCGTAATTCATGTACAGCTTCTTGGAGGTCTTCACGCACAGCAGAGCTTTTTTTGTCCGCTTCCCACGCTTCCAGTTTTTTTAGACAATCGGTACTTGCCTCTTCTAAGCGCTCCTTGATTGATTTCTCTTTATCTTCGTTTTTTTCTTCTGCGTCAGCCATGCTGTCTCTCCCTTAAATTTCAAGTACCATACCGAGTTGATCGAAACCTTGCAATCAAAACTCATTTAAAAACTGATGCAGCCGCTTCGTGAACAGCTTTTTTACGCACAATTTCCGTTTCGGTACGGGTGATTTCTGCTTTTAAAGCGCTAATATAATCCTCAAGCTCATCAACAGACATCGGCTCTAAATTTTTAATTACAGTGGCTTTTTTACGCGGCTCTAATTCATCATCAAACATACAATATCTCCTAATATTGAACAAAATAGCGCATTTGAAGCATAGAGAAAAGATTGCAATTCAGTAAAAAATCCTTATAGTCCTCGTATTCCCTGACATTTTAGTCTGAATTGAGTTAATCCTTGGGAAGGTTTAACGCCCCATAATTGTGTCTTTTTGACGAAAAAAAAGGATTTTAAAATGAGCAAAGCCCTTGATGCCCCAAAACTTTTAATGCCAAAAGCGACCGCTGTTTGGTTGGTAGATAATACAACCTTAACATTCCAGCAAATTGCTGACTTCACGGAGATGCACAAAATCGAAGTTGAAAAACTGGCCGATGATGATTTTGGTGTTGTGGGGCGTGATCCAATCCAAAATGGTGAAACCACACAAGCAGAACTAGATAAAGCCGAAGCAGATGATTCATACATCATGAAATTATCGCGCAATGATTTGCCAGGGGTAAAAATGCGTTCCAAAGGGCCAAGATATACCCCCGTTTCTAAACGTGGCGATAAGCCCGATGCCATTGCATGGATTTTGAAAAATCATTCTGAAATTAGCGACGCGCAGATTGGTAAATTGATTGGCACAACAAAGCCAACCATTAGCGCCGTGCGCGACCGTACACATGCGAATTCATCCACTATTCGCCCACGCCACCCTGCGGAGCTTGGATTATGTTCATATAAAGAATTAGAGCTCGCGTCCGATAAAGGATTAAAAGCGCAAGGCAAAGACCCAGAAGAAGTAAAAGCACAGCGTTTACAAAAAATTGCAGATGAGACGAAACCAGCCGAAGAAAAACCAGCTGATGCCGTTGGTGGCTTTGATTTCTCAAACTTCTTATCTTCAGGTACTGGCGGTGGAAGCGCTTCTGAGTAAAATATTTCAGCAATTCTTTTTTGATTAGCCAATAAGTTGTAAACAATAAAAAAAACGCAGTGACCACATGGTGACTGCGTTTTTGGTTTATTCAATATTCTTGTAGGTAGTTTAATTCTTTTTTTAGGAAGTCGCTCGAATAGCTTCGATTTTTTCTTTTAATAGTAATTTTTCACGTTTTAGCTGGCTAATTTCATGATGGCCAACAGATGGTCTAAGTCTTTCAATTTTAATGCGTTTTTCTAAATTTTGATGTTTTGTTTTTAAAGCTTCCAAACGCGCCAAGGGCGTTTGAGCTGAATCACGCTCTTGCAGCATAGACAACTCCTTATTTTTTTCATTAATTTTCGCTTACATAAGTATGATAACTCATTTTGAGCGGCTTAGGGATATTTTTTAAATTTCTGCCTAAAAACGATAGAAAATTTCAAAATTATTACAAATAAAATTTAACCCCCTGCGCTAAAGGTAGCTCTTTAGAATAATTCAGCGTTTGTGTTTGGCGGCGCATATAAACTTTCCAAGCGTCAGAGCCACTTTCACGGCCTCCACCCGTCTCCTTTTCACCACCAAAGGCACCACCAATTTCTGCACCGCTGGGGCCGATGTTAACATTGGCAAGACCACAATCACTTCCCGTTGCCGATAAAAATGTTTCTGCTTCGCGCATGTCAGTGGTGAAAATACAAGATGATAACCCTTGCGGCACGTCGTTATGCATTTTTATCGCTTCATCAAAATCACTGTAGCTCATAATATAAAGAATTGGCGCAAAAGTCTCGTGACAGACCACCGCGCTTTGCACGGGCATATCAACGAGGGCTGGCGTGACATAGTAACCCTTATCGCATTTTTCGACATTGCATTTTTCACCACCGGTCAAAATTTTGCCGCCTTGTTCTTTTGCATTTTTAAGTGCTTCAGACATTCCATTAAAAGAATCTTTGTCAATTAATGGGCCAATCAATGTTTTCTTATCTAATGGATTACCAATACTTAAACTCTCATAGGATTTTTTAAGCGCAGTCATTAGATCATCTTTAATCGATTCATGAACAATCAAACGGCGTAATGTGGTGCATCTTTGTCCCGCTGTTCCAACAGCACTAAAGACTATTGCCCGCACCGCCAAATCCATATCCGCAGAAGGCGTCACAATCATGGCGTTATTCCCCCCCAATTCCAGCAAGGATTTGCCCAAACGCGCCGCAACGCGCTCAGCCACAATTTGCCCCATGCGCGTGCTACCTGTGGCGCTAACTAAGGGGACGCGTTTGTCATCGACCAATGCTTGGCCAACATCGGCATGTCCAATCAAAACTTGCAATAAGTGATCAGGGCAGTCATGGCCTGCCGCTTTAAAACGTTGCACGGCGCGGGAAAAAATTTTCTCACACGCCAGCGCGGTCAACGGTGTTTTTTCAGATGGTTTCCAAATCACAGGGTCACCACAAATAATTGCCAAGGCCGTATTCCATGACCACACAGCCACAGGGAAATTAAACGCCGTAATCACCGCCACAGGCCCTAAAGGATGCCACATTTCCCGCATGTGATGCCCTGGGCGCTCGGACGCTATCGTCAAGCCGTAAAGTTGGCGTGACAAACCAACAGCAAAATCACAGATATCAATCATCTCTTGAACTTCCCCAAGCCCCTCAGACAATATTTTTCCGCATTCTAACGTTACCAGCGCTCCCAGATCATCTTTCGCCGCACGAAGTTCTTCGCCCAATAATCTTATAAGCTCACCACGAACTGGCGCAGGCATTGCCTTCCATTTATCGAACGCCGTAACCGCATTGCCAACAACCATGTCAACATCACTGACCTTGTCACACGTCACTTTTGCAATATCTGATCCATCTATCGGGGTCTGAACGACCAAATCACCTTTATCGAAACTATCTAATCCGTTGCGCTTTAGAATATCTTGATAGCTCATGATGTTGTCTCCTGTTTATGATTGTTCTTTTTTGTGTTTTGTAAAAAATAATGGCGTTCTCGTCCCTCTCCTTCTTTTTCCAAAAGGGGATAGGCCACCGTACACATATAACTATTGATGCGGCGATAATCGCGGATGATATCAATATGTAGACTGCTGGTGGCGATGGTATCTGAAACGCCTTCGCTCAAACGCTCAATATGCGTCGCCATACCTGCAATTTCTGCTTCGCGAATATCTTGCTTGTCTTGTAATAATTGTTTTGCTTGCTCCGCATCATTAGAGACAAAAATAGATTGCGCTAATTGCACGGACTCCATTATCAACCCATGAATATGCTCAATCTCTTTCATGCCTTCTTTTGAGAAATCTGTTTGCCGTTTAATTTTTTTCAGCGCGAGCGGCATCAAATTTTTATCAATTACATCGCCCGCATGTTCCAAATTGGTCGAGAACGTTAGAACCTGCACATAACGCTGTGCTTCTTTCGGGTCCATAAATTCTTGTGATAATTTAGCCATATAAGTTTTGATCTGGCTGTAAAGGCTGTCGAGGATATTATCTTCGGCACGAACTTTTTCTAACAGCACAATATCATTGGTTTTAAAAACCTTCATTGTATCGTCCAACATCTCTTGGACAATATCGGCCATCCTTAATGTCTCACGCGTTGCAGAAGCAAGCGCAACAGAAGGAATTGATAAGTCTTTATTATCTAAATAGCGCGCTCTTGAGATATCATCGACTTCATTTCTATCGGGAATAATTTTTTTTGTGAGTTTGCTAATCAACCCCGTAAACGGCAAAAATAATAATGCCAAGCATAAGTTAAATGCGGTGTGAAAATTGACTATTTCCCGGGCGGGGTCAGAGTCGAATAAACTTAAATACCCTTCTAACTGCATCACGAATGGAAATGTTAAAATAACGCCCGCAAGCCTGACCAATAAATTACCGACTGTAATACGAAGTGCTTCAGGGTGGTCTTTTAATGTTGCCAGAATGGGCGGAATCGTCCCGCCCAAATTTGCGCCTAAAACCATGTAAAACCCAAGAACAATTGGGAACGCGCCCCCAACAACAAAAGACATGATAAGCAAAACAATCGCCAAAGAAGAATGTGCCATCCATGTTAAAAGTGCCGTAATTAAAATCGCAAAAAATGGATCAGATTCTAATGCGCTCACAACTGTTTCCAAAACAGGAGAATTTTTTAGTGGCTCCGTTGCCTCCCGAATAAGCGTTAACGCGAACAGCATCAACGCTAAACCAATTAAAATTCGCCCTAAATTTTTCATACGACCAAAAATTTTCATCGTAAAAGCGGCATATCCCGCAACCATCAAAAGCGGGGCAATAAACGATAAATCGAAAGAGAAAACTTGCGCAACCAATGTCGTTCCAACATCAGCCCCCAAAACCATCGCCAAACCAGCGGCGGCATTAATCATCCCTTGTGCCGCAAAGCCGGACACAATAAGAACAGTTGCCGTCGAACTTTGAAGTAAGGCCGTAATCGCCATGCCAGAAAAAAATGATTTAAAACGATTTTTCGTACTTGCTGCCAAAACACGGCGTAAATCCGCACCAAAACCGTGGGTAATACCTAGCCTTACAAGCCCCACACCCCATAGCAACAAGCAAACCCCTGCAATAATATTTAATAAAATAAAAGTAGGTGTAATAATCTTTACTCCATGAAAGTTTAACGCGAATACTCAAGCGCTTATAATAATACGTTAAGGGCGCAGTGACAAAGTATAAAGAAAGATGAGAGAAAAAGCCGATAGTCGTTTTTAAAATCCCGCATCAGCGTTTGAAAGATATATATCTTCTTCGGGGGTGTTGCCGCGCCCCAAAATCTTGTTGCGGTGCGGAAAGCGGTTAAATTCTTCGATTACCCTCAAATGGCGCATAGCATAATCATACCCCATCGGGTCATCATTCTTGGTTTTTTCAAATAGCTCCACCGAGCGACGTTGATCGTTTAAATTTTCACTATGTTCAAAAGGCAAATAAATGAAACGGCGTTTTTGCGCGCTTAAAACCTGATCTAACCCTTTTGAGATCGCGTATTTAGAAACAATCAACGCTTTTTTATCTGTGTCAAATGCCTTGGGCGTTCCACGGAACATATTGCGCGGCATTTGATCCAGCAAAATACATAGCGCCAAAGCGCCATCAGCATCATTTTGCCAATCATCAAATTTACCACATACCGCCATATCATAGGGTTCCATGAAACGATCACGGATGGCCTGATCAAATTCTTCGCTTACTTGAAACCATTGTTTTGGCTGTGTTTCCACAAACCAAAAATTTAATATGTCTTTTTGAAAATCTTTCATAACAGCGATTCTATCAAACTTTAGAATCAGGGGGAAGTGATTAGATTTAAGAAGATATATATTAAACACCCCCCTGCGCGTCATTGCGAAGGAGCGCAGTGACTGCGGCAATCTAGTGACCCTATAGGATGATAATAAGAAGGATTATTTTTTAACGTCAGCCCAGATTTTCTTTTTGACTTTATACATGATGCCAGCAAAGGCGAGCAAGAACAGGATAACCATAACGCCCATGCGTTTACGGTCTTCCATTTTTGGCTCTGCCGCCCACATCAAGAAATGCGAGACATCTCTAGCATATTGATCGACTGTTGTGGGTGAGCCGTCTTCATAGGCCACGACATCATCTGATAATGGCGCCGCCATCGCAATCTTATGTCCCGCCATAACAGCATTATAATGCTGACCTTCAGAAATTTCGAAGCCTTCAGGTGGCTCTACGTATCCCGTTAAAAGGCCGTAAAGATAATTTGCCCCGCCAACACGCGCCTTCGTAATTAAAGACATATCAGGCGGTAGCGCCCCATTATTGGCGTAACGTGCTTGTTTTTCATTCGCGTATGGGTTTTTGAAATTATCACTTGGCCTCATGGGACGTTCAAACATTTCGCCTTCATCATCTGGGCCGTCCATTCTGCTATAATCCGCTGCGATAGCCTTAATCTCATCATCATTATACCCCAGCGCACTCAGGTTACGATAAGCCAAATGATCCATAGAATGACAGGCCGAGCAGACTTGCTTATAAACCTGAAATCCGCGCTGTAATGCAGCACGGTCATATGTGCCAAAAGGACCATCGAAGCTCCATTCTATATCAGGCAATTCAATATGCCCCGTATCCGCGGCTTGAACCGATGGAACAGCAAGACAGAAAGCAGCGATAGCTGTCAAAAAAAAATTTTTCATTTTAGGCGGCTTTCTCATTTTTCTTTAAAACAGCATCATTAATGCTTGGTGGTAATTCTAAGACAGGCTCTTTCTTGTTAAAGAAAGGGATTAAAACAAGGAAAAAGGCAAAGTAATAAACCGTTCCTAATTGTGATAATGGCACCCAGAAACCCTCCGCAGGCTTCCCGCCACAAACGCCCAGTACCAATACTGTCACAACAAAAAGTAACAGCGCAGGACGATACCAAGGACGGAAACGTGACGAACGCACAGGGTGTTTATCCAAAAATGGGAACACAAAAAGAATAGCAATAGAGCCAAACATCGCCAGAACACCGCCCAGCTTGGCTGGTATCAACACAATATCTGTAAAAGGAATACCAATATCAAATGTTACAGCCCGCAAAATGGCATAAAAAGGTAAAAAATACCATTCAGGCACAATATGCGCTGGCGTCACCAATGGATCAGCAGGAATATAGTTATCAGGATGCCCTAAAGCATTCGGCATAAAGAAGGTAAACGCGGCATAGACAATCAAGAAGGCCAACAAACCAAATGTATCCTTCATCGTATAATAAGGATGAAAAGGAAGAGTATCCTGAGGCCCTTTCGGCTCAATCCCCAGCGGGTTGTTGGATCCAGTCACATGAAGCGCCCAAACGTGCAAGAACACCACACCAACGATTACAAACGGCAATAAATAATGTAGCGCGTAAAAGCGGTTTAGCGTGGGGTTATCAACCGAGAACCCACCCCATAATAATGTCACGATACTGTCGCCAACCATCGGGATCGCCGAAAATAGATTGGTAATAACCGTCGCGCCCCAAAAACTCATTTGCCCCCAAGGAAGAACATAGCCCATAAATGCAGTGGCCATCATCAGTAAGAAAATCAAAACCCCTAACATCCAAAGAAGTTCGCGCGGCTGCTTGTAAGAGCCATAATACATGCCGCGGAAAATGTGAATGTAGACCGCGATAAAGAAAAAGGAGGCGCCATTCGCGTGTAGATAACGAAGCAACCAACCGCCATTCACGTCACGCATAATTCGCTCCACGCTATCAAACGCATAATCTGCATGAGCCGTGTAATGCATCGCCAGCGCAATGCCTGTGACGATCATCGTAATCAACATCACCATCGCAATCGCGCCAAAATTCCAAAAATAATTGAAATTCTTTGGCGTTGGGAAAACGCCATATTCTTTTTGCATCATTGTGAAGACAGGAAGACGGGAATCCACCCACTCCATCACAGGATTATCTAATTTTTGTCTATTTCCACTACCCATAGCAATTACCCAATCTTAATGGTGGTATCGTTTAAAAATTCATATTCTGGCACAGCCAAGTTCGTAGGCGCTGGACCTTTCCGAATACGACCAGAGCTATCGTAATGTGAGCCATGACAAGGACAGAACCAGCCGTCATACTCCCCCTTCACATCCGCATCTTTTTGGCCTAATGGTACACACCCCAAATGCGTGCAAATTCCAACCATCACCAGCCATTTTTCTTGGCCTTCCTTGGTACGTGCGCCATCTGTTTCAGGATCGCGTAATTCGCCTAAATCAACGGCTTTTGCTTCTTCAATTTCTTTAACGGTACGATGCCGGATAAAGACAGGCTTACCGCGCCACATCACCGTAATCGCTTGACCTTCTTGGATCGGTGCTAAATTCACTTCCGTTGTCGATAGCGCAAGCGTATCTGCCGCCGGATTCATTTGATTAATAAGTGGCCACGCCACAGAGCCCGCCCCCACAGCGCCGAAAGCGGCAGCCGTTAAATAAAGAAAATCACGGCGCGGTTTATTTGGATCATCATCACTCATATCGAACATTCACCTATTAAATTATAATGAAACATCTTTTAAAAATGTTTCGTGACGAAATAGCACCATATTATTCGGCAAACAAGCGAAGAAATCTAGCTTTTACTTTAAAATATGCGTAAGTATTTTGCATTATGATCGAGATAGCCCTCTACCAACCAGATATTCCACAAAATGTTGGCGCCGCCATGCGCCTTTGTGCTTGCTTGGGCGCCCCATTACACATAATTGAACCGTGTGGTTTCCCTTGGGAGCCTAAAAAAATTAAACAA
The DNA here is from genome assembly GCA_937923625.1 of uncultured Alphaproteobacteria bacterium. GTDB lineage: Bacteria > Pseudomonadota > Alphaproteobacteria > Micavibrionales > Micavibrionaceae. Next base: position 69,629 of record CALDTV010000019.1, read on the forward strand.
GCCGGCATGGATTACGTCGATCAAGCAAGCGTCACCCGCCATGATTCGTGGCAGGCTTTTTGTGACAAAGTGGCTCATCAACGTTTAGTCCTTATGACAACAAAATCTTCCCTGCCATATACCGAATTCAACTTCAAAGAAGGCGATATTTTAATCGCTGGGCGCGAGAGCGCAGGCGTGCCGATTGACATTCATCAAGGCATAAAAGACAAAGTCACCATACCGATGTCTGGGGCAGCACGTTCGTTAAATATCATTAACGCAACAGCAATGATCACAGGCGAAGCGTTAAGGCAAACAGGATTTTAAAATGAGTGAAACGGGCAAGGATTGGGACGAAAAGAAAGTGCAAGCCGCCAAATGGTTTGAAAGTCTACGCGATCAAATTTGCGAAGAATTTCAATCTATTGAAGGCGAACTTTCAAGTGGAAACAAAGCTGATATGGCGGCGGGTAAATTTGATCGCACGCCTTGGAACCGAGAGGATTCTGATGAACCAAACGAAAGCGGTTCTATTTTAAAAGGGGGCGGTGAAATATCTTTGATGCGCGGACGTGTCTTTGAAAAAGTTGGCGTGAATATCTCCACTGTTTACGGTACATTTTCAGAAGAATTCCGCGAACGCATACCAGGTGCAGTTGAAAGTAAAGGCGCGTTTTGGGCTGGTGGTATTTCGCTTGTTGCACACATGCAATCCCCCCTCGTTCCTGCTATTCACATGAACACGCGCATGATCGTGACATCAAAAGGATGGTTTGGCGGTGGTACCGACCTAACGCCAATGATCCCCAACCATCAGGACACCAGTGATTTTCACAACGCTTTAAAAAATTGCTGTGATCAACATGCCCCGCATTATTATCAAGAGCATAAAGAATGGTGCGATCGATATTTTTACCTCCCTCATCGTCAAGAGCCACGCGGAGTCGGTGGCATTTTCTATGATTATCTGGATTCTTCCGAGCAAGGAGGCGATTGGACTTCCGATTTTGCCTACACTCAAGATGTTGGTAAAACTTTCTTGGACATATACCCGAAGCTTGTGCGGCGTCATATGAATAAAAATTGGACAGACGAACAACGCGAAACCCAGCTCATCAAGCGGGGGCGTTATGTGGAATATAACTTACTCTATGATCGTGGCACGCAATTTGGCCTTAAAACTGGTGGCAATACCGAAGCAATTCTGATGTCCCTCCCCCCAGAAGTGAAATGGCCATGACTCTTTTATTGACATAACTTAAAAATTTTATTTAATTTCTCAAAGTATAAAAAATTTAAGGATAAACCAATGACAACATTTCAGATAGACTTTAGCGCTCTAGAGCCTCGCCCTAAAGGTGGCCGTCCAGATAGGTATAATGACACACCATCAGCTTCGACCTCCTCTATAATGCAAGCGCCAATCACACTTGATGGCATAGCAAATCTACACGTGGCTTTCAAAGATCAAGCTTTAATGAAGAGAATTTCGGAAGCAATGCAAGATAATGGGATGTATTTTACAAGTCTTGCGACGGTCGTTGAGCACACTGGTGAGGGTGACGATATGAGAAGCACCACTCAAATAGTAGTAACTGGTGAAAAATTTCAACCCGTTGGAATGTAATTTTGAACATAGACTAAATAATATCTTCCAACCATTCCTCTTGTCTGCGGGCTAATTCTTGCCCTAATTCGGGGCCTGTTTGATAACCTTCGGCGAGGAGTTGTTGTCCTGTGATGGGGCATTTGGGGGCTTGCCAGTTTTGAACAAGCTCAATGGTTTTAGGACTCTCATCCGTTTGCCCTAAGGCCGAGGACAAGAGCAGACCCTGTGTCATTAAATTATTACCGTGATGATAAATCGCTTTTTTCAATGATTTTTTATCGCTGTAGAAATGCGGATGCTTTACCATTTCCAATTTCACCAAAAAATTTTTCTGTGCATGCGATAAACGCAAAATATCATCATGAAATTTTGGTTTATTGCCATTTAAAATAAATAAACGCGTAACAACATCCAACGCCTGATTTTTATTTTGAAGGGCAATAACATGTTTCAAGTGATCGGCTTGATATGCCTCACTTTTAAAATCAAGTAATATATTATGCGCAAACATCAAATCCAAAACCTCAACGGCTTTGTCCGTCGCTAAAATTTTTAAAAACTCTTGCGTAATGCGCTCCCGCGATAGACTAGAAATTTTATCTGCCGCCTTGCGGCACGCATTTAAAGCATCCACATCTGCCGCACCTTCACCATATTGTGCATGAAAACGAAAGAATCTTAAAATTCGTAAATAATCTTCCTCAATTCTTTGCCCCGCCTCGCCAACAAAAACCACTCGGCAGGATTTTAAATCCTCTAGCGCCTTCCCCGTTGGATCAAATACGTTTCCGTCCATATCAGATAGCAACGTGTTAATTGTAAAATCACGCCGCCGCGCATCCGCCAGCCAATCATCGGTAAAGCGCACCGTTGCATGCCGCCCATCGGTATCCTCATCCGTTCGTAATGTTGTAATTTCAAACGACGTTCCCTTCACCACCGCCGTCACCGTGCCATGATCAATTCCTGTTGGAATAACTTTGATATTTTCTTTTGTTAATATCTCAGTGATTTCTTGCGGGCTATATTGTGTGGCGATATCAATATCTGTTGATGACACCCCCATCAGCGCATTGCGAACACACCCCCCAACAAGAAGAGATTTTGGCGCGTCAACATCCCCACCGATCAACGCCATAAGCCGGATAAGTGCGTCTGTTTTCACCCGATCAGGAATCGTAATTTTTTGAACCGCTTTCATAAGGTTCATTATAAGCCGCTTTTACCATGCAATAAAGCCGCTTGCGTCCTATTTCGAACATTCATTTCTGAATATATGTTGCTAAGGCAATATTTAACGGTTGATAATGGCAGATCATAACGAAAAGAAATTTCTTTATTTGACAGCCCCTGCACCAAAGAATCTAAAATCAGTCGCTCCTTGATATTTTCATTTTGCGGATCGCGGGCGCTCAAGAAATTGACAATGTCCCTTATCGCAATATCAGAATCGAAAACCCCACGAACATCCGCATGAGAAAAAATCTCACGCGCCATATCACGCGAATTAGAAACGAGATAGATCTCCTTGTCTTTATGAAGATCAATTAAATCAAATAAAGCATTCGTTTTTCGATGTTGTGCATCTATTAAAACTACGTCAATATTTTGGCCTTCTTCAACAAATTCAACGTTTGATAAAACACATACAGCTCCGCTTGAATAGCGGACAAAATTTTGTCGCCAAATCTTTTGATGACTGATAACTAACACTCTCATATAGCTTCCCCTTGCAAAATAAAACAGCAAGAGTTATGCCAAAACAAATTTCATATATAACAATTGGTTACGTTATATAAGAATATCTGTCATCGCAAAATGCGTTGCAAAATGCGAAAAATTCTTATTTTGCAGGAACATGTATTGCCACCAGAACAGTTGGC
>CALDTV010000020.1 GCA_937923625.1 uncultured Alphaproteobacteria bacterium
GCTAATTCGGCGCGGCCATTATCCTTATAGGTTTTGGCTGATTCTTGGCGTTGTTTCACCATGGATTGTAGCAAAGATAAAATTTCACCATCAGAAATCCCCTGCGCGTTGCCATTGCCCCGCGCCAAAATGTCACGATCCTTCAACGCCGCCATGATCAAGCGGATAGTCGATAGCGCTACTTGGTTCTTACTTTGCATCGCCGCTTTTAAAGCTGTGGTAAATTCGTCTCTTTTGCTCATTTTCACTTCCGTTCCGCGTTGTTTTAATCTATTACAATGATTTCCAGTGATATAACTTAACTGGAAAGATTACAAGCGTGACCTCAACATCATCCCCCTCTTCTAAAATCGCCACCGCCGTTATCGTTTTAAGTGACGGAAAAACCTTCTATGGCAAAGGCTTAGGCGCCGAAGCTACAGCAGTTGGTGAAGTTTGTTTCAATACCTCGCTCACTGGGTATCAGGAAATTTTGACCGATCCCTCTTATGCGGGAGAGATCATTACTTTTACTTTTCCCCATATTGGCAACGTTGGCACAAATGACGAAGACATCGAAAGCCTCACCCCGCATGCGCGCGGCGCAATCATGCGCGAAGATATCACGGATCAATCTAGCTGGCGGGCGGCGCAACATTTCAATGATTGGCTCAAAAGCCATAATCTTGCGGGGATTTGCGGCGTTGATACACGCGCCCTCACCCGCTACATCCTCGATAACGGCGCGCCAAATGCGGTGATCTGCCACAAAGCAGATGGTAAGTTTGATTTAGACGCCCTCAAAAAACAAGCCGCCGATTGGTCTGGCCTCGAAGGGCTTGACCTCGCCAAAGAAGTCTCCTGCACGCAAAGCTATGAATGGGATGAAGCTGGCTGGGATTTAAAAACTGGCTACGGCAAGCTCGACAAACCTTTGCGTCACGTTGTTGCCATGGATTTTGGCGCGAAGCGTAACATCTTACGTTGCCTCGCCGCGACGGGCTGTAAAGTTACCGTTGTGCCAAGCAATACCAGCGCAGAAGACATTATGAAACACAAGCCAGATGGCGTGTTTCTCTCCAACGGCCCTGGTGATCCCGCGGCAACAGGCGAATATGCTGTGCCTGTCATTAAAGACCTTATCGAAAAGAACATCCCTGTTTTTGGTATATGCTTAGGGCATCAATTACTCGCCCTCGCCTTTGGCGCAAAAACGGAGAAAATGTCTTTGGGGCATCGTGGCGCGAACCATCCCGTCAAAGATTTCACCACAGGCAAAGTCGAAATAACCAGTCAAAACCATGGCTTCATGGTCATTCCTGAGAGCTTACCTGAAGAAGTCGAAGTCACACATGCCAGCCTGTTTGATAAAACAAATGAAGGCATCCGCCATAAATCAAAACCAGCTTTTAGCGTGCAATACCACCCCGAAGCCTCCCCTGGCCCCCAAGACAGCCACTATCTATTCGATAGATTTGTGGAGATGATTGATGGAAAGAAGGCGGCTTAAGAAAAATAAAGGGAAAAAATGGAACGCCATGGGCGCAAAGTTTCGCCAAGTTATGATTATACGCAAAAAAAAACTTTGCGAGACGTCGCGCACTTAGCGTTTAATAGAACAGACTAAAGAGTAAATATCGGCGGTAAAAAAGTGCAATGACAAACGATTTGATTACAGGCGCGGCGGAGTTTAAGCGTTATCATTACGAGGGTGATAATGACTTAATGGCGGAGTTGGTGAAGATTGGCCAGAACCCTAAGTATTTTATTGTGGCCTGTATTGATTCTCGCTGTAACCCCAGCACCATCTTCCGCGCCAAACCGGGCAGTTTTTTTGCGCATAAGGCGATGGGCGCGATTGTGCGGCCTTATAAACAGGGAACCGCTCTCGCCGCCGCCCTGCAATTTGCGTTAGATTATAACAAGGTAGAGACCATCATTGTCTTAGGACACACCAATTGCGGCGCGATCAAAGCCTTGGTCGATGAAATAGACGATCCAGAGATTTCCAGCTTCGTCAGTGTTGCTAAAAACGCGTTGACCACAGCCAAATCTTGTTGCGACGACCAAGACGAAATTATCGCCCACACCGAAAAAGAAATTATCTTAGAGAGTACAGAAAATTTAAAAAGCTACCCTTCTGTCGCAAGGGCATTAAAGGATAAACGCGCGAATATAAAATCTTGGCAGTATGATATGAACACAGGGGACTTGCTGGAATATGATGCGAGCAAAAAAAGTTTTGTTATTTTAAACAACAATGTAAAAGCACAAGATAGCCGCCATAAGTAACGTCATTGCGAGGAGCGCTTGCCCTCCCGTTTACGGGCATGGCAACTTTAACCAGCGACGCGGCAATCCAGTGCCGTAAACAGCTACCCTAGATTGCCGCGCTTCGCTCGCAATGACGATAAGATAAGATTGGCCTTGTTATTTTTTCACAACCCATTCTAAGATACGCAAAATATAATTAAGGAAACACCATGGATTTAGTCGCTGATTTCGCTATTCGATTTATCTCACAATTTCAATCACCTGCCTTGGCGTTTTTGATTGGTGGTATGGTGGTTGCGGCATTGGGTAGTAAGCTTCAAATCCCGAATGCAATTTATCAATTTGCGGTTTTCATGTTGTTAATGCGCATTGGGATTAATGGCGGCATGGAGATAAAAGAAGCCAACCTGCTTGATATGCTACTCCCTGCCGTTATCACGGTGATTGTTGGGGTTGTGATTGTCTTACTCGGCGCGTTCTTTTTCTCACGGCTCAAAGGCATAAAGAAAGAAGATGGCCTTGCCACGGCGGGTTTGTTTGGCGCGGTCAGCGCCTCGACCCTTGCGGCGGGCATGGCGTTATTGGAAGAAGAAAGCATTGTTTATGAAGCATGGGCGCCCGCGCTCTATCCTTTCATGGATATCCCCGCGCTCATCTTAGCGATTGTTTTGGCCAATTTATATCTATCGAAAAAAGACAATAAAAAAACGGATAAGACTGACGTCAAAAATGTTGAAAAAACCACCGTTTGGTCAATCATCACGGACAGTTTGCGTAGCTCCGCCATCTCCGCACTTTTACTCGGTATGGCTTTGGGCTTATTCGCCAAAACAGATTACGTGTTTGATAGTTTTTACGATCCTATGTTTAAAGGATTGCTCTCTATCCTCATGCTGACCATGGGTATGGAAGCCTATCAACGGCTCAACGAGCTTCGTAAAGTGGCGCATTGGTATGCAATATATGCGGGATTTGCCCCCATCATTCACGGCCTGATTGCCTTTGGCTTGGGCTATATCGCCCATATTTTGGTTGGGTTTAGTGCAGGTGGCGTGGTAATTCTCTCTATCCTTGCGGCTTCTAGCTCCGATGTCTCTGGGCCACCAACGTTGCGTGCGGGGATTCCGTCTGCCAATCCGTCATGTTATATTGGTGCGTCCACCAGTGTCGGGACACCTGTGGCGATTGCGGTTTGTATCCCGTTGTTTATTGCGATGGCCGAAGCGATATTTTAGCCTAAAACGTTATTGCGAGGGAGCCTGCGACTGCGGCAATCTTGATTGCTTCGTCATTTCATTCCTCGCAGTGGCGCGCTTATCCTTAAAATTTCTGCGGACGGATGATTTCGACGTTTTCTAAATAGGTAATGCCCGAATAATTCTCAAAGAATGTCTCTGCCACAGTATTGGCGATTTTTACCGCCATTTCTTCTTCTGCTACAATCACTTCAAATTTCACATTGGCATAAGCTTCGGAGACACCACCACGCCCTTCGGAACGTTTACCACGGCTCCCTTGCCCCCCAGCGGAAGAAACCGTGTAGCCACTCGCGCCGCAATCTTCGATCAATTTAGCGACCTTTGCCGTAATATATTTTTCCGTGATGACGACAACTTTTTTGGCTTTATGGGTCATGGGCTTTCCTCATTATTTTGTACCTGATTTATTTTATGCATAAACGCAAACCTCTTGTGCCTTGCACTTTATCATGCAAAATACGATGCCATGCTTTTGAAAATAAGTAAAAAAATATTATTCCTCGCCGCTTTTGCCACCATAAGCGGTATCGCCTTGGTCAAGATTTATGATCTTAGCGGCATCGACACTTCCGAATTTGGTAGCTTAGAAATATCACAACTTATCACCTTGGGGATGTGCTTCATCATGGGCCTCATAACATTGTTCCAGATGATAAAGAATAACTCAGGTCGCTTTGATTTCACGATTGGCTTCATGCTCTGGCTGATTACGATTGCGATTTTTGGGCGCGAAACCTCATGGGGCAGCGCCTATAACATGGCTGATCCACTGTCAGATAAAATTGAGCTTTCCGCGATTATCTTTTTTGCTGTCGCCATTTTATCTTTGGCCGCTTACCTTTTTTGTAAAGAAACGCACAAAAAGCAGTTCATTTTAAATGCGTTTAAGCTTCCTATCGTCCCCATCTTTGTCGTGGCCACGGCCTTTGTTTATCTTGGCGCTTATTTTGAAGGATTAAAATCAATTGAGCCTTATAACCAGCTGTTAGAAGAAGGATATGAGTGCATTGGCTATGCTATTTTCCTTTATGGTTATTATATTTTTAGCCAGAAATTTTTCACAAAAGCCGCCTAAGCCTTTTATATCATAAAATATACGTATTATTTTTGTAAAACTTTGCCTTTACCATTGAAAAAGCGCGGGATATAGCCTACTAAATCGTTTTCGGTACTTAATAATTTTTATCTAAGAAGAGCCGAAAAACATGCCCGAGCGCATTTTCAAAATCGATGATACAAACCCTATGAATTGGGAAGAATTTCATTCTATTATCGATCAGCTTATTTTTAAGATACAAAAAAGTAACATTTCTTTTTCTGCAACAGCTCCAATTTTAAGAAGTGGTGCTATCCCTGCGACAATGATTGCCAACAAGCTTCAGATCATACCTATGGTTCCTCTGCAGCTAAAGTATAATCAGCAACAAAATGGTGTAGATGTGGTCATCCCTCCTTCGACACCCAAGAATTTGACAGCGCAAAAACAGACAAATATTTTGGTTGTGGAATCCAATACCAACTCGGGGAAAAGCCAGAGAAAAGCTTTTGATGAAATTCAAAAAATATTGCCTAACGCCATTCTGCATTATGCTTGCGTCACCAAAGCATACAGAAAAGAAACAACAAAAAATAACTATACCTCCGAATTTGTTGGCTGCTTAACCGATGAAAATTTTGAAGGTACAGACGAAGATAATCTTCGCCCCGGAATTACAGTTTTCCCTTGGGAAACTGCTGAATATGAACTCAATGATATAAATATGTGTGAAAGTTAAAAAAACATGCCCAAAAGAACCGACCTTAAATCTATCCTCATCATTGGTGCAGGCCCCATTATTATTGGGCAAGCGTGTGAATTTGACTATTCAGGCACACAAGCTTGTAAAGCGTTGAAGGAAGAAGGGTATCGGGTCATTCTGGTCAATTCCAACCCCGCCACCATCATGACCGACCCGAACATGGCGGACGCAACCTACATAGAACCGATCACCCCCGAAATTGTCGCGAAGATTTTAGAAAAAGAAAAACCAGATGCGGTGTTGCCGACAATGGGCGGACAAACTGCGTTGAACTGCGCCTTGGCATTATCCGATGACGGCACGCTTGATCGCCTTGGTATCGAGCTGATCGGCGCAAACAAAGAGGCCATCGAAAAAGCCGAAGACCGCGATCTTTTCAAAAAATGTATGGATGAAATTGGATTGGAATCCGCCCGCTCCTTGCTCGCGCACAACAAAGAAGAAGTTGATGCCGCGCTTGAAGAAATTGGCCTGCCCTGCATTATTCGCCCTGCTTTTACCATGGGCGGCACGGGTGGCGGTATTGCCTATAACAAAGCGCAATATCATGAAATCTGCGCCAGCGGGATCGAAGCCTCCCCCATCAATCAAATTCTTGTCGAAGAATCCATGCTCGGCTGGAAAGAATATGAGATGGAGGTCGTACGCGATAAAAACGACAACTGCATCATCATTTGTTCCATCGAAAATATCGACCCGATGGGCGTGCATACGGGTGACTCCATCACTGTCGCCCCCGCCATGACATTGACCGATAAAGAATACCAAATCATGCGTAATGCGTCGCTCGCCGTGCTCCGTGCTGTCGGCGTTGAGACAGGCGGATCAAACGTGCAATTTGCCGTGCACCCAGATGATGGGCGCTTGATCGTGATTGAAATGAACCCGCGTGTCTCACGTTCTTCCGCGTTGGCCTCCAAAGCCACAGGCTTCCCGATTGCCAAAGTCGCAGCGAAATTGGCGGTGGGTTATACGCTGGATGAGCTTGATAATGACATCACCAATGGCCGCACCCCTGCCTCGTTCGAGCCGACAATTGATTACGTCGTGACCAAAATTCCACGCTTTAATTTTGAAAAGTTTAAAGGCACGAATAAGAACCTCACCACCGCGATGAAATCCGTTGGTGAAGTCATGTCTTTTGGGCGCAATATGGAAGAGTCTTTGCAAAAAGCGCTACGCTCTATGGAAGAAGGTCTGACGGGTTTTGATGAAATGAAAATTGGCGATGGCGAGACTCCTGATAAGGATCAACTTCGTGCGGCGCTCTCTCTGGCGACTCCACGCCGCTTACTTTACGTTGCACAAGCCATGCGTCACGGCATGGATATAGATGCCATCTTTGATGCCTGTAAAATTGATAAATGGTTTTTAGGACGTATCAAAAACATCATTGATACCGAAGAAAATTTACGCGAAAACGGCCTGCCAATCACCGCGCAAGGTTGGCTTGACCTTAAAAAGCTTGGCTTTGCCGATGCGCGTTTGGCTAAAATTGTTGGCGTTGAAGAAAGCGCCGTTACCAAAGCCCGCCAAAAACATAACATTCACCCTGTCTTTAAACGCGTTGACACTTGCGCCGCCGAAATCCCGTCCGAAACGCCCTATATGTATAGCTGTTACGAAGGCTTTGGCGATCAAATGGGCGAAAGCGAATGCGAGCCAACGGACAATAAAAAAGTCGTTATCCTCGGTGGTGGCCCGAACCGAATTGGCCAAGGGATCGAGTTTGATTATTGCTGCGTCCATGCGTGTTACGCCCTGCAAGAAGCGGGCTATGAGACTATTATGATTAACTGTAATCCTGAAACAGTTTCCACGGATTATGACACGGCAGATCGTCTCTATTTTGAACCGCTGACGGCAGAGAACGTCATTGAAATTATCGAAGCCGAGAGCGCCAATGGCAGCGTTGAGGGCGTGATCGTGCAATTGGGCGGGCAGACTCCGCTTAAGCTTTGTCATGATTTACAAAAAGCAGGCATTAAAATTCTTGGGACTGATCCTGACGCCATCGACCTCGCCGAAGACCGCGAGCGTTTCCAGCAACTGATTAAAAAATTAAAATTACGTCAGCCCAATAATGAACTGGCTTTTTCTAAAGAAGAAGCCTTGGAATTGGCCGAAAAAGTTGGCTTCCCGCTTGTCATTCGACCGTCTTACGTTTTGGGCGGTCAAGGGATGGAAATTGTTGGCAGCATCGAAGAAGTTGAACGTTACATGGAACGCGCCATGAATGTGTCGGGCAAAAACCCTGTCTTGCTTGACCGATACTTGAAAGGCGCTATCGAAATTGACGTTGATGCGCTATGCGATGGTAAGGAAGTTTATATCGCAGGTATCATGGAACATGTCGAAGAAGCGGGTATTCACTCTGGCGACTCTGCTTCTGTTTTGCCGCCGCATTCGCTCCCTTATAAAACCATTCGTGAACTCGAAAACCAATCCATAAAACTCGCCAAGGCCTTAAAAGTAAAAGGCTTGATGAACGTGCAATTTGCCGTGAAGATGAACAAGCAAACTGGTGAATATGATATGTATATTTTGGAAGTTAATCCGCGTGCCTCCCGCACCGTGCCGTTCGTTGCCAAAGCCACCAATGTCCCCGTCGCCAAAATTGCCGCGCGGATTATGGCGGGTGAAAAACTAAGCGACTTCCGCGATCAACTGATTGGCATGGCCGCCGATCACACCGCCGTCAAAGCGCCCGTCTTCCCGTTCAACCGTTTTCCTGGCACGGATGTGATACTCGGCCCCGAAATGAAATCAACGGGCGAAGTCATGGGCTTGGATGCCGACTTCGCGCAAGCTTTCGCCAAATCTCAAATCGCCGCAGGCAATGTTCTGCCCACCGAAGGCAAAGTATTCTTATCCGTCAAAGACGCCGATAAAGAAGCGCTCATTCCCCTCGCCAAAGACCTCGCCGACCTTGGTTTTGATCTGGTGGCGACTGGCGGCACTTGCACAATTTTGCAAGAGTCAGGACTCACGGTGGAGCGCGTAAATAAGGTCATGGAAGGCCACCCGCATATCGTCGATGCCATCATCAACGAAGATATCGACTTTTTGATTAACACCACCAAAGGCCCGCAAGCGCTCTCAGACTCCATGAGCATTCGCCGTGAAGCCGTGATGCACAAAATCCCGTATTTTACTTTGCTAACAAGTGCCAAAGCCGGAATCCAAGCCATCCGCGCCCTAAAAACCCGCAACATGGACGTAAAACCGCTACAAGATTATTTTGACAGCGAAGAAGGTGAAAACGAACAAGCGGCTTAAAAAATCAAAAAACTAGCTGTGCGTATCTCTGCCCTATTGACGTGGTAAGTTTCACATAGGGATATGTATCTTGTTGTGCCTCAACAGCAACATCTTCGGAAGTGACTGAAGCTGGCTGGGGCAACTCACGAATATCATCGCTCTTAATAACAGCGTGATTAAAAGAAGCCCATGCACTTCCGATGAGAGCCACAACAGCGACTTCGCGTAAAGATATTCCACTACAATGTATAGCAGCAATAGTGCCAGCAATGCCGCCAGCAGCGGCCCCAATAGCAGGTATAATTAAATTTTCGGGATTAGCCGCCGCCGTAAAAGTAATATCACTTAATTTTCCAGTGACAGCTCCTACTAAAATCCCTGCCCCTACAGCGCTTGTAGCGCCAGCTAAGTCTAAAGGATCATTATTATATATCAAATTGTTTTTGTCCGTCATTACTCTACTTGATTTTATAATTCTGTTCCTACACTAATACAGATATATACTATGTCTATTTAAATTTAAGCAAAAGACGCGTAGACAGGGCCTTGCGCCGTATGGATTTTTATATTTTGTGGTGGCTGTATTTCAGGACTTTCATCAGGTGCGTGCGCCGCAACACGATATTCATTTTTAAGGCCTAAGGACACGCCATCGTTTGTATGTTCATCGCTATTCGTTGCAGTCACAAATGCGCCAGCAGCGCCCATTGAAACACTTAAAATACAGCCAAGAGCGGCTTCTTTAAAGTAACAACGACTGATCGCTAACCCTGCTCCCGCCCCCAGCGTTGTGACCAAAAAAATATTAATCGGCACTTCCGCTTGATAATTAAGGCCTAAACAATATTCAAGGCTACTAGCAGCAACTGCACCCGTTATCAGTGATGGCAAATAGCCTGCACCAAAATTACTGTTTAAATTATCTGTCATGGGTCTCTCTTATTTTAGGGAAATATATTCATAAAGCTTGTTAACATTATGTCAATAATTAATTTAATTTATGTCCCGTTAATGCCAAGTTATGAAGAGGCTAAAAAGAGCGGCTCAACCGCACTTAGATTGACATAACAAATATATTCCATTATATTCTTTTATGAAAAATTTTTGGCGCAGTCAAAATGCTGAGACAATTAGCGATAAAATCGTGCATTTATCCGCATCCACTGCCTTGGCAGGGGCAGCAATTGCAATGGCGCCGCCCACCATAGCAGCTTACTGTTTTACATTTGCGGCTTTTTATAATGGCTTGCAACTTCACAGCAGCAAAAAACATTTCGAAAATAATCTCCGTGCGCACCCCGAAAGCCATCGCTTTTCGCCCAATTTACAAAATATGGTCGATGCTCTTTTTAGGAAATCAGGCTTAAATCAACATAAAGCGGTTATTTATAATTTTGATGCTGAAAATGAAGAGGATCAAAAAAAAGACAAAAAGAAAAAGAAGCGTGAGCAAGTTGGGGAAATATTAGGCGTACCAAATGCCGCAGCATTTAGCATGGGAAAACCCGTCATCATGGCTTCTGATGCTTTGTTGCAAATACTTAATGATCGCGAAGAATATGCCGTTTTGGCACATGAATTTGCTCATGTGATGGGGAAACATGTTCACCTTATATTATTGGGACAAGTTGCGATGACAGGGGCAAGCTTGGCATCCCAAGCAAGCAAAGCAGTTGAATGGATTGAAGCTGGCAATGCCAGCATGATCGCGAGTACTGCCGCATATACAGCCATGGTCAGTAGTGTTATCAAAATTGGTCATTGTTTAAGCAAAGATGCGCCAAAATCAGAAAAAGACTCAAGAAAATTAAAAACTTACGCTACAGCGCATCTATGTGGCTCCCTTGCCAGCGCAGGAATCACAACAATTTTTAATCCTGCCTACCCCGTGATTTATGCGGCTGCACAAGGCATTAGTTACGGCAGCGTGCTTTTAAACAAAAGCTTGAGCCGCAGCTTTGAATATCAATGTGACCGTAATGCCGTAACATTATTAGATGCTGATCCTTTGGCGTTAATTACTTCTTTGCGTAAAATCACCGCCATTCAACAGCAAGAACAAGAGAGAAAAACTGGTAAGACGGCGAACCCAAGTTTAACAAGCCGTTGGCAAGAAATACATTCAACGCACCCCGCCACACATAAGAGAATTGAACGCCTTGCGGAGCTTGCAAGTCAAAAAGGTATAAGCGATATTGATATTGAAGAAGCCCTTACGGGCGAATTAGAAGCTTTAGACACCCGCAACATAAAGCCACATGTGCTTTGGCGCACATCGCGAAGACTTACAGGCAGCAAAACAATAAATGTCCCTGCAAACAGCTAGCTTTTGCAATCACAAAAACGACGATTTTATGAGATATTAGAACGACTTAAATCTTTGTTTCCCGCTCATTTCATCTCTTGGCAAACGCCCTTAAAACCTGTAAAAATACAGGACTAGAAAAGTACTAAATATATAAAAAATATTAATCAAAAAAGGAAACTTGAATGAAAAAAATTATCTTGTCGGCATTTGCTCTCATTTTGCTATCTGCCCCTGCGCAAGCCCACATCACTGAGGAAAAAGTGATAGAAGCACAAACAAAATGGGCTCAAGGCATTGAGACAATAAGCAAGGTTTTTATAGAGAAAGGCGATTATAAAAAAGCCGCAGAAGACCACATCGACACACTTTATGCCTATGGATTATCCGAGGTTCTCTTTAAACCAACTTTGGCCTCAAGCGATCAATTTCGTGAAACAAAAGAAGAAGCATTATCGTATTTTGTAGGCGGCATGATCGAAGAAGATAAAGGTTTTGCTATCAAACCGTGGAGCAAAGTACGTTTTGGAGAACAACAAATTCTTGTTCAAGGCGATGAAGCCATCGCAATGGGTAATTATTTCTTCACCCCCAAAGGTAGCGACGAAGAAACAAAAGTTGAATTCACATTCGGTTATATGATGGACAAAAATGGGAATTTGCGTATCAATACACATCATTCCTCTTTGCCTTTTACGCCAGCATCTGAATAATATTGCATCTTATATCATTTCAAAAGCCCGCATGTTTTGCGGGCTTTTTTTCACCACAAGCTTTTTAAGAGCAAAATAAAACTCCGACATTCCCCCTTGACTTCAACTCTAAAACGAGAATGATTATCATTACCAATGAAAACGATTCTCAAATGAAAATATAAAGGAAAGATTAATGTCATATAAAATTAAACCCCGCCCAACTCTCTTCGAACTCAGCATCATGGAAGGTGTTTTAAATGGCGGCGGACATCACAGCCCCGTCGAACGTCAAGCCTATTGGGCCGAAACTCCTGAACCTGCATATGATCCTTTAATGATGCAGGATGTGGCGCTTAAAAAACAAGAAACATGAATTTATATTTTGTGGTTAAAAACCAAGATCCCCATAACTTACTTTAAAAAGATAAGGCGTTTTCTGGGGCACGATATCAATAGGCTCAATACGCCACGATGCCGATACGCTCAGATTTTTAATTTTACTATCAACATCAGAACAAGCCTTCGGTTTTTGAATATCGGCCTCTTCTGCCTTTCCACCAACACGTTCAGTGGGATCAAGAGCTTGACGTTCTTTACAACCACTCTTTGTTGCCGCGACAGCCATTTTCTTCGCTCTTCTATATTCAACGACCAAAGCCCTTGAAAAAGATTCTTGTAATCTTGGTGTATCACCAAAAATCTCTTTCAATGCATTATCAGCGATTTTCCCTCGCCTCAAAAGTTCGCTTTTATCGAAAACTTCAGTTGACAATGCTGCTGCTGAACGTATTCGAAATAACTCAATAACTTCCCTAAGAGAAAAGCCAGCCATCGCCGTTTTACTCACGACCGCATGTGCCGCACTGCGGGCACCAATACTGCCTGCGCCCATGGCTGGACCAAGAGACGCAGCCGCGCCCGTAAGTAATAATTGCCTTCTTGCTAACATTAGATAGAACTACAAAAACCCGCAAATTATGTAAATAAAATTCGTTTCTTGACGCTCTGCCATTGCTAACCTTATATTATGAGCAAGTCCGCCATTTGGCGGGTTTTTTATTTGAATAAGAAAGCAATGAAATGTCTAACCAAGTCCCGATCACGCCCGCAGGTTTTAAAGCGATTGAAGCTGAGTTGGAGAATCGTAAAAAAGTAATCCGCCCAGAAATCGTGGAATCCATTGCCGTTGCACGGGAACATGGAGATTTGAAGGAAAATGCCGAGTATCATGCCGCAAAAGAACAACAGAGTTTTAATGAAGGCCGCATCAAAGAGTTAGAGGGTGCCGTTGGCGCCGCACAAATTATTGACCCTTCAGAATTCTCTGGTGACCAAGTAAAATTTGGCGCGCAGGTTCTTATTGTCGATGAAGAAACCGATGAAGAACGTAATGTAACAATTGTTGGTGAATATGAATCAAATGCGGATGAAGGTAAAATCTCCATTACCTCACCTATCGCGCGCGCATTAATTGGTAAATCCGTTGGTGACTCCGTGAAAGTCCAAACCCCTAAAGGCGGCGTTGATTACGAAATTTTAGAAGTGAATTATTCTTAACGATCCAACTTTGTCACGCTAACTTTAACAGAGCTGAATTCTGATGAAGGTGTCAGCTCTGCTTGTCTTGTCGGTGTTTCAACGCGAGAGACTGCCCTATCAAAAACACCTGTGCTGGTCTCAACCACTCTCTGCGATAAATCAGCTGCCATCTCTGGAGGATTGCTTCCATCCAAAGAGGCAACGAAAGCTATTAGCATGGGTTTTAAAATCATCTACTCTCTCTTTCACAAGAAGAAGAGAATAACTCACAATAAATATTATGTCAATTAAAAAACGGTCAGACGGACTTATTAGTCAACCTTGATAGGAATACCCGGCACTTCTTTTGATGAACGCACCAACGGCATTGTCTTTACAGATTCAATATTATCAAGCGCCGTTAAACGTTCGGTTAAAAATAGCTGGTAACTATCCCAATCTGTGGTGACAATACGCAGCATAAAATCAACTTCGCCTGACAACATATGGCATTCGCGCACGCGTTCTAGTGATAGGCAATCTTCTTCAAATTTTTTCAAATCACTTTCAGCTTGGGATTTAAGCTTGATCATCGCAAAAACAGTCAAGCCAAAACCCATCGATGCATTATCAATCTTGGCATGATAACTTTTAATAAAGCCGTTATCCTCTAATGCCCTGACACGGCGCAAGCATGGCGGCGCAGATATGCCTGCATTTTTAGAAAGATCAACATTGGTGATACGGCCATTTTCCTGCAAATCGCGTAAGATCTTTCGATCTATTTTATCAAGTTTGATACGTTTCATGAAATATTCTTCTATATTTGGGTAATAATATTATTTTTATTTTTGTACTCCCAAGGTATAAGCTTTGCAAGCATATAACTGAAAAAATTATAGTATGAAGAATAAAGATATCTCCTGCTGGATCATTACCGAAGGCATGATTGGCACGCAAAATCAATGCGTGGGCGTCACAGAAGCCCTAAGTGTTGAAGCAGTGGTAAAAACTATCTCTCTCAAGCAGCCATGGAAGACGCTGTCCCCGTGGTTGGGGTTTGAAATGGCCTGTACGTTTGATCCCAAAATAGAACCAAAATGGCCCGATTTACTTATAACCGCAGGGCGTAAATCTGTAGCGGCTTCGCGTTTTATCAAAAAGCAAAGCGGCGGTAAGACTTTTACGGTACAGCTTCAAGACCCCAAAACCAGTCCTGATCAATTTGATTTGGTCGCCGTGCCTTTTCACGACCCTCTACGTGGTGAAAATGTGATTGTAACAGATGGTGCGCCAAACCGCCTGACGGCAAAAAAACTCAATGAAGCGCGTCAAGAATTCGCGCCCCTTTTCGCAGAAAGTCCCGCACCGCGCGTGGCGGTACTAATTGGTGGCAATAGCCGAACGCATAAAATGACTGCCTCGATAATGCATAAGCTTGTCGTAGATTTAAAAAAGTTGATAGAAAATCATCATGCCTCATTAATGATTACCGCATCGCGCCGTACGGGCGATGAAAACCTCAAAATCTTGGCTGAGGGCCTCGCGGGGACAAACGCCTATATTTGGGATGGGCAAGGGTCAAATACAGGAAACAACCCCTATTTCGGCATTTTAGGTTGGGCAGACCATATTTTAGTAACAAGCGATAGTGTCTCCATGCTGTCAGATGCAGGGACAACGGGCAAAACCGTTCACATGATCCCCCTTGATGGCGGCTCACCAAGGTTCACGCGTTTATACACCCATTTACAAGAAATTAATGTGATGCGCCCCTTTGACGGTAACTTGCAACATTGGACGTACGAACCCATGAATGACGCCGTAATGGTTGCAAAGCGCATAACCACAGCCATGCAAAAAATGTATGGATAAACAGCATCACCGCTCTTTACCTTCGTCATAACAAAGCTTACAGATAAGCTATAATTTAAAGGAAGCTATTCACATGGGTGAAAAAATTCATACAAAAATGTTAATCATTGGCTCTGGCCCTGCAGGCTACACAGCCGCGGTCTATGCCGCACGTTCAAACCTTAATCCTGTGCAAGTTCTGGGCATGCAGCCTGGCGGTCAATTAACCATCACCACAGAAGTCGAGAATTACCCTGGCTTTGCCGAACCCATCCAAGGGCCTTGGCTGATGGAACAAATGAAGGCGCAAGCCGAAAATGTGGGCACAAAAACCATTCATGACATGATTACAGATGTCGATTTTTCAAGCCATCCTTATAAAGCAACATCAGAATCAGGCATAGAATTCACCGCTGATACGGTTGTGATTTCAACTGGCGCGAAGGCCCGTTGGCTTGGTCTGCCCTCTGAAGAAAAATTTCGTAATATGGGCGTCAGCGCCTGCGCAACCTGTGATGGATTTTTCTTCCGTGGCAAACGCGTAGCGGTGGTTGGCGGCGGTAATAGCGCCGTTGAAGAAGCGCTCTTTTTGGCAAACCTGTGTGAAAAAGTCACCCTGATTCACCGTCGTGACGCGCTGCGTGCAGAAAAAATTATGCAACAACGTCTGTTCGATAATCCAAAAATTGATATTCTTTGGGACAACACGGTTGAAGAAATTTTGGGCGTAGAAGTCGGCAAAGGCGATATGCCGGGCGTGAACGGCCTAAAAACCAAAAACGTCAAAACAAGCGAAGAGACCACCCTAGAATTAGAAGGCGTTTTCATTGCTATTGGCCACGATCCCGCGACAGAATTATTCAAAGGTAAATTGGATATGGATGACGAGGGCTATCTGATCACCGCCCCCGACTCCACCGCAACATCAATTGACGGCGTTTATGCGGCAGGCGATGTGAAAGACAAAATATATCGCCAAGCCGTCACTGCGGCGGGCATGGGATGTATGGCCGCGCTTGAAGCGGATAAATTCATCGCCACGCTGGAAGCTGGCAACAAGAAAGAGGCCGCATAAAAATAATAACGTCATTGCGAAGGAGCAAAGCGACTGCGGCAATCCAAAAGTCACAAGCAATATTTCTAGATTGCCGCGTCAACCTTTGGTTTCCTCGCAATGACAAAGTACAAGTATAATAAATTTCTCGTCCTTTAGATTTGTGCTGTGACGAGGCGCAAGCGACGGAGAATTTAATATTTAAGGAGCACCGCGACAACGTCACGATGCAAATATAAAGGACTAAAAATGGATTGGGATAAATTACGGACATTTCACATCGTCGCCGAGGCAGGAAGTTTTACCCATGCTGGAACAGCGCTGGATTTAAGCCAATCAGCAATTTCTAGACAAATCAGCGCTTTGGAAGAAAGCCTTGATGTAAAATTATTTCAACGGCACGCCCGCGGCCTTGTACTGACCGAAGCAGGAGAAATTCTCAGCAACACCGCCAAAGATATTTTTGGCAAATTGGCTATGGTCGAAGCCCGCCTTGGTGATTCACAATTAAATCCTTCAGGGTCTTTGCGCATCACCGCCCCCGGATTTTTGGGATCCACTTGGCTGGTACCCAAAATTACAAAGCTACACGAAGACTATCCAGATCTTCAGCTCTCTTTGCTTTTAGACAATAGAATTTTAAATTTAAATATGCGCGAAGCAGATGCCGCCATTCGTTTGTTCAAACCAGAACAAAACGACCTTATTTACAAACCATTAGGCAAAATTAAGTTTCACATTTGTGCCAGCAAACAATATTTAAAAAAGCACGGCACGCCCGAAAATGTGAAAGACCTCAAAAAACATAGCTTAATTGGTCACCCACCAAGCACCCCTGCACCGTTTGAAAACCCAAATTGGCTTTTTAGTAAGGCGGGTATAAAAGAGATGAATAATCCTAAATTGGTTCTTATAAACTCTCTCTTTGGTATATACGAAGCCGTTGAAAATCACTGTGGTTTGGCCTCTTTGCCCGATTATCTTGTGAAAGGTAACAAAAATATTGAAATATGTTTGGAAAGCACCACCCAGCCTTCGGTTGAGATGTATTTAGTCTATTCGGAGGAGCGCAAGCATTCTACCCGTATCAAAGTCCTGCACGATTTTTTACATGAAAGCGTTAAAGAGAGCGATTTTTAAAATCATTGTTAAACAGCCCCCTTTAAAAATCATACCCCCCTGATCTAAAACAATATTTATAGATTTTTTACTTTTTCAGTGAAAAATATCCTTTTCGTTGATTTTTTCTATTTACATCCTTTTAAACAGGTCGTATAACCTTGTTAATCTGCTTCGGCAGACTAGGACTTCATAGATACCTCCCCCTGAGTTTTCTGTGATTTTCCTTCGTCTATTGCGACGCACGGCATAGCAGTGTTGGCGCATATTTTATCTCTGCTTTTGGGTTTACCCATGAGGCAGCTTTTGAAAAAGACGTAAAACCTCCCTGTTTAACTACAACCGAGCGCCCCTTTATTGAGGTAGCTCGGTTTTTTTTACCTATTAAAGCCGTCACATCGGCAAGCCAGATAACGCCGTTAAAATAGCCATAGCCGAAACAAGGGAATAATAATTCGCGCAAAACAGGTTATGGCCTTCATCACCGATTCACTTTATAGTTTTTTAAATATTTAATGATTCAACGAGTACTCTCTTGCCGCACACCACAAAAAAAGATGATAGAGAAAATGTTGTCGCCCTGTTTAATCATGGCGGCGGATTACGCGGGTTAATTCCGTGTCATATAATGACCTATATCGAAAAAAGAACTGGCCTGCGCATGAGCGAAATGGTCGATATTTTTTGCGGCCCTTCAACAGGGTCTATTTTAAATGCGGCAATGACTCTTCGCCATCCCGATCACCCACATCGCGCAAAATATCGCGCGCGGCACATGGTCCGTTTTTATGAACGTGAAGGCCGCAACATTTTCCCCCAAGACCGCTTTCGTGAATTACGTGGCCTTTTGCATGACGTTAATAATCGTCTTACAAAAATAAGCCAATTAGAAAGTATTTTTAAACATGGTCACTACAACCCCCAAAATTTAGGGCGCGCCCTACGGGCTTTATATGGTCATGCAAAACTATCTGATAGCCTCAAAAGTCTAGTTGTTCCTTTTTATTCCATTGATGGATCAAATACACCAGATGGCTGGAAAGCAGACGCGGCAACACAAGCCATGCATCATTACGCCCAAGAGGGTGGCCATGCCGTTTGGTTACGCAATATGAAACTTCATAACGGTCAACATCACATAAATAAGACGCCTGATGTTTCTTTGTTTGATGCCGTTATGGCAAGTTGCGCTGCGCCAACTTATTTTCCCTGCCATCATTTTGATATTGGCTGGCCGGATGATCGTGGTGTCAAAGAATATGCAGGCATTGACGGTAATATTTTTGACAATCCCGCCGTGACTTATTATGGCTCGTTGCGTAAACAACTTGACCCTCATCAAAAATTATCGATGATTTGCCTTGGAACGGGTTACACCAACCGCACCATCAGCCGTGAAAAATGGAATAAATATGGATCGCTCGGCGTCGTTGATCCTGTCAATGATTTACCCCTCATCAACATATTTTTTCACGCCTCAGAGTCCGCTTTATCTCATAGCCTCATTCATGAGCTTGGAGATGATTTGCACATGTTTAATCGCTCCATCATTGCCGAAGATCCCGAAACACCAAATGTGCGTTTTGATGATGGATCGCCCGAAAATTTTAAAAAAATGCGCCACTTCGCCGCAAGCATCATTGAAGAAAAAGAAGATCATTTGGAAAGCGTTTGCGACATGCTGGTCGCTAACCGTGATAAAAAACAGATCAAACAACGTGAGGCAGAAGGCGACAAAAAAGGTATTTTTTCTTTTTTTACAGGAGAGTAGTGGATAATAAGGCTGCTTTATCACATGTAAATTGACGTTTTATTATGACTCGTGTACAGTTTTCATAACTTTGTTGCGTTTTATGATTTAGGGGTTAATTTTGACGTTTTTTCCAACTCAAAGGTTATTCTGTTCATTTCACTTTACGAGATGCAGATAATGTCTGATCGTGGCGCGCCCTCCCCTAACAACAGCGTCTATGAAGGTCTTGTGTCGCCTAGTGATCCAGCCGCCCCCGAAGAAGACATAACAAAGCCCGAAAAAAGACGCTCATTTTATTTTTCATCACTAACGCCACTCGTTGCAGTGACTGCTTCGTTTCTTTCAGCTTCAACACCCGCTACAACAATTGAGGCCGCCCCAACAGAAACAGTCGAGCCAATAAAATCTTCCAAAACTTTATCAAGAGAAGATCTCATTGGCATGTCCCCGCCAGAGCATTGGGAAGATAAAAGTTTTAAAGTTGAAGGTCGAATAGCAAAAAGCTATTTAGCCAAAGCGGATAACGAAGTGATGCAGGTTGATTTTTGCGCGGGGCTTCATTCCCGCTGCACTGCCTATGCTGAATCCATAGCTATTTTAAACAGCTACGGCATTTCTGTCCGGATCATGGAGCTTGTCGAAGATCCCGATCCAGAAGAATTTATGCGTATAAATATGGCGGCAACAAAAAAGTTTTATTGCTCCGCAGATGAACGATTAAAAAACCCAGACCTTCCCCGCGTAGCCGCGGGTCACTCCACAGGGGGTTTATTAAAGGATATTCACAGCGCCAATCAATTCACACTTTCGCAAATGAATAGAAATTATTGCGCGATGGTGAATGTTGGTGCTTTTTACGATGTTAGCTATGCTTCAAAAAGACATTACCCTCGCTTACATGAGAGCTTTCAAAGGCACGCAGCAAAACACCCAGATACCTTGGCGGGAAGTGATGGATGGGGAAAACTTGTCTCTTGGGGATATAGAAGATTAGGGGAACCACAGGTGTTTAGCTCCGTCCAAGAGCCTACCTATAGCGAAATTACAACA
The DNA here is from genome assembly GCA_937923625.1 of uncultured Alphaproteobacteria bacterium. Lineage (GTDB taxonomy): Bacteria > Pseudomonadota > Alphaproteobacteria > Micavibrionales > Micavibrionaceae. The sequence continues at coordinate 19,921 of CALDTV010000020.1, forward strand.
CTTATCAAATATGCTGACGAACTTTTTGCAAAACGTGAAAAATCTCCAATGGTTCCCTCCATGCCTAATTATTATATTATTCCTAAATATGACACGGCAGCTTGCCCTAAAACCTCAGAGAATATGGCCAATCTATCTGGCGGGCGTATTATTCGGATTCCGCACTATCACAACCCTATATTAGAAGCAGAAATAAACGCCAGACGCCTTGCTGGCCTACTCCTTTACGCAGCTAAACAGCCACGCATGCATCATAAAGCAACTATTAATAGAGAAAAGCTTGAATTAACACACTATGACGAGCCAGCGGCATTATCTGCTGTTGGAAGAGCAAGAAATGCGATCAGATTCCGTCAAGCTGTCGAAAACGACCAACAGCCAGAAATATGGCGCAGACCGAGAAGTTGCCCAGTACCACATAGCTCTATGCCTACGATGGCGAACGTCTAAAATACTTATCTCGTTCTATCGTAAGATTTAAGCGGCTGCTCTGGCCTCACCTTGAAGGGCTTCGCAAGCCGCTTTTATCCGTTTGCAGGCGTTGGTTAAGGCTTCTTCGCTTGTTGCGTAAGAAATACGAAAGTGCGGAGAAAGTCCAAACGCCGCACCATGCACACACGCCACGCCCTGATCCTCAAGCAAGTAACTCACGAAATCTTCATCTGTTTCTATCGTTTTGCCATTCGGTGTTTGTTTGCCGATACATCCTGCGCAAGATGGGTACACATAAAACGCCCCTTCTGGCATGGGGCATTCAATACCTTCACAGTCATTGAGCAAACCAACAACCAAATCACGGCGGCCTTTAAAGGCTTCGATCCACGACGTCATGAAGGATTGATCTCCGTTCAGCGCTTCGACTGCGGCGGCTTGAGAAATTGACGAGGGGTTCGAGGTGCTCTGCCCTTGGATTTTACCCATCGCTTTAATCAATTCTTTCGGGCCACCCGCATACCCAATGCGCCACCCCGTCATGGAGTATGACTTAGACACACCATTAATAGTAATCGTACGGTCTTTTAATTTTGGCTCGACTTGTGCTGGCGTACAAAATTTAAAATCACCATAAACCAAATGTTCATACATATCATCCGTCATCACCCAAACATGATCATGTTTTAACAAAACATCGGTCAACGCTTTCATATCATCATGCGTATATCCTGCCCCTGTTGGATTTGAGGGAGAATTTAAAATCACCCATTTCGTTTTGGGCGTAATCGCCGCTTCTAATTGTTCCGCTGTCATTTTGAAATTCGCACTTTGCGGACAATCCACAATTACGGGCTCGCCTTCAGCTAGCAAAACCATGTCAGGATAGGACACCCAATATGGCGCAGGAATAATCACTTCATCCCCCGCATTCAACGTTGCCATCATGGCATTATAAAGTACCTGCTTGCCGCCCGTTCCAACGTTAATTTCGTCACGGCTATACTCCAACCCATTATCGCGTTTAAACTTGGCGATAATCGCATCTTTTAATTCAGGCGTGCCATCCACATTGGTGTATTTCGTTTGCCCCGCATCCATCGCCGCCTTCGCTGCGTTTTTAATAAAGTCAGGCGTATCAAAATCTGGCTCACCCGCACCCAGACCAATAATATCCTTACCCGCCGCTTTTAGCTCCTTGGCCTTTGCCGTCACCGCCAAGGTGGCAGAAGGTTTGATACGGCTTAATCGGTTCGCGAGGATAGACATGATTTGTTTCCTTATTGGTTTATTTCAATATTTAGAGAGATATTATGCCCCTCCATGAACTCTTTCAAGGGTTTGAGTGCAGGATTTTTCAGGTTTTTGGCAATATAGCCTTGAAGGCGCGGAATATGCGTCAAAAATTCAACGCCGCCATTCTCCCGCGCGAATTTCACGAACAAGCCAATCACGCGGCAATGAAATTGCGCCGACATCACAACATACCAATCTTGAAATATCTTTTGCTCTTTGGCACTCATACCCGCGCAATATTGCGCTATCATTTTATCTTTAATATCTTGCGGCACACTCACCCGTGCATCTTCAAGCAAGTTTAAAAGATCATAAGGTTGCGGACTCCAAAACGCATCCTGAAAATCAATCACGCCATATTGTGGTTCGGCCTCCGCGCCGCGCCAAATTAAATTCTCAAGATGGTAATCACCAAGACAAACCCCCATCGGGCAAGACGGCAAGGCCGCCTCAATGTCTTTCCAAACTTGTTGAAATTCATCATGGTCGGTTTGCGTTGTTAAACGCCCCGCCCCATTATCCGCGGCAAGCGGCATATAATAATCCACAAATTGTGGCACACGTTGCCAAATCAACGTGTCCTTATAGCCGTTTAATTCTAATTGATTGCAGTTGTCCGCGTCCCGAATTTTAATAAGAATATCGGTGGCCAAACTGTAAAGTTTTTCGGCATCAACGCCTTGTTTCAACGCATCGCCAAAACTGGTATCGCCAAGATACTCAATAATCGCTAAACCTTGATCTACATCAAAAGCAAAAATTTCTGGTGCGTTAATATCATTATCATTCAAAAAGCGACCAACTTTTAAAAACTCTGCCAACCCCGTTTCTAAAATCCCCGCACGGCTCATATCCATCAATAAGGCAACTTCACTTTTTTTGTCATTGCCACGCGTTAATTTGAAATAACGGCGTAGCCCCATATCTGCGCTTAATGGTATAATTTCAGCTTCGTCCCAGCCTGCTTGCTTTAAAAAAACAGCATAATCAATTTGATTGGATTGTGGATTGGCATTCATAGCAATAACAATACCCCCTCATTCATAATAAATGTGAGGAATATTAATGATTATCAACAAATAGATTAAATAATTTTTAGGCTAAAACTTACCGCCATGGCCTTTATCAATCATCGCCTGTATTGCATCCAGATGCGACTGCGAAACGCCTTGCTTTTTGATCGGACGACCATAATTTTCTTGACCAAATTGCGCGCTTTCACCGCCAGCTATTGCTTTCAGAATATCGAGGCCAAATTTCTCTTCTTCACTACTTTGCGATGTCATCGCTTTTACTTCTGGTGTAGGAATAGACTCAGGTTCAGTTTTACCATTCACGACGCGGTTGACAGCGTGGGCGACAATGCCTGTCATGTGGGGGCGCACCAATTCTTTAAGCAACGCAGGGTCTTGCATCGCCATTGAAATCACCTGCTGCCGCGCAGCCGCCGCGTTGCCACGCGTTGCATGTAAAGCTTCCTTGATTTTCTTGATCGCGTAATCACGAGACATTCTAAAACTCCGAATATTATTATATTGTATGGCTTTATTTTAACACAGAAGGCTGATTTGGAAAAGGAAGCATCCCTGCTCCCAGCTTAATGCTGAAACATTGACAAAATAGGAATAATTTCATATCATCTATAGATTGTCCGCCCTATTTAAAAGGCGGCACGGCCTGCGGGAGACATCGCAGGACGCGCATATATACACCTAAACGATGGGTACCCCCCCCACCCCCCTTAAAATAAC
>CALDTV010000021.1 GCA_937923625.1 uncultured Alphaproteobacteria bacterium
GGAGATTGTGATCCCACGTGCTTTTTCTTCTGGCGCTTTATCAATCGCATCAACCGCTTCACCTGCGCCGTATAACTTCGCAATCGCTGCTGTTAATGTTGTTTTACCATGGTCAACGTGACCAATTGTGCCGATATTACAATGCGGCTTATTACGTTCAAACTTTTCCTTAGACATAAGGGCTCCTTAATAAATGTGCCTCAAGCGAGCCAAGCTCGCAAAGGCAGGGTTAAATTTAGTTCAAAATATAAATCGCGTTTTTGTCCATCGGATAAAGGATGAGAAATACCCCTACCGCCACGAATTCTAGTCTAATTTGAATAAAAAAACCGCGCCCAAATGTCAATACATATGTCGCGGTTTTGTTGTTATTAAAACTAAAGAAGTAAATTCAACGCTTGGCTAATGCGGCAAATGGCCCTTCCGCTATTTTTGTTTTAGGTGCTGTTGTCCATTTTGATTCATCAACACGTTCACCATCAAATCCGTCATCTTTAAACATGGGTTTCGTTAATTCTTCTGGTGTTATCTCATCTGGTGTTACTATGTATCCTTCAGCTGCTAAATTGGCTGTATCTTGAAGGTGAATTTGGGCTGTGCGCCTTAACCCGCCTTTTTCTTTTTGTTTGCCTCTTGCGAGACCCCGTGCTTTACCTGCATTTGACATCTAAATACCTCTTTATTTGATTTACGCAATTAAATTACAATAATGTCTTTACGAGGGATATTATTAACCTGGCGGCTATTGAAAAGTCAATAATTATTTCGGAAAATGCAAGGGGGGGTGTTAGAAAAATTGGAGCGGGTGAGGGGAATCGAACCCCCGTATGCAGCTTGGAAGGCTGCCGTTCTACCATTGAACTACACCCGCGCTCTTTTAAAATACTCTCAAACGCGGTAAGGCGGAGGAGATTTAAAAGTAATCTTCAAACGATAAAGGCTTAAAGAAGACGCTTTAATATTTAAACTTATCCTACAAAGCAGGCTTATGTGTCAAGTTGGTTAATAAGACGCCGTCTTGCTAGCTAGATTGCTCAATTCTTTAAGTCTCTTGCTGCGTTTTAATACGTTTGATCGCATAAAGCTCATTCATCACAGTGGAGACATATAAAACATCATTTTGTGGTGATGCTGATACGGCATTTGTGATGGCGTCGGGTAATTGCGCATGTGAATCTACTTTTAAAGTTTCAGGATTTAGCTCAATGAGGCGTCCACCAGCCGTGCCAAAAATCACATAACCATCAATTAATTTGGGGGGCGCGTAAACTTTTGCGTAACAGTCAATTTTTTTAATAACGGTGAAGATCGTGGCATCAATCACATACATATGCCGATCTCCTGATCCGGCAAAAATTTTACCATTGGTAATAAGTGCGGAGGTGTAACAAATATCATTTGTTTTAATCGCGGCTTTGCGCTTACCAGTTTCTGCATCTAAAACATAAATATGCCCATCAAAAGAAGTGGCAACAACCAACTTACGCTTTTCATCAATTGTCGGTGGATATTTAATTGAACGGTCGGTTTCATGCATCCATACAAGTTTTCCTGTCGCAGCATCATAGGCGCTGACGTTATGATCTGCATTGCCAAAAATGACTAAATCTTTTGGCGCATAATAGGCGGCTGATCCGTGCTGGTATCTCTTTTGTGCTCGTTCCCAAAGACGTTCGCTGGTTTGCATGTTAAAGGCGGCGTTGCTGCCCATTTGGCGGGGGCGCTGATGTTCGAGCCCTAAAAACATCATATTTTTTTCTGGCACAAGCAGGGGGGAGGAGCCGATAAACTCACAGCAGGGATTTCGCCAAATCTCTGTTCCTGTCGCTGCATCAAGGCAATAGGCATTGCCGTTATAAGCGCCAAAATATATCTTTCCGTCATGGTGTGCAGGCGAAGACCATATGCCTTTTGGATGATGGGTTTCGACATCAAAATGCCAAACAGCTTGGCCATTATGGCGATTAATGCAAAACATCTTACCGCTTTCTGTGCCCATATATATATGATCACCGACCAATAAGGGTGTTGATTTTGGCACAATATGAAACGGGAACGCGCCGGGTTCATAAAAACGCCAGATAATCTCATAATTACATTTGGGTGGAACATAGGGCGCATGATTAAAGGAGACATCAAACGGCTTTAACGTCAGTAAATAATGCACAACTATTTGATATCGCTTTTGCCAATGCGCACTGTGGATGCTCTTATAATTTAAAACCACAAAAGCTTGGCTTGGCTTTTTGCCCATTTGCTCTAGGGCGACGCGGGATTTTTCTAAGCTACGGCCACTATTTAAAATGTCATCTATGATGATAATAGGATCGTCTGTGACATGTCCTTCAATTAATTTACCCAGACCGCTTTGCTTGCGTTCTTTGCGAATGATGAAGGCGTTGGTTGATATTCCGCGTTGTTGCGCTTTTAAAAGGATAGCAGTGATTAAGGGGACGGCGGCGACTTCCATGCCGCCTATTTGAAAAGGGAGCTGGTTTTCAAACCGATCCCAAAATAAATCGGAAATAATATTTAAAGCTTCTACATCTAATAAAACAGGCCTTAAATCAATCAGCCATTCCTGTTGTTTTCCTTCGGGAGAGATGATTTTAAAATCCTCCGTGGCATAGGTAATAGCTTGCTGAGAAATTTTTTGCGTTAAGATATTTAATGAATCATCAATATGCGTTGTCATGGGTAAAGCATAAGAAGTCATGGCGATAAATGGAAGCTAGATTCTTAGATAATTTAAAAAAAACTTGCTCAATAGATACAAAAAAAGCCCGCTCTTTTTTACCGAAAGAGCGGGCTTTAAGAATTTAAAACTATTTGTGCCTATTTACCGATACGGCCAGCCCATTTGTCAGCAACAGATTTTGCGGCATCGCGTCCACCAAGCCCGAAAGCAATAGCAGCAGCAATAGCAACACTTCCCAATGTGAAACCAAAGGCCATTGTGACAATGTTATCGGCTAAGCCCATTGATTTTAAGCCCATCGCAAGCACAAGACCAAGGATAGCAAAACGGGCAATGGCGGCAATACCGACGCTGCCTGATGCACTCAATTTTTCATAGGCAATGTTGCTTAAGAAATTACCAACGACAAGGATAACGCCCCCTGTTAAGATACCGCCACCAAATTTAAGAACTTCGGCAAAGATAGTAGAGATAACATCAATTCCTAAAACCTCTACTGCGGCAGTCCCTGCGGCAAGCATAGAGAAGAACATGATGCCTGAGCTAATAAGCTTTGTTAGGGTGAATTTTTCAGTGAAAATACCTTTCATGCCCATTTTTTCAGGGTAAGTATCCAGCTGCATTCCTTGGAATAATCCACCAAGCATGTAAGTCACGAACTTTGCGACGTAAAACGCAACCAACATGATGATCGCCGCACCGATGATATTCGGCACAGCAGCCATAAGCTTTTCTAGCATTTCTGTCGCAGGGATCGATATAGATGGGATGTTTAAAATACCCAAAGCCGCAACGATGATGGGAAGTAAGATACCACCAAAGATAAAGGCGCTAGCGAAGGGTGAAATTTTAATATCTGCATTGCCTGTTTTTGCGGCAATTTTATCATCAACATTGCTTAAGGCCATGCCAAGAAGTTGTGACACTGTTTTTGCGATGATCCAACCGGCATAACCAACAACACCCGCACCAATGATATTTGGAATGGCGGCCATAAATTTGTTTAACATGTCTTTTAAAGGGGCCAAAACATCTGTTAAGCCATAATATTGTAAGACAGCCATAAGAATGAAAATCGTTAACACAGCTTTGATAACCGAGCCAATCAGCGGCACCATTTCAGCGCCATTGTTATTTTCTGGGTGTTCTTTAAAGAACGAGATTTTCCCCATCATGCCGCGTAATATTGATGTGATAATGTTAACGACAATCAAGCCACCAACAAGAATTAAAAGTCCGATGAGTGCTTTACCGATAGCGCCATCAGAGATACCGCTAAAAAAATCCATAATATTTTCCATAGTTTTAAACCCTTTGTTTTTTACTCTTAATGAAACACGAATGTCACGTTAGCCGAGACTTCATGACAGAGGCATAAATGGCATTAATTTTGTGGAATATCAAGGGTAAGCACAATAAAACTTACAAAGCTGAGAACGCGATAGTTTTTAAAAATGTATCAGATCTATCTAAAAGTTATAAAAAAAGGGCGCATACAATTTTTCGTACACACCCTTTAAATACTGCCATTTTCAATAATTATTTATTTTTTTACAGAGCCGCAGCAAGCGACTGCTTGTTATCATTGCGGGCTCTTAACACGTAGCCCATTTGATGTATATCCCCGCATCGAACTGGTGTGGAGGTCATGTGTTGTTGGAGGTCTTTTGGGCGCAGTGTAACCTTTTTCTGTAGTCGTTTTTTTTAAATCTTTTGAAGGTTTTACTTCTGTTTTAATCCTCTTGTAGTTTGGTGCTTAACCCACGTTTTAATACAAAAAAAGTTATGTCAAGTTTTTTGTTTTTTGGATTGTTATTATTAATTACTAGTCAAAAATGATGTAAACAATTAGTTTGTCCAATTATTAACAGAATAATTTTACTAAACGGGCAAAATCATGATCATTGTATTTGGATCAAATGTGCTGGATTTATTTTTTCAGCAAGCAAATCTACCGCCAAAAGATAAGGCATTATTTCTTGATAACCATATAGAGCAACCGGGCGGCAAAGGTGCCAATCAGGCGATTGCTGCGGCAAGAGCAGGCGCAGAAGTAAGATTTTATGGCGCTTTGGGTGATGGTGGTCATGGGCGCCAAATGTATAAAAACTTGGCGCAAAATGGCGTTGATATTTCGGGTGTAGAATTTTTGGATATGCCATCGGGCCTTGCGACTATCTTTGTTGATGAAGAAGATGGAACACACAGAATTGTTGTCTCCCAAGGGGCAAATCTGATGGCGAAGCAGGAAACTGTTCCTGATAAATTTTTAAATGATGCCTCAATTCTACTGGTACAGGGTGAATTGCCGATGGTGGAAACAGAGGCGCTTATTATAAGGGCAAAAAAAGCTGGTGCAAAAACAGTGATGAATTTTGCGCCTGCCATGCAGGATGTATCAAAACAGCTTCTCGCACATCTGGATATTATCGTTTTAAATGAATATGAAGCCGAGTCTCTAGGGCAGCAATATGATTTACAAGTCGACGATAAAACAGCATTAGCAATAGAGCTGAATGGGCTTTTTGAAATGACCACAATTATAACTTTAGGGCCAGAAGGGTCAATTACGTGCCACGAGGGTAAAATTATTTCGACCCCAGCTTTAAAAATTAAACCGATAGACACTGTGGGCGCGGGAGATGCCTTCACGGGGTATATGTGTGCCGCTATTGATCGTGGGGAGGACATTGCTAGTGCTGTGTATGAAGCGGGTATTGCCGGTTCGTTAACATGCACAAAAATTGGGGCACAATCCTCGCTTCCTTATAAAGAAGAGATAGAAAGTGAGAAAACCAATCAAGCTTTAGCTTAATAATAATTTTAAAAATCCAGCCTTGATTTACTTTTTATTATTCTATTTACTTCCACCTTTAATATGAAAAATTTTATTATAAAGGCAAGTTATCGTTATGGGGCTTTCTCTTAAAGATTTAGCGCGGTTAGAAAATTTGGGGGTTCAAATACCTCAATATGATCCCGCCAAAATTACCGCGGGTGTTGTTCATATTGGGCCAAGTAATTTTGCCCGCGGTCATCTTTTTAAGTATTTTGATGATATTCTTGCAAAAGATAGTAGATGGGGTGTGCGTGCCATTAGTATCAAGGCAAGGAGAGAACGAAAGCCATTGCTTCGTTTAGCCTCTGAGTTTGCGAAACAAGCTCTTCCCATTTCTTTTAATTCTCAGAGTGCTTCTTTAGGCTTTCAAATGCCATCATTGCCCAGCTTTTACAATCAAACCCGACAAGAAGTTTTGGCTAAACAAAATAATTTATACTCTGTGAATGAGCAGAGCGCTGACGGAATTTCGAGGCGTATTATTGGAAGCTTAATGGATATTACGGTCGCACAAGAAAACCCCGAAGGCGCTTTAGATGTTTTATGTGACCCCCAAATCAAGCTTGTGACTATTACCGTTACGCAAGATGGGTACGATCATGATGATAAGACAGACGAGCCATCAACCACTGTTGATTATATTGTCGCAGCGTTGGAGCGACGTATGCGTGAAGGATCGCCCGCATTGACCGTGATGTCATGTGATAATATGCCGGATAATGGAGTTATTTTAAGGAATGCTGTATTAACAGCGGCGGCCAAAAAATCTAACGCATTAAGAACATATATTGAAGACAATATTAAATTCCCCTCAACCATGGTTGACCGTATTGTTCCGACAACCACAAAGGCAAACATATTTAGTTGTGCTGCCGCAGGCATTGACGATATGTGGCCCATAATGACAGAAAGATTTATGCAGTGGGTTATTGAAAATAAGTTTGCTGGTGACGTTCCTGATTTTGTAAGCGCTGGAGCAATCGTAACAGACAATGTTGCGCCATATGAGCTCATGAAATTAAGAATGCTTAATGGCTCACACATGGCGATGGGCTGTGTTGCTGGCTTGGCGGGGAAAATATATGTAGATGAGGCAATGCAAGACCCGAAAATTAGAGAGTTTATCGTTGGGTTTATGGATGAGGTTTTGGCAACGGTGCCAGAAATAGAGGGCGTTGATTTTGGCGAATATAAGCAAGATTTAATTGCTCGACTTGAGAATCCACATATAAAGGATGAGCTGGTTCGTTTAGCAAGAAATGGAACGGGTAAAATTGAAGGGCGCTTTTTAGATCCTTTGAGAGATTCTAAAGCAAATGATATGCCCCACCAACATTTAGCTTTTGCAACTGCCGCATGGATTCAATATCTTAAAGGTGTCGATGAGCAGGGAAATTCTATTGATATTAATGATCAAAAAGCTCTAGAGTTGAAATTACCTGAAATTGCATCAAATAGTGGTGATAATCCAGTACCAGTTATGCAAGCAAGTGAGCTTTTTGGACGCGATCTAATGCGTAATAATCAATTTATAGATGATGTTGCAAGGCATTTACGCAATATCCAAGAGCAAGGCGTGATTGCAGCATTGAGTGAAATAAATCAGGATGCGCCAAGTGCGGTCGTAGCTCTTCCCAAGAAAAGACAACCTCGGCGAGAAGCTGTATAAAAGGATAATTAACATGAAGCTAAACAAACAAAATTTGGAAATTATTGCGCAGTCTGCACATGTTCCTTCTTACGATAGATCACAAGTAAAATGTGGCATCATGCATATGAGTATCGGTAGTTTTCATCGTTCGCATCAGGCGGTCTATGTTGATGATGTTTTATCCCAAGGTCATAACGAATGGGGCATTTGCGCAGTCGGCCTCATGCCGCAAGATAAAGAAAATATAGAAAAACTAAAACAGCAAGATACATTATACACGGTGTTGGAGCGAAATGCTGATGCGGACACGGCGCGGGTTATTGGCTCAATAACCGAAATACTTCATGCCCCATCCTCCCCACAGAAAGTTTTGGAAAGGCTAAAAGATAAAGCTATAAAAATCCTGTCTTTGACGATCACGGAAAAAGGCTATTGCTACGATAGTGATAAAAATCTTGATCAAGAAAATAAATTGATTCAAGAAGATTTAAAAAACTTAAACCAGCCAAAAACAGCGTTGGGGTATATTGTTTCTGGATTAAAAAATCGAAAAGATTCTGGTGCTGAGCCTTTCACGATTATGTCTTGCGATAATTTACCCGGTAATGGTCATTTAACGCAAAAGCTTGTTTTGCAATTTGCCAGTTTAATTGATGCGGAATTAGCAGATTGGATTGAACAAAAAGTTTCTTTTCCCAATTCTATGGTTGATCGTATTACACCTGTCACAACAGATGATATTGTAGAGACATTAAAAGCTAAATTTCAAATTGAAGATCAGTGGCCAGTTGTTTGTGAAGATTATATGCAATGGATTTTAGAGGATAGTTTCTGTTCAGGACGCCCGCCATTTGAAAAAGCTGGCGTGCAAATTGTCGCTGATGTTGATCCTTATGAAAAAATGAAAGTACGCCTGCTGAATGGTTCGCATTCTGCGTTGTCTTATCTTTCTTATTTAATGGGTTATCGTGAGGTTGATAAGGCGATGGCAGATCCTCTGATGAAAAATTTTGTTCGGGCTTATATGGATAATGACATCACACCCACTTTACCGGAAGTGCCAGGGATTGATCTGGATGCATATAAAGACAAGTTAATTGAACGTTTCTCAAATCCAGCAATATCAGACCAAATCCAAAGGCTCGCTGAAGATGGGTCGCAAAAAATTCCAAATGCAATATTGCCTTGCATCACGTATCAATTAGAAAAAAATGGCTCTTATAAGTTTGCTATTTTGGCGCTGGCAGGGTGGTTTCAATATTTAACCGCTATCGATGAAGATTTAAAACCAATAGAGATTAAAGACCCAATGTCAGATAAGTTAATCTCTAACGCTAAGTTAAGCACTGATAGCCCGACAAGATTGTTAGGTATTGAGGAAATTTTTGGCACGAATTTGCCGTTAAACGATAATTTTGTTCAGTCCTTGGCGGATACGCAAAAGAAATTAAGACAGCAGGGCGCAAAAGAAACCCTTGAACAAATTTTAATTTAATTGACATATTTAATAATTATTGTTATGTCATCTTAAGCGTTTAAAAGTAAAAATTTAAGATGGCGAATCAATGACACAAAAAACAATCAAAAACATCATATTTGATAATGATGGCGTCAATATTAATAGTGAGCACATTGCTGTAGGGGACGGTGTAAATTTTATCTATGAACTGCTTCGTGATCATGGTGGGAAAGAAGCAAAAAAAATAACTTATCAAGATATCGCGACCAGAATTAAAGGACATTCATCGGATGTTGTCCTTAATGATATAATTAAAGAATTCAATATAGATGAAAATACCTTGCGCGCGGCTTATGACGTGCCGCAGGGAGAAGAGGTCGTTGCTTATCTTGCCGAACAACATACATTGAGAGTGATTGACGCTTTTAAAAAAGGTGGATTACAGGTATTTGATGGTTTTAATGAAACAATGGATATATTAGTTGAGAAGTATGGGGCTCAAAATATAGGCCTTTGTACAGCTAGTCGCGCAGACCGTATGGATGCGACAGAGTATGCCGTTGATCCAAAAACAAGCCATAACGCAAATTGGGCACATTATTTTCCAAAAGGAAATAGGCGCTTTAGCGGTCATAATCTTCCTAATAAATATACCAGCTTTTTTGAAGCGAACCCAGACTGGAAACCTGAAGAAACAATCTGCGTTGAAGACAGTGACAGTTCTGTAAAAAAGGCGATAGCGGCTGGTGCCCATTCTGTGGTTGGGTGTGCTTATTCTGATTTTCAAAAATTAGACGATAATGGAGATTTTGATACAAAAAAACAGGGTGAAGAAATAACCAAGTTATTAAAAGCGGGCGCCCCTATCGTTGTGACCGATTATCGCGATATTCCTTCTGCGATTAAGTGGATTGAAAATGGTATGGATATTGATAATAAGCCTGAATTTTCAAAAGAGGTTTTCATGCAATCCTCTATTCAGTCTAGTCCAGACGTATCGCCCAAATTAACGCCCGCGTGACATCAGTAAATAATATTTCTATTAATTCTAGTAATTTTCGTATACTAATAAGATAAATATTGTAATATTTTTTTAAAAATACGTTTTACTGATGCGTTCTAATTTAGCTTTAAATATTCTTCATATTGAAGATAACCCCATTGATGCCCAACTTGTTGCTCGTTTAATCCAAGAGCAAAAAGACCCTTATTGCAGCTATAAAATTACCGTAGCCGCAACGATGGCAGAAGCTTTATTGAAATTAGTAAGCGGCAATCACTATAACGTTATATTACTTGATTTGAATTTACCCGATGGGCAAGGGATAGAAAATATTAATACGATCAAGGAAGTTAATTCCGATATTCCAATTATTGTTGTGACACAAAGTGAAGATGACGCTTTAACGCTGCAAGCTCTTAACGAAGGAGCACAAGAATATATCTCAAAGGATAAAAATACGGGATATATTATGCAGCGCGTTATCCAGTCCTCTATTCTGCGGCAAAAAGCACGCAATGAGTTATCGCGCCGCGCCTATAGTGATGATTTAACAGATCTTCCCAATCGAGCGTTCTTTGAAGAAGCGGTACAAAAAATGTTGTTTCAAGCAAAGCGTGTTAATCGTAAAGAAGCACTGATGTTCATTGATCTTAATAAATTTAAGATTATTAACGATAGCTATGGGCACGATGCGGGGAATATTGTTTTAAAAGAAGTGGCGGAACGCTTAAAGAAAACTTTACGTATAAGTGACTTGATTGCGCGTTATGCTGGCGATGAATTTGTTATTTATATAGATGGCGGTAAACAACCAATAACAAATTTATCTTGTAAATATATCGCGGAAAAAATTGTTAGAGAAGTTGAAAAGCCGATTAAGATTTCTGACAGCGTGACAGTTGATGTTAGTTTAAGCATTGGTGTCGCAATCTTCCCTGATGCTGGGGAAACCCTAGATATCATGCTTAAAGAAGCCGATAAGGCAATGTATAAAGCGAAAAATGATGATAATGTGAAATATACAATTATTGGTGCGGTTGCAGATAAAAAAGAAAGTTCTATCGCTAAAATTATTCCAGAGCCTAGCAACAAAAATACACCAGATAGTGCCATTTTAATTATTGATGACAACAAAGCCGACCGTGTTAGAAATAAAAAGTTATTAAGTGCAGGAAAGAAACAATATCTAGTTTTAGAAGCTGAATCGCTCGCTGAAGCATTTCAAGTGCTTGAATATCAGATGCCTGATTGCATTTTAATTGATTATTATTTAACGGACGGAACGGCTCTAGAATTTTTAAAAAAATATCAAAAAACCAATACAGACTTGAAATCTGCAATTATTGTGATTACGGGTCAAAGCGATCAAAAAATTGCGATAGAAATTATAAAGTCAGGGGCAAAAGATTACATTTCAAAACAAGATATTGACTCAAATAGCTTAAATAATCTTGTCGAAAGCGCTATGAAAAAGCAGCGTTTAGAAGATGATTTTAAAGCTTATCAATATGAGCTTGAGAGATCCAATGATGAGTTATCTGAATTTGCCCATGCTGTGGCACATGATTTAAAATCACCTATGCGTAAGATATCAACATTTTGTGACATGTTAGGGGGGCAAGCGTCTCATATGACTCAAAATCAGGTGAATGGATATATTGAGCGTATGGCCGTTAGTTCATCACGCATGCAAAACCTTATTGATGATCTTTTATCTTATTCTCAAGTGACGCATGACGCTGAACAAAAAAAGACTATTTCTTTAAATTACCTTCTGTCAGAAGTCGTCAGTGGCATGGATCTATGGCTTAAAGAGAATAATGCCGAAATAATTGTTAAAGATTTACCGCAATGGCCTGTGTATTCAGTTAAAATACAACAGCTTTTTACAAATTTAATAACAAACGCTGTTAAATATCGCGCCGCGAATCGTAAGGTTGTTGTGACCATTAGCGGCTCTATTGTTGAAGATAACTGTATTTTAGAAGTTGCGGATAATGGTATTGGTGTGCCGCCTGATCAATTTGAAAAGATTTTCATGCCTTTTCAACGGCTTC
This sequence comes from uncultured Alphaproteobacteria bacterium, assembly GCA_937923625.1. Classification (GTDB taxonomy): domain Bacteria; phylum Pseudomonadota; class Alphaproteobacteria; order Micavibrionales; family Micavibrionaceae. Next base: position 11,708 of record CALDTV010000021.1, read on the forward strand.
ACGCTGCGGATGATATAGAAGGAACGGGATTAGGTTTATCCATTTGTCAGAAAATAGTTGAAAAACATGCCGGATCAATTTCGATTCAATCTAAGGAAGGCGAAGGTTCTGTTTTCACTCTTTCTTTAGGGCGCCAAAGCGAAGATTTTAAAAATCATGATCAATGTCGGGCAAATTAATTTATTGACTAACTTGAGCGCATAATACTCATTTGAGCTTTAAGGCTTGATTACTTATGTATTCTGATATGACTTTTAATAACATTATCAAAGCTACTGATGGAAATTATTAGGCAAGGTGGATATAAGTAACTATGTTGGTTGAACTTTTTACTGCTATATAAGTCTTAAAAACCAAAATCTGTTATTTGATACAGAAAAATTATAATTTTGGTTAAACAAAAAATAATATGAAAAAAATTAACCGCACTATTTTGATTATTGATGATAATCCAGACGATTTAGAATTTTATAAAACGATCCTTAGTAAAAATTCTAAGCTCTATGAATATGAAACTTTAACAGCAGAAAATTTAGAGGATGGTCTTGAGTTTGTTCGTAACAATGTAATTGATTGTTGCTTTGTTGATTATAATTTGCCCGAAATAAATGGGTTAGAAATTTCTCAGGAAATCAAAAAAGAAAATAATTCTGTTTCTTTGCCTATTGTTCTTCTCACGGGTGAGCCGCACCAATCTATACAAGCTGAAGCCGCACGTCAGGGGCTGTTAGATTATGTGATTAAAGATTCTGTTAGAAGTTTAAAGCAGTTCGAAAAAGTTATAGAAAAAGTGATGTGCTGGTCTGAAAAACTTCAAAAGAAAGAAGATACGAATGACTAGCCAAAAGAAAAAATCTTCTAAAAAAACATCGTCGAAAGCGATAAAAAAGCCAAGTAAAAAAGCGGCAAAAAAAACGTCAAAAGCGCCGGCTAAAAAGGCTGTAAAAAAATCTGTCAAGAAAGTGACGAATAAAAATTCGAAGAAGAGCGCTAAAAAATTGGTTGCTAAATCTTCCAAGACGGCTCTAAAAACCAAGTCCAAAAATATCATGGCGATGAAGGGTGATTTGCTTTGGGTTGCAATAGGCGCTTCAGCAGGCGGCCTTGAGGCGTTAAAGAGTTTTATAACAAAATTGCCCCAAAAAGCTGAGCGAGACATTACTTATATTGTCGCACAGCATCTTTCTCCCACGCATAAAAGTATGTTGGTTGAGCTCTTGGCGCGTGAGACTAGCTTAAAAGTTGAATCGGTAAAGCATAAGAAGAAACCTAAACCCAACGTTATTTATATCACTCCTCCTGACAAGGATGTGTATGTCGAAAATAGCTATATGATGTTGAGTAATCCTATGTCAGAATTTAGTCCTAAGCCCTCGATTGATCTTTTTTTATCAAGCTTGGCGGAAGATCAAAAAGAAAAATCAATTGCGATTATTCTTTCTGGCACCAGCTCTGATGGTTCGCATGGTGTGCGGGCTATTCGTGCGGCGGGTGGTGTGACTATCTCTCAGGATATTGATTCAGCAAAATTTGATGGGATGCCCGGCAATGCTATTGATACAGGCTGTATTGATTTTATTATGCCACCAGAAAAAATGGTCGAGCAACTTTTTAGTCTTGCCTCCGTCCCGCGTAATACTGAAATCTCACAAAACGATATTGTCCGAACAGATATTCAAGAGCTTTTATATCTATTAAAAGAGCGCAAAGGTATTGATTTTAAAGATTATAAAACTGGAACTTTATATCGGCGTATTGACCGCCGCATGACGGCATGTTCAACAGCAGACTTAGAAGAATATTTATCCTACGTCAAAGAAAATCCAAAAGAATTAGATGAGCTATATGATGATATTTTAATATGTGTCACAAGTTTTTTTCGTGATCCAACGGCTTACGAAGATTTAAACGATATTATTAAAAAAATATTAAGTGGCAAAAAACCTGGCGACACTATCCGTATATGGGTTCCAGGCTGTGCCACAGGCGAAGAAGCTTATTCTCTTATAATTGCTTTTGCTGAAATGCTCGGTGGTTTATCGGCGTTGTCAAATTATAATGTGCAAGTTTTTGCATCTGATATCGGGGATAATATTATTGCGCGCGCTCGGCGCGGGTTATACTCTGAGACAACGTTAAAGAATTTAAGCCCTAAAATTCGACAGAAATATTTTTCTTTTAAAGATAATGGCTATGAAATATCGAAAATTGTCCGTGATCTTGTTGTGTTTTCAAAACATAATGTATTCGAAGATCCACCTTTTTTGCGTTTGGATTTAATTACATGCCGTAATCTTCTGATTTATTTTAATGCAAAATTACAAGAAAAGGTTTTTGGTCTTTTCCATTATGCACTCCACACCAACGGATATTTGTTTTTAGGCAAATCAGAGAGTTTAGGGAATGCGAAAAACTTATTTCAAACAATTCATAGCCAATCTAAAATTTATAAGAAAAATTATATCGCGAACACGAAAGAAGAATATGGCTTTAAGCCTACCTACTCTCCAGTAAGAAGAATTGAAGATAAAGCGATCACAGAGCAAGCATCAGGTAAAACGGTTCATGATTTACCCGATGCCTTTGTTGAGGCGTTGTCCCCTGACAGTATTTTAATTAATGAAGATATGGAGATTATTCGTATATATGGTGATGTTCATTCATATATGCAGCTCTCTGCGGGGTCTGTGAGTACGAATCTCATGTCTCTTGCGCGAAAAGAATTCCGTCAAGAGCTTCGGGCGTTGATTTATAAATCGCTTCGTGAGGGTAATGCTGAAAATATTTTGCCCAAGAAATTAAAATTAGGTCAAGAAAATCATTACATTGATATAATCATTAGGCCGCTTAACATCAAAAATGTTCCTGATGTTTGCCTGCTCGTTTCATTTGAAAAAAGAAAAATGCAGCCCACGGCTTCTTCTTCGGCTCAAAAAAGAAATGCGAAGAAAAATGTTCCAGTTATTGCGGAGTTGGAACAAGAATTAGCGTCAACGCGGGAGCATCTTCAAACTGTTGTGGAAGAGTTAGAAACGTCAAATGAAGAGCTTCAATCAACCAATGAAGAATTACAGTCATCGAATGAGGAATTACAATCTTCAAACGAAGAACTTGAAACTGCGAATGAGGAGCTTCAATCAACCAATGAAGAATTATTGACTGTTAATGATGAGCTTCAAATTAAAACAAATGAATTAACTGTTTCAAATGAAGATTTGATAAACATTAAAGATAGTTTTGATTTCCCATTAGTTGTTGTGACAAAAGAGCTTCAGGTTAAACTTTATAATCACGCCGCTTCAGAAATTTTCTTGATTACGCAAGATGATACACCAAAAGCGATCACTAGTTTTGGTAAGCGCATCGAAATTCCGGGGTTAGGGAAGAATATTTTGGATGTCATCGAAAAAGAAAAACCTTTTTCACGGCAACTAGATGATGATGATAAATGTTATTTCGAGCGCATACTGCCATACCGAGTTGAGAGCGGTCGGGTTGAGGGCGCAATTTTAACATATGTTGATAATACGAAAGTCCGTGAAATACAGAATAAATTAATTGATAGCGAAAAACGTTATCAAATGGCTGTTGATGGTTCGAGCGTCGGAATCTGGGATTGGGATATTGAAAAAGATCAATTTTATTGTTCGCCTAAATTGCACGATCTGTTGCAAATTCCTGACGATGGGGAAGTTTACAATATAGACTTTTTATTCTCCCGTATGCATCCCGATGATCAAGATGATATTCGATCCATCTTAGATGCGCATTTACAAAAAGGCTTTGAGTTTGATGTTGAGTGTCGATTGCGTAAGGGAGTAGAGCCAAAAAATAAACGCATTGCGACCAATACTGTTAACCAGTCTGAATATATTTGGGCACATATGCGTGGCGAAGCTGTCTGGGATAGTAACAATAATGCGATAAGAATGGCAGGCTCACTCAATGATGAAACACGACGTCGCGAAATGGTGGACCATATGCGTGATTCAAACGAGGCACTAGCAAGATTCGCTTATGTTTGTTCTCATGATTTGAAAGAGCCTGCGAGAATTGCACAAAATTTTTCAAATCTTCTTGCTAAGAGTTGTAAGGATATTTTGAGTGAAGAGCATCTTGAGTATTTAACCCATATTCAAGATAATACTGAACGCATGGGGAAAATGATCAAAGACATGCTGACATATTCCCAGATAGAAAATAAGAATATCGTGCTAGAAAAAGTTGATTGCAACGATGAAATAGAAAAAGTTATAAAAATGCTTCAACTTGTGATTGATGAAAAGAAAGCTCAAGTGACCTATAGTGACCTACCCACATTAAAAGTTGATCGCACACAAATATTTCAACTGTTTCAAAACTTAGTGAGTAATGCATTAAAGTTCTGTGATGTTAAAACACCAAAAGTGCATGTTGATGTTTTGGAGTATAAAGACTTATGGCATTTTACCGTCAAAGACAATGGTATTGGGATTGACAAAAAATATGCGCAACAGATTTTTGACGTTTTTAAACGTTTGAATAAGTCAGAAGAATATGAAGGGACTGGCATTGGTTTAAGTATATGTCAGAAAATTGTAACACGACATGGTGGTAAAATATGGGTTGATTCAATGCCGAATAAAGGATCTGTTTTCCATTTTACTATTCCTAAAAAATAGAGAGTTTATTTTGTTATGAAAATTATGAATAAAGAATTAGCAACTATTTTGCTGGTAGAAGATTCTTTGGCCGATATTGCCCTTACGAAGGCACTTATAAAAGTCGAGAATATTTTTTTGGATCTGGTTGTCGCAAGAGACAGCACAGAGGCATACAAAATACTTAATGATAAAACCTGTCAAATTGATCTTGTAATATTAGACTTTAATTTGCCTAAAGTGAGTGGTCTAGAAGTTCTTCTAAACATTAAGGAAAAATTTACTATACCTGTTTTAATGTTTAGCGGGTCAGATGCGCCGCCGGATAAAGAAAAAGCGAAAGAGCTTGGCGCCACGGATTACATGGTGAAGCCTTTTGATGTAAGTGATTTTAAAGGAGCTATTGAAAAAATTGAAACTTTAGAATTAGTTGGAGAAGAAAAATCGTTCTACTTATATACAAAATAACAAAAGTTAAAAATTCATCTTAAGAGGATCAGAAAATTAAAATTCAAAATACAATTCAAGAATGTAAAGATTTCATCAATATCGTCTCTCATGACTTGAACGCCCCCGTGCGTCATATTGATTTTTTCTTTCAAGATCTTTTAAAATCATTGCCGGAAGATGTAAAAGAAAATGAAGGGCAGACAATTGATATTATTTTGCGGGCTGTAGATATATTGCAAAAAAAACAAAGCGCTTTGGCTTTTTTGTTAAAGGTCAGCGCTCCTCGTGAAAGCCAGTCAAAAATAAAAATTGAAAAAGTGATTGAGGGCGCTATGCAACAAAATGCGTTACTTATTGAAAAATATAATCCGACGATAGAATTGATCGATATTCCCGATGTAGATATTTTTTCTGATGAATATCAAATTGTTATTACTCATTTAATTTCTAATGCCATTATTTATCATGACAATGGGACGGATGAGCGAAAAATTACAATTTCTGTCGCGCAAAAAAATGATCACTTATTATTTTCTATTAAAGATAATGGCTTAGGCGTAGAAGAAAAGTATCATGACGATGTATTTAATGCTTTTCGCCGTTTACACGGTGAAAATTTATATGAAGATGGGGTCGGTATGGGCTTAACGATTGGCAAATCTATAGCGCAGAAATATGGCGGCGATATTAGTATTAAAAGTATTGAGGGCGAAGGATCGGAATTTATATTATTAATTCCTAACGCCTGATTTTAGAATTCATACCGAACCGAAGCAATGCCGCTTGTATCTTCGTCATCATTCTCATGCGTATAATTAACGCCTAAATTAACCGATGCCCCACGTGCAATATCAATACGTGAGCCAAGCGCAACATTACGTGTTTCTTCGCCATCAATTTCCCCCAAAGCAGCTTCAGCGGAGAAGCGATATGCGCCATATTTATATTGCGTGCCTAGTGATCCAAAAATATGTTTGTCTTTTTCATTGGTATTATTATGATTTATTTTTTCGTAGCCAATTTGCCCGTCTATTAAAAAACTTGCGTAGGTGTATTTTGCCACAACAGCACCGCCATAAGTATCGGCGTTCAAGGTATTCGCAATATTGGTATTTTCTGTTGTATCGCCTTTTCTGGCACGTGCAGAGGCAAAATAAACGCTTTTGCCAATCGGACGCTCGAACGAAACTCCGCCCTCTACGCGCCCTTCTTGATCTGCAGTTAGGGATGCTTGGTATGAATTATAACGAACAGAATAAAATGCGCCGCTTTCGTCTAAACCGCCAATAAAGTCATCATTTTGTAAATCGGCATTGCCAAATCCTTTATTGCGCCTTGTGTTCTCACGTACACTGCCTGTGACATTGCCGCCAGCAATTGTCCCCCATTCATCGGATGCGTAAAGTGCAATATCATAGCTATATCGATTTTCATCGTTTTCTCTTAAACGATCATAACGGGCAATATATTTTGCACCGATTTGGACAGTGTTTGGTAATTCGGTTTCAACGTTAAATTCACCAACGACATTGGTATTATAACTACTTTCGTTTATGGCTGAACTATAGCGGACTGCTTGATCAACCAAAATATTTGCATTTAAAGTTGCGGGTCCCAATTCGACAGCCAAGGGTTCTTCAAAAAAAGAGATATTATCGTAATTAATAGGCACGCTTTGACCATCTGCAAATGCATTAAAGGGCATGAAACTCATTGAGAATAGAGCAGCAAAAGAAAAATATTTTTTATACGTCATAGCGCTCCTCCTATATGATTTTTTGAAATGCATTATTATAAACGTAATCAGCAAGATTTTTCCCAATCCTTAAGCCTTCGACATTATCAGCATCCCAATGCACCCCACCGTAAATACGGCTTGCGCCATTTTCTTCTGCAGCCTGCCACAAGCTTGTCCATGAACGCCTTACGCCCGTTAATTGTTTGGGCCAGTTGACAAGATCTGGTGCTTCGGATGAAAAGTTAACTTTATCTGTGCCTATAAAATTCGCAATCATGCGGGCTGATACGCCACTAAAAGCAGAATGACCAGATGTGTAAGCAGGAAAATCGGGTGTAAAAATCAAGCTTCGCCAATTAGATTGTCCTTGTCCTAGAATAGCGGAATTTTTAAAATCATCTGCGCGAAAACGAATAGCAGTTTCGGGGCGAACAATGTCATGTGTGTATTTACTATCCCATGTTGTAATCGCCGCATCAGCTTGGCTTATGCTCAATAAAGCATGCAGTCGCGCTTTTTCAATAAGGGGAAGATTCATATCTTGAGTAACGTTCATTGCAACTAATTGCCAATGCCCAGGCGGGGTAACGCCACGCGGCCCATCTTCCCAGAAAAATGCAATTTCTGTTTCATCTGCTGTGCGTATATTACTATCTGCTGCGCCAATTTCTTTGGCACGTTTATATTGTGCGGCGAATTCGGGACTTTGGGGGTCTAAAAAATTTGTCGCTAAAAATTCTTTTGTGCGGCGCATGACCCACGGCTTCTGCGCGCCCCAGCCAGGAACGTGGCCTCGGTTAAAGGTGCCTAAAAATGGTCCATCTGCCGCGCCATAAAAGGGCCCTGTTGGACTCCATTCTAAGACATCCTTACGCTTTGGATAACGCCCGAGATAAAAATTAGATTTATTTGGCTCTGCGCCATCATTGACACGTGATCTAATAACGATATTTGCGGCGTGTCTGCCATATTTTATGGCTTGCGCTTTGGATTCCCCATTTGGAAAATCAGATAAAAAAGCCGTACGGTCAAAAACAAAAGACGATTGCAAGGCTTCACTTAAAGCCATAGAGAATGCGACGCCGTATGCAATCTCTGGGTTTGCCGCTGAAGGGCCTTGTTCTATTTTAAAGGGCGAATGATATTTTTGGACAATGCCGTTCACTGCCAAAAAACCTGCGGTATGTGCCATTGCAAATGCGCGCGTTGCTGGCGGCGGGGTTATCGACTGGTTGCGTACCGCCTGCAGCATAATATCCGTCCATTTAAAAACGGTAGAACGATTTTGTGGTTGAATAATTTTCTTGATATAAGATTGATTGCTGGCTGACGGCGCGGAACAACCAGATAGCATGGACAATGATGGTGCGGCCGCCAAGCATGCTGCGCCTACCCCTAATTTTTTAACAAATTCTCGACGGTTATATTTTGTTTTCATCGTAATTTTTTTAATTATATAAGTATTTTACAGCTATTAAGCCATTGTTGCCGTTAAACGTAAAGCCGTTCGTATGGCAATCTTTTTTATTTTACGAAACATACATAATTTTAGTTTATATGTAAATATATTTTATTGGAAATAATAAATAAATGACGTTTATTGTTCGGTTTGTGACAAATCCGCATAGGCTTGGGTGTGGCTTTCCCAACCACCCCCTAGCGCTGTGTATAGTGCGATGAGCTTGATCATGGTTTGTATCTCGGAAACTACCAAACTGTCTTCGCTCGTTGTGAGTTCACGCTGTGCGTCTAAAACTGCTAAATAATCAACTTCACCTGCGTCCAATAGCTCTTGCGCTAACGTGACGGCGGAACGTCTAGTTTGCAAACTTTTTTCTAATTGATTGCGGGTTTCAATTTCACGACCATAACGCGTGAGGGCTTTTTCAGCGTCGGCGAGTGCCTCTAATATAGTTTTTTCATAGGCGGCAAGAGCCGCTTGGTTTTCGGCTTTTTCAATATCAATACGCGCCCGAATGCTGCCACCATCAAAAACCGACCAACGCATTGACGGGCCAAAAGACCACATTCCCGCAGATGCCATAAACAGATCACTAAAATTACGTGCTTGCGTCCCAATATCGCCTGTTAAAGAGAATTTAGGAAATAAATTGGCGATTTCTGCCCCTATATCTGCACTCGAAGCCGCAAGCTCGCGCTCTGCTATTTTTACATCAGGGCGGCGGCGTAAGATATCCGAACGCAGACCAACTGGTACAATCTCTGGCGCGTAAGGGAGCGGCTGCACGGTTTTCATTTCATCGAGCAATGCCTCTGGTGGTAAACCTAACAAAGTCGAAAGACTGAAAATATTTACTTCTAAGGCGGCGTTTAAATTTGGTAGCTGCGCTTGGGTGGCTTCATACTCACCGCGCGCGCGGTCAGCATCAAATTGCGTTGCCTCACCGACATTTAAACGCGCATTGATCAAATCATATGTTTGTTTTAATAAATCAATATTTTGTTGGGTGATGGCTATACGCTTTTGAACGCCGCGGGCTTCATAATAATTACGCGCAACATCTGAAAACGTGCTTAACATCACATTATTATAAGAAGCTTTTGCGATGCCTAAACGTGCATCAGAAGCCTCTATTTCACGGCGTGTTCCGCCAAAAATATCGAGTTCCCATGATGCATCGAATCCTGCGTCATAAACATTGCGAATATCACCGCTGTTAAAAGATGAATTTGCACTGCTTGATTTTGATCTTGTTGCCTCGACGTTACTGCCTAGGCTTGGCATTAAAGTGCCACGCGTTTCCCCGCGTACGGCACGCGCACGTTTAATATTCGCAAGCGCAATTTGAACATCTTTATTGTGAACCGCAGATTGTTCAATATATTTTGATAAAAGCGCATCATCAAAAATATTCCACCATTCTGTATGAATGGGCTCTTGTGAAACCTGGGTAGGCGAGGCAGAAAACCATTTATCAAATAAGTCAATTTTGGGTGCTTTGTAATCGGGGCCCATCGTGCATGCACTGAGCCCTAAACTTAAAAGAAGTATTGCCGCTTTAGTCATTTTTTAATTCCAATTTTTCTTTTTTCAATTGACGTTTAACATCACCCGGTGAGCCCGTGTTGCGCGCCAATAAATCATAAGCAACAGGTACAATAAATAATGTAAAAAACGTTGCGGCTAAAACACCGCATAAAATAACAACACCAATAGCAATGCGTGTTTCCGCGCCTGCGCCAGAGGAAAGAAGTAAAGGGATAGATCCAGCCACAGTTGTAATTCCTGTCATCACAATAGGGCGTAAGCGTATTTGCGCCGCTTCTATTAAGGCCTTTGAGAATTCCATGCCTTCATCCCGCAATTGGTTGACGAATTCGACAATTAAAATACCATTTTTGGCTGCTAAACCAATTAACATGATAAGGCCAATTTGCGTATACACATTTAAAGAATTTCCTGTGAAATAAAGCCCCGCCAATGCACCAGCAATAGCCAGTGGAACGGTTAGAATAATCACAAGCGGGTGTACGTAACTTTCAAATTGTGCCGCAAGCACCAAAAACACGACGCCAAACCCCAAAATAAATACAAAAATAAGTGATGAGCCGCTGGTTTGAAAATCAAGTGATTGACCTTTATAGTCAATTACAACGTTATCTGGTAAATATTCCCGCGTGGCTTCGCGTAAGTATTCTAAGGCTTCGCCTAAAGAGTAACCTTCTGCAAGGCCTGCTTCAAGAGTAATAGCGCGTGTTCTATTGTAGCGATTTAAATCCCCTGAATCGGCATATTCTTCAATCTTAATAAGATTAGAAAGTGGAATAAGTTGGCCTGAATTATCGGATCTAACGTAAATATTTTGTATATCGTTTGGTGTGTTTTGGTTCGAACGCTCCCCTTCAACAATAACATCATATTCTTCGCCATTTTCAATATAGGTCGTAATACGACGTGACCCCAACATTGTTTCAAGTGTTGTGCCAATCGTGTCTACACTAACGCCCAAGTCAGCCGCGCGATTTTGGTCGATAACAATTTGAAGCTGAGGTTTTGTCTCTTTATAATCACTATCGATATCGAGTAAATTTGGATTATTCTCATTTACTTTTTCGATTAAAATATCGCGCCATTCTGCTAATTCCTCATAGGTTCCACCACCTAAAACAAATTGTACTGGCTTGCTTGGGCGGCCACCGAACCCTTGGCGCATCACGGGAAATGCACGAACGCCGGGTAAGTCAGACATTTTCCCTGCAATTTTACCCATAATCACATTTGCGGGACGGCGGTTCGCCCAATCATCCAAGACAACAATCACCATGCCGTCATTAAAATTTGCCGCGTTACCAAAACCGCGCGGCGCCCGAATGAGCGAGCGACTGACTTCACTACTATCAACATAAGGTTGCATGCGGCGCTCAATTTCGTTCATATATTCTGCTGTATATTCAAACGAGGCTCCTTCTGGTCCCGTAACGAACAAGAAAAATGCGCCACGATCTTCTTTTGGCGCATATTCAGATGGCACTGCATTAATAAAATAAACCGAAAGCGATGCCAGAATAGCAAAAATCAGGATCATAATAATTCTAATCTTGAGAATTTTGTTTAATAAGGCGGCATAGAATGATTTAAATTTTTCAAAAACTTTATCAACCTTGGCTGTCAGTCTAGTTTTTTTAGTTTTCTTTAAAAGCTTTGATGCCAACATCGGACATAACGTCAACGCTATCAATGTTGAAAAACTGACCGCGGCAACCATCGTCAAGGCAAATTCAGTAAATAAGCGGCCTAAGTCGCCTTCTAAAAATGTAATGGGGGCAAAGACAGAAATTAAAACTAAGGTTGTTGCAATGACTGCAAAGCCAACTTGGCGCGCGCCTTTATAGGAAGCCGTTAAGGGTGGCTCGCCTTTTTCAATACGGCGGGAGATGTTTTCTAATACAACAATCGCATCATCGACAACCAAGCCAATAGCCAAAACCATTGCTAAAAGAGTGAGCAAATTAATCGAAAAACCAAACGCAAATAATAAAATAAAGGTGGCAATTAATGATACCGGCACAGTGATTGCGGGGATGAGCATAGCGCGTATACTACCCAAGAAAAGATAGATCACACCAACAACCAAAAGCATAGCAATGATTAATGTTTTATAGACCTCTGCTATCGCTCCTCGAATGAAAACTGATGTATCATAAGAATTTATAATTTCCATTCCTGGGGGTAAATTAGGACGTAATTGATTTGCTAAATCAATCGCGCCTTGTGCAACATCAATGGTATTGGCTTTGGATTGTTTGATCATGCCCAAACCAATCATGGGAACACCATTTCCACGGAAAAAAGTTCTTTTTTCAATCGCTTCTTTTTCAACGCGCGCAATATCACCAAGGCGCACAAGGTAATCATCACTGCGCGAGATAACTAATTTTTCAAAGTCCTCAGGTGTTTGGTAAACCCGTTCGATACGTGCGGTAAATTGTACTTCTTCAGACTCTATACTCCCTGCGGGTAATTCAACATTTTCTGACTGCAGGGCGTTTTGTACATCTGTGACTGTGATGTTACGCGCCGCCATTTGGTTGCGATCTAGCCATATACGCATTGAATACTCTAATCCTCCCCCTAAACGCACTCTGGCAACGCCAGGGACAACGGAAAAGCGGTCTTGTAAATATCTCTTTGCGTAATCTGTTAACTCCAACGTGTTTAAACGATCGCTGGTGAGGTTGAGCCATAAAATAACATCATCGCTTGAGTCTGCTTTTTGGATATCGGGTGGATCTGCTTCTTCTGGTAAATTATCAATGACCCCAGAGACACGGTCGCGGATATCATTTGCCGCGGCTTCAATATTGCGATTAACATCAAATTCAATATTAATGCGCGATCTGCCGTCTGATGAGGTAGATGAAATAAATTTAATGCCTTCAACGCCTGATATTCTATCTTCGATAACTTCGGTAATCCGCGTTTCAACAATATTGGCGGATGCCCCTTGATAGCTTGTATCAATTGAAACAACAGGGGGGTCGATATCCGGATATTCACGCAGGGCTAATTTGCTGTAAGAAACAAACCCAAAAGCAATTAAAAGCAGTGATATAACCGAAGCAAAAACGGGGCGGGTGACTGAAATATCTGATAAAAGCATTATTCTGCCTGACTGTTATTTTTTGTCCCAGCTGGTTTTTCCAGCATATCACCTATTGATTGCTGTTTTTCCTCGACGGCCTTTATGATGATAGGGGCGCCATCTTTAATCTTTAATGTGCCATGATTTACGATTTGATCATTTTCGTTTAGGCCAGAAAGAACCTCTATTTCGCCGCTGCGGCGGGCGCCAATATTTATCTCTTTTTTCACAGCGACTTTTTTGTCTTCTTTATCTTTGGCGATATAGACAAAGTTTTTTCGCCCTTGTTTAATTAATGCCTCTTCGGGAATGACCAATGCTTGGCGTTGGTTTTTTACAAGATCAATTGTCATCAGCAAACCAGGCTTTAGGATGCCATCTTCATTTGGAATAATGCCGCGTATTTTTACGGTGCGGGTTAATGGATCGACTTGTGTGTTAATTGTTTGTATCTCACCTATAAATTCACGATCTCCAAAGGCTTCAATACGCCCCACAATTTTAAGTCCTTTTTTAAGGGTTGGTAAAAAGAGGGAGGGCACATCAAAGTCAACTTTAATAAGGCTTGTGTCATCTAATCGTGTAATAATATCCGAGGGTTGTACCAACGCGCCCACACTGACCTCACGAAGCCCAATAGTGCCATCAAACGGAGCTGTGATGGCTAATTTGTCTAATCTTGCTGTGACGCCTGAAATGGCGGCGCGTGCTTGGTTAAGGGCGGATAAACGCTCTTGCATGGCGGCTTTTGAAATGGCTTTGCTATCTTGTAAATTTTTTGCACGATTATAAGCAGAGCGCGCCTCTGAAAGTTCTGCTTGTGCCGCTCTTAAGGCCGCGTTTTCTTCCCCTTTAGCCAGCGTTACGAGCAAATCACCTTTTTTAACTTGCTGGCCTTCTTCAAAATAAATTTTAGTAATTTTTTCGGCTGTATCCGCGGTAATAACAACCATTTCATTAGACTTTGTTGTGCCCAATGCTTCGACTGTGTCACCAAAATCTTTTAAAATAACTGGCGCGACTATGACGGCAGTTGGGCCTTTGGGGCGGCCTTTTTGGGCTTGTGCCGTAAATGGGATGGCTGTGATAAAAATCGTTGTGAGAATAATGAGGGAAAGAATTTTGGACATAATGCTTCTTTTTTGATTTGTTCTATAATGACCTACTTACATTATACGCAATCCCATGAAATATCATTCGAAATTATTTTAAAAAAGTTACAACAAAACTTAATTTAGTCCTCCTCACCAGAAGAGGCGAAGTACTCAACCAGCCAATCTGAAAAGCTATTTGTTTGTAATGTGTTTAATAAATCATTTTTGATGGTTTCTTGCGCAGATTTTGGAATTTCAAGGCATGCACTGTCTGTTTTCAATTCTTCGCCCACATAACGCTTATTATGTATTTCAACTTGTTCTAAATAATATCCATATTCAATAAAAAGCTCGGACATTTTCGGGCCTAAAAACCCCACGGAAAATGTCATGGCATTTTCTAGCGTTGTTCCTTCATGGGCGAATTGCGGCGGAATGTAAATGACATCACCTTTTTCTACTTTTACTTCTTGGCCGTTAAAGCCTTCTTTTAAAACTTTTAATTCCAGCCCTTCGATACAGGCGTCGTTTTGAACGGGGCTTTGGCCAATACGCCATGATCGGCGACCAATGCCTTGCGCCAAGAAAACATGATAACTATCCGTATGTGGCCCAACAGAGCCGCCTTTTGCAGAAAAACTGACCATGATGTCATCCAATAACCATCGCGGAGAGAAGTTAAAATATTCTAACAACGCGGCCGTATCTGGGTGATATTTTTCAACATTTTGGACAAGCAAACTCCAATTTTCTTCTCCTAATGTTTGAAAACGCTCTTCTTGAAAGGGACCATGTTCGCATGTCCATTTTTTGCCTTCTGGTGCCGTGATGACAAGGCGGGATTTTATTTCTTCTTCTAAAGAAAGCCCCGCTAAGGTGTCCCCATCAATCAACCGATCAAATAAATTGGGATCAACTCCACCGCGTACAACGAATGGTTTTTTATTCCAATATGTTTGGTAAAATTCTTCGGGTGTGGGAAATTGTTTTAATATCATATGATGACCATAATAGATGGATTGCTCTTTTGCCTTAATTCGCTTTTTTAACGCGGATTTTGTTCTTTCCAACTTTACTGCCATGAAGCTCTTGAATGGCCAACTCCCCTTCATGTTCTAATGCCATTTCAACAAAACCAAATCCTTTTGATTTGCCAGCATCTTCATTAAGAACCAAGCTACAAGATTTGATATTACCAATTTTTTTAAAAAGCATTGCCAATGATTGTTCATCAAAATCGCGGGGTAAATTTAACGCCATAAGTTTCATTTAGTCTCTCCTGTAAAAAATGCCTTAGCTATTTTGGGCTTCAAGCCACTCATTTTCTAGTGTTTCTAGCTCGTTGATTATTTTTTTATAATTATCTTGCTCTTTTGTGATTTCAGCTTGGGGCTGAGTATAAAAATTCTCGGCGCTCATGGTTTTCTCTAATGCCATTTTTTGGCTTTCTAAAGTTGCAATTTTCTTTTCTAATTTTTTTATAAGTTGTGGATTTGCAGGCTTTGAACTTTCTCGAGATGTTTTAACTGCTTTATCTTTTTTCTTCTTGTCTTTTTTACGTTGATCGCGGCGCGATTGAATTGTGAATTTGCGATATTCTTCAATATCCCCTTCAAAATCTAAACATGCTCCATCTTTTATAAGCCATAGGCGGTCTGCGACACGTTCGACCATGTTGGGGTCGTGGCTAACAATCACAATGGCACCTTCATAGGCATTTAATGCTTTTACAAGCGCTTCGCGGGCGTCTATGTCTAAATGGTTGGTGGGTTCATCTAATAGCAATAAATGTGGGGCGTCAAAGCTCATAAAAGCAAATAATAGCCGTGCTTTCTCGCCTCCGCTTAACGCACCAATTTTATTGTCAGATAAGTCGCGGGAAAAACCAAAGGCGCCAAGCTTGGCTCTTACAAGATGTTCTTTGGCATCGCCATTTTTCTTTTGAAAAAGGGCAAACATCTCATGATAGGGGGTTGATTCAACATCAAGCTCTTCTGTTTGATGCTGGGAAAAGTAGCCAATTTTTAATTTCTTTGATCGATTAACTTCCCCTTCCATGACGCCCAAGCGGTCCGCAATCAATTTCATTAGTGTTGATTTACCCTCTCCATTTGCCCCTAATAAAGCTATTCGGTCATCATTATCAATGTTGCGGTGAATATTCTTTAAAATCGGTGTGCCGTCGTCATATCCAACATTGGCATGATCTATTGAAATCATCGGGGAGGCAATTTGTTGTGGGTTTGGGAACACAAATTGAACAGCGCGATCTGCGATAACGGCGTCAACAATATCCATCTTCTCAAGCGCCTTCATACGGCTTTGTGCTTGGCGTGCCTTACTGGCTTTTGCTTTAAATCGATCAACAAATGCTTGCATGTGGGCGCGGGCGGCTTCTTGCTTTTCATGCATTTTCTGTTGCAATCCCGCCGCTAAGGCTCGTTCACGCTCAAATGTGTCATAATTACCATTGGAGAGTGTTAACTGGGCTTTATCAACATGAATGACATGATCAATACATTTGTTTAACAGCTCACGATCATGCGAAATAATCATCAATGTATGGCGATAATCTAATAAATATGTCTCTAGCCACATAATCGCTTCGAGATCTAAGTGGTTTGTTGGCTCATCTAATAATAAAATTTCAGGCTCAACAAATAACGCCGCCGCTAATGCAACGCGCATTCGCCACCCCCCTGAGAAAGAAGAAAAAGGCATTTGCAGTTCTTCTTCTTTAAAGCCCAATCCCGTTAATAACATTGAAGCCTTGGCAGGGGCGCTATAGGCGCCTATATCATCAAGACGCTGGTAAATTTCCGCAATTTTATTGCCGTCTGTTTCTGTTTCTGCTTGATGCCACAGATCAGCCATTTCTTCATTTGCGGCTAAAACAACATTCAAAAGCGCCTCATCGGTTTCTGGCATATCTTGGCGCACCATGCCCATATTTTGACCAGCGCTAATGCTCACTGTGCCGCCATCGGCTTGTAAGTCACCGTTGATAAGCTTAAATAAAGTCGATTTTCCCGCGCCATTACGGCCAATAACACCCACGCGCCAGCCATCCATGATGCAGACATTACCGTTCTCGATAATCGTGCGGGGGCCAATTTGATAACTAAGGTCAGTAATGTTGAGCATAAGGTTTAATATTCATTGTTATATATCGACAGCTTATGGCATATAAACCGCGGAAAAGAGAGCTTTTTTTATCAAAACATTTTAGGCTGGCTCTTAGCGCGTTATTTTATGTAGTGTGCGTTTAATGTGAGATAAAAATGGATAAAAGATGACAAATCAAAACTGGAAACCCTGCACTGCGCCTAAAGCTGGAGATACGCTCAGATGGAATGAGCCGATATGGGCGCGACCGAATAAACCACGCGGCAAAAGAGATGCCATCGGAGAGCAAGAAATTACAGCGAAATTAATCACATGTTCTGAAACGATGGAGTTTCAAGTAATAAGCGTTCAAAAAATATCATTGAATGATGCGCCGATCAGCGTACAGGAAAATGATATTATCAAACGCAAAGCATCCAGTATTGAAAAAGGGAATTGTCTTGTACTGTTCTAGCTGTATTTTTATAATAAAAGAATATCACCACTCTTCCTTTAAGGACTTTTTATGAATTCTGCTTCGCTCCACCCCCAAGAAGTTTTATCTTCTGTTTTTGGGTATGATGCTTTTCGGGGGGAGCAGGAAAAAATTATTACAGGCTTAATCGCAGGTGAAAGCTGCGGCGTATTAATGCCAACGGGGAGTGGGAAATCTCTATGTTATCAAATCCCTTCTATCTGTATGGAAGGCACAGGTGTTATTGTTTCCCCCCTTATTGCGTTGATGAATGACCAAGTCATTGCGCTTCGTGAAGCGGGGGTGAGGGCGGCGGCTATTCATTCGGGCTTAGATTATAATGAAATTCGCGCCACCTTTGATGATTTACGCAATGGCAATCTTGACTTGCTTTATGTCGCGCCAGAACGGCTTGTAAATGATAACTTTCTCGATATTTTGGATAATATAAAAATTGCTCTTTTCGCCATTGACGAAGCGCATTGCATTTCCCAATGGGGGCATGATTTTCGTCCAGAATATAGACAAGTATCCCTCCTTAGAACACGCTATCCCAACACGCCCTGTATTGCCGTTACGGCAACCGCCGATACAGCAACACGTAAAGATATCGTTGATCGCTTATCTTTGCCTAATTTATATATTGCTGGTTTTGATCGTCCTAATATTACTTATTATGTTTCCATCAAGGATAATCCACGCAGTCAATTATCACGCTTCTTGGATGCGCGGGACAAAAAAGAAAGCGGCATTATTTATTGTCTCTCTCGTAAAAAAGTTGAAGAAACAGCGAAATGGCTACAGGAAAAAGGATATACTGCTCTGCCATATCACGCCCGTTTAGACACCCATATACGTGCCAATAATCAAGAACGCTTCATTAAAGAAGAGGGCATCATAATGGTAGCAACCATTGCCTTTGGCATGGGAATTGATAAGCCTGATGTGCGCTTTGTTGCCCATTTAGATTTGCCTAAGAATATTGAGGCATATTACCAAGAGACAGGGCGCGCGGGACGTGATGGCCTGCCATCTGTTGCGTGGATGGTTTATGGCCTGCAAGACTTAGCGTTGCAACGTCAAATGATTGAAGGATCGGATGCACCCGAAGAGCAAAAACGCATTGAGCGGCAAAAGCTTACAGCTTTTTTGGGGTATTGTGAAACCGCGACTTGCCGCCGTCAGGTATTGTTAAATTATTTCAATGATGATGGTGAACCTTGTGGGAATTGCGATACGTGCTTGCACCCTCCAGAAACGTTTGAGGGCTCTATCGCGGCACAAAAAATAATGTCTTGTATTCTTAGGACGGGGCAAATGTATGGTGGTGGCTATATTGTTGATGTTTTACTGGGTAAAAAGAATGAACGCATCGAACGCCAAGGGCATGAAAGTTTAAGCACCTTTGGTATTGGGACGGAGCATTCTAGTAAGGAATGGCAAAGTCTGATCCGCCAGCTTGTTGCGCGCGGGCTTCTTTATATTGATATGGAATCCTATGGTGCGATTAAAATGACCCAAGAGGGTGTTGATTTTTTAAAGCTAAAGCCCAGCCTTCAAATGCGCCTTGACCCTAAAATAATGGGCGGCAATATGGCGCGCTCTTCGACAAAAACGGATCCAATGACCTTGCTTGAAAATGAATCAGATCAAGATTTATTTGTTGAATTAAAAGCGTTGCGTATGAGTATCGCAAAAGAAAATAACGTGCCCCCTTATGTTGTCTTTCATGATAAAACGTTAATTGAAATGGTTCTTTTTAAACCTTCAAGCTTAAGCGCCATGAATGATATTCCAGGTGTTGGTAAGTCCAAGTTAGATAAATATGGGCAAATATTTTTGGATAAATTTCAAAAGTAAAAGGCGTTTATTTTATAGCTTTTTAACCTGATTACTTTCAGTGTTGAACCAATATTAGCTTTCGTTTTTCACAATCATATGTGCTTCTTTGGCGCTATAGCCTGAATATTCCAATGCTTTTTCTGCTAAAACAAGGCCAGCAGAAAGATACTCAGGGACAATATAAGTTTTTTCTGGCAGGTCAATTTCATTTAAGTCAGTTGCTTTTCGGGTGCGGACAATTAAAGCAACGTCTTGTGATATCTCTCTAATATTTTTGATGATGTTTTGGATAGAATCTGTATCGTCAATGGTAATGATAACGGAGCTTGCTGTATCAATTTTAGCAACTTTTAAAGTTGATTTACGTGTGACATCTCCATAATAAACAGGCACATTTTTATTTCTGCCTTGATTAATACAGTCAACATTATTTTCAAAAGTGATACTCACAATGCCTTCTGTCGCCAAAATTTCAGCAACGGTTTGCCCCATGCGACCATATCCCAGAATAACCACATGCCCGTTTAAATCGTCATCTGGTTTATGATCATCAACAAACCCTGCTTGCCTTTCTTTCTTTTGTAAATAAAGCCCAATTTTTTCAGATATAGGCGTCATTAAAGGGGTAAGGAACATGGTTAGGCCAATTGTTAAAAACATAAACTGACCAACATTATTATCCAAAATACCAAAAGTAATCGTGGCGCCAACGACCAATAAGCCGAACTCACCTGCTTGTGGTAATAAAATGGCGCTCTCCGTTGCGGCAGCTTTTGGGACGCGCCATAAACGACATAATAGATAGATGATGCCCCCTTTAATGCTTAATAAACCAATGACGGACATTAATAATAATAAAGGTCTTTCCATCATATATTGAAGATCAATCGACATGCCAAAAGCCATAAAAAAGATGCCGAGCAACATGCTTTTGAACGGGACAATGACGGATGAAATTTCATGACTATATTGTGTTTCAGCAAGTAATAACCCACCGATAAATGCGCCCAGCGCCAGGGATAATCCAACCATTCCTGCGATTGACGCACTGACAACAATAACCAGCAAGCTTAAGGCAATGAACACTTCTGAGCCGCCATATTTATTTGAAAAAGAAAAAATCGGCCGAACAAAAAACTTTCCTATAATGACAATAGCCGTTACCGCCAAGGTCATTTTCAACAATAAAAAAGAAATATAACCAGCTAAACCTTCTTCCATATTTGTGGACAATATAGTGATAAGCAATAAGATTGGAATAACGGCTAAATCTTGAAAAAGTAAAATACTAAAACTAGTGTTACCAGCGCGTGTGTTAAATAATTTCCTCTCATGCAGCCATTGCGTGATGATGGCTGTGGAGGATAAAGATAGCCCCAAGCCCAATAAAATCGACGCTTGTATAGAATTCCCCCATAAAAAGGCGATACCCCCGATAACAAGTGATGTAATAATAACTTGCGCCGCACCTAGCCCAAAGACCAGTCCTTTCATCTGCCATAATTTTCGTGGCGTTACTTCCAGACCAATGACAAATAAAAGAAAGACAATCCCTAATTCAGAAAGAAGCTTCAGATTATTACTATCTTGTAGGGTAATATATTGAAGCATTGAAATTTCAGAAGCATATTGCCCCAGTCCAAAGGGGCCAAAAATTATTCCTGCCATTAGATATCCTAAAACAGGGGGTATCTTGAACCTTTTTAACAATGGGATTATCACCGCAGCAATAATAAGGAAAAAGCCAACATTCATAAAAACTTCAAGAAGGGGGCTTTCTTTCATCGACGCTCACTTGGTATTGATTTTTTAAAGGATATGTTCTTTATAATATGATAAATCACAGCAAAGATAAACAATGTTTACACGTCACTATTTAAATAGTCTCTTTTATATTACGACGTTCATAATCCTGACGCCTCTTTTTGCTCTGGTCTTTGAAAGTGTTACAAATTCTAGTGATATTTTTGGTTTTCTAATACGCCATGTTCTTGATGGCGTTGTCATAAATTCCCTCATTGTTGTAACCTTGGTCAGCTTGGGCGTTTTAGGGATTGGCGTCAGTTGCGCTTGGTTTAGTGTCAATTACGTGTTTTGGGGGCATCGCGTTTTTAAATGGATGCTGTGTCTTCCGCTGGCTTTTCCCTCTTATATCTTGGCGTATGTTTATACTGACTTTTTTGACCAAGCGGGGGAATTAGCCGGTTTTTTAAAGCCTTTGGGGCTTAATATTTTTCTGCCAGATATTAGAACAGTCTGGGGTGCGTCATTTATTCTTATCTTTTGTTTATACCCTTACATTTATCTATTTGCACGTAATGGGTTTTTAGCAGGTTCAAAAAGTCAAATTGAAGGCAGCAAGTTATTAGGGGCGAGTGGCTTTTCTCAATTTTTTGATATTGTCCTTCCTGCGGCGAGGCCTTTCATTATTGTAGGTTTAATTTTGGTGATAATGGAGGTGTTAGCAGATTACGGCACTATGGATTATTTTGGTATTAAGGTTTTTTCAACCGTTATCTATGATGCGTGGGCAGGGTACGGTGATATTACAGCGGCGGCGCGGCTTTCTTTAATGCTTTTGGGGTTTGTTCTCTTGTTGATTTGGACAGAAAAAAACCAACGGGGAAAAATGCGTTTTTACGCCTTAGAAAATAAAAAAGAAACATACGCGCCCAATATAAAAAAGCACCTCTGGATTAGTTTATGGTGCTTCATACCAATCTTTATTGGCTTTATATTTCCAGTAATTTTGCTTTTAGATATGGTTTTGACGGCATTTCAACTATCCGATGTTTTTAATAAACAAATATTACAAACGCTCCCTTATCTGATGAACAGCCTGATTTTATGTTCTATTGTCGCAGGGATTGGGGTTGCTTTAAGCTTCATTTTAAGCGCACAAAAAAGAAAGATGGAATCAAAATTTACTCATTTTCTTTTTAATTTATGTGGGTTTGGGTATGCCTTGCCAGGTATCATTTTGGGTCTTGGCCTGCTTCTTGTCTCATCCTTATTTACGCAATTTAATATATTAATTACAGGAACATTTATCTTTTTAATTATCGGCTATTTAATCCGTTTTTTAAATGTCGCCCTTCAAAGTATGGAGGCAGGTTTTGATAATATCAATCCTTCTATTATGCAGGCTGGGAAGTTGATGCAACATAGAAAATTTGATGATTTCTGGCATATCAAAAGGCCTCTTTTAATGCCCGCTATGTTTAGTGCGGGATTAATTTTAGCGGTTGAAGTTATAAAAGAACTTCCCCTCACTCTTATTTTAAGGCCTTTTGATTTTGATACATTGGCAGTGCGTACTTATAATCTTGCATCTGATGAACGCTTGGTAGAGGCAGCTTTTCCCGCACTTTGTATTGTGGTTGCGGGCTGTATTCCAATTTTATTGCTGTATAGGTTAGCGCACCGATAAGCATTTTTTTAAGGAAATCCAATTTCATCAAAAATCATTTTCGCCTTTTTTTGATATACGCCAAATTCACGGACACTAACATGTTGTTTTTTAAAATTTTTCTGTTTTTCAACAATGTCATTTACTTGAACATTTTGGATGACAGGATATTCGTTGTTTCCATCCGCAAAATAAGCTTGGGCTTCTTCGGAGGTAAGATATTCCAAAAACTTAACCGCGGCTTCTTTGTTTTTTGCATGTTTAAGAACGCCCGCACCTGAAATATTAATATGCGTGCCTTTGTCATTTTGATCAGGGAATATAAGGTCTAAGTTTTCGACAACAGCCAAATCATCAGCATTTTCTGAACGTTGAAGACGAAAGAAATAATAACTATTTACAAGGGCTATATCACAAATGCCTGCTGCGACAGCTTTAATCTGGTCTGTATCCCCCCCTTGTGGTTTGCGTGCCAAATTATTTAAAAGGCCTTTCGCCCAAATTTTGGCGGTTTCCTCACCCTCTTGTGCAATCATACTGGCAAGAAGGGATTGATTGTAGATATTGCCTGAAGATCTAACACATACGCGCCCCTTCCATTTGGGATCAGTTAGGCCTTGATAGGTGGCGATATCGCCCGCATTTACTTTGTCTTTATTGTAAACCAGCACACGCGCCCGTGATGAAAAGCCAAACCATTGCCCTTCTGGATGTCTTAGGTTTTCTGGGATTGCTTTATCTAAAACATCAGATTGAATTTTATCAAATAAGCCCGCTTGCTCTGCACGCCATAAGCGTCCTGAGTCTACGGTGATAAAAAGATCTGCTGAGCTTAGCTCTTGTTCCTGTTCCAAACGGACAATCAAGGCGTCCCCTTTGCCGTCAACGCGCTTGACTTCTATCCCTGTTTGTTTTGTAAAGTCGGTATATAGCTTTTCATCGGTGTTGTAATGCCGTGAAGAATATATGTGGAGCGTTGAATCTTCTGCTATAGCAGGCCTCACGCCCGAAAAAACAATAGAAATTAAGAGGGCGAATAAAATTTTGTTATTCATGATTTAAGGCCTTTTTGTTTAGGTTGATAATGATTCTCAATTGGTTTATATTGCGATTGATAATAAATATCAATTAGGAAATAAGAATTTTGGTAAATAATTTTAAAAACAGCAATGCGCTTTTGCGCCTAGATAGCTTGAGCTTTTCCTATGCTCCCCAAAGCCCACAATCGTTGGCGGCGGTGCGTGATGTTTCTTTTGATATGTATGAAGGTGAATTTCTTTGCCTTTTAGGGCCTTCTGGATGCGGTAAAACGAGCTTATTACGGTTAATTGCGGGATTGGAAAAAGCTGATAGTGGCCTAATTTCAATATCCAATACTGAACATGATGTTTCTAAAACGACGCCTCAAATAGGTATGGTGTTTCAAGATTTGGCTTTATTCCCTCATATGAGCGCGGCGCGCAATATTGGTTATGCGTTGCGGCATTTAAGCCGTTCTGAACGACGTGCAAGAGTTGATGAAATGCTTGATCTGGTTGGATTAAGTGATAAACGTGGATCGTATCCGCATGAGTTGTCTGGTGGGCAAAAACAAAGATTAGCGCTGGCGCGTGCCTTGGCGCGGCAACCCGATCTTATCTTGCTTGATGAACCTTTTGCCGCCCAAGATATAAGACTTCGTGCGCAAATGCGGGATGATGTCATGCACATTTTACGTGATGCAAATGTGGCCGCACTGCTTGTGACGCATGACCCTGAAGAAGCGATGGAATTTGCGGATCGTATTGCCATTATGAATGAAGGCCAAATTGAACAAATAGGCACGCCAATAGATATCTATAACAAACCCAAAAATAGCTTTGTGGCGTCTTTTTTTGGTCAGGTCAATTTTTTAAAGGGGGCTGTGAAAAACGGTAAGGTTTTAACACCCGTTGGTTTTGTATCGACCCCCGATTTTGATGATCATACTCTTGTCGATATTATTATTCGGCCTGAGGCCCTAAAGCTTTCTTTGCATGACCCTGCTGTTGATCATCACGATCCAAATCATCCACATGTACATGGTCATATTTCAGAAAGTAAATATCTGGGGCGCTCTACGCTTGTCCACCTTGATACACATGAAATTGATGGTGACAATAATGAAAAAAATAAGCCTGTGCACCTCCATGCCAGAATGCCCGGCGTTTTTCTCCAAAAAGAACATGATATTCAGGACATATTCCTCGATCATTCTCAAATTTTTGTGTTTAAGCAAGAAGCCGCATAAAGGCTAGCTGACAACAACTTCGTTGAGGGAGTATTTTAAAAAATATTACGAGTGTTATACAAAACCGACTATTCCCTCAAAAGCCAAAAGCGCAAATTTAGCTTACATAGATTTCCTGCCTTACCTTCTGACGAAGGCCTCTTATTTTCATAATGATTTAACTCAATTTTAGTCATATTCTTGTATGTTGATCAGATAGAATAACCTCTATTTATCAATAGCTTAGATATTAAGAGGCTTGCGGGGACGACTTAAATGCCAGGTAATTACACCTTAGAGTTAGAATTATTCAGTCTGTTAAATGGCAGTGCTGATGGGTTTGAAATTTTTGCTGATGGCACATTGCTCAGTGGCTATAGCTCTATTGTTTCTTCGAACGGCTCAAATATTTCGTTGACGGTCTCTTATGGGGGCGCAATGCCTAGTTCGCTTGAGTTCCGTTTTAATGATACGGATATTGGCACAACTGATACCATCCAAGTGCGCGCTGTAAAAATTAACGATAAATACGTTAACACTGGCAATTATCTCTCAACAGATATTTTAAATGATGGCGACAGCGCAACAGTTGATGTTGCCGGTGCAGATTTTATCTTTGATGATAGCGAGCCAGCAAGCACAGAATTTACTACAGGAGCCACACAAACTTTTACCACAGGTGCAGACAAATATCGTGGCAATAATGGCACGAACGATGAAGTATTTGATTTGCTGGATGGTAATGACAATGCTGATTTAGGATCAGGCGACGATAAAGTGAATGGGAATAACGGTAGGGATACCATTCGCGGCGGCGGGGGTAATGATTTAATTTCCGGCGGCGCGGATAATGACCGTCTTTTTGGACAAGATGGTAACGACCAAATTTATGGTGGTACAGGAAATGACATGCTGTTTGGCAATAATGGCGATGACAAACTTTTCGGCAATGATGGTAATGATTCACTCAGCGGTCATGACGGCGAAGATATTATTGTCGGTGGTCTGGGGCAAGATCGTTTAAGTGGTGGTGCGGATAATGATCAGCTATTTGGTGGTGCGGATGATGATCAAGTGATTGGTGGCGCAGGAAATGATACGCTAGATGGTGGCGATGGAGAAGATTATCTACATGCAGGCATTGGAGATGATACCTTAAATAGCGGGGATGGTAATGATTTGATTGTTGGTAGTCTCGGGCTTGATATCATTCATGGCGATAGTGGCGACGATACTATTTATATTGCAACGAATGATTACGTTGATGGCGAAGAAATTTATGGCGGTGCAGGAACGGATGGGTTGATTTTATCTGGTGCTGTCGTCGCAAATTTTACAACAGGTGTGCTTGATGGGCTAGAGACGTTAACAGGCTCAAATGCTGATCAAGATATTACCCTTTCGCTCAATCAAATTGGTCAATTTACAACTGTCGATTTAGGTGGTGGTGGGAATGATACTATCCGAACGCAGTTTGAGGGTGACTATGATGCGATTGTTGAGGGCGTACCAACAGTCACAAATGCCGAAAATGGTTTTTTACTTGGTTCAGCCAATGTTGATACCCTTACCGCAGGGGAGATAGAGCTATCTAATCTTGTTTATGGGACAGGGACAATAGATTTTGGCGGTGACACAGAAGACACACTTGTTCTGACGGAAAACTCCGCAACGCTTAACTTCTTAAGCACGATTGATGGTTCTCTTTTAGGGCTTGAAAATATTGATGCCTCTATGGCTGTCGCCCCTATCACGATTGATCTAGCCGCCCAAAGTGAGGATTTTACACTTACAGGTTCAGGAAATGATGACTCTCTTACCACAGGTTCAGGAAATGATATTGTCTTTGGTCAAGATGGGGCGGACACACTGAATGGAGGGGCAGGTGACGATGCGCTTTATGGTGACGTTGGCAGTATAGATTTTGTGGGTGGGTTGCTCGTAATTGAAGCAGAAAACTATGAAAACAGCATTGATCGCGGCGGCAAAAGCTGGAGCACATTGGATGATGTTAACGCATCTGCTGGACAAGTTGTGTCCGTTCAACCGAATACAGGTGATATTTTAGCGACAACAGGTATCGAAAACACTGCCGCAGAGCTTACATATACTGTCAATTTTACAACGACGGGTACATTTTATGTTTGGATTAAAGCGGGAGCCGCATCTGGTGGTACGAATGATTCTATTCATCTTGGTTTTGATGGTGTTCAACAAACTGGAAATGGTGGTGTTCAAACAAGTTCAAATTATGGATGGCACAATACTGAAACAGGAACAGGTTCAGTTGTTACAGTCAATGTGACGACAACAGGCACGCATATCTTAAATTTATGGATGCGCGAAGATGGGGCGCCAATTGATAAAATTATTATTGCAGACTCTGCGGGTTATACGCCGACTGGAAACGGCCCAGATGCTACGACTCGTACAAGTACTGCCGGAGGTGTCGATATCGTCAACGGTGGGGCGGGAGATGATCACATTTTTGGTGATTTTGACAATGATATTTTAAGTGGTGGTGACGATGATGATCTTATTTATGGCGGTGTTGGAAACGATATCTTAAATGGCGATTCTGGCATTGACACTTTATACGGAGAAGATGGAAACGACACATTCAATATTGCTAATGGTGACTTTGAAGTAGGTGAAACGATTATTGGCGGTGATGACACAGATGAAATTATCCTGACAAATGCGACGATTGTTGATTTCACAAACGGCACAGTGAATACAGTTGAAACCCTGACGGGGAGCGCCGCTATTGACGACGTAACTTTATCAGCCACACAATATGCCAGCTTTACGACGATTGATCTTCAAGGCGCGAGTGATAACATTAATGTGTTTGCCGATGGCAGTGATATTTCTGGCTCAGGAACGCCTATCACGTCTGCTGAAAATGGGAGAATTATTGGTGATGGCAGTGATAATTCTGTGACGATGACCGGCGCACAAATTGATGCCATTTTAAATGGCACAGGCGTTATAGATTTTGGCGGCGGAACGAATGATATCCTAAATATTACTTCGACGTCATTACAGTTAAATACCTATGGATCTCTTGGTGGAGAAGGCAGAATAGAAAATCTAGAAACTATTTCAGCGTCTGGCGCAGGATCTGCCGTAACAATTGATCTAGGCAATCAATCTGATGATATTGATCTTATTGGAAGTAATTTCGACGATACGGTGACAGGAACAACGGGAGATAATATCCTGACAGGTGGCACAGGCGTAGACACAATTATTTATGATAACGCCACAAGCGGCATCACAGTCGATCTATCAGAAACTGCCGCGCAAAATACAGGCGGAGCAGGAACCGACACATTGTCAGGGTTTGAAAATATTACAGCATCAGATTTTGATGATAATATAAAAGGAAATGATAGTGACAACATTATAAATGCTGGTGATGGCGATGATTTTATAGGCTCTGCTTTAGCAACAGGAAATCATAACTTTGTAATTAATGGCTCAACTGAAACTTTATATGTTGATTTTGATGGTTCAGATCATTGGGTTCTGGTCGGTCGCGGTCGTGAAGGCTGGGATTTTGATACGGATGGCCAAGGCATCACAGCAAATATATCTTCTGGTCTTGGCACAACAGCCGCCTTTACGCCTATTGCTTATGATGATGCCTTTGTAAATGATATCATTGATTCAACAACAATATCGGGCAATTTAGAAGATACAGAAATACGTATTAAGCGAGCGGCGAACATTACAGGCACTGAATATCAAGAGGTACGCTGGAACGCCGTTACCCAAACAGATTGGACTTTTGATTTTGATAATGATCAATATATTATTACCCATGAAGTTCAAGATTCTGTTTTAGGGGCTGCTTCTGCGATTGTGATAGAAGATACGCGTGATAACAATCCTGGCTCAGCAAATAATCATGAACGTATTTTTACATGGAATTGGAGTGGCCATAGTTTTGAAAGAGGATTTTCTTACGGATCTACTGTGCAGGGTGTCAATAATAACGACCCTAATACCTTTCTTTGGGAGTTCGCAAATGAGCGCCATTCAGTCCCTTATGCAGAAATTTACGTGAAAATAGATATCTCAACGCTCGGCTTGGGCGGTACGTTAGGAAATGATATTATTGATGGTGGTGCAGGAAACGATACGCTTTATGGCGGCGCTGGTGAAGACACTCTTAATGGCGGTGCAGATGATGATGCGCTCTATGGTGAGGCAGGGAATGATACCCTCAATGGTGGTGACGGAGATGATGAGATTTTTGGCAATGAAGGCGCTGATGTTATTGATGGTGGTGCAGGAAATGATACTCTTAATGGTGGCAATGATGCAGACACGATAAATGGCGGAGATGATGATGATGATATTGTCGGCGGAGCAGGGAATGATACCCTTAATGGAGAGGCAGGGAATGATACCCTCAATGGTGGTGATGGTAACGATACGATAAATGGTGGCGCGGATATAGATACTGTCAGTTATGCTTTTGTTTCTGGTGCTGTCACCGTTGATTTAGCGATCACAACAGCGCAAAATACAATTAATGCTGGAATGGACACGCTTTCAAATGTTGAAAATATTATTGGATCTAGTTTTGCTGACACACTGACGGGTGATGCGAATGACAATGTTATCGAAGGTGGATTAGGCAATGATACGCTAGATGGTGGGGCAGGGAATGATACTATTTCATTGGCTAACGCAACAGGTACAACTTACTTATATTTAACCAACACGTCACAAAACACCCTTAGTTCTGGTACGGATAACTTTGTGAATTTT
Source organism: uncultured Alphaproteobacteria bacterium (assembly GCA_937923625.1). Lineage (GTDB taxonomy): Bacteria > Pseudomonadota > Alphaproteobacteria > Micavibrionales > Micavibrionaceae. Next base: position 41,595 of record CALDTV010000021.1, read on the forward strand.
GAAAATATTTTGGGAAGTAACTTTACTGACGTTTTACGGGGTGATGCAGGTGTAAATATTATTGATGGCGGGCGCGGTAATGACCAAATACGTGGCGGCGGTGGAGCAGATATATTAATCGGCGGCATAGGAGTGGATTGGATCGATTATCGTAGCAGTTCGGCTGGTGTAAATGTTAATCTTGTTACAAACGTTGTATCTGGTGGCGATGCAACGGGTGATATAATTTCTGGTTTTGAATATATTTTTGGTAGTGATTTTGATGACGTCTTGATAGGAACAGCGGGTAGAAACGCTTTTAGATCGGGCGATGGCGCCGATATAATTGATGGTGCAGGTGGAACTACTGATTACATTGATTATATTGAGTCTGCGTCTGCTGTTAATGTTAATTTGACAACAAATGTGAATACTGGCGGTGATGCCGCTGGTGATACAATTTCAAATGTTGAATGGATTTATGGCAGTAATCATGATGACACTATAACGGGAGACGGCGCTAATAATCTCTTATATGGTCGCAATGGTGACGATATTATTTACGGTAAAGATGGATATGACAGATTGTACGGCGCTTCTGGCGCAGATACCTTCGTCTTTGAAGCCGCAAGCGCCTATAATGACAGAGATCAAATCCATGACTTTAATGATACGAGTGGTGATGCACTCGACCTCAGTGATCTCATTTCAGGCTTCAATGGTAATATATCAGAATACGTCAATTTTGTTGATGATGGCGCTCATCTCATTGTCCGAGTGGATGGTGATGGCTTAGCCGGTGGTAGTAACTTTTCTGATGTGACTAGACTTCTCAATGACGCAGGCCTAGACGAAACCACCCTCTACAACAACGGCAATATAATCGTTTAATAGCAAGGTGTTAACGGGTTAACCCGAACTATTCTCCAAAAAAATCTGAGGTTATAAATCTAATTTATACAGATGTTTTGCCAGACATCTGTGGCAAATATTATCGAAAATTAACGAAATATTAGCCCTACATTGGTATGATTAAAGTGCAATAAAAGAAAATTTTATCGCAGAAAAAACATGTTTTAAAAGAGGCCGAGAAAGGAAAAATGGCAGGTAATTATACATTAGAGTTAGAATTGTTTAGTCTGTTGAACGGTAGTGTCGACGGGTTTGAAATTTTTGCTGACGGCTCTTTGCTGGGCGGCTATAGCTCAATTGTCTCTTCAAGCGGCTCTACAATTTCTATCACTGTTCCATATGGTGGCGCGATGCCATCCTCTTTAGAGTTTCGTTTTAATGATACCGCGCCAGGGACAACGGACACGATCCAGATCCGTTCTGTCCAGATTAATAATAAATATGTGAATACTGGTAATTACCTCTCAAGTGATACCTTGAATGATGGTGAGACCTCAACCGTTGATGTCTCTGGTGCAGATTTTATCATTGACGATAGCGAACCAGCAGGATCAGAATTCACCACAGGCGCAACACAGACTTTTACGACAGGCGCAGATAGATATCGTGGCCAAAACGGCACAAACGACGAAATATTCGACCTATTGGGTGGTAATGATAATGTTGTCTTAGGATCAGGTGATGACAAGGTCAATGGTAACGATGGTAGAGATACGATCCGCGGTGGTGCAGGTAATGATCTTATTGCCGGTGGCGCAGATAATGACCGCTTATGGGGACAAGATGGTAACGACCAAATTTATGGCGGTACAGGAAATGATATATTATTTGGTAATGACGGCGATGATAAACTGTTTGGCGGTGATGGTAATGACGCCCTAAGTGGTCATGACGGTAATGATATTCTTGTTGGTGGCGTTGGCGAAGACCGTTTAAATGGCGGTAATGATAATGATCAGTTATATGGTGGCGATGATGATGACCAATTGGTTGGGGGATCAGGCAACGACACATTAGATGGCGGTGATGGCGAGGATTATATTCATGGCGGCCCCGGTGATGACATTATAAATGGTGGTGATAACAATGATTTAATTGCCGGCAGCCTCGGGCTTGATATTATTCACGGCGATGGTGGCGATGATGTTATTTATATTGCGATAAATGATTATGTTGCAGGCGAAGAAATTTATGGTGGCGCTGGCACGGATGAACTTATTTTATCTGGTGCGGTAATTGCAGATTTCACAACAGGTGTTCTGGATGGCTTGGAAATCCTGACAGGTTCTGATGCTGATCAGGATGTGACCTATACGATTGACCAAGCTTTAGGTTTTAGCACAATTGATTTGGGCGGCGGCGCGGCGGATACCACGCGCGTCAGAGTTGAAGGGAATATTGATGTAACCGCGCTTGGTACAGCGACAGTAACAAATGTAGAAAACGGTTACCTGTTAGGCTCAACAGGCGATGACACACTAACTATCTCTGGCGCACAACTTGATGCGCTCATCTTTGGATCGGGTATTATTGATTTTGGAAGTGGAGCGTCAGATACTCTGATACTTACAGGGACTTCAGCAGGCCTAAATACCTTAGGCGCAACAGATGGTAGCATTATAAATCTTGAAAATATTGACCTTTCAACAGCCGCCGCTTCCGTAACACTTGATTTAAGCGGTCAAACAGAAACCTTCGATATTACCGCTTCCAACAATGGAGACAACATCACAACAGGAAGTGCTGATGACACTCTTAACGGTGGAACTGGCGCCGATACACTTTATGGTGACTTAGGGAGCGATATTATTAATGGTGGTGATGGCAATGATATCCTTTATGCGTTTGATGACACGGTCAATATAAATGGTACAAGTATAAACACCATTCCTAATGCTCTTATTAACGAAAACTTTGATAGCGATGCAGGTGTCTTTAGTTACTCTGATGGTGGATTTGGTGGAACTGATGGCGCAGGTGTTAATGTCACAGGAACATACATCACGACAGATGGAAACACAGCCAATGGTGCCTTAGAAATTCTTGTCGATCGTACAGGAAACCATACGAATTCATCAGGAAGCTGGGATACAACCTATATTGCTACAGCGAACAGATCAAATGTCCAAATCACATTTTCTTACCGTCACACACATAATTCACAAAATGATGTGGGAGAAGATTCTGAAGTATGGCTTGAATTTAATGGTACAACTTATGATACTTCGGGCGGAAACAGTTTTATTTCACAAGCATTGGGTAGTGGTGGCGCCTTTGATAGTGGATGGATTACAGTAACAATTGATTTACCGGATCTCATATCAGGCAATGCTTATAATCTTTCAATGGGGATTTTGCATTCAGGCTCTAACAAAAACAACGAAGACGCAGCAGTTATATTTGATGACATTACATTAATGTCTAGTACAACATCAGGAACAGTCAGTAGCGTTACAGCAGATGCCGATGTTGCCTCAACAGATATTATCAACGCGGGCGCAGGTAATGATACGCTTTATGGCAGTTCTGCTACGGTGACTTTAAATGGTGACGCTGGAGATGATACACTATATTCTGGTACTGTTAGCAGCGAAACAAATATTAACACGCTTAATGGCGGCGATGGCCTTGATACACTTTACGGATCAAGCGGCAGCGACGTTTTCATGTTTGAAGCTATTACAGCTTTTAACGATATTGATGTTATTGAAAACTTTGGTTACACATTAGATGCTATTGATTTAAGCGCGCTTCTAACCACTTATGATCCTTTAACTGACGACATTAACGACTTTGTTTTATTGACGGAGGTAGGTTCTGATACCCAAGTTTGGGTTGATACTGATGGCACAGGTATTGGAGCTGTTTCACAAGTCGTTACTCAGATAAATGATGTGACAGGCATGAACGTTGATTTTATGCATGTTGATGGCACATTGATCGTTTAAAAACTATCTTAAATTCAAAACAAATATATCCGTCTACAAAAAGTAATCAGCAACATAAATTTTAAATAAGCTAAACTTAGTAAAAATCTATTTAAGTCGCAGATGGCTGTGGCATCTGTTTAGAAATTATGCCAAAGCAGATAACGCTCTTTATTAGATGGTATCATTGACGTTTGGTGTGTTTGGACAGGGACAAATACAGCACGAGGCTACGTAGCTGAATGGGAGGGGGCAGATATACTCGCGAATATTGCAAACCTTTCAACGGAAACCGTCTCGTTATCAGGCGGGGACGGCCTAGACACACTTTATGGTGGCGCAGGGATTGATACATTTATTTTTGAATCCGCAAGTGCTTTTAATGATGTTGATGTGATCGAGAATTTTGCCCTCGGCACTGATGGTGATGCGATTGATATTTCCGATCTTCTATTTGGTTTTTCAGGGCCAATCACCGACTATGTTAATTTTGTCGATAGTGGTGGCAACACGATTGTACAGGTGGATACAAATGGAACAACTGGCGGTGCTAATTTCCAAGATGTTGCAACGATCAACGGTATAACAGGCCTTGATGAGTTAAGTTTGTTCACTGACGGAAACATCATCGTATAATTTAATTTTCACATCTAATTTTTTGTAAAAGTGGCGTCAGACCTACGCGTGCTATTCTCCGAAAATATTAGCCTACATATCTACTTTATAAAAATATCCTTCAGATATTGAGAGAGTAATTCGAGTTAGTCTTGCCCCACCGCTATGGCTGTAAAGAAGGAATGATATACGCAGCTGCGGCGTATCCATTCTTCAGAAGTGTAAAACTACAAAGAAAGCCCACCTTTTTTTGGAGGGCTTTCAAAATTTAAAATATAAAATATATTAGTAAAATGACGGGTATAGGGACTCCCAATAACCATAGTAAGATACCTCTCATAGCTTTTTATCCTTCCGTTTTTTCGTTTATTTCATTAGTAATATTTTCGACGGCTTCGTCGATTTGATTACCGATTGAGTCTTGCTCTTGGCTTATCTGAATCAATAAGATTGAGAATATCCCGATGAGTGCGACGGCTATGATGGTTAGAAGACCTTTATTTCCCATTTTTCTTCTCCTAAATTAGGTAATTATCTTACGGCGTCTTGGATTGCTTCGCCGCCTTTTTCAATATCACGGCCTGCCCCTTCTAAAGTTTCACAAGCTGTCAAGCTTAGACTTAGTGTTGCAAAAGCTAAAATTGTCATAAATTTGATCTTGTTTTTCATGTGTCTATTCCTTTTTTTTGTTTTCGTGCCGTGACCTACGATCATGAACATCATTAGTTCCTATAGAATTTTATCACCCGCTATAAATCCCGCAAAAGCTGAGATTAGCGTGGATGTCAAAGGGTTTTCTTTTATAGGTTGGGATAATTCTTGGTTGGCCACAGACAATGTATCTTCAGCTATTTTAATTATCTCGGCTCGCTTTTTCTTAATGATTTGGCGTTTATATTTAGATATTCCGAAAAAAATTCCTATCGCTAAAATAGATAAGAGAGCCGCCGCTGCCGCCATGCTGAACATAGTGACAGTGAGCGAGTAGTTGGCGCTAAGCCACAAGTAGAGCCCACAAAACATAAAGCAGATTGCAACAAGGCCCATAAAGCTAGCGAAGGAAATCAAAAAGATTTTGGCTTTACTCTCCCCAGTTAAGGGAGCCTTATTACTCATTAATCTGTCCATGAGCATTTGCTCGGCGATGGCGAGTGCAGCGTTCATTTTAGCGGCGTCCCAATAGCATACTTAAGGCAAGGCCAGCGGCAAAGGCAATACCAACTGATTTTAAAGGCTTATCTTTAATATAAGTTTCAGCACGTTGGATTTGCTCTTGACTAGAATCGTTCAGCGTTGTTACACGTTCGGATACAGCTTCTCTAATTTCTTCATATTTTTCGGCACCATTGGTTTTAATATCGTCAACCGCGTGATCTTTTAAAGTCGCAATATTTTCTTTTAAAGATTGCGCATCTTTTTTAATATCTTGAATTTCTGGGTATTTTGTTTTTGCCTTGGGCATAACTTACTCCTTGATTTTTTTGTTGCGTTGACGAGCAAACTAACGAGGCAAGAAAAAGTTCCAAGGGTTATAAAAAACTATGTTTCTGCGACAAACATATAGCCCACGCCACGCACGGTTTTTATTATCTCTGCTTTATCATCATTGATCTTTTTGCGGATACGACCAATTTGAATATCAATGGCGCGGTCGAAGGCTTCAAACTCCCCATCACGGGTTAGCTCAAATAAATGCTCACGGCTTAAAGCGCGGTTGGGTGCAAGAATAAGGGCTTCTAATAATTTAAACTCTCCTATTGTTAAATAAGAAGACTGACCCTTTTTATCAAATAATTGAAATTGCGTTGTATCCAAAACCCAGCCATCGCCAAATTTAATTTTTTCAGATTGATTCTCTGGCTTAATCGCTTCTTGGGCTTTATCTGTGCGTCGTAGGACAGCCTTTATGCGGGCGGCAAGCTCACGCATTTCAAATGGCTTCGTCATGTAGTCATCCGCACCCATTTCTAAACAAATAATCTTTTCTGTCGTATCACTCTTGCCAGAGACAACAATAATACCTGCGCGGCATTTTTGCTGCAGCAACGGGATAATCGCCATGCCTTCACCATCGGGGAGGACTAAATCCAATAATATGACGTCCAGCGGCATGGAGTCAGCTTTTTCTAACGCCGACTTCGTATCATTGGCGGTAATGATATTATAACCGTCCTCTTCCAAATATTGTTCAACAACAAATTGAAGATTGGCATCGTCATCAATGCTTAAAATGTTAGCCTTATGCAAAACAAAGATCCTTTTTTATACATAATTTCAAAGATTTATCAAATTATAGTCACTTGTTACAAAAATGATACAAAGTTTTTCAATATAGATACAGAGCTGACAAACAAATCTTTCGAAGCCTCTTTAAATTTAATTTTAGATAAACAACAAGGAGCTACATAGATGTTTAACAACAATGACTTAATGGAACAGAGCGATCACTTACTTAAATTTGCTTATAAATTAACGCGCAATAAGCCCGATGCCGAAGATCTATTGCAGTCAACTCTTCTTCGCGCAATCGAAAAAAAGCACTTATTTAAAGAAGGAACGAGCCTATTTAGTTGGTCATCAAAAATTATGTACAACATGTTTGTATCCGCTTACCGTCGCAAGGTTAAGTTCGAAACACAGTATGACCCTGAAAGCTACATTGAAAAAGAAAGTGTCGAGGCCAACCAAAATATTCAAATGGAATTTCAAGATGTCGATCGCGCCATGAGTGAATTATCCGACGGACATAGGGAAATCATCATGCTGGTCTGTGTGCAAGGTATGCAATATGCAGAGGTTTCAAAGAAATTAGATCTACCTATCGGCACAGTAAGATCGCGGCTATCACGCGCACGGGAGAGTCTTGTTAACGCCTTGGCAGACAGCCTAAATAATACAACAATTCCCCATGGAATACATTCTTATAACAGTGATGTTATCCAAGCGACGCAGTAAAAAACATCACACCAAGATTATTAAAAAAATTCCAGACCTCGCTACTGGAATTTTTTTATGCCGCTTCTCATTATTGTTTCAAGAATTTATAAATTTCACGTTTTAAATCTTTTTCAACGATAGGCTTAGATATATAGGCATCCATACCCGCTTCGATACATTTATCTTTGTCTCCCACCAAAGCGTGGGCGGTCATGCCGATAATAGGGGTATGCTCCAAATTATTTTGTTTTTCTTGGCGACGAATTTCTTTTGTGGCGGCAAAGCCGTCCATTTCAGGCATTTGTACATCCATTAGGACGGCATCATAATTATTTTTCTGCCAAAGCTCTGTAGCAACGCGACCATTATTTGCTACATCATATGCCAAACCCATTTCATCCAGAATATAGCCAATAACAACAACGTTCCCTTGATAATCTTCTACAAGTAATAATTTATATTCACCTTCTAAATCACTTTGTATTTTTTCTGATAGTTTCTTGTGTGTATTTTTTTCATCGGACTTAAAAGCTGACAGGTTCTCGATTTTCATTGGTAATAAAATAGAAAAAGTGGAGCCTTTTCCCACCTGACTACTGAGGAATATATCACCGCCCATCAACTGCGCCAAATTACGTGAGATCGGTAAGCCCAACCCCGTTCCGCCATATTTACGCGATACAGAAGAGTCTGCTTGTTTAAATCTTTCAAAAATAGTGTCAAAATCTTCTGGATTAATACCAATGCCTGTATCGGAGACATCTACACGCAGGAATTGGCTTTCGTCACGGTCTTCAAATTTGGCTTGCACCGTCACTGCACCACCTTGCTCGGTGAATTTAAGCGCATTAGCAATGAGATTGACGATAATTTGCCTTAAACGCGATGGGTCGCCGTAAAAAGAAGTGTCTTTAATTTGTCTATCATCAAAAATGAAGTTAATGCTTTTTTCATTGGCACGGACCGACATCATGCTAATCACTTCGGCAAACAATTTCTCCAATTGAAATTCTTGCTCTTCCAGCTCTAACTCATTGCTTTCAATTTTTGAAAAATCAAGGATATCATTAATGAGATCTTTCAATGAAAACGCGCTGGAGTTTAATGTTTTTACAAGCTTTTTTTGCTTATCGCTCAGGCCCTCTAAACTACGGTCAAAAATTTCAGCAATCCCTGTAATGGCTGTTAAGGGCGTTCTAATTTCGTGGCTCATATGCGCCAAGAAATCACTTTTTGCGATGTTGGCTTCTTCGGCATGTTGTTTTTCTGCTTCTAATTTTTCTTGCTCGTCTTTGATATGGCTAATGTCTGTGTGCGCTCCAACCATACGGTAAGGCGTATTATTTTTATCAAAAAGAGCTTTGGCACGCGATTGTACCCATACCCAATGACCAGATTTATGTTTCAAGCGAAATTCTTGGTTATATTCTAATAAATCACCCTTTAAATATTGCTCTACAGCATGCCAAACCGCGTCACTGTCTTCTGGGTGTATAAGATTTTTAAAATCTTCTGGTGTTCCGTTTTTGACCGCGTTTTTATATCCCAGCATATTGAAAAATTGCGCCGAATAAAAAACAATATCTGTCTTTAAATTCCAATCAAACAGACCGTCCCGCATCCCTTCTAGCGCAAGACTGAATCTGTCTTCCGCATCCTGAAGATCCCCTTCAACTTTGGTGCGTTTGCGTTGCGCGCGTAATAAGAAGCTATTGAATATCAGTAACAAAACCGCACCCGTTATGACCCCACCAATAAGGGTGGTTAAATATTGTTTCTTTTTAGATTCAAGGGCGTTCACACGAATGTTTAAAAGTCGGTACTCCTCTTTTAGAATATCTTTATGGATCAAAATCACTTTTTTTCTTAAAGCATCAATATTCTCGACTTCATTTAAAATTATTTTTGAAGCCGCTGCCTTAGTGTCTGCTGCGTTATAATCTTTTGTGCGCTCTTCAAGTTTTTGATAAAAAGTTTCTAAATTTCTTTCAAGGTCAATTAGCCTGATTTGTTGTGACTTATTATCTTTTGTTAAACGCTTTATATTTTTAATATGCGCCGCGATAATAGATTTTTCTTTATGATACCTGTCTAAAAAATTCCTGTCATCGGTCAGTAAATAACCTCTTTGTGCAGCAAGGATACTGTTAATGGAAGAATCAAGCTCTTCGGCTTCAGAAATAACTTCATAAGTATGGACAATCCAATCATCAAATTTTTCTAATTTTGAATCGTGATGGATAAAATAATATGTCAGAATTCCTACGCTGCCTATTAAGAGAAGTGCAAAAATTATAAAGTTACGTATAAATATTTTATCCAAGAGTTATCCCTCCTATTCAATTTCATTGATTTATATAAGGAAATAACTTTAAAAACTAGGGAACTTTACGTGTTGTCGCTTGTTTGATGTTCATAATGAACAAAACCATCCCAAATATTACCGACTACGACATCCAAGCTCTCATCGATAATGAGCTAGAGCATGAAAAGGCGAAAGAGGTACATATGGCCATCAGTATTAATAGTGACTTTCTAGATCGCTATAATGAACTATTACATCAGAAGCATCTCCTGAAACAATGGTGGAAAAGCAAACACCAATAACTTTTATTGAAAGCGGTCATGAGCAGAAAGTCTCTATGTTGCCAGCAGGGAAATTTGATGCTAGGGACTCAAAGCGGTGCATCTGTCACATAATCAATATTCTTAACAGTATCAAACTGGTCTTCGACAGCATCATAACATATCAATTTTAGCCTAGCTATATCAATCCACGGCGCATCCGTAGAAATTGATTCTATAGCAATCCTAACAGTAAAATTATGTCTAGAAAATTTGGTAAAACGTCTGAAATCATTTATTTTTTATCATAAGTATACACCTACTACAGATAAATAATATGAACACACTATTCTAAATTTATATCAAGCCAGTTCACGAATATTTTCCTGCATACAAAAAAAGACCTTCAATTTTCTTAAAGGTCTTTTTTTCTATTTTATTTGAAAGATACGATTTTACTAAAATCTGTCCCTTTATCTCTATGGTTTCCACCGACTGTCGAAGCCCACCAAGAGGCCACAGCTGACACCAGTGATGTAGCACCCAAGATAAATGCGAAGATAACGGTTGTATTTTGTTCTACATCTGTCATCTCAGTTGGAACAGCTAATTCTCCATTCATACTGTCAATAAGGATACTAAAAGCGATTCCTAATCCAACGACAGCAAATATAACGATTGTACTTGTTGCCCATGTGGCAAGACCGTAGATACCATCTCTTAGCTCACTTTCATGAGGAGTTGCGTCCAATGATTTGGTTCTCATTCTTCCCGTTATATAGCCGCCCAATACTGCGGAAATAAGCTGCACCCATAAGAGCCATATACCCGTCGCAATGACAGCCCATTGTGCGAGGTCAACTTTGCTGGCCAATAAGCCGTCAGATGAAAGTCCAATAACTGATCCAAATTGTGAGAGCACCAACATTGTTGCAATGGCAATAACGGCTCCTGCGAAGACGGTGCACCACTCAAAGTGGTTGTGATTTGTAATTGTCGTCATAACGTCTCCTTATGCTAAACCGATGAATGATAAAATAGCCATAACAACAACGACTAAACCTACTAAGTAAATGATCTGATTCATAATATTTTCTCCTATGATTGAAATGTTAAAGTATTAAAATTAAGATGATGATGACTGGAATTGGAATTCCTACAAGCCACGCTAATAATGCACCCATAATTGATCCTTTCTATTTTATAATAAAAAAGGCGATACCTGATGAGAGGCGGCGCCTATATTATTATGCTGCGTTAGATTTTTCCCACTCTGAAACTTCTTTTTCTGCTTCGTCCTGTGTCTTACCGTACATTTCTTGTACTTTACCAACAAGTTTCTTGCGGCTACCTTCAATCTGGTCAAGGTTATCATCCGTAAGGTCGCCCCACTTTTGTTGGACGGATCCTTTAAGTTGTTTCCAATTGCCTTTAATTGTATCTTCACTCATAATTTTTTTTTCCTTTCGTTTTGTATTCTTTCGGAACTAACATATAAAAGCTGAAATCGTTCCATTAAAAAGCCCGATGGCTATGGATAAGCGCATCGGGCTACTATTAATTTCAATAGATGAAATATGTTACTTCATGCCACCTGTTTTATCATAGGTACTGAGCTCATATTGGCTAATGCCATTGTTTTCATTCTTATCGATCATAGCAAAAACCTCTGCTTCATTATCATGCATTGTTCCTGCTTGGAACTCTTCCTGTGAAATGGAGCCATCGTTGTTTTTATCTAGTTGGGAAAACAGCGATTTAGAGAGATCGTCTGTCTTTGTACCGCTCTCATAACTATATTTTACCACGGCTGGGCTTTCAGTGATCGGATCATCAATGTTTATATCGTTTACCAATTCTGGGTCGTCAACAAAGGGGTTGTCAATATTGGCTGTACCATTAAAGAATTTTCTGTCTAAGCTGCCGACTGTATGGCCTGAGCGTGATTTCAGGTTAGAGGTTGTTTCAATAGTGTTTACCGTCTGACCACCTGTTTTCGAGTTGTTTTCCATTTCAACGCGCGTCACAATGCCGTCATCATTTTGGTCAAACATCTTAAATACAGCGGGTTCGTTATCATGCATTGTGTTACGGCCAAATTCTTTCATCGTAATTTTTCCGTTGTTATTAGCGTCAATACGGCTGAACGCGTCATTGCTGTGATTTGCGACAACTTGTAATTTGCCGTCATTACCGACACCATTTGTAACAGTTTTTTCTGCCACAGCGGATGTAGACATCAGTGCAATAACGGCTGTCATGCTTAAAAATTTATATGATTTTTTCATGGTTTTTTTCCTCAATTTTTTGTTTTCTTTCGTTGGGGAGCTAACCATCAATTAGAATAAAGGTTCCTTATTACTTTTTAGCTTGAAAAAGAACAAAAGGTGAACTACAGTACTTTTATGTCTGATAAAATGTTGAAAAAGTTAAAAATATTAGCTGACGCCGCTAAATATGATGCCTCCTGCGCCTCTGGCACGGCAGGAAAGCGGCAGGCTAATAAAGGCGATAAAGGCATTGGGTCTTTAACTGGAGGTACTGGTATCTGTCACAGCTTTACGCCTGATGGGAGATGCATATCGCTGCTTAAAATTCTTATGACGAATTATTGTATTTACGATTGTCATTACTGCATAAATCGTATTTCAAGCAACGTTAAACGCGCCCGTTTTACCGTCCAAGAAGTAGTTGATCTCACCCTTAATTTTTATAAACGTAATTATATTGAAGGGCTCTTTTTAAGTTCTGGTATTATTAACACACCAGATTACACCATGGAAAGCATGGTTAAAATCGCAAAGTCCTTAAGATTAGATCACGGCTTTAAAGGGTACATCCATTTAAAAACAATTCCTAATGCTGCGCCAGAGCTTCAAGAAGAAGCAGGTCTATATGCAGATCGCTTGAGTATTAACGTTGAGCTACCAACACAAAAAAGCCTAAATAAATTTGCACCAGAAAAAGATCTAAGCGAAATCACTGGCGCGATGACAAAGTTAAAAAATAAAATCACTGAACATAAAACATCAAAAACCTATACGGGACGGCGCTTACCTCGTTTTGCACCAGGCGGGCAATCCACGCAAATGATTATCGGGGCTGATGGTGCCAATGATAAAACTATTCTTAAATCGAGTGTTAACCTCTATCAAACTCAAAAATTGAGACGGGTTTATTACTCTGCTTTTTCACCAATTCCGGATTCCTCTCCTGTTCTACCGCTAAAACCTGCGCCACTTATTAGAGAGCACAGACTGTACCAAGCAGATTGGTTGTTACGCTTTTACGGCTTCAAAGTGGATGAAATTCTTCAAGGCACCAAAGATGACATGCTAAATATGGATCACGATCCAAAAATGTCTTGGGCTTTAAAAAACCGTCATATGTTTCCAATCGATATTAATAAAGCGGACAAGCTTCTTCTGCTTCGCGTCCCCGGCTTAGGGGCACGTACCGTTCATAAAATCTTATCTATACGCCGTTACGCAAATATAGCATGGGAAGACCTTGCCAAAATGCGTGTTCCTTTGGGAAAAATAAAACCTTTTATTACGACATCAGATTATAATCCACCTGCATATCTTTTAGATAGCAAAGACCTCGGACAGGTCATGAAACAACCAAATCAATTAGAGTTGTTTACGACAGCAACATGAGAACAATCGTAATTAATACTACCCCAGGGTTTAATGAATGGCGCGATGTTGCACGAAAGCTGATTAGCAATAAAATACCGCCCTCTCAAATTATTTGGAAAACACCCAGCCAAAAGCATAATGGGTTATTTGATGATGAAGCGGCACTTGGCCTAATAGTTGCTTCAGATTTTAAATTAAGCGTATCTAAAGATTTTCTTACGATGGCAGAGGCAATATGTTGCCATAGCAATAAAGATAAATTTGATCTTCTTTATAAAATTTTATGGCGTATAAATTTTGAAAATAAAAACCTTCTTCATATTAAAACCGATGATGACGTCATTAAAGCAAACAAATACGCAAAAGCAGTTTATCGTGACGCTTATAAAATAACTGCTTTTCTACGTTTTCGGGATGTGAACTTTGAAGGTGAAGAACATTTTGTCGCATGGTATGAGCCTTATCATTATACATTAGAGCGCGTCTTACCATTTTTTAAAAAACGCTTTAAAAATATGAAATGGTCTATCTTAATGCCCTACCGCGCAGCCCATTGGAATGGGGATAGCCTTACTTTACAAGACAATCCTGATCCTTCCCTGTTCCCTAAAGAAGATAAAATAGAACAATATTGGCTGACCTATTACGCCAGCATTTTCAATCCTGCACGCCCTAAAGAAAAAGCCATGCTTACTCAAATGCCTAAAAAATATTGGAAAAACATGCCTGAGACTAAATTAATTGAGGATCTACTTCGCGGCTCTGAGGGACGCGTTAAAAGAATGATAGAGAGCCAATGGTAATATTAAAAAATTGCTATCAACACCCTAAATTTAATCAATTACATGCTTTGGATTGTGATAACTTAAGCCTAAAATATCTAAGATCAGTAGTTTAATTCCACAATGCATATTATCATAGTCATATCCTAAGTATTCTCTATAAAATTAAACAACAGCATCCAACTGACCGCGACTATCAAGGTCTGATATTGTTAGAGAAGACCCGCCAACAATAAAGGCCGCCGCTTGGAAATTCACCCCATTTACGGTGCCATCGGCATCAATTTCTAAGGTAGTATCACCGCCACTGTCAACCAAGCGGGCAAAATCATCAATATCACTCACACCATCAACATACCCAACAAGGACGTCGCTAATATCAATCACGTCTCCTTCAATTCTGTTAAAATCTTCGATGCGATCAATATCGTTAAATACGCTTGCTGCTTCTAACACAAAACGGTCAGAATTTTCTCCACCATAAAGCGTATCAAATCCATCCCCGCCATAAAGCGTATCCGCACCTTCTAAACCATAAAGGATGTCGTCACCATCTCCACCAAACAACGTATCCGCATCATCAAAATCAATTTGAAATGTGTAAACCGCGCCAGCATTGCCAAAAGCTGTATCATCACCAGTGGCCCCCACGGTTACGATATTACCATCGATCGCCACGCTCTTCCCAAAATTATCAACACCTCCGGGCGTCGGGTTATCTAGCGTGAAGAGCAAGTTCCCCGTCGTCACATCAAAGATATAGACGGAGCCTGAATCACCAGCCCCTGTATCATCACGTTCCGCTCCCACAATCGCATAAGTACCATCGATCGCCACGCTAGAACCAAAATAATCACCAGTCTCAGGTGTCGGGTTATCCAGTGTGAAAAGTAAATTCCCTGTCGTCACATCAAAGATATAGACGGAGCCTGAATCAATACCTGTTGTATTATCAAATTGCGCCCCAACAATCGCATAATTGCCATCAATCGCCACGCCGTTCCCAAATAAATCATTAGCCCCAGGTGTTGGGTTATCCAATGTGAAAAGCAAATTCCCTGTCGTCACATCAAAGATATAGGCGGACCCTGAATTACCGCCTGTTGTATCATCAAATAGCGCCCCAACAATCGCATAATTGCCATCGATCGCCACGCTAGAACCAAAATAATCACCATTCCTAGGTGTCGGGTTATCCAGCGTGAAAAGCAAGTTCCCCGTCGTCACATCATAGATATAAGCGGAACCTGAATCAGTTCCTGTTGTATCATCAAATAGCGCCCCAACAATCGCATAATTGCCGTCGATCGCCACGCTATTTCCAAAATTATCAACACCTCCGGGCGTCGGGTTATCCAGTGTGAATAAAATCGCATTTGTATTCGTATCAACTAAATAGACCCGTCCTTCCTGGTATTCACTGTCCGAATATTGAGTATCACTCACAATCATCACAGATCCACTGATCCCGACAG
>CALDTV010000022.1 GCA_937923625.1 uncultured Alphaproteobacteria bacterium
GGAGATTGTGATCCCACGTGCTTTTTCTTCTGGCGCTTTATCAATCGCATCAACCGCTTCACCTGCGCCGTATAACTTCGCAATCGCTGCTGTTAATGTTGTTTTACCATGGTCAACGTGACCAATTGTGCCGATATTACAGTGCGGCTTATTACGTTCAAACTTTTCCTTAGACATTTTCTAATTTCTCCTTTTGAAAATATTCTTTTATTCTTAACCAGCTAACTTTTCTCTTACTTCGTCAGCAACTGCCTGTGGCACTGGCTCGTAATGAGCGAAAATCATTGTGTATTGCGCACGCCCTTGTGACATTGAACGCAATGTATTGATATAGCCAAACATACTTGATAACGGAACAAATGCTGTGACAACCTTCGCATTACCACGATCCGTCATCTCATTGACTTGGCCGCGGCGAGAGTTCAAGTCACCAATAATATCACCCATGTAATCTTCAGGGGTGACAACTTCAACCTTCATCATTGGCTCAAGCAACTGCGGGCCGGCTTTTTGCATAGCCTCCTTGAATGCTGAACGCGCAGCAATTTCAAATGCTAGAGCACTCGAGTCAACATCGTGATATGCCCCATCGTAAAGCTCAACCTCAATATTAATAACAGGGAATCCCGCCATAATACCTGTGGCCTTTGCCATCACGATTCCCTTTTCAAAGCCTGGGATATATTCTTTTGGGATATTACCGCCAACAATTTTATTGATGAAGTTATAATCAGGTCTCTCACCATCTTCACCTGCAACAGAAGGACGCAATTTAAATTGCGCGCGCGCAAATTGACCCGACCCACCTGATTGCTTCTTGTGCGTGTAGTCAACGTCGGCTTCACGCGAAATTGTTTCGCGGTAAGCAACTTGCGGTGCACCAATATTCGCTTCCACTTTAAATTCACGCTTCATGCGATCCACAAGAATATCCAAGTGAAGCTCACCCATACCCGCGATGATTGTTTGACCCGATTCATGATCAACCTTCACACGGAAAGAAGGATCTTCTGCTGCCAAACGTTGCAACGCAGTAGACATTTTCTCTTGGTCAGCCTTTGTTTTAGGCTCAACCGCAATCTCAATAACAGGCTCAGGAAATTCCATACGCTCAAGCACGACAGGCTTAGCGGCATCACATAACGTATCTCCGGTCGTTGTATCTTTCATACCAACAAACGCAACAATATCACCAGCAAACGCTTCTGTGATTTCCTCACGGTTGTTAGAGTGCATCAACAACATACGACCAACGCGCTCACGCTTATCTTTCACAGAATTCTGAACGTAAGAGCCAGATTCAATTTTACCTGAATAAATACGCGCGAATGTTAATGATCCCACAAATGGGTCATTCATAATTTTAAAAGCAAGCGCAGAGAAAGGCTCATCATCAGAGGGCATACGGCCCATCGGCTCATCAGAGTCAATCGCAACACCTTTTGTCTCACCGATATCAATTGGTGACGGCAAGAAATCAACAACCGCATCAAGAAGTGTTTGAACACCCTTATTCTTAAAAGCAGATCCACAGAGCACAGGAACAAATTTATTTGCAATTGTTCCTTTACGAATACATTCTTTTAGCGTCTTTTCGTCAGGCTCATTGCCTTCCAAATACGCTTCCATTGCGGCATCATCCATTTCAACCGCTGTTTCAATCATCTTTTCACGCCACTCATTGGCTTTATCAAGCATATCAGCAGGAATATCGCTTTCGCCATATGTCGCGCCGAGCTGCTCCCCATCCCATGTAATAGCCTTCATTTTGATTAAATCGATGTGGCCAGCGAAATCATTCTCTGCCCCTATCGGCAATTGAATTGCCAAAGGTGTCGCGCCCAAACGGTCAATAATCATTTCAACAGTATTGTAGAAATCAGCACCGATCTTATCCATCTTATTAACGAAACACATACGTGGAACACTGTATTTATCGCCTTGACGCCAAACTGTTTCAGTTTGCGGCTCAACGCCTGCGTTCGCATCGAAGACAGCAATCGCACCATCAAGAACACGTAAAGAACGCTCAACCTCAATAGTAAAATCAACGTGCCCCGGGGTATCAATAATGTTCAAACGGAAACGTTGACCATCAAAGTTACCGCCCGGCGCCGCATCCCAAAATGTTGTGGTTGCAGCAGAAGTAATTGTAATACCGCGCTCTTGCTCTTGCTCCATCCAATCCATCGTGGCAGCACCATCATGCACCTCACCAATTTTATGTGACTTCCCTGAGTAGAAAAGAATACGCTCGGTACATGTTGTTTTACCCGCATCAATGTGCGCCATGATCCCAAAGTTACGGTAATTTTCAATATTATGTTCGCGTGCCATTTTTTTCTCTATATCTTTATTAATTCGTTTAAACGATTACCTACCAGCGGTAGTGAGCGAAAGCCTTATTCGCTTCTGCCATTTTATGTGTATCATCACGCTTCTTAACCGCATTACCACGATCATTAGCGGCATCAAGCAACTCACCCGCCAAACGCTCAATCATTGTATTCTCTGAGCGTTTACGCGCAGCACCGATCAACCAACGCATTGCTAGAGCTGTACCACGGTGAACGCTGACCTCAACAGGCACCTGATAAGTCGCGCCACCAACACGGCGGGAACGAACCTCAACCTGCGGACGAACTTTTTTAAGCGCCTTGTGAAAAACACCAAGCCCCTTGGAAGAACCACCAGCAGCGGCAGAACCTTCTTCGCCTTCAGTTTCCTCTGTTGCGATAGACTGACCTTTTTCGTCCATAACCTCTATTGCGCCATAAACGATTTTCTCAGCGGCTGATTTTTTACCATCCAACATAAGATTGTTCATGAATTTAGACAAAACTTTATCTCCAAATTTTGGATCTGGAAGAATGTCTCTTTTTTCTGCTGCGTGCCTACGTGACATATCAAATAACCTTTATTTTCTTCTAAATTACTTAGGACGTTTCGCGCCGTAGCGTGAACGTGACTGTTTACGGTCTTTAACACCTTGAGTATCCAATGTTCCACGAATAACTGTGTAACGAACACCCGGTAAATCTTTAACACGACCGCCGCGCACCAACACAACGGAGTGCTCTTGAAGGTTGTGCCCCTCACCTGGGATATAGCAAATAACTTCCATACCTGTCGTCAAACGCACCTTTGCCACTTTACGCAAGGCAGAGTTAGGTTTCTTTGGCGTGGTTGTATAGACACGCGTGCAAACGCCACGAACTTGCGGGTTTTGATTCAAAGCACGGTTCTTTTTAGACTTCATCGCCTTCTTACCGCCAATAAGGCGTGGCTTACGAACGAGTTGATTTATTGTTGGCATTAAAAGCCCCTTCTTAAATTTCTATCTCCGCTCTCGCGAAAGTTTATTCTATCAAAGCGCCTCACCTTTTACGGATCACTGCCCCTTAAAAATGTCGGATGGTTATTAAGCGAAAAAAAGCACGAAAAGAATTTGTTTTATTTTAATGACGTTTTTCGTCTTCAAATCCAGTATTTTCGTGCGGCATCTTGAAACATTTCAACCTCTATTGCTTCAAAATAAACTATCTTTCACTAATTCAAGAAAATCGAGCTGCGTCTAACACCATCAAAAGAAGGCATTACAGCCAACCCATCCGATTCATGAATTTGGGCGGACTATAAGGCGAAAAGACTGGTCACGTCAAGCACTTGTTAGCGATTTTTTTGCCCTTGAGTTGATTTATTTACGAAACACAGCAAAAACATAACTAAGCCTTTGAAAAATATCAGTTTAATCATCATGCTAAAATTTTATTGCCTCGACCGTCAAACGGCAACAAAAAAGCGGTCATAAGACCGCTTCTTAGGATTCTTAATTCTTTAAAAAAGACTATGCAGCAACTTTCAAGTTAGTCGCAGATTGCTTACCTTTTTCTTCTTGAAGTTCATATTCAATTTCTTGTCCATCATCAAGACCTTGAAGGCCTGCAGCTTGAACTGCTGTAATGTGAACGAAAACGTCTCCGCCGCCTGCTGATGGTTCAATAAAACCAAAACCTTTTTGTGGGTTGAACCATTTAACTTTACCTGTAGCCATAATTGATATCCTTTATCATATTTAGTATGCGGCACGTCCAGCTTAAAAATATTACGTAAAAATCTGTAATATACGCCATCTATGCCAATTAATAGTGAACTCATTATTGAATTCACTATAGACTAAACATGTCTTTTCACATTTTATCAAGAAATTTCGTGATTAATATCGTGAATTTTGACCAATAACAGCAAGCCGTCCACCATTTAAATATAAAAAAGCGGCCAAAAGACCGCTTTCTCATATTATTTCTTATTTCAAAGACATAGGCCCGTTAGAGCTTTATGCCCCATATAAGCTTAACCGTTTGCAGCTTCTGGCATATCACCAGAATCTTCCGTCGGCGCTTCCAAGGCGCGTGCGGCTTCGGCTTCTTCAGCTTCAATTGCAGCAGCCTGCTGTTGAGCAGCCAAGGTGATTTTATCGCGGTCTGCGGCAACTTTGCGAATTTTATTCACATAAGCACCTGTTCCTGCTGGGATCAAGCGCCCAACAATAACATTTTCTTTTAAGCCATAAAGCTCATCTACTTTACCATTCACAGCCGCTTCGGTAAGAACACGGGTTGTCTCTTGGAATGATGCCGCAGAAATGAACGAACGTGTTTGCAACGACGCTTTTGTAATACCTTGCAAGACTGGCTTACCAACCGCAGGTTGATGGCCTTCGCCAACAGCCTTTTTATTAATCGCTTCATATTCATCACGATCAACATGCTCACCAACCAATAAAGTCGTATCACCGACTTCAGAGATTTCAATTTTCTGCATCATTTGACGCGAGATCACCTCAATATGCTTATCGTTGATTTTAACCCCTTGTAGACGATAAACATCTTGAATTTCGTTCACAAGGTACTCCGCCAACGCTTCAACGCCCATCACATCAAGAATATCATGTGGCACCAAAGCACCATCCAATAATGGATCACCCTTACGGACAAAATCACCTTCTTGAACCGCCATGTGGCGGCCTTTAGGGATTAAATACTCAGAAGGTTCCATCGTGGCATCTGTTGGGTTAACAATCACACGGCGCTTGGTTTTATAATCTTTACCAAACTCAACCTGACCATCAATTTCAGAAATAATCGCAAAATCTTTTGGACGGCGCGCTTCAAACAACTCAGCCACACGTGGCAGACCACCCGTAATATCACGGGTTTTAGATGTCTCACGCGGGATACGCGCAATGATGTCTCCGGCTTTAACTTCCGATCCATTCTCGACCGATAAAATCGCATCTGTAGACATGAAGTAGTTTGCTTCCAAACCATTGGCCAGTTTCATGACATTATCTTTGCCATCAACGATGCCAACACGTGGTTTTAAATCACCACCTTTTGGCTGACTACGCCAGTCAATAACAACCTTCGACGAAATACCTGTTGCTTCATCTGTTTGATCCGCCAAAGAAACGCCTTCGACCAAATCAAAGAATTTCGCAATACCGTCTTTTTCTGTCACGATTGGCATCGTGAATGGGTCCCAATCGGCCATTTTATCACCTGCTTTAACACTCGCGCCGTCTTCGACCAACAAGCGCGCGCCATATGGTACACGGTGCGTTGCACGTTCCTTGCCACTACCATCAAGCAAGACAATCTCCGTATTACGTCCCATCACAATCGCAATTCCTTCAGAATTCGTCACTGTGTTTGCATGGTTCAATTGAATTTTACCGTCGACAGCTGCTTCGTAGGATGATGTTTCAACACCACGTTGCGCCGCACCACCAATGTGGAATGTCCGCATCGTTAGCTGTGTCCCAGGCTCACCAATAGATTGTGCCGCCATAACGCCGACCGCTTCACCCATATTCACAGGCGTACCACGCGCCAGATCACGACCATAACATGTTGCACAAACACCCGTCCGTGTTTCACAGGTCAGGACCGAGCGCACTTTTAATTGGTCAATACCAGCTGTTTCAATTTGTTCCGATGTGACTTCATCAATAATTTCACCGGCAGGCACAATGACCTCACCTGTAAGCGGGTTCTTCACTTCTGCCGCAGGAACACGTCCCAAGATACGCTCCGCCAAGGAAACGACAACATCTGCGCCACTCATAACTGCGCCAATTGTAATACCTTCTTCGGTACCACAATCTTGTTCAATCACAACCGCGTCTTGCGCAACGTCAACCAAACGACGCGTCAAATAACCGGAGTTTGCTGTTTTCAACGCCGTATCCGCAAGACCCTTACGCGCCCCGTGGGTAGAGTTAAAGTACTCAAGAACAGAAAGGCCTTCTTTAAAGTTTGAGATAATAGGTGTTTCAATGATTTCACCAGACGGCTTAGCCATCAAACCACGCATCCCCGCCAATTGACGAATCTGCGCCGCACTACCACGCGCCCCAGAATGCGCCATCATGTAAACACTGTTCAAGCCAGCTTTTTCAACATCTGAAATAATCGCCATCATCTCATCAGCGACATCGTCGGTACATTTTGACCAGATATCGACAACCTTGTTGTATTTTTCACCTTTCGTGATCAAACCATCTTGATATTGTTGCTCGTATTCAGCGACCTTATCTGTCGCGTCTTGAACCAGTTTTGCTTTTGTTTCAGGAATAATCAAATCCGATTTACCAAACGAGATACCCGCAACACAAGCGTGACGGAAACCAAGTTTCATCATACGGTCGCAGAAAATAACGGTCTCTTTTGTGCCGCAGTGACGATAAACAACATCAATCAAATTGGTCAGCTCTTTTTTCGTCATCACTTTATTGATCTCATCAAAAGAGATTTGTGGGTGACGTGGCAAAAGTTCAGAGAACAACATACGACCCGCGGTTGAATCAACTAGCGTCGTGATTTTTTTACCGTCTTCATCTATTGTATGATAACGACATTTGATTTTCGCATGAAGGTGCAAATGACCTTCCGTAATCGCATGCTGAATTTCACCGGGGCCTCGGAAGATCATACCTTCTCCTGCCATGCCATCGCGAGCAATTGTCATGTAATACAAACCCAAAACAATATCCTGTGATGGCACAATAATCGGCTTACCATTCGCAGGAGAAAGGATGTTGTTGGTCGACATCATCAAGCAACGGGCTTCCAATTGCGCTTCGATCGAAAGCGGTACGTGAACAGCCATTTGGTCACCATCAAAGTCAGCGTTAAAGGCTGTACAAACTAATGGGTGAAGCTGAATCGCTTTACCTTCAATCAATACTGGTTCAAACGCTTGGATACCAAGCCTGTGAAGTGTCGGCGCACGGTTCAACATGACCGGATGTTCACGGATAACTTCTTCTAGGATATCCCAAACTTCAGGGCGTTCTTTTTCCACCATCTTCTTCGCGGCCTTAACCGTTGTCGCCATACCGTAAACTTCTAAACGGTTATAGATGAACGGTTTGAATAGCTCGAGCGCCATTTTCTTTGGAATACCACATTGATGTAATTTCAATTCCGGCCCCACAACAATCACGGAACGACCAGAATAATCAACACGCTTCCCAAGAAGGTTTTGACGGAAACGCCCTTGCTTCCCTTTCAACATATCAGAGAGTGATTTCAATGGACGCTTATTCGCGCCTGTGATCACGCGACCACGGCGGCCATTATCGAAAAGCGCATCAACAGATTCTTGTAACATACGTTTTTCATTCCGCACGATAATGTCAGGTGCGCGAAGTTCCATCAAACGCTTAAGTCTGTTATTTCTGTTAATTACACGGCGGTATAGATCATTCAAATCAGATGTCGCAAAACGACCACCATCGAGCGGCACAAGCGGACGTAATTCTGGCGGAAGCACAGGAACGACATCCAAAATCATCCATTCAGGACGCGTCCCAGAGTGAATGAAAGCTTCCAATAATTTAATACGCTTCACGTATTTTTTACGTTTTGCTTCCGATCCCGTTTCACGCAAATCTTCTTCGGTATTGGCTAATTCTTCTTCAAGATCAATCGCCATCAAAACTTCTTTGATCGCTTCGGCACCAATGCCTGCACGGAAATTTTCTTCCCCATACTCATCTTGTGCATCCATATATTCCTGCTCAGAGAGAAGCTGCATTGGCTTTAAAGGAGTCATGCCCGGCTCAACAACCAAATACGCTTCAAAATAAAGAACTTTTTCAAGCTCTTTCAATGTCATGTTGGTCATCAAACCAATACGTGACGGTAAAGATTTTAAGAACCAAATATGCGCAACAGGAGACGCAAGCTCAATGATCCCCATGCGCTCACGACGCACTTTGGTCAATGTGACTTCGACGCCACATTTTTCACAAATAATCCCTTTATATTTCATGCGTTTATATTTACCGCAAAGACATTCGTAATCTTTTACAGGGCCAAAGATACGGGCACAGAAAAGACCATCTTTTTCAGGTTTAAACGTACGGTAGTTAATTGTTTCCGGCTTTTTTACTTCTCCGAAAGACCAACTCATAATCTGCTCTGGTGAGGCCAAAGCAATACGGATGGAATCAAAGCTTTGTGGGCCTTGAGGATTACCGAATAGGTTCATTAGTTCGTTCATAATTTCGCTCCTGATCGCGCTTTATTTAATTCTTATTAAATTCTCAAAAATGCCTTCGCTCTTAATTTAAGCGAAGGCTGTATGTTTATTAATTATTACCTGACTGTTTCATATCAACATTCAATCCCAAGGCTTTTAATTCCTTCGTTAGAACGTTGAATGACTCTGGCACACCGATTTCAAATGTATCTTCACCGCGAACAATGCTTTCATACACTTTCGAACGACCCGCTACGTCATCTGATTTAATGGTCAGCATTTCTTGTAGCGTGTAGGCCGCGCCGTACGCTTGAAGCGCCCAACATTCCATCTCACCGAATCTCTGACCACCAAATTGCGCTTTACCACCCAATGGTTGTTGCGTCACGAGTGAATACGGCCCGATAGAGCGCGCGTGGATCTTATCATCTACCAAGTGATGGAGTTTCAACATGTAAATGATACCGACAGTCACCTTACGGTCAAATTTCTCTCCCGTACGGCCATCAATCAAAGTCATTTGACCTGTTGTTTCCAAGCCAGCTTCTTCTAGCAAGACATCAATGTCCGCTTCAACCGCGCCGTCAAAGACAGGCGTTGCCATCGGCACACCCTTACGAAGGTTGTTCGCCATCTCAACAACTTCGACATCATCAAGTTTTGATACTTTCGCGTCCATTTCCATGTCGCCATAAGCTTCGTGAAGTTTACCGCGAAGCTCTTTTACTTCGCCAGCCGCAGGGGCTTTTTTATCATTGAAGTTATCAATCATATCCCCAATTTGCTGACCAAGATTGACCGAAGCCCAACCCAAATGCGTTTCCAAAATTTGCCCGACGTTCATCCGTGATGGAACCCCAAGCGGGTTTAGCACGATATCAACAGGCGTTCCGTCTTCTGTATAAGGCATGTCTTCGACAGGCATAATACGGGAGACAACCCCTTTGTTACCGTGACGCCCAGCCATTTTATCCCCTGGCTGCATTTTGCGTTTAATCGCAACAAAGACCTTAACCATCTTCATCACGCCAGGCATGAGTTCATCGCCACGCTGAAGTTTTTCAACTTTGTTTTCGAAACGCTCTTTAATGTCATCGACAGAATTATCAACGGTTTTGATCATGGCTTCGATTTGCTCCATGACTTTATCGTCTTCGACAACCAACTCACGCCAATGGCCACGTTTCATGTCCATCAAGACAGCTTTGGTTAGCTTATCACCTTTTTTGACACCGCCATCTTTGTAAGCTTTTGCAACCGTTTGACCGACAAGAACTTCTTCTAAACGACCATAGAAACCATCTTCCAAAATACGGCGTTCATCATCGCGGTCTTTTGCCAAACGCTCAATCTCTTCACGCTCAATCGCCATTGCACGAGAATCTTTATCAACGCCGCGACGGTTAAAGACACGAACATCAACAATTGTACCAACCGCACCAGAAGGCAAGCGCAATGATGTATCTTTCACATCCGCCGCCTTCTCACCAAAGATCGCACGAAGAAGTTTTTCTTCTGGCGTCATTGGGCTTTCACCTTTTGGTGTGACTTTACCAATCAAAATGTCGCCCGGCCCCACTTCGGCGCCAATGTGAACAATACCTGATTCATCCAAATGCTTGAGGGCTTCTTCACCCACATTTGGAATATCACGTGTGATTTCTTCCGTTCCCAACTTCGTGTCACGCGCCATCACTTCATATTGTTCAATATGAATAGAAGTATAAACATCGTCCTTCACGATACGCTCAGACAAGAGGACGGAGTCCTCAAAGTTGTAGCCATTCCAAGGCATGAACGCGACAAGAACGTTACGCCCCAAGCCCAGCTCACCCATATCTGTTGAAGGACCATCAGCGATAATATCACCCGCGCGGATCTCATCACCCACTTTTACGAGTGGTTTTTGCAAGATACAAGTTGATTGGTTTGAGCGTTCAAACTTACGCATTTTATATATATCAACAACCGCTTCAGAAGCATCTAACTCTTCCGTTGCGCGAATAACAATACGGTTCGCATCTATCTGCACCACAACACCAGAACGACGCGCCGTGACAGCCGCGCCAGAGTCACGCGCCACAGTTGCTTCCATCCCTGTACCAACCAAAGGCGCTTCAGCCTTAAGAAGTGGGACAGCTTGGCGCATCATGTTTGATCCCATCAAAGCACGGTTCGCATCATCATTTTCAAGGAATGGAATGAGCGACGCCGCCACAGATACAATCTGTTTCGGGCTAACATCCATAAATTCAATCGCTTCCGGCTGTGACATCAAGTTTTCACCGCCCTTACGACAAGAAACCAGCTCGTCTTCAAAGCCACCTTTATCAGTTAGCTCGGCATTTGCTTGCGCAACAGTATATTTGGCTTCTTCCATGGCAGACATATAAATCACTTCGTCTGTTACAGATCCGTTTTCAACGCGGCGGTAAGGCCCTTCAATGAAACCATATTTATTCACACGTGCGAAAGTCGCAAGAGAGTTAATCAAACCAATGTTTGGCCCCTCTGGCGTTTCAATCGGACAAATACGTCCATAGTGGGTTGGGTGAACGTCACGCACTTCAAAGCCTGCACGCTCACGCGTTAAACCACCTGGTCCAAGCGCCGATAGACGACGTTTGTGTGTAATTTCAGATAATGGATTTGTTTGGTCCATAAATTGTGACAATTGGCTTGAGCCAAAGAACTCACGCACAGCGGCCGCAGCAGGCTTCGCGTTAATCAAATCATGTGGCATGTAAGTGTCAATCTCAACAGAAGACATACGCTCGCGAATGGCGCGCTCCATGCGAAGCAAACCAACACGGATTTGGTTTTCCATCAATTCCCCAACAGAACGCACACGACGATTACCAAGGTTATCAATATCATCGACTTCGCCGCGACCATCTTTTAGGCCATGCAAATATTGTAGCATCGCAATGATGTCGCCCTTGGTCAAAACACGCACTTCATCAGGCGTATTCAAATCAAGACGCGTATTCATTTTATTACGACCAACATCAGATAAGTCATAACGTTCCGCATCAAAGAAAAGTGAGTGGAATAAAGCTTCCGCAGATTCAACTGTCGGCGGCTCCCCTGGACGCATCACACGATAAATATCGATCAACGCTTCTTCACGCGTTTCACATTTATCAACTTGCATTGTGTTACGCACAAATGGCCCAACAGTCACATGATCAATCGCCAAAATTGGCAGTGTTTTAATTGAAAACTCTTCTAATTGCGCCAAATCTTCTTCGGTGATTTCATGACCAGCTTCAAAATAAACCTGACCTGTTTCTGCATCAAAGATATCTTCCGCCAAATAGCTTCCTTGCAGCATTTCATCCTGTACAAGAATATGCGTCATGCCCGCTTCGACCATTTTCTTACCTTTACGCGGTGTGATTTTGTCACCCGCTTCGGCAACAACATCGCCCGTTTTCGCATCCACAAGATCATGCGACAATTTTACACCGCGGTAGCTTTCAGGATTAAAAGGTGTTTTCCAACCTTCTTTTTCCTTCACATAAGCAACTGTTTCATAAAACGTGCTCAAAATTTCTTCGTTTGACATACCCTGAACCATCATCGGATCAACTGGCTTGTCATTTGCTTCACAATCCAAGCGATATTTTGCTGTTGCTTCTGAATCTAACGCGCGCATGAATGTTGTTACAGGCAACTTACGGCGGCGGTCAATACGCACATACATTAAGTCTTTCGCATCAAATTCAAAATCAAGCCATGAACCACGATAAGGAATAACACGGGTTGAGAATAAGTATTTACCAGATACGTGCGTTTTACCGCCATCATGGTCAAAGAACACACCCGGTGATCTATGCATTTGCGAAACAATCACACGCTCTGTACCGTTCACAACAAATGTGCCGTTATCTGTCATAAGCGGCATATCCACCATGTAAACATCTTGCTCTTTAATATCACGGATAGAGCGCAAGCCTGTATCTTCATCGACATCAAACACAGACAGACGAAGCGTCACACGCAATGGCGCAGAGAATGTCATGCCACGTTGCTGACATTCCTCAACATCGTACTTAGGTTGCTCTAACTCGTAAGAAACGTAATCAATCTCAGCCTTATCGGAGAAATCTTTAATCGGGAAAACTTCCGTTAGAACTTTGTGCAAGCCCTGCATGAAGCGATCTGCAACAGGGATACCTTGCTGCAAGAAAGATTCATAAGAGTCACGCTGCACTTCAATCAGGTTTGGCATTGTCGCCACTTCACGGATCTTACCAAAAGAACGGCGCACACGGCGGCGACCTGTGTAAGAATTAATATCGTTGGCCACACCCGTGTGACCTCGCGTCACATCTAACTTTGCGCCTAAAACTTTCGCTGATTTATCTGCTTTTTTTGCCATGATTATTGCGTTCCTTATTTATTTTAACCTTAAGGCAATCATTCGCCCGAGGCCGCATTATTTATGATCGAGCCATGACCCGAAATTGTAATTTTGTCGTAGCGTCTTCGCGGCCTCATAAAAAAACAAAGGGCACATGACGGCTTTTAAAATAATAGCCACAGGGCATTTACGCGCCTTAAGGCCTAATAAAGTGAGCAAAGTGAAAGCCTGTTTCAGTATCGCTTTCGTGCTGAGCGTTTGCCGCTAAAATAATACTCGTAGGTTTTTCTAATGAGAAAAACAACTTAAGGCGATGGACAGATACGCCCTCGCCTTAAAATTTGTCTGTTACTTAAATGAAATAAATTCCAATGTCCACCCCTAAATAGAAACTTGTTTAAAAACTAAAGAATGCCTCACCCCACCGCGGGGCAAGACATAAGTTATTTAAAACAAGACTATTTAAGTTCGACAGTCGCGCCAGCTTCTTCAAGCTTCTTCTTGATTTCTTCAGCTTCGTCCTTCTTCGCGCCTTCTTTAAGCGGCTTCGGAGCACCTTCAACCAAGTCTTTCGCTTCTTTCAGACCAAGGCCTGTAATACCACGAACTTCTTTAATCACAGCGATTTTGTTACCACCAGCAGAAGCCAAGATAACATCAAAGTCTGTTTTTTCTTCTGCAGAACCACCGTCATTGGCTGCTGCTGGAGCTGCTGCAACTGCTGCTGCCGCTGCTTCAATTCCATATTCATCTTTAAGGATATTTGTCAGCTCTGATGCTTCCATCAAAGTTAAAGCTACAATTTCCTCAGCTAGTTTTGCTACATTTGCCATTTTCTTTTCTCCTTGTAAAAATGTATTCAAATTAAAATTTTAGTAATTCTTAAATCTTTAAACTTAGGCTTCAGCCTTTTCAGCAACAGCCTTAACCGCACCCGCAACCTTGCCTGCAGGGGCATTTACAGCAGAAGCAATTTGACTTGCTGGCGCCATAACCATTACCGCAATTGTTGCACGCAATTCTTCAAGACTTGGCATTTTAGATAAGGCTTCAACCGCCGCCGCATCCAAAATTTTATCACCGTAAACACCGCCCAAAACAACAAACTTGTCATTTTTCTTCGCAAAGGCTTGAGCCGCTTTCGCGCCCGAAACAGGATCAGCCGCCGTAGCCATACCAACAGGCCCCGCAAACATATCCGAAATCTGCTCTGCATTACCGCCTTTAGCCGCGATTTTCGCTAATGTGTTTTTAACAATCTTAAAACCAACATCTTCTTTACGCATTTCAAGACGTAATTCCGTAATGCTTTTCGCATCAAGGCCTGCATTTTGCGCCAAAACAATAATTTCTGCGCCATCCATACGGCCCTTAAGCTCTTCAATTTCTGCCTGTTTCGCGGCACGTGTCATCGCCATTTTTTCGTTCCTTCGTCACTTTTTTTTATAAGCCTCAAGCGGGTAAACCCCCGAAGGCCAAACTAATTTTAAATCTCAACCAAAATAAAAGCGGCCTACAAGAGAGCCGCCTGTCCAAAATAATATCTGAGTTAAATAATAAAATAGTCTGATATCTACAAACTATTTCGTCAGTTAACCCTATCTATTGCAGGTTTATTAAGTGTGCTCCACCCCTGCAGTCTTGGACAGAATTAACGCTGTTATAGCGATTAAAATTCATGCGTCAAGATGTTTTTATCAATATTCTATTATGGTGCCTTATATGATCACCCATAAAGCTTTGAATGAAATAATAACTGTGATCGTAGCCTTCATGTAAACGAAGGATTAAATGCTGTTTTACTTGCTGACAGGCCGCCTCAAATAATTCTGGTTTCAATTGCTCTTTTAAAAACTTGTCATCCAATCCTTGGTCAATAAGAATAGCTGGATATTCCTCACGCGGACATGATTTTAACATTAAATGACAGGCGTCATGATTAAGCCATTCAGCTTCATCATCGCTTAAATAGCGTGAGAAAGCTTTTTGCCCCCACGGCACTTGCGATGGCGCGACAATTGGCGAAAAAGCCGACACAGATTTATAAGTTTGAGGGTATTTTAACGCCAGCGTCAACGCCCCATGCCCGCCCATCGAATGCCCCATAATGCCTTGTCGGTCTCTTTCTAGCGGAAATTCATTGCACACAAGATTTTGTAATTCTTCTGCAACATATTGTTCCATTTGATAATTTTTTACCCATGGTTGGCGCGTCGCATTGATATAAAAACCTGCGCCTTTTCCAAAATCATAAGACTCCGCATCGTCAGGCACATCGTCGCCATGCGGCGAGGTGTCTGGCGCTATAATTGCCAAGCCTTGCTTCGCCGCAAAACCATAAGCCCCCGCTTTGGTTGTGAAATTTTCGTGATTACATGTAAGGCCAGAAAGAAACGTCACAAAAGGCACATTCCCTTGTGTGGCTTGGGGCGGCAAGAAGGTCGAAAAGCGCATTGTGCATTGAAGCGCTTCACTCTCGTGCTCCCAGACACTTAAATCGCCGCCGTGGCATTTATGGTTTTCAATTTTCTTCATTAGTAAATAACCACACTGCGGATTGATTTACCTTCATGCATGAGATCAAACGCGGTGTTAATATCTTCCAATGGCATGGTGTGCGTGATCATATCATCAATATTGATCTTACCATCCATATACCAATCCACAATCTTCGGCACGTCTGTCCGTCCGCGAGCCCCCCCAAAGGCAGAGCCACGCCAAACCCGCCCCGTCACCAATTGAAACGGCCGTGTCGCAATTTCTTGTCCTGCGCCTGCAACACCAATAATTACGCTTTCTCCCCAACCTTTATGACAGCACTCTAACGCTTGGCGCATGACATCCACATTACCAATACATTCAAAGGAATAATCAACGCCGCCATCGGTGAGATCACAAATCGCCTCAACCACATTTGGTGTTTCACTTGGGTTAATAAAGTCTGTCATGCCAAATTTTTGGGCCAATTCCACTTTAGAAGGATTAAGATCAATCCCAATAATTTTTGACGCACCAACCATTTTTGCGCCTTGAATAACGTTTAAGCCAATCCCGCCTAAACCAAAGACCGCAACGGTTGAGCCTTCCTCGACCTTGGCATCATACACTACCGCACCAATGCCCGTTGTCACGCCACAGCCAATGTAGCAGACTTTATCAAATGGCGCGTCTTTACGTATTTTCGCCACCGCAATTTCGGGCAAAACCGTGAAATTAGAAAAAGTTGATGTGCCCATATAATGCATAATCGGCGTACCATTTAACGAAAAACGGCTTGTACCATCAGGCATTAAACCAGCGCCCTGCGTTGAGCGAATGGACTGGCACAAATTGGTTTTGGGGTGATGACAAAATTTACACTCTCCACATTCTGGCGTATAAAGCGGAATAACGTGATCCCCTACCTTAACAGACGTCACACCCGCGCCAATTTCGCGAACAATACCCGCTCCTTCATGTCCAAGCACAGCAGGAAAAGCACCTTCAGAATCATCCCCTGACAACGTAAAAGCATCCGTATGACAAACCCCCGTCGCCATATTTTCCACCAGCACCTCACCCGCTTTGGGCCCTTCAAGATCAATGGTTTCAATGATTAACGGCGCTCCCGCTTTGGTGGCAATTGCTGCTTTTGTTTTCATCACTTAGCTCTTTCGTTTTGTTGCAAAATAAGAGTAACGAAATATTACGCAATGAACAACATGAACACCCATAAAAAAAGGCGCATCACAATGACGCGCCTTTTCAAAAAATTATTGTTGTCTTAGAAAAACTAAGCCGCTTTTGCTTGGTCCGCAGAAGCATCAAGATCAATTTTGATCCCGGGGCCCATCGTTGTTGAAAGCGTCACTTTATTGATGAATGTTCCTTTTGCACCGGCTGGGCGGGCTTTTTGGACTGTTTCAATAAAGGCATTAATATTTTCAATGATGTCCTTTTCAGCAAAGCTTGCTTTACCAACACCTGCGTGGACAATACCCGTTTTCTCTGCACGATATTCAATCGCGCCGCCTTTGGCCGCTTCAACAGCTGTTTTCACATCTGGTGTCACTGTACCCAATTTGGGGTTTGGCATCATGCCTTTTGGCCCTAAAATTTGGCCTAATTGACCAACAATCGGCATCATATCTGGTGTCGCGATACAACGGTCAAAATCCATTTCACCGTTTTTAATCTTATCCATCAGATCTTCTGCCCCAACGATATCTGCGCCCGCTGTTTTCGCTTCGTCCGCCTTTGCATCTCTTGCAAATACAGCAACACGAACAGTCGCGCCTGTACCATGCGGCAGTGATGTCATACCGCGCACTTGTTGATCGGCATGTTTTGGGTCAATCCCTAAATTCATGGCAATATCAAAAGTTTCATCAAACTTACGTCCTTTTGATAATCCCTGAAGAATTTTCACAGCGTCTGCTACAGAATAAAGCGTTTCACGATCAAATTTTTCGTTTGCAGCTTTCATATGTTTTGAATGAGTTGTCATGTTCTTATCCCTCCACAACTTCGACGCCCATGGAGCGTGCGGAGCCTTCGATGATGCGCATCGCGCCTTCAATATCTACTGCGTTCAAGTCGGGCATTTTGCTCTCCGCAATTTGCTTAACCTGTGATTTCTTTAAAACGCCAGCAACTTGAGTCCCCGGTGTATTTGCACCAGATTTCAACTTTAAGGCTTTTAAGATGAAGTAGCTATTTGGCGGCTGCTTCATGATGAAGTCGTATGACTTATCTTTATAAACCGAGATCACGACAGGAATCGGGATACCTTTTTCCATGTCACCTGTTTTAGAATTAAAATCATCGGTGAAGGCTTTAATGTTTACGCCATGTTGACCCAAGGCTGGACCGACGGGCGGCGCAGGGTTTGCCATCCCTGCGGGGATAATCAGGTTAATAAAACCTGTTGGTGCTTCTTTTTTTGCCATTTCTAGCTTCCTTTTTTAATGGTTTTACGCTCCTAAAGTCGTTGAAACGGCTTATTGGGAAACGTAAAACACGTTGAAGTTAGGCTCGTAGGACAGCTCCGTCTAATGGACTTAATCATTTTAGACAAACACCTACTACAAGCGTTTAGAAGGGTTTTATAGTGTTTCAGGGAAATTATGCAAGGAAAAAAGCCCCACAGCCGCTTGAATATAAAGCTGGAACAGATACATGCCAATTGAATTAACATAGCTATATATTGTTTTCATCTACTCATCCATAAAATGGTTAAGCTATTGATAAACGTTGTGGCGCCGTCGTTGATGATAAAAGTCCCTTGGAAATTGCCAAATCAAGATTAGATTCTAAACTGTTTAAAGCATTGGCTACTTCATTTTGTATATGCCTATAAATTTTTGCTTCTCGCGCGCTTAAATCTAAATCTACAAAGCCCATTGTTTGAAGTGCTTTTTGAATATCTAAAAGCGTGGACTCTGATAAGGGGATATATTCGCGCGCCCCTAAATCGAACATGGCGTGATGCTCACTTGTGACTACACCATTTTTATCGACCCTGATAGCGGTATTACGAAAAGATATATGTTCAAGATAATTATGCCCGTCAGCGACATTAATCATGCCTTTAAGATTGTAAAAATCAGCATGACGATCGTAAGCCAGTTCAAAAGCTAGCCTGATACCTTTTTGAAAAACTCTATCACTCACACATACATCCTTATTAAAAAAAAACGGCTAACCATATAATGATTAACCGTTTTCGTCAATTATTATGTAATTTTAAGGACACTACATCTTTTCAACTTGGGAATATTCAAGCTCAACAGGTGTTGCGCGGCCAAAGATAGAAACAGAAACCTTAAGCTTTGCTTTTTCTTCGTCAATTTCTTCGACAATACCGTTGAAAGAAGCAAATGGCCCATCGGCTACTTTAACTTCTTCACCAATATCAAAGATGATAGAAGGACGTGGGCTATCAACGCCTTCTTGAATTTGTTTAATTAAAGCTGCCGCTTCTTTTTCACTAATCGGTACGGGCTTGTTACCGCCGCCTAAAAAGCCTGTCACTTTTGGGGTGTCTTTCACCATGTGCCAAACTTGGTCGCTCATATCTAATTTTGCCAAAACATAACCAGGGAAGAATTTACGTTCTGCCTGAACACGTTGACCGCGTTTAACTTCAACCACTTCTTCAGTGGGCACCATGATTTCTTCAACCGCGTCGCTTAACTTTAGCTTACGCGCTTTTTCAAAAATTGCTTCCTTAACTTTATTCTCAAAACCTGAATAAACATGTAGTACGTACCAGCGCATTGCCATGGCCTTTTTCCTTCTTTTTTTAATTACCCAAATTCAAAATAAAATTGATCAAAAACGCGATAATCTGATCCGCGAAGAACAAAAATAATGACGCCAATGTTACCATAATAAACACCGCGATCACGCTCACTGTTGTTTCTTTACGGGACGGCCAAACAACCTTCTTGGTCTCCGCCTTCACCTGCTGAATAAATTCCATAGGATTAGTTTTAGCCATTATAATCTCCTGCTTATATATTGCCTTTCCCGCAAGCGGGAAGACGCTTTTCCCATTTTGACCATAGGTTCGTAGAGCCGTGAGGCCTTTAAAACACTAAGAAACTAGGGGAATAATCATTATTTAGCTGAACCTTTCGAATAAATCCAGTAAAATATGTTTCTTATGAGAAAAATAATCAAAACTCCAACGCTACAGACCGATCGCCTTTTATTACGCCCCCTTAGATTGGAAGATGCAGACGCGCTACAAAAACATTTTAATAATTGGAATATCGTAAAGAATTTAAACGAAAACATCCCTTGGCCGCAGCCAGAAGATGGATGCTATCAGTTTTATAGAAATGAAGCCTTACCCAGAGTGGCTGAGGGGAAAGCACATCTATGGACAATATTTTATAACGAACAAGCTATTGGTCTGTTGGAGATTGTCGTGCCTGGTTCAAGAAACACCTTAGGTGATCGCGGTTTCTGGCTAGCAGAACCTTATTGGGGCAAAGGTTTAATGACCGAAGCTATTGCAGCCGTCAATGATTTCATTTTTGATGAATTGAAATTCGTATCCATCACCGTCCATAACTATAAAGATAATATTGGGTCACACCGCGTTAAGGAAAAAACAGGTTCGGTTTTATTAAAAACAACAAAAGAAATGTGGCGCGGCGACCATAGGGATGGTGAAGTTTGGAAGCTAACTGCAGAAAACTGGCGTAGGTTTCGGGGGCGATAACATTAGCTTACCACCATAATACCCACCACAACAGGTTCGATAAAAAATTGATCATATTGATCAAATATGTGATTTAAAAACATATTATTTTTTTCAGAAGACTCTATCGTTAATTTTTTTGATAAATCATCAAAATATTGATGATTTCTGACTTTGACAGCATGATGAAATCCATCAATATCTTTCACAATAAAATCTTGAATAATTTGATAAGCTTGGTTGTAAGAAAAACCATTTATTGTTTTTGTTTGACGATAAATTCTATCACGATAAAGCGATGTATAATTGTGCATTATTATATTAGAAATAAGATCAGTATTTTCAAATAAAGTAGCATAATTTTCTTGTATTTCTCTACGGGCATTCGGCCTATCTGCTGGCTTAATTCCCGCTAGTGATAAGATTTTTTCAAAATGCTCTCCCGTGCCATTTTGAACATCCATTTTCAATTCATCATAATGTTTAACAACATAGTTTTTAACGGCATTTCGTTTTTTATTATAAGCCGCATTTTCAATCGTATTACCAATTAACGCCCCTGGAAGTTGCCACCATGATGGAAGGTGACTTGCTTGCTGAGTACAAGCACTTAAGAACAAACAAAAGCATAATATTATGTATCGCATATATGAACTTATTCTTTGTGAGTACGTTTTATCGAGATATTTGCGGCCATTTTAATCGCATTAATAAAACTATCTGCCCGTGCAATTCCTTTACCAGTAATGTCTAACGCTGTACCGTGATCGGGCGATGTTCTAACCACAGACAACCCTAATGTGATATTAACGCCACCATGAAAATCTAACGTTTTAAGCGGTATTAATGCTTGGTCATGATACATCCCCAACGCGACATCATACTGCGCCCTTGCCTCTTCATGAAACATGGTGTCGGCGGGATAAGGGCCGCTCACATTCAGTCCTTCGGCTTTTATTTTTTGAATAGCAGGCGCAATGACATCACGGTCTTCTGTGCCAATTGTCGCCTCTTCACCTGCATGCGGATTCAATCCTGCCACAGCGATATGTGGCGTCTTTAAACCAAAATCTTTTTGCAATGACCTATAAATAATGTGTACTTTTTCAATGATTAAGTCTTGCGTTATTTTTGATGGAACATCTTTTAACGGGATATGCACCGTTAGCGGCACAACGCGTAAATCTTTTGCCGCCAACATCATGATCGGTGTTTCGTTTTTGCCACACAAATGTGCCAAATATTCTGTATGACCTGGATGGTTAAAACCAATATCATATAATGCCGCCTTATGAATCGGGTTGGTTACAACCCCTGCCGCTTGGCCATTGAGACAAAGTTCAACGGCTTGTGAAATAGAGCGTAAAACCGCTTCACCATTAGCAGGGTTTAAAACACCCGCTTGTGGTTTCTCTTTTAAAGAAAGTTGTAAGACAGGCAATGCCTCCTTAAATACGTCAATAGCTTCGGCAGGATGAGTGATTTCTTTTAGCGGAACGTTCGGGTCAATTGCCGCTAAACGATCTATATTATCAGTCGTGAAAAATGGTGGAAGATTGTAAACGTCTCGTTCACGCCACGCTTTCAGCGTCAGTTCGCCGCCAATGCCCGCAGGCTCTCCCATTGTTATAACCAAAGGTTTCATGCGGTATTTATAGCACGGCAATTGAATATATTAAGAAGAATTTTTAATGTGTAATAAGGTGTCCTGAAGTTTCAAGTGCGACTTCATCCGTAATACCCGTAATAGAGTATAATGTTGCAACACGATCCGTCGTCACAAATGTTCCTGTGCCAGCGGTATCAACATAGATATCAGACCGTGAACCATTATCTAATATTTGAACAAAATCCGTCAGGTCATCAACACCGAATGTGTAACCTGAGAGTAAGTCTTTGATATCTATCGCGTCATTTTCAGCAAGGGAAAAATCACGTACGCGGTCAATATCGTTAAAGGCTGTCGCATTTTCAAAAACAAATGTATCTGCACCAGCTTCGCCATATAAATCATCAAGTCCGTCACCATCGTAAAGAGTATCATTATCTGCGCCGCCATAAAGGTCATCATTGCCATTACCACCGCGTAATATATCGTCACCGGCAAAGCCATACATAATATCATTGTTATTCATGCCCGTAATATCTTCATTGCCAGCAGAACCATGTATCTGACCCGTTCCAGAGCGCAGCAAACCCGACAAGTCCACCGTTGCACCTGAGTCAACAATCATATTAAAGCCACCAAAGATTACTGTTTCCATGTTGGTGAATGTATTCGCGCTGTTAAAATATGAATCGGCTTCCAAACGAAGATAATCAGTCCCCGCACCACCATCTAGAATATCACCTAATGAGTCTGTGCCAGACACATAAATGCTGTCATTTCCATTGCCTGTGCTTATCGTGTCTGCGCCGCTCATACCGCGCACTGCATCAGCATTCTCAAAGCCAATATATGTTTCATTACTCGCGGTTCCGACCGCAAAACCTGCACCGCTCCGGTTCATTCCAGAGAAATTAATCGTTTCTCCTGCGGCTAAATTCATAGAAAAACCACCATTCACAATAGCATTTATACTTGTAAAGCTATTTGCCGCATTGAATGTTGTATCTGCTGTCATGCGTACGTAATCGGTTCCTGCGCCACCATCGTATATATCGCCTAATGCTTCAGCACCAGCGACGAAGAAATCATCATTCGCGCCGCCACCATTTAAAATATCGGCGCCCAATCCACCATAAAAATCATCGTTACTTTCTGTACCCGTAATTGTTTCACTACCACCTTGTCCGTATAACAAGCTCGTTCCGCTGATGGTCATGCCAGAAAGATTAAAACCTGTTCCCGTATTTGCCGTGATAGTAAAACCATTAAAAACAACACGTTCCATGTTGGTAATTGTTGTTGTAAAATCTAAAAACGCATTGCTAGAAAGCCAAAGATCGTCAGATCCCGTACCGCCGTTAATAGAATCTCCCGCAGCCTCGTTACCACCAATATAAATATCATCGTTGCCCGCAGCCGTGTTAATGACATCTGCGCCACCTAAACCATGAACAATATCGCCATTATCCATGCCGGTAATTGTTTCATTGCCCGCAGCGCCCATAATTCTTCCTGTACCCGAACGATCAATCCCTGTGAAATCAACTGTCGCACCCGATTCAATCAGCATATCAAATCCAGCAAACACAACTTGTTCAATATTTAAAAAACTATTGGCGCTATTAAAATAAGAATCAGCGAGAAGAATAATTTCATCATCCGTTCCTGCGCCGCCATCATATTGATCGCCCGCTGACTCTGTCCCTGAGACATAAAAGTTATCGTTACCTGCACTACCGTTTAAAATATCTGCCCCTTCAAGGCCATAGATATTATCATCGCTTTCCGTACCGGTAATATTTTCTGATCCTGCTTGGCCATACAGAAAAGAGTTGCCGTTTCTTACCATACCGCTTAAATCAAAACCCGTCCCTGTATTTGCGGTAATCGTAAATCCGCCAAAAACAACACGCTCCATATTGGTAAATGTCGTTGTTAGATCAAGGAACAGATCAGCCGTTAAAACTAACTCATCATAATCAGCGCCACCATCAACGGTATCCCCTAAAGCTTCATTACCACCATAACGAAAATCATCATTTCCCGCATCGCCATTCAAGATATCCGCGCCTAATCCACCATATATTTGGTCATTATTAGCCCCCCCATTAATGGTGTCGTTGCCATCGCCGCCATAAAGAAAATCAGATCCTACGCCGCCGTTTAAAGTATCATTTCCACCTAATCCATAAATTGTATCTGCATTCCCCATGCCTGTGATGGTTTCATTCCCTGTATCGCCAATAATGTTTCCTGTCGAAGAACGCACCATGTCAGAAAAATCAACCGTTGACCCCGCGGTGACATAGGCATCAAAGCCGTTGAAAACAAATTGCTCCATATTCACAAAACTATTGGCGCTGTTGAAATAAGCATCAGCAGAAAGGCGAATTTCATCATCCGTTCCCGCGCCACCATCATATTGATCGCCTAACGATTCATTGCCCGCAACATGGAAATCATCATTCCCTGCGCCACCATTCAAGATATCCGCGCCAAGACCACCATAAAAAGCGTCAGTGCTTTCAGTTCCCGTGATTGTTTCATTTCCTGCTTGCCCGTAAAGGCGGCTCGTGCCACTGGCTGTCATTCCAGCAAAACTAAAGCTATCATTAGTGACAGCTGTTGCTGTAAAACCAGAAAAGACAACGCGCTCCATGTTGGTAAAGGTTGTTGTAGAGTCTAAGAATATATTAGAGCTTAAATAAATATCATCAGATCCAGCGCCACCATCAACTGTATCGCCCGCTGCCTCTGTGCCACCATAATAGAAATTATCCGCACCATCATCACCATTTAAGATATCGGCTCCAATTTCGCCGTATATACTATCATTACCAGCGCCACCATTGATCGTATCGTTTCCATCACCGCCATAAAGGAAATCATTACCTGCATTTCCATTGATAATATCATTACCATCAAGCCCAAAAATATCATCTGTACTTTCTGTACCTGAAATAGTTTCATTTCCTATATCACCAAAGATATCACCACGTGCCGTGACGATCATTCCTGAAAAATCAAGACCATCATTTATAAGTGCATACGCATCATGACCGTTCATATCAACACGCTCGACGTCGGTGAAAGTTGAAGCTAAATTGAAATAAGAATCCGCATCAAATTGAATTTCATCATAATCCGCACCGCCATCGAATAACGTGTCATAGGCTTCTGTTCCTTCAACATAGAAATCATCATTCCCTGCTTCACCATATAATAAATCCGCGCCACCATTACCGTAAATTCTGTCACTACCAGTGCCACCAGTTATAACGTTAACACCAGAATCACCACCTAAAGTATCATTGAAATTTGTACCAATTAAATTTTCAACATTTGATATTGTATCCGTTCCTAGGCGTGTAACCTGTCCCGTTAAGACACTTAAATCAACGGTAACATATGCCGTATGCGAAGATGCATCAATTACATCAATACCCGCGCCACCATTAATAATGTCATTATTCGCATCTAGGATGATAACGTCATCCCCATCATTGCCATATATTTCATCATTGCCAGTGCCTCCATTTAGGATGTCCGCCCCCGCACCACCATGAAGAGTATCTGCCCCCGCATCGCCATTAATGATGTCATCCCCATCATTGCCGCTAATGTTATCATCGCCCGCACCACCATTAAGTGTATCGACACCTTTATTACCAAGAATTTGATCGTCACCATCGCCACCATTTAGATTATCAATATCATCGGAAAGCGTGTCTTCATAAATTATGATATTGGCGAAAAATGCGTTACCGTCTGTGCCATTTGCTGGCTGATTTCCGTCATCATCATTTGCAAAAATAAGGCTTGAAAAATTTCCAGTAAAATACGATCCAACATCTATTTTGTAATGAGTCCACTCACCTGAACCATCATAGTTATTAAAAGCTTGTATGCCCCATCCTTGCGTGCCATATAATTCAAAAGTGGTGGCGCTACTAATTGAATCATCCGTATCAAATCCAATACCACTTACTTCTGCTTCAATCGTGCTTTTAAAATCAAATTCAAGAACTGTGTTGGCTGTAATAGTAAAATTTGAAACAATTTTTTTCCAATTATTACCATCCAGCATAAATCCGCCATTAAATTGCGTGACTGTTCCACCACCATCTTGAGTAGGATCGTAAGATACTTGGTTATTCGTATTTATTAATCGAACCTCACCACCCACTATACGATCATTGTCGCCTCCGCCGTTTACTGTGTCATCACCAATACCAGCCAAAATATAATCATCTCCAGCACCTCCAAATAACGTATCGTTATCTTCGCGCCCAAGAATTAAATCATTGCCATCATCACCATGAATAATATCGTCACCCGCATTTCCGACAAGCGTGTCTGCACCATCACCACCATTTATAAAATCGTTGCCTAAACCACCATAAGCTAAGTCATCACCATCACCGCCATCAAGCGTGTCATCACCATTGCCACCGACCAATTGATCATTATCCGCACCGCCAAATAGATAGTCATTATCATTGCCGCCACTCAAACGATCCGCCCCAGTACCACCAACCAAAATATCATCGCCATCATGGCCGCTTAAGGAATCGTTTCCATCACCACCAAACAACTCGTCCGCACCGTTATTACCAAACAGCATATCATTGCCAGTGCCACCATAAATTTTATCGTTACCATCCTGCCCATAAAGACGATCATTATCCGCGCCGCCCGCAATAAGATCATTTCCTGCACCGCCACGGATTGTATCCCTGCCATCATTGCCATTAACTTTATCATCACCAGAGCCGAGTGCTGCGTTATCATTG
The DNA here is from genome assembly GCA_937923625.1 of uncultured Alphaproteobacteria bacterium. Lineage (GTDB taxonomy): Bacteria > Pseudomonadota > Alphaproteobacteria > Micavibrionales > Micavibrionaceae. Next base: position 26,505 of record CALDTV010000022.1, read on the forward strand.
CCATCTAGCAAGTCAAAAACTTCATCCGACGTGCCATTATAGCCACGATATTTATCAGCGCCCGTTGTGAATGTTTGTGTTGCCCCTGTGGTAAACTCTGATCCTGCTGGCTCGGAGTCGTCAAAGATAAAATCTGCGCCAGAGACATCGACTGTAGATGTTTGACCATCATTGAGGGTATCTGCTGAAAGGTAATTGGCAACGTTAACGTATTTATCGTTAATTTTCACCGAGCGAATTTCAATCTGATCTATCGTACCTGTATCAGTATCAGTATCATTAAAACGAAACTCCAGAGAGCTTGGCAAAGCCCCACCATAAGGGATGCTCACAGATATAGAAGTACCCGCAGAGCTAATTGTATGCGTAGCTCCAAACTGGCTACCTTCCGCCCAAATTTCAAAGCCTGTGACGCTACTGTTCAACAAGCTAAATAATTCTAATTCTATCGTATAACTACCAGCCATTTACCCCCTCTAAAAGGCTTTAATACTTCCAAAATTCAAACAAGCTATTGATAATAAACAAATTTATTATTTTCTTATAATACCATCGTAGGACTAAAATATCGTTAACCAGCGTCAAGAATGGACAATAAATCTCTGACAGGGCGTTTTTTAATATTTAAAAGTAGCTCAGCATCAAAAAAAATTTGGATCTATTAACAAATCCTTATCATTATGATTCTGGATGATATTGAGATATAATTTTTTCTTAAAAAAAAGGAGAATATGTGGTGTCTAAAAATTCAACAGAAGAGCATATACTAAATGAGTATAAAAAATTTCTAAGCATTATTGCCCATGATTTTAGTGCGCCTTTGCGTCATATAACGACTTTTTCAGAAATGCTTGTTGATTCTGCGACAAACAAACTAAATGAAGAAGAACAAGAATATTTATTATATATCGAAAATTCTGCGAGTAGATTACAAGCAATGCATGAAGACCTGATCAACCTTGCCAGATTAACAACCCATAGAACAGAGCGCGAAACTATAGATACCAATGCAATTTTCAAAGAAGTTTTAAGTACGCAGCAAAAAATAATATCTGAAAAAGAGGCAAAAATTCAGATCCATTCTCTTCCCAATATTCACGTAGAGAAAAATCATTTTGTTACTTTAATTAAAAATATAATACTGAATGCGCTGACATATCACAAAGAGGGAGAACCTCCCGTAATTGATATTTTTGCCACCTCCGAAAATAACGACATAATCTTTTGCATTAAAGATCAAGGTATAGGAATTGATGAAAAATATTATAGAGATATCTTCGACATGTTCCGTCGATTAACTCAGGTATCACCAGACGGACAACATACGGGAGCAGGACTAAAAATTTGTAAAACAATTGTTGAAAATCACGGCGGGAAAATATGGGTTACATCCTGCAAAGATACTGGCACCCAATTTTTCTTCTCAATACCGCAAAAAGCCTAAATTTATTTTTTTAAATCAATATAAAAGCGATGATAAGAATTTCGCTTATCTTTCGCAATAAGATTGCTTTCAGTCTTAACGACAGGCCGATTAAGGCTAAAAATCAACTTATTTTGAGCAGGGCTTAAGATAACTGATTTAATCAAGCTAGACTTTTTAGAAAGGGTTTTTAAATCAACATCTAAAGAGCTAGGATCAGGCAAAGATATTTCCAACACCTCCCCCTCTTTCAAACTAAATGGAAACTTCTTTGTATCTGACATATCAAATACTATTCTCGTCTTATCCAAATGATCCGCGATACGAATAGCGTGAATAATGTTCGGGTTTTGAGCGCCCCCACTTGCCGTTCGAATAGCGTTCAAATCTTGCCCTTGAAGTTTCTCAGGCGGCGTTTGAAGGTTTACTTCTATAAATTCTGATCTATTTTGCGGTGTTGGTATCATATTTGGCTGTTCAGCACTAATAAGAACCCGCAATTGTTGTGTTAAATCATCAAGCTCTTGCTCAATCGTTAGAAGTTTAGTGATGGCTGGATCTATTTCTGCAAGCTTATCTGATAAATTTTGCACTTCCGTTTCTAAACGCAAAAAACGTTTTTCAGGATCACGAATATCTTCATCAAATAAACGTTTGAAATTTAACTTTTTAGGATCGTTAAGAACCCTCTGATCAAGCAGTCCTGATGTATTGATATTTATATCCTGATTATCTAATTGCCGCGCAATCTTACGCGCTTCATCAATAGGTATATCTTGTGTATCCTTAAAGGGCGGCTGGAGCACTTCCTTAGGTTGACTATCATCCGCACACGCAGAAAGGAGCAGTAAAATCAAACAAAGATTTACTGTTAAATATCTTTTATATATGCCTTGCATAGCCCGAAACGGGCCAGAGAATACAATATGCATAAAAAGTTAACACCTTTTACAATGGGTTTACCGTAATGGTAAAATCCCCTTTATAGTGACTGCTACCAAAAGCTATGCCGCTACCATCACTTGATAATGTAGCGCCAATGTCAAATCTAGCAGAACCATCTGCATTTGTAATAACGTTTATTGGATTTGTGTAGGTGTTATCTGTGGTAAAAATTGCAGCATTACCACCAGCATTGAGTGTTGCATTAGACACAGAAACGCTTAAAGCCGTAAAAGCAGGGTAACCTGTAACTGTTACGTTCCCTAGCTTAGGCTCTGTAAAAAAGATGAATTCGGGATCTGCAACATAGCCACCAGAAGGCAATAATATAACTGTTTTGGGGGCAGAATTATCAATCAAAACAACTTCCCCAAATGTCACACGCGTATTTTCTATAATTTCTTGTGCATTGACAGCTTGCGATGGCAATAAACCTGCCCAAAGCCAAATAAAAGCAAAAACATAATATTTAAAGTTGCATCGTGACTTCATCAAAAACTCGCCCTTTATTGATCGTATCAACATAACGAATGGATAAAACGCCTCTTCCCGAAGGCATTTCATATAAAGGCATTTGTACAAAACGTTTATCAATATCTGTAAAAACATTCATATTTGTGATGCGTCCTATACGGCGCGCCTTTTCCCCTGTCGGTTGCCAGAGAACTTCTAACATCCCCAAAGTGCTCGAATTTCCAACCCGCTCAATATTTAAATGTATTTCGGGTTTTGCGGTCTTCGTTTGAGATGCTTGTACCAATTTAGGATTAGATATTGATGCCTTTGCAGAAATATTACCGTGTCTTACGATCACAGGAATAGTGACCCCAATATTAGCCGTAATATTAACTGCGCTCGGATTAGTGTTCCATCGGTCTTCATCTTGGATAACGCGAATTGCTTTTATATGAAACCGATATTCCCCTTCAGGAAGGTCTGCGGGCTTTCTTAACGAAAGACGAATTTTTTGTCTACCACCTGGCTCAATAGTAAATTGACGTGGCGAAAAACGAACAATTTTTTTAGGGTCAAAATTTGAATGAAGTGGTTTTTTAATATCTTCATAGACACCCTTTTCATCTTGCTTGAAATTCTCAATAGCTAAGCGAAATGTACCAGGCACATTCATAAGGTTTAAGACGGTTAATTCACCGTTACGCTCTCTGCTATCAATAAGTATTTTTTGTGGCACAATGTCAATGCGCGCTTGCGCAGGCAAGACGAAAATTAAAAGCAGCAAAAAAGGAAAAGTTATTTTTATATAGGTCATGATAAAAAAATCACCCCCACCTCGATAAAGAGGTAGGGGTAGAGTTAAATAGGTTTAATAACTAAAAACTACATCATACGTGCCGGCATATGCACCGTCAGTATAAGCTGTTCCCGCTCCTAATGTTGTTGTCAATGTCGCGCCGATATCAAGGCTATTGATACCTGTGTTAAACGCTGAATCGAAAACTTCAGTGAAAGATGTACCAATCGTTTGTGTGGCATCTGCACCATTGTTCCAACTTGTAACAAAATCATCCAGCACGAAGCTTTCTGTTCCATTCACAGGATCAACAACATTGTTGATAACAATGTTTAATGTGGCCCCATCAGCACCATCAGCGATTGTCACTTGACCGGCAGCAATAGAAGCACCATCAATAATCGCCGTCGCTGCTGTTCCACCGCCTGAAGCAACAGTCACAGCACCGGCGGTATCAATACTTACCGTTGCTGTTTGTGCCGCGTCCCTGACAGCGGCAATTGTGCCGAAGTTTAATTGTGACGGTGTTGCCACTGTTAAAGTATTTTGTACACTCACATCCGCTGTCATATTTGCTGTTTGGGCATGTCCTGTACCCGGAACAGAAAATAATAAAATCAGGACGAAAGCGGCTACTATATTTTTTTGTATTTTTTTCATAGTCTCTTCTCCCTTTACAAAAAGTAAAAATTCACTACGCGAAATTGCGTAGATATAGGGATATTACCATAGTTATTAACAGAAAAGTTAAATAACGCAAATATAATACGATCGTATATCATATTATAAAGTTGGTTACATGAAACTAAAAATATTGCATATATTTAAAAGTGTTTTACCCTTTTAGTTACAAAAACGTTTCTATCATCACCTGCATATTGCTGGCTTTTTTATGCGTACCAGCTCTCGCTGAGATCCCCCCAGAAATCACACTTCAAGATAAAAAGATAGATCACATAAATTATTTTGATCGTTTCCCGGATGGTCAAACACTATTATTACGACCACGCGTCAAAAATACTATTTACGAAGATGATATATTCACTCTAAAGAAAAATAATAGCCTTTATTACGCCCTCGAAGACATAATAGATGTTCTTGATTTAGCTATCACCTTTAATAGTGATGCCAAAATTGGACAAGGATGGTTCTTGAGAGAAGATTGGAAGATATTTCTAGATCTTCATAAAGGCGAAGTCATATCACGGGAGAAGACCTATAAGATCGCCGAGGGACAAGTAATAGAGGATGACGGCATCCTGTTTGCTTCACAAAAAGACATAGAAGAATGGTTTAGCTTTAAGTTAAACGCTGACATTCCCCAGCAATACCTCAATATTGAAAGTGCACACCCGCTGCCAGAAATCGCCAAGAATGCTCGTAAAAAACGCCTCTCTCGGAAGAAAACCGATAAAAACGTGACCATTTTGCCGCGCATCACAAACGAATATGAATTTTTTGATATTAATACAGCTGATATTCGCTTGGGAACACAATATCAACGTCGCGAAGATAACGCAGGAGAAAGAAGAAAAGATAAACGGCATTCTGCTGTCGTGTCTTTACAAGGGCAAGCCCTCAAACATGACGCTTATTTTCTATCAAGCTTAGATAGTGAAAAAAAACTATCTGCTATTATTACGCGATTTTCCAAAAGCAACGAAGATCCAACATTACTTGGCCCATTAAAGGCGCGTTCTTATGGATTTGGTGATATAAACACTATTCCACTCCCGCTCGTAAATGATAGAAGGCGCGAGCTTGGCGCTCGTATCAGCAATACACCGCTTATAAACACACAATTTCAAACAATTGATATTAACGGCGACGCTATTCCTGGCTGGGACGTAGAACTTTATCGTAATAATATTTTCATCAACTCACAAATAGTGTCATCAACTGGAGAATATCGATTTCCCAACGTGCAGCTATTTGGAGGGGACAACCAATTTGAGGTGTTCTTTTACGGCAATCAGGGAGAAATCCGCGTAAAAGAAATTAGCTTGCCCGTAACATCTGAACTTTTGCTTGCGCAGGATAAAACTTATGAAGTATCTGTATCTTTAAAGGACACTCAAACTTATAACAAAAACAGGCGAGAGCTTTTTAGCTTAGATAATTTAAATTTTTCTGCGCGATACAATAAGGTCATAGGCAGTTTCTTGACTTATTTTGGTATTAATACACAAAAAATAGGCAATAAAAATAAACTATATGCCGCCACAGGTTTTACTAAAACCTTTAAGGGCACATTACTTGACAGTAATTTTGCTGTTAATCAAGAAGGGGCTGCAAGCGCCCAAATAACTGCACGCCGCAAATATAAAAAATGGGATATTGCTACAAGAGCTTTTATAGAAAGTGATGATTTTTCATCTAGCCGAACGACATCAACTGGCCTTTTTCAACTGAATGCGAGCGCCCAGAGAAATTTTACCCCCACAGCACGGTCACGCTTAAACGTCCTAACCTCTACTGGCTTTACCTCAAGCAATGATAATACATCACAATTAAATGCGCAGATATCTACAGGACTTCATGTTAAGAACATTAATCTTAGCAACAATATAAACTATAACTCCTTTAAAAATCAGATAGGAAATATATCGCATAACTTACGTGACACCTTAGCCGTTCGGTTATCTAAAGGAAAATTCTTTACGCGTTCTGGGATTAACTTTGATATTTTACCTGAAAAAAATATTGATAGTTTATTTTCGCGCATTAGCTATTATCCGAATAATAAATTTTCATCCGACTTAAATTTTAACTACGATCTTGATGATAAATATAATAGAACTCGTTTAAACGTTAACTACACCAATAAATATTTTCGTGCCTCCCCTTTTATTGAGTATGATTCAAATGATGATATTAGAGCAGGGCTTAATGTTAATTTTGGTATTATTGATATCCCTCAAAATAATAACTTACAATTTACCCATAAGTCCATGACGGGCAAAGGTTTGATATCTTCTTTTGTTTATCACGACAAAAATGGTAATAAGAAATTCGATCCTGATGATGAAGCACTTCCTGACGTTGTTGTTGAAAGTTTCAATACCCGCCGGCGCGCCAAAACAGACGAGTCAGGATATTCATTAATTCCTGATCTGCCTATTAATATCGCAACAGATATTTATGTTGATGAAACAACATTGCCTGATTCTTTCATGATATCAGGGTTTAAAGGGGCATCCATTTTACCCAACCCTGGGGAAATTACGGAGTTAGAATTCCCAATCCATATGGCGGGGGAAATTGATGGCACTGTTTCTGTTGCAAGTAATAAAAACACATCAACACCGGCTAAAAAAGCCGTAATAGATCTTCACCCTATGGATCATCCAAACAAAGAAGTAATTCAATCAAAAGCTGCCTTAGACGGCTTCTATGTGGCCTCATACATTCCACCAGGTCGTTATTTGATGAACTTAAATCAAGATAGTATTGACAAATATGGTGCCGCAGCCCCCGCCCCCGAAATCATTAATATTGGCCATGATGGAGACGTTTTATATGGGCGAGATATGATATTAAACCCTGATCAACATAACGTCCCCGTGCGTGTTTCTTATATCGAAAAATCAAAATTACCAGCTTTGTCCACGCAGCAGGAAATCGTAACTATTAAGCCAAAAACAAATGGCTCATCCCCGCTATCGACTGCCTTGGGTGCTCTTGCAGAGAAAAGAGCCGCCAGAGATATTTACGGCGGTCTGCAAAAGATTAGCCTAGGAGGAGCCAATCACTATACGCTTGAGTCAAACGACATCAAAAATGCACATGAAAAATGCCAAGAGTTCATTAACAGTGCCATTCCATGTTCTTTAGAAGTAATTATTCCAACAGCACATAACCACCAATAACGACCAGTAAAATTAGTTTACAATTTTTTGAAAGAATAAATTTAATCCTAGGATTATAAAGACCAGCTAACAAAATAACGAGCTTACAGAAATGTGTTATATAGAAAAAATAATCCAAGAACCATTAGAGGCAGAAAACATCACAAGACCAGTTCAAAAAGAGCGAGAAAATCAACATTTAGTTAACGGGCCAACAACAGATTTTGTGACGCAAAGCGATTAATATAGTACATAATAATTAGCTTAGGTTATGTATTATAAGTAAAGAATGAAATTGTGCCCCTAAAATGCTATCATACATCTCCAATAGAGGACGCGTATATGTATAAATATTTCTTAGCTCTTTTGCTTGCCAGCAATTTCTTTTCCCCGCTTGCGCAAGCAAATGATTTCATAAAATGGCAAAGCTCTAATATACAACTTTTACGCGGTCATGATTTTGAGCTAGGCGAGCGTGACAGAACATTGATCACATTAGAACACGCACATGGTCACAAATATGGTGACACATATGCATGGATTGATCTCATCAAACCAGATGGTGAAGATTATACTTATTACGGCGAGTTCTCCCCGCGTATGTCTTTAAGCAAAGTCACGGGACGTGATTTATCTTATGGCATTATCAAAGATTTTCTTATCTCCACCACTTTTGAAAAAGCAAAAGATCAAGGGCCGCAATATTTATATGGCGGAGCGATAGATTTTCATGTGCCTGGCTTTAAATTTTTTAAAACCAATTTGTATGTGCATGATAGCACAGAGCTAGATGGCGAAACGTGGCAAGTGACTGTGGCATGGAACAAACCTTTTGAAATTGGCGATGTTAAATTCTTATCCGAAGGCTTTGCTGACTTTCAAGGCTCTGAAGGAGGACGCGAGCCAAACCAACTTATTGTCCCGCGCTTCCTTATTGATATAGGGGATTTGACAGGGCACCCCCCAGGTAAATTAATGGCGGGTATTGAATATCAATATTGGCACAATAAATTTGGTGTTGATGGCATCACAGAATCTGTTCCACAAGCCCAAGTAAAATGGACATTTTAAACATGAAGTATTTATATTTGACACTGCTAGCATTTCTACTCATCCCTTCCGCACATGCAGAGCATAAAACCCTGCATATTTATCAAGATGCTGACCTTTCCAATCACATGCAATCTTCCGAAGCCATCCAAAAAGGAATCGAAGTAGCCTTTCATGAAGTCAATAATGAGGTTGCAGGATATAAAGTAGAATTTAAATATTTAAACCATCGCGGCAATGTTATCCGCAGCAAGTTAAATTACAAAAAATTTATTGAAGATAATCATGCCTTGGCCATATTTTCAGGAATCCATTCCCCCCCCTTAATTAGAAATCGTGCTTTCATAAATGAAAATAAGGCGCTCACGCTAGTGCCATGGGCGGCAGGCGGCCCCATTACGCGCCACCCCTTACCCGAAAATTGGATTTTCCGTCTTTCCGTTGATGATAAACGCGCAGGCCCTGTGATTGTTGACTTTTCGGTTCAAGAAAAAAAATGCAAATCTCCACATTTATTATTAGAAGACTCACCTTGGGGAAACTCTAATTTGCAATCTATGACAAAAGCCCTCATGCAACACGGCATCGCCACCCCAAATGTAACACGTTTTGGCTGGAATATTGGCGACCAAGGGGCACGGGTTATCATTCGTTCTATCCTCAAAAGTAATAATGATTGTATTATTTTGGTCTCTAATTCGGTTGAAGGGGCGGTCATTGCACAAGCAATGATTGATACCAAAGCTAATATCCCATTAATTAGCCACTGGGGTATCACAGGCGGAGATTTTCATGAAAAAATCTCTGAAAAATCTAGAGAAAAACTTGATTTAACTTTCATTCAATCTTGTTTTGCCTTTTCCAATGAAAAACAAACTGAGTTTTCTCAAAAAGTTTTTAATACGCTGAAAGAATTGTCAGGCGGCGCAATAAAGGAAACCAAAGATTTAAAATCAGCCGTCGGTTTTATCCACGCTTATGACCTAACGAAGTTATTAATCGCCGCTATAGAACAAAGTGGTTTAAGCGGTGATATTGAAAAAGACCGCGATTCCATCCGTCTCGCGCTTGAAAAGCTTAAAACACCAGTAGAAGGTCTGGTCAAAACATACGACAAACCTTTTTCCGTTTTTGACGAGAACAACAACATTAACGCCCACGAAGCATTACATAAAGAAAATTATTGTATGGCCAAATATGGTGCAGAAGATGAAATTTTTATTGTGATGAATAATTAATGAACAAACAAAAATTCTCTATATTTAATAAAGAAAACCGAGCAATTTTAAGAGCCTTTGCAGGCTTTTTAATTGGTTTTTTTCTTATTATTACCATTCTCACGGCTTTTCTGCTTGTTCCTAAAATTAACAAATCCCTTGAAAGCCAGCACATCACCGATAGTACAATATCACTTCAAATCAAGAGCGAGCTTTTTAGACATTTTATTGAAGATTATCACTCATTGCTCGCAGATTTAGCAAAATACCCTGTTGTTACGAGCGCAGCATTATTATCAAAATCTGATAATCCAGATTTTATTGATCTCGTCGATAATTTCTTAATTGATGGAAAAAAGAGTCGCTTGGTTTTAAAAAACATCGCAGGTGAAGTTATTTACCAAACATCAAAAGATCTTGAAGGTGATTTGATTTCTAATCCTCCATGGCTAAAAAATATATTCGAAGATGAAGCGCCCTACTATTTTAAGTTAATAGGGCAAGAAAAGAACAGCTTTCGCTTTATAATCGCGGTTCCCGTTATTTATCGGGGATATACCGAAGGGATATTAAGCGCCGAAATAACCGCCCATTTAAATGATATTTTCAGCTCCCAAACCATTAACGATTCTGGCGGCCTCAAACTACGCCAAGGGAACGTTGTAATTCAAAGCGATATTGACGATATTGCTGTTCCGCGTGTTATCTCCAAAGACATTATCGCACCCAATATTGAACTCACTTATATTGGGGATGATGCCCCGATTATTGCCGCGCAAAACAAGTTAAGAAATAATATTTTAGGGACCTTATTTATTGGCCTCGTCATTTCCTTCATCCTATTTACAATTTTAGGGTATAAGGTTCTAGAAGGTCGCCAAGAAAGTGCTACGCATCATAAAGTAAAGAAAAATTTATACATCTTACCAATCATTACCGCATTAATTGGCACGGCGGCGTCTATTTCGGCTTTTCTTATTATTAAAGGTGTGCCTGATATCGCTTCATGGATGTCTTTAAGTGTTCTATTAAGCGGGATCACTTTAACATTTTTTATTACCTATAGCTTTATTCAATTTATCCGTCAGCAACAAATTATTGAATCCGTTGTTGCCCAACGCACGAAAGAAGTTCAAGAGCTGACCTCTGCCATGGAGAACGCGGTTGAGGGCGTTTCGTTCATTGATCCACAAGGATGCTATCGCTTTGTCAACGAAGCCTATGCTGCTTTTTGCGGATATAAACCGACAGAATTATTAAATAAAAATTGGGAAATGACGGTGCATGAAGATGATCGTCAAATGATGACTGACGCTTATCAAGCTATGTTAAAAAGTGGCAAAACCGTTGATGAACCGCGTGGCCTTCGCAAGGACGGATCGGTTTTTTACAAGCGCACAACAATGATTAGTAAATATGATGAAGATGGAAATTTTATAGGTCATCACTGCTTCATGGGTGATATTACAGAGCGTAAAAAAGCAGAAGAAGAAATATTGCGTTCAAATGCCGAACTAGAACGATTTGCGTTTATTTGTTCACATGACCTACAAGAGCCCTTACGTATGATCAGAAGCTTTTCAGAAAAGCTACAGGAACATATTGGCGACCAATTTAAACAAGATGAAAAAGGGAAAAAATATTTTCATTTCATCATTGATGGCGCAACGCGCGCACAGAATTTAATCCGTGATATTCTTGCTTATTCCAGTATCGACAGCAATGCCGAACAATTCGAAGAAGTCTGCGTTGAAAATCTTATATCAATGATAAAAGATAATATGATTATGCATATTGAAGATCATAACTGCAAAATAACGCATGATGAATTGCCAACCATCTTGGGGCATAAAACCCAAATTTATCAACTTTTCCAAAATCTTGTAAATAATGGCTTAAAATATCAGGGCGACAATACATCACCCCATGTTCATATCGGCGTAAAAGACACTGGCGATCATTGGGAATTCTCTGTAAAAGATAATGGTATCGGTATGGAAGAGCGGCATTTAAATAAAATATTCGACGTTTTTCAAAGACTCCATAAAAAAAGTCTTTATGCTGGCACGGGTGTAGGACTATCAATTTGTAAAAAAGTCGTTGAAAGGCATGGCGGTAAAATCTGGGTTAATTCCGCAAAAGGTAAAGGATCAACTTTTTATTTTACACTCTTAAAACCCAAAAATTTGGAGAACCAGAATGATTAAAGAACCAAAACTGGCTGAAATACTTCTTGTTGAAGATAATGAAGGCGATATTGAACTCACAAAAGAAGCTTTCAAAGAAGCAAAATTTCGTAATAACCTACATATTGCCGAAGATGGTGATGAGGCCTTAGATTTCTTATATAAAAGAAATGATTATGAGGGGGCAGCAACACCAGATGTTATTCTTCTGGACCTTAATTTACCTGGAACAAGCGGTAGAGAAATTCTTGAAATTATCAAAGCGGATAAGAATTTAAAAATTATTCCTGTCATTGTTTTGACCAGCTCCGAAGCAGATAAAGATATTATCGAAAGCTATAATTTACATGCAAATTGTTACATCGTTAAACCAGTAAATGCGATCAAATTCATTGATGTTGTCCATCATGTTGAAAATTTTTGGGTAGATATTGTCTGCCTTCCAACAAAAGTTGGATAATCTCTAAGGTAAAAAAATATTGCGAGATTCACAGCAAGAGATAGAACAGCTTCAAATCAGGCTTAAGGAAGTAGAGGAAGAATACGAAAATTTTTCCTACATCGTATCCCATGATCTCAAGGCATGCCTGCGTTCTATCGATGGATTCTCTAACCTTATCGCAGAAAAACATGCCGATGATTTTGACGACGAAACTTTGGGGCATTTTAACCGTATTTCAAATAATGCGAAACACGCAAAAGATATACTCTCCGTTCTTTTAAAATTCGCCCACACTAGTAAGGGAAAGCAATCATTTACCCTTTGTCATTGTAATGAAATATTTGAACAGGTGAAAGAAATGCTTTCCCCCTTAATAGAGAAGAGTAACGCCAAAATAACATACCCTGACCTGCCAAATGTGATGGGGAACAAAGACCATCTTACGACTATTTTCTTCAATCTTTTACAAAATGCGCTTATCTATCACAAAGATAATAGTCCTGTAGAAATTGAAATCTCTTGTGATGAAAAACCTGATCAATGGCAATTTTCAATAAAAGATAATGGCATTGGCATAAAAGAAAATATGACTAAAACTATTTTTGAACCGTTAAAACGCGGTGTTTCAAATAAAAAATATCCTGACGGATTAGGCATGGGATTGGCTTTTTGTCAAAAAATATTAAAATATCATGATGGAAAAATCTGGCTGGAAAGTGACATTGGCGAAGGCTCAATCTTCTATTTTTCCCTGCCTAAAAATTAGATGCACTACCAGACTAATAAAAGCCAAAGAAGCTACAATTGTCGGCCCTGCAGGCCAATCAAACAAATAAGACCCCATTAAGCCCAGCACATAAGAAGCAATAGAAATTAATATCCCTGCAAGCGTTTTATGACGGGTTATATTCACAACAGCTAACGCTGGGAAAATTAAACTTGCAAAAACTAAATAGACACCAATCATACTCACCGAAAATGGAATTGTGATGGCGAATAAAGGATAGAATAAAAAAGATCTTTTATTTTGAAAAAATGTCCACACAATAAAAACAGCAATAAAAATAGGTGTGACAAAAATAATGTGGCTCCAGCTTGTCCAAAGCACCTGCCCTTCCAAAATGTTTTTAATTTCCTCACCACCATGTGGGCTATTAGAAACAAGCAATAACCCAACCGATGCCGCCAACACAAACGCACAACCAATTAACGCTTCTTGATATTCACCAGATTTTTTTTCTAAAAAATGGAATATTATGGCGCACGTAATAGCGGCAGCTAATCCTGCCCCCAATCGGCCATAGCCAGCGACAAGGCTATATTCATCAAAAATAGTGAATGTTTGAAAAGCAATCATGCCCAGTGCAGCAAACTGCGCCACCGCCAAATCCAGAAAAATAATATTTCGTTTTAATACTTCTTGCCCCAAAGGAACATGAACAAGCGAAATAAATACTCCAGCCACAAAGGCTGGAGCGAGTAGTGATATGAGATCGATCAATGGTTCCATTAATTATTAGTCAATTGTTTAAGGGTGTTGTCAAACATCGTTTTTAAATCAGTTGATTGGCTATTTCCACCCACGGTAAAAGGCAACTTCATAATAGGAATATTTGATTTCTCAGACAACCATTTAGCACCCTTTTCACTTTCAAAAGGTGCCACCAATATTGCCTTTACATTCTTCCCTTCAATCGATTCAAGCACCGAAGCCAAATGTGCTGCATTTGGCGGTATACCTGGCTTGGGTTCTAATGATGCAACTGTTTCTATACCAAGCCAATTCAAAAGATATGTCCAGCTTTTATGGTAAACAACCACGCTACTACCTTTTAAGCCACGTGCCTGCGATTCCCATTGCGTAATGGCTTCTTGCCATTGCGTTGCAAAATAATTTTGGCGGCTTTTATACATCACAGAATGGTCAGCGTCTATTTCAGACAAACGATCCGCCAGCACTTTTGACAACAAAACAATATTATGAGGATCAAGATGAACATGCGGATTTCCTTCAGGGTGAACATGCCCCATCGAGCGATCAACTGTTTCCATCACTTCCAAAAGCGGTACATAGTCTGCCGCCATGATAGAACCAACAGCACCATCCTGAACAGAAGCACTTCCGGCCTTATTTAGTAATATTGGCAACCAACCAATTTCCAAGGACGCACCACTGCAAATAACCAAATCTGCCTTGCGCATAGCGGCTAAAAGGCTTGGTTTTGCGCGCATGTGATGAATATCTTGATTGGCATTTGACGCCGTATAAACATCAACATTTTCACCGCCGATCTCTTGCGCGAGCGCCCCCCACTCAGGGGCGCAAGCAAATATTTTTACTTTCGCAAAAACGGACGTTGGGAATGCAAATAGCACCCCCAACCCCAATAGGATCAAAGATAATTTTTTCATCTTATTATCCCTTAATAGTTATGCGCACCATGCGCACCTAGGCTCATGATGTACTGAAGAGTGAATTGATTATCATCTTGATTATCGGCCACTTCTTCACGGCTGAACTGCGCACGAATACGTGAAAATTCACTATTCGTCCAATCCACCATCGCTGTTGCCGCCCACGGGTCGTGCCCTCCATCATCTAAAGAACTTCCCGCTAAACCAGCAGGAACATCGCCTGCATAAAGCTGGCTATATCGAGCGCCGACACGCCACTTAGGATGAAATTTATAAACGCTTTGGGCGTACCAGCCGCTCTGACTATCATTATAATCAATTGCCCCCGTAGCCGCTTCAGTATCTTCATAGGTTCCATCTTCATCACGAATGAAATACTCACCTTGGAAAATGACTTCTTGCTCTGCGTTATTGCCTGTTGGCGCGTATACAGCGCGGGCATCTGCAATGTAAACACTGCTGTCACCTTCAAAGAGAACTTCTTCACCTTCGTGCCCTGCTTCACGGCTTACATTATCTGCTTGTAAAGTCGACAGTCCTAAACGCCAGCTTGTGTTGTTGCCAACGTCACCACCAACACGGCCATAGGCGGTCCATGCGCCGATATCCCCGCCTTCTGCGCCGCCAGCAGGATTGTCATTCCCCCTGAAAGCACCTGCCCCAATTTCAGTATAAATTGGTGTCGGTAAAACAACAGAAACCTGCACGCCATCATCGCCATAATTATTATCAAGAAAGGCGCGATTTGCTAACGGACGGTCGGCAAAATCATCAGCGTGACCATGGTGAGAATTCAAATAACCTAGCTCGGAAAAGAAACGTCCTGCTTTTACTTCAACACCAGACGCAAGCGCAGTTGTTGCAACATAAGCCTCTTCCAACTCAACTTCTGTTTCACCTTCGTGCTCGTGCAGAGCAATCGTCGCAGAGCCACGGAACTTATCATCAACATTGGCTGAGAAATTAAGCTCTGTTTCATCAATACCAAGACCTTCTGTTCCGCGCTCACCTTCTTCACCCAGCGCAAAACCAGCTATCTCGCTCTCTTTTGAAGAAAAATTGTTATATTTTCCGTTCAAGACAATACCAACCGCAGGGTTGAAGCTTGAATCTTTAATATTACGTTGCGCTGTTGCTGGAGCCGGAGCGCCACCAGCTGCCGGTTCAATATTGGCAATACCTGCTGTCGTTGCTCTAGAGGTTTGGGTTTGCTTAGCTTCAAGCGTTTCAACTTTACTCGTCAGCTGATCAATCTTGCTTTCATAAGCATCACGCATAGATTGAATTTCAGCACGAAGTGCGTCCAGATCTGCATCGCTTGCCGCGATAGCAGGAGATACATTTAATAATACAGCCGCACTTGCAGCCAATAGAAGTTTTTTATGAGACATGGGATATGCCCTTTCTTATCTTATATTTGCCCTAAATATTTAAAAACTTAGGGGCGTTCAATTTTTATGAATTAAATTTTAATGCTAGATAAGAATATAAGGCGGTGCGCGGGCAAAATTCGCTTTATCACGATTTTTAGAAATTCCAAAAGAATCTTCTGGCGGGACTAAAATATCTATCCGAGAAAAGGAGAGTAATGCTGTTGGGGCGTTATAAAGTGCTACTTGCAGTGATTTGGTTAAAACACATTCAGGACATTGATGGCTCTTTGCATTATCAGGATGCTCATCTTCTTCTTGATGATCCGCACAATCAGCCGCCGCAATTTCAACGGAAATATGATGATCAATATGCGCGGCATTATGCTCAGCAAGGGCAATTTGCCCCAGCATTAAGCCCAAAAGGGCCCACATAGCGATGAATTTCTTAAAACGCATGCAAGAGCTGTAGCAAATAGATTTATAATACTCAAGCCAAAGTCTGTATGTTATTTAAATAATTCACGCCCCTTATAACCTCCAATCTTATATCTTGTACAAAATTAGGCGAAAAGTGAATTTTTAAGTAACCAGATGAGATATTTGGAACAGAGAATCCCCCTTGCAATAAAATATTTAAACTCTTTTAAAGACTTTAACGCATTTTTTGGGCGACATGAAAATAAAGCCAATAAGGTAGATTTGAGATAATTTTCATGACGTAGGTAAAACGCTTAGGGAAGTGAATTTCAAATTTCTTACTATCAAGTTGCTTGGCAATAATATCACCTGCTTCTTTTGCAGAAATTCGTGCTGGCATATCAAAATCATTCTTTTCCGTCAGGCGGGTCTCAACAAAGCCGGGGCTAATCATTTTAATATCTAGAACATCTCCCACTTCAGCCTTGAGGCTTTCAATCAAATTAATCAAGCCCGCCTTTGACGCGCCATAAGGTTGGCTATTGGGCAAACCCACATAACCCGCAACACTAGCACATATAGCAATTTGTCCTTTTTCTTGCGTATTATCCTGCATTTTCATTTCTGGAAGAATTGTTTCAATTAGGTAAAAGACACTTGTTAAATTTACTGAGATAATTTTCTCTGCGTCTTTCAAATCAATTTCACCAAAACTAGTTGGCGTATATAGGCCAGCCATGAAAATTACACGATCAATTCTTGGCCACTCTTTTCGTATTTGTTGATGGGCTCTTGCTAAAGCATCCTTATCAGAAGCATCAAAAGGCTGTACCATATGCTCTTGCCCTGACAAGCTTTCTTGCACCTTCAAAAGGCCTTCTTCACTGCGCGCAGAAAGGCAGATTACCTCGCCTTTTTTAGCTAAAGACTGTGCCAAGGCCGCGCCAATTCCTGCGCTTGCACCAATAATCCATGTATGTTTTGCCGTTTTGCTCATGTTATTTCACCTTCTGCATAAAAATAATAATCTCCGCAAAATTAATACCAAATTTTTTCATGATTTGTATTTTTCCTATACTTAATTTTTTCGAATAAACTGCCACAGCATGACGGCAGAAATTGACTTTATGATGCAAGGAATTAGCGCGTAAGCCAATGGCAAGCTTATATCTTCACTAATCGTTCCAGGCTGATAGCCATAAAAGGCTAATAAAGGCAGGGCAACGCCTGTTGCAATCGCCAAGGCCGCCTTTGAGAGAAAAGCACTTACCGCGTAATATTGGCTGGCAGCTTGTTGATGGCTGTTCTTCTTGATGAATTCAGCGATTATTGTTGGCGGCAACGCCAAGTCTCCCCCTATCGCCACACCTGATAAGATGCAGATCACAGCAAAAGGGACAATATCACCCGCGCTTAAGAAAAACGCACCAATAAAAACCATGCAGGCCACAATCATACTTATGAGCCAGCCAAAAGCAGATGATTTTTTCTTTGAAATATATTGCCAAAGCGGCATCGCCAAAACACCACTTAAAAAATAGAGTAGTAAAAATAAGCCTGTATAATTTTCTGCCTGTAAATAATCACGTATAAAAAACAAAACCAATGTCGCAGGAATAGACGAAGCAATAGCACTGATTAGAAAAATAATATAAATTGTTTGCACATTTTTTAATTGCAAAATGCTTTTTATCGATAATGATTTTTTCTTTTCTGGTTGAGAGAATTTTGTTACCCGTTCCCAACGTATAAAAACGATACCAGCAACAAAAATGATGGGAATGAAAATAAAACTTAATAAGCTATAAGCTTGTTTTGCTTCGAAAAACATGAGTAAAATTGTTGGCAAAATAGAGCCTACCAATAAACCAATCAACCCAAAGGCTTCACGCCAGCTCATAATACGTGGCATTTGCTTTTCATCCGACTGCCAAAGCCCACCTAACGCCTGCATATTTATTGTGACAACACTAAAACCTGTTGTGCAAATAAAAACACTGAAGGCCATCCAAAACATCATTAATAAAGGTGTATTAAGTGTTTCTAAAGGATTAAAAAGCCCAATAAAACCCACTGTTAGGAGAACTAGACCTAGAATAATTATTTTGGGACGATGATAATTATATTTATCACTCAGCATGCCAATCAATGGATCTTGAACCGCATCAATAAACCTCAGGCCCAATAAAACGGCTCCCATCAAAGCAAGGGACAAGTTAAAATTAACAGCATAAAAATCAGGCGCATGTAAATAAATTGGTAAGCCCGCGAAGGCTAAAGGCATTGCTAAAAGCGCATATTGAAACAAATGAACGCGGCTTAATGACATTAATTATTCAACCCAAGGAGCTGCTCTCTCATTGCGGGTTGTGATGTTTGCGGGCTAAGCCAGATATCAAAAAAGGCCTTGGTAAAAGCAGGGTCACTCACCTGCCCAATTTTACTATTATTCTTATAAAAAATTGTATGCCCGTTATTGTCACGAATGCCTGTTATGCTCTCACCGCTTTTCACGTCAGGGAAAATATTTTTCATTTCTTCTTCCCATTTCAAAAGCTGTGCTTCATCATCAAAACCTTGTTCACGCATTTCTTTTATGGAGCGCGTTGCAATATCTGCGCCCTTTAGATCAATAAGGTAATCGAGCTTTAACGCAAAGCTCTGATTGGTCTCATCTTGGCTGTCAGCCATATAGAGCGTCGCATCATAGACATTCCAAATTAGATATTTAAGCCGTGCCGTCCCTTTTTCAACCGCATTATTCACATAGCGATCCACTGGAGGAATTTCAGCATAAGAAATAGCTGGCATCATGAACATGAACGTTAAAAGGGTTAAATAAAGTTTTTGTCGCATCATTTTATAAATACTCTCGTTATATTTAAATTATTCGCAGTTTCGGCTCATAAGGCCAAAAAGTTACAATAAAAATATTCAAAAATCACTTATTCTTATTGAAGTGCCTCCGTCTGAAATAGCTTCACACGAAGTCCACCGTGCTGAACTGGCGGCGTTTCTGGTAAAAACGGCAAAGCCGTGGCTTGCGCCAAAGATTTATCAGCTGTTATTATCCCCACACGCCAGCCTGAAAAATTATCACGTAAAACCCTACCAAGGGTTTGATATAAAGGCAAAAGTTTATGCCTATCCCCGATGCGCCCCCCATATGGTGGGTTCAAGATCACAAGACCAGACATATTCGTCGGCGGGAGTATATCACTAATGGCTTGCTGTTTAAATTCTGTTAATTGATCAACACCAGCCCGTGTAGCATTTTCTGTACTCATTTTTACTGCGCCCTTATCGCGGTCACTTCCATGAAAATGAATTTCTGTTTGCTGCTGGCGTTTAACATTACGCATATCTTCCCAAGCTTTTTTGTCAAACGTTACAAATTTTTCAAAAGCAAAATTCCTTAATCGTCCAGGGTTTAAACGTGCGGCTATTTCAGCTGCCTCAATTACAAAAGTACCAGAGCCACACATAGGGTCAAAAACTGGTTCCATACCATTATAACCGCATTGCTGAAGAAAAAGCGCCGCCATATTTTCACGCATTGGCGCTTTGCTAACAGCTCTCTTATAGCCACGTTTATGTAACAATGCGCCCGATGTATCAATACTGAGTGTGCAAATATCATGATCAATACGTCCCATAATCGTTATATCGGCATCTGATGAAGGGGCGATTTTTAATTTCTCACTAATCGCTTGCTCTATGCGCTCTATTGCCGCCCCTGAATGATATATGCGTGATTTAGAACAGCTTACGTCAACGCGAAAAGGATGCTTGGGATCCAGAATATCCGTCCATGAAATCTCTCTGGTTTGCTCGGCCAATTTTGCAAGATGCAGTACCTTGAATGTAGCAACACGCGCTAAAACACGCGAAGCACCGCGCACCCACAAATTTGCGCGCCATACTTCAGGCCAGCCGCCTTCTATCGTCACACCACCTTTAATAGCCTTAGCGCGTTTAAATCCTTTACGACGCACTTCATCATAAAGGGCGTTTTCTAGACCAAGTGCTGTCGCAAGAAAAATCTCAAAGCTCATGATGTCTTGTTAACGCCTCTCTTATATTTCGCAAAGTTTAATTTGAAAAATTTTGCCCGTGAAAGCAGAAGCAGAAAAATAAATCGGTTTAAAGATGTTTTGAACTTTATAGATTTTTAAATAATAATTTTTTAAGGTCTGTCACCAGCATTACTAATTCAAATTTAATCTGTATCAGCCAAATTTTCCCGCGATGTAATCTTTTGTCTGCTCATGCGCCGGATTATTAAATAATTTTTTTGTATCCCCCGACTCAATAATGCGCCCTAAGTGAAAGAATGCCGTGTAATCAGAAACTCTCTGCGCCTGTTGCATGGAGTGCGTAATAATCACGATAGTAAATTTTTGTGCTAATTCTGCGATTAGTTCTTCAATGCGCGCCGTTGCAATCGGATCAAGAGCAGAGCAAGGCTCATCCATCAGGATTACTTCTGGCTTCGTTGCAATTGCGCGTGCAATGCATAATCGTTGTTGTTGCCCGCCTGACAATGACGTGCCAGGGGCTGACAAACGGTCAGCAACCTCTTCCCAAAGCCCTACACGCTTTAACGTTTTTTCCACTAACGCATCCATTTCATCTTTTCCCTTCACCAGACGGTGAATTTTGGGGCCATAAATAACGTTCTCATAAATTGATTTAGGAAAGGGGTTTGGTTTTTGAAAGACCATCCCTATTTTCTGTCGCAACAATATTATGTCAGTATTATCTTTATAGATATTAAACCCGTCCAGTTTAACTTTTCCCGTCACCTGACAGCTATCAACATAGTCATTCATACGATTGAGACAGCGAATAAAAGTTGATTTACCACAACCCGATGGACCAATAAGGGCCGTCACTTTATTGGATACAACATCAAGATCAATATTATAAAGAGCCTGTTTACCGCCGTAAAAGACATTTAAATCTCGAACTTTCATCCTTACGTCTTCATTGGAATCAATAGTTTGATTAATCGTATTTTCTTGTGCTTGCATGTTTTCTACCATTTTATTTCAAAACGACGGCGGATATATATCGCCAACAGGTTAATAAGAATCATAAACGCCAATAAAACAATAATGGCCGCTGATGTTTTTTCAACAAAGCCCATCTCAGGATTATTTGCCCATAAATAAACTTGAACTGGAAGCGTTGTTGCTGGATCTGTAAAACTTTTTGGAACATCTACGATGAAGGCAACCATACCGATCATCAAAAGTGGTGCGGTTTCACCAAATGCACGTGCAACACTTAAGATCACCCCCGTCATAACACCTGGAAGCGCGTAAATTAATGTATGGTGAAAAACGACTTGTGTGGGCGTAGCACCCAAAGCCGTCGCCGCATCGCGAACAGAGCGCGGCACTGCCCGCAAGGCGTTTCTGGTGGCAATGACAATAACTGGTAGGATCAAAAGAGCTAGGACCATCCCCCCTACCAATGAAGATGAGCGCGGCAAACCAAAAAAGTTTAGGTAGATAGAAAGCCCTAATAGTCCAAAAATAATGGATGGAACCGCCGCCAAATTATTAATATTGATCTCAATAAAATCTGTTACCCAATTTTTACGGGCAAATTCTTCTAAATAAATTGCCGTGCCAACGCCCAATGGAAAGGCCAACAAAACACAAACCAAAATCGTCATGAAAGATCCGATTGTGCTAGTCAAAATACCAGCTTGCTCTGCTTCGCGTGAATCACCGCGCGTAAAGAAATCTACGTTAAATTTTAAGCGCATACTATCATCTCTGGACAGCTGAGTAATCCAGCTTGCTTGGGCAGGGCTGATATTCCCCCCACGTTTGGATTGCTCTTTAAATCTTTGCTTATAAAAAACACTAACGGCGCTTGAGGTCGGAAGCCATACATATTGCGTAGAGCCCAACAAGGACGGATTTTCTTGAATATATGTTTTTAAAACATCTGGTGCTTTACGGCTCACCAATCCAAATAAAGCGCGTTTTTCCTGCCTTGTTTGCGCTTCAGGGAAAATATCTGACAAAGCATCTTGGATAATTTTTCTGTGCGATCCACTATTTAATGTTTCTTCGCTCAAGCTTATAGGCAGCTTTACTTGCGCCTCGGACAAAGATGTTTTACCAACCGAAAAAATACTAAAGATTAGACTAAACAAAAAACAAGCTGAGATGAGAATCGCAATAAAGCCAGCTCTTTTAAAGGCAATCTCTTTGGCTTTTCTTCTGCGAAGCCATAAATGCTTTGGCTTCTTGCTATATGCTTTGTAAACAAACGGACTTTTTTTCTTTTTTAAACGATCAAAAGCAACACGTGTACGGCGTTCAAATAAATTACTCATATTGCTCCTTATATTTTTTCACAATGATAAGTGCGACAATATTTAATATTAATGTCATAAAGAAAAGAGAAAAACCTAAGGCAAATGCCGCTAACGTTTTTTCGCTATTGAACTCATGATCTCCTACCAACAAGGTTACAATCTGAACAGTGGCCGTTGTAACAGATTCCAAAGGATTAACGGTCAAATTTGCGGCCATTCCTGCGGCCATGACAACCACCATCGTCTCCCCCACACCGCGTGAAACCCCCAATAACAGGGCACTAATAACACCGGGCAACGCGGCGGGTAAGACAACTTTTTTAATGGTTTCTGACTGCGTCGCGCCAATAGCCAAAGAGCCAAAACTTAATGATTTAGGAACAGCGCTTATAACATCTTCAGATAATGATAAAACATAAGGTGTGATCATGATCCCCATCACAGCCCCCGCAGTAAGCGCACTTTCTGAGGCGATTGAAAGGCCAACAATGTCACCAAATGATCTTAAAATCGGCGCCAGTATGATAATCGCAAAATATCCATATACGACAGAGGGCACGCCCGCTAAAATTTCTAAAATTGGTTTAAACCAGTTTCTAAAAGAAGGACTTGCATAAACAGAAAGATAAATTGCCGCAAATAACCCTAATGGCGCGGCCACTGACATTGCAATTAAGGTGATAAGAAATGTACCAAGAAAAACAGGGACAGCCCCAAAAGCACCTGAGCTACCTGCTTGGTCGGCTCTAATGGCTGTTTGTGGGCTCCAATCCAAGCCAAAGAAAAACTCAAAGACTGAAACAAGCGAGAAAAATTGAAATGTTTCAAAAAGGACAGAGAGAACAATCAGCACAGTTACCATAACTGAAATAGCCGTACAAAACCATAAAGATGAGATGATCAGTTTTTCAAACTTGGCCATTTTTCAAATTGCTCTTTGTAATAATTAGCTACAGTTATAAGGCCTTAAAACCATTGCGCAACCATAAAAAAAGCCACAAAAAAAAGCCGTAAATTTACGGCTATTTTTATAGAATTTAAAGTATCTCAATATATATAAAGTCCTATTGAGTGCAGAAATTACAAACCATCAAATCATCATTCAGCAGCCGATGCAGTTAAGGCATTTGCCCGCTCTTGCATGATAGCTAAATCTTTTTCAGGTAACGGAATAAGCCCCTTATCTGCCAAGTAACCAAATCCACCACTGGCTTCTTCACCTACAAGCTCTTTAGCAAATTCTTCAAGGCCTTCTGTTTTTCCAACATGTTGATCCTTAACATAAACAAATAAAGATCGTGAGATGCCGTATGATCCATCAGAAATATTCTCAAATGTTGGATCTACATCAGAAATTAAGCTGGCTTGAACACTATCTTTATTTTGGTCTAGATAACTAAAACCAAAAATACCCAAAGCACTTGGGTTACTTCGTAATTTTTGGACTATCAAATTATCATTTTCACCAGATTCAATGTAATGGCCATCTTCACGCATGAGGTGACAGGCTTTTTTACGTTCTTTTTTATCAGAATATTTTGCTTTGAATTCAGCTAAATCTTTACAAGCTGGCTCCATGGCAAGTTCAACAAAAGCGTCCCTTGTGCCAGATGTTGTTGGCGGACCATAAACTTCAATTTTGGCTTCTGGCAGTGATGGATCAACGTCGCTCCATTTTTTGTGCGGATTATCAACTAACTGACCATCCAAGGGCACTTTTTTGGCTAACGCCATGAAGACCTGTTCTTTTGTCAGGTTGTAACGTTTTTCTTTCTTGGCATTTGCTAATACAATGCCATCAAATCCCAATTTAATTTCTGTGATATCTGTGACGCCATTTTCAGCACACATTTTTTCTTCACTTTCCTTGATGGCCCGTGAAGCATTTGCTAAATCAGGGTATTTTTCACCAACACCGGTACAGAATAATTTAAATCCGCCACCTGTTCCTGTTGATTCAACAATTGGTGTTTTAAAATCAGTTTTATTACCAAATTCTTCAGCAGCCACCGTCACAAATGGGTATACTGTCGAAGACCCAACAGCTTGAATTTGATCTCTTGCTTTTGCGACTGCTGGCAACGCCAAAACAGCCATTATAGTGAATGTTAAAATCCTACTTTTCATGACAATCTCCTTTTGTTTTTGTCAATTAGCTCATAATTCCCATTGTTTTGAATGGCTTTTTCTATAAGGGTCAAGTTGTCATCCTGTTTATCATATTTAATGCCGTTTGCAATCAGGTAACTGCGCATAACGGATGTTAAAACCGTAGGTCTTTTCCACATTATTAAACTAAATCAATGACTTACGTTTACAATATTTACAAAATAGACACTATTGGCACACTTTACATCATTTACAGTGCAAAACTGGTCGTTTTAAGATTGTTGTGATTTGTTGTTGATGAGTGTGCCGTCAGTGTGCCATTTGAAGAGGAAACCTCTGAAAGTGGCAGGGGCAGAAGGATTTGAACCCTCGGCCTACGGAATATTTGTTATGTAAACTACAAATGCATTCTACAACATTTTAAAACACCTAAAATCACACAAAAACACCGTCCCTCTTGAGCTTTCGTGATTTAGACATATTGCGGTGAGTTGTAAAACAATGAACTATCCTGACGGGGCTTGAAATACAAAACGGTAAGCCCGCGGTAAACCCAAAGCCTTAATTAGATATTAAACGCTCTAGAGATGCGGCAAGTGCATCTATACTGCTTCGTTTATGGGGGCATAAAGCATTAGTTGCGTTTAAAGCAATAACCTCGGATACAGTCTTTTTAACATTAGCTTTTATAGTTTTATTGAAAGGCTTACCTTGGCTTAAAAAACATTCTTTAACTCTATCTGACCACTTACTATTTCCTCGGAATTCAGGCACATTTAAGTTTACATCATAGATATCTAAAATTTGATCTTTATAAATGATAGGATTAATACAATCTTCAAATTCAGATTCAGTCATTCCATTACATATAGTCTGTGTAAGGTTTTTTATGTTTAGAATATCTGCATCTAGTGCTTTATCTCGCTGTAATACTGCTGCGGAATCATTGTCTAAAAACACATGATACGAACATAGTTGGGATTTAAGTAAAGAAAGCTTATACGATAAATTACCAGCGCCTCCTATATAATCGATAACTAAAGAATGCTTTTTTATAGCTAAGCCTAATATATCACTTAAATGCGGCAAGATTGCTTCCAGAGCTATTTTATCGTCCTCTCCTTCGACTACTAAAGAAAAACGCGCATTTGTTAGATTGTCAGAAACTCTAACTCCTAAAGTATCTCTTATAACTTTAATATTTTTTGCCTGAGAAGCTTTTCCTGTATCAACAATAATATTAGAGGAAATAGAGTTTCTGTTAACAAAAAGCGGATTATGAGTAGTAAGTACAATTTGATTGTCATTTTCTAGTGAGTCAATAATCTCTTGAAGTTGATGAATAGCGCCAGGGTGAAGATGAGATTCGGGCTCTTCTATAGCAATAATTGAAGCGTCAGTTCTATGAAACTTGTTTTTTAGCAAGCCTAGAGCAGCCAGACTTTGAACCCCATCGCCCTTGTGTTCAATACTGGTCAATGTACCGTCATCAATTTCAACATCAAAATCTCTTCTGTATCTTGTATAACGACTATCATCGGGCATAGTAATTTGCACGTGTTGTATATTGGGTAAAAACTCTGATAGAGGTTCTTTAATTTTGTTAGATAAAGCTTCTAAAACAGGTTGCTGAAGATCATTTATGGTTTGTAAAGCTTCTTGATATTCTTGATTATCTTCAAGTGAAGACAATTCATTTGAAAGAAGCTCTTCAATAACATTCAAAGTTTGCTTATGTGTTCTAACAGCAGGTATATAATTAAAAGAAATTCTTCGTGCAATATACTCTGTTATCTTTGCAGATTTAGAATTGAGAGTTTTATTACCTCGCCCACCTTTAACAACTTTTATATCTGGCTGATTATTGTCACCAATAGTTATTCTAATGGGGAGCGTACCATTTAAATTTGATTTTATTTCGTTTGAAAAAGCAATAACTTCATCATCAGTCAGTTCAAATTCCAAATTAAAAATTGTTTCTTTACTGCCTCTTCTGGATCTGTGCGAGATAGGAAAATCTCTTGTCCAATCATAAAAATTATTAGCATGTCTTCTTGGGTGATAGCGTCTAACCGTTGTATGTCCTTTACTTTTTCTTCTTGCTTCCATCGCATGAACACTAATGGTATTCATCGCTATAGAAAGTGCTTTTAAAAGATTAGATTTTCCTTCGTTATTTTTCCCAACGAGTACCGTTGTATCTGAAATAGGAATATCATGAGCCTTCAAAATACTTCTAAAGTTTGTAACTGAAAATTTAACCAATTTCATTTCTAATAACTCCTAATATAAATCTTTTTGGAAGCCGACAAAGGCGTCACTGATTTTACTGACGCCGCCAAGTTTTTTTGCAGCGTCTGCGACAGCTTGATATTTAAGTTCTAAAAGATGCGGCAGTTTATCCCTATCAAGTTCGCCGACACCTTCTTGCACGTACTGTCTCAATACGAAATCAATAAAGCCCTGCAGGCGGTCATCATATTGCGACAAGATTTTATCTTTGTGTGTGTCGACGCGTTCTTGGCGGGTAATTGGGCCTAGGTTGAACGCGATATAAGCGAGGACATCGAATAAGTCGCTTTTATCTGCGTCTATCATGGTTCCTATGTCTCTTAATTGCTCTGGCCCGTAACCTTTTTCATTTAAGCTTTCTAGGAGTGCTTTACGAGTTTCTGGCTTACCCCATATTTTGCGGAGCTCATCCTCATCGTTGAAGAACACAGGTAATTCGCCGAATAACCTTTGAACAAATTCTGCCGCCGACATGGGTTTACCGTCGGGGTCGTAGAACATCGTAGCCGACATATGCTGTATCGTGCGTTGTTTACCATCGGCAAGTTTTACCACAATCTTCTCAGGGCGTGGCTCTTTTGGGCCACCTGTCGGAGGCTCTATAGGGTCGTCACCGCCGTCACTATCATCACCGCCTTTGGGCGGTTTAGGTTCTATTGGCGTTGGGTCGATGGGTTCGCCGTCCCATTCGGGATCATTGAAATGTTCATAGGCTTTGACGAAATCATAAATAGTGAAATAGTCCTTGCCATCAAAGAGCCGCGTCCCACGCCCAACAATTTGT
The DNA here is from genome assembly GCA_937923625.1 of uncultured Alphaproteobacteria bacterium. Taxonomy (GTDB): domain Bacteria; phylum Pseudomonadota; class Alphaproteobacteria; order Micavibrionales; family Micavibrionaceae. The sequence goes on from CALDTV010000022.1 coordinate 54,592, forward strand.
TTAAATTCAATCATGGAATTTACGGGACGCATCAAGACAATGTTCCGCACCTCTGGTGCATCAACACCCGTTGAGAGTTTTTGCGAGGTTGTTAAAATCGTAGGAATAGTCTTTTCATTATCTTGGAAAAGAGCTAGGAACTTTTCTCCTTCCGCGCCATCATTGGCCGTCACGCGCACGCAATAATCTGGGTGTTTACTGGTTTTAATCTGGTTGATATAATTCCGCACTGCCGCCGCATGGCCTTGGGTCGCGCAGAACACCAGCGTTTTTTCATCCTGGTTAATCATATCCATAAAGGTTTTAACACGGTATTGCTCGCGCTCATCAATCACGATTTTTTTGTTAAAATCACCTTCTGTGTATCGCTTACCTTCTTCGATTTCACCTTGTTCAACATTATCATCAGAGGTGTAAACATATTCATCAATGGTCGAGGCAATCTGGCGCACCTTAAACGGTGTTAAGAAACCATCATTAATACCCGCTTTCAGGGAGTAGGTATAAACAGGATTACCAAAATAGGCATAGGTGTCAACGTTATCCTTACGCTTTGGCGTTGCGGTCAAACCAAGCTGCACCGCGGGAGAAAAATGCTCCAAAATTTTACGCCAGTTACTTTCATCATTTGCGCCGCCGCGATGACATTCATCAATGATGATAAAATCAAAAAAGTCAGGCGGATATTCACCAAAATACGGCGCAGGTTCACCATTTTCATCTGTGCCACTCATAAAGGTTTGGAAGATGGTGAAAAAGATGCTCGCATTCTTAGGCACGCGGCCCTTCTTTTTAATCTCCGCGGGGCTAATCCGCGCCCGCGCATCTTCACTAAACGCGGCGAAGGAATTATAAGCCTGATTGGCGAGCATATTACGATCCGCCAAGAATAAAATTTTTGGGCGGCGCGTTGGTTCGCGGCCGATATTCCATTTACTGTTAAATAATTTCCAAGAAAGCTGAAACGCGATTCCTGTTTTCCCCGTCCCCGTGGCAAGGGTCAGGAGAATGCGGTCTTTACCATGGGCAATCGCCTCCAGCGTTTTATTGATGGCGTTATGTTGGTAATAACGCGGCTGCCATTTACCGCCGCCATCTTCGAACGGCACATCGCCAAAGCGTTCGCGCCATTCATTGACATCACCAAAGGTCAGATTCCAAAGCTCCTGCGGGGTGGGGTAACGATCAGCATATTTCTCCTCCCCCGTTTGCATATCAATTTGATAGATTTTAAGGCCGTTGGTGGAATAAGCATAGCGTGCCTGTAACATTTCCGCATAACGTTTGGCCTGTTGCACCCCTTCGGTATCACCAAGGTCACGGCGTTTGGCCTCGACCACGCCCAGCTTAAAGCCCTTATAATACAACACATAATCGGCAATATCTTGCTTGGCGCGTTTACCAGCCCCTTGTAGGCGGCCCAGTGTAATTTCCTCACGGCGCACACGGCTGTTTTCCACCACGCCCCAGCCAGCAGATTTAATGGCTGGGTCAATTAATTCTGCACGGGTTTCCGCTTCATTCATTCCGCTGCCTCCGCGATTTCATCTGCTATATCTGCCGTCAATTCACCGCTAAAAGCTTTTTGTAGTAACGACTGTTTCAGTTCATTGAGGGCAATAAGTTTCTGCTGATAAATTACTACAAGATTTTGAGTTTTTTTATTCATCTCATACATTGCTTCTATTAGCTTCTTCTGTTCTGCAATATCTGGAAACGAAATTTTTATTTTTCTGAGGTCATCATTATATAACCTTGAAATTGTTGCACCCTTGGAAGGATTCCAATCACACACCCCATAAAAATGATATAAATACTCGTTCAATATGAGCTTTTCATCATTATCAATCCATACGATATTTGAATCCTGAAAATACGCTGGCCTTCCATCATAAATAACTCGCCTTCCAATAGTGCCCGATGCTGAAATCAAAACATCTCCTACTTTTGGAAAGGAATACTTTTCTCTAAAATCATTATATATATCTTTGGTAATAAAAGCGTTTGGTTCTTTACCAAAAGTACCAATTTTGTAGAAAGGAATATCACCTGAGGGGGTTGTTTGTTTTTTCAATATCCTCTTACACATTGATACTTTTCCTATTTCACCTAAAGTTTTCTCTTCCCACCCTTCACCTTTTTGGGTGAAGATGGTGTTGAGATAGCTTTCGAAGAGTTCGCGGGCGGAGGCGAGGTTCTTTTCGGTATTGGCGATGGCTTGATCAATCCCCGCAAACGCCTCATCCAATATCGCCACAATCAGCTTTTGTTCAGGGATAGATGGCAGAGGGATATCTAACTCCCTTAAAGATTTAAGGTAGATTCCTTTTTGTGCAACTCCTCTTGCACCATCGGTAAGCACATCTAATATACTTTGCATTGCGTACATCAAATAACGAGAACTAACAATATCACGATCAGGTTTTAAAACTGCCACACTTCGCTGCAATGTTATTTTTGGAAAATCTTTAGGAACGACAGCAACACGCCCAATAGTGCCAACTATTGTGAGCAGTACATCTCCTTCACTTACATCAGTTCTTTTATTTTCGCTTTCAAAATCTTCTCGCTTTAAAAATCTTGGTTTTTTTAAAGTAATTAAATCATCAAAAACATTCTTTGAACTAAGCATCATAAATTCACTTAAATCGATACCCTTAGGAGGATTGTGACTTCCATCTGTAACCTTAGAACAAATTTCGCCTAATTTTTTAGAATTCCAGTTTTTACTCAAAGCATGCCTCTAATATTTTTTAGGATATCCGCGCTCTCAGCGTCGAGCGTCACGATCTCTGCGATAATATCCTCTGGCTCACGTAATGGCGCCTCTTCTGGCGCGTTAGGGTTTTTGACGGAGAGATCAAAGCTGTCTTGATCCACGTCCTTGATGTTCACGCTCCATGATTTATCGCTATCTTTGAAACCGCTTTGCAGTTCGACAAATTCTTTGAGGTCATTATCATTCAAGGCGTTGGTTTTACCCATGTTGCGCCCTGGGTCGAGCTGGTAATACCAGATGTCCCGCGTCGCCGTGCCTTTTTCAAAAATCAGCACGACGGTTTTCACGCCCGCGCCGATGAACGTCCCGCTTGGACAATCCAGCACCGTGTGCAGGTTACAATTTTCTAACAATTCTTGGCGCAATGCTTTGGACGCGTTATCAGAATTAGATAGGAACGTATTTTTAATGACAATCGCCGCGCGACCACCCGCCTTGAGGCTCTTGATAAAGTGTTGCAAAAATAGGAACGCAGTTTCCCCCGTTTTTATCGGGAAGTTCTGCTGTACCTCTGCCCGTTCTTTCCCGCCAAATGGGGGATTGGCGAGGATAACATCATAGCGGTCTTTTTCCTGAATATCGTTGATATTTTCTGCCAATGTATTGGTGTGCAGGATATTGGGCGTATCGATGCCGTGCAGGATCATGTTCATGATCGCGATGACGTAGGCGAGGCTTTTCTTTTCCTTACCATAGAAGGTTTTGGTTTGTAGAATTTCAAGCTCGCTCGTCGTCAGGTCTTTTTGACGCATATGCTCGTAGGCTTCGCACAAGAACCCTGCGGAGCCGACCGCGCCGTCATAGACACGCTCCCCGATTTGCGGGTTGAGCACCTGTATCATTGCACGGATGAGCGGGCGCGGTGTGTAATATTCCCCGCCATTACGCCCTGCGTTACCCATATTTTTAATCTTGGCTTCGTAAAGGTGCGAAAGCTCGTGCTTTTCCTTTTGGGATTCAAAGCTAAGCTCATCTAGGCTATCCAAAACATCGCGCAAGTTATAGCCGCTTTGGAATTTATTTTTAATTTCACCGAAAATCTCGCCGATTTTATATTCAATCGTATCGGGGCTGGTGGCGCGTTGTTTGAAACCTTTTAGATAGTCAAAAAGTCCTTTCTCATCCCCCTTGCCATCGACAAATTCTATTAAGTCATCACCAATCAACGCAGCGTCTTTATCAGGCGTTCCATCAGCATTTTTCGGCGCGGCCCATGCCGACCAGCGGTATTTTTCATCAATAATGTAATCATATGGCTTGCCTGTAAGTTCGGCCTCTATTGCGCGTTCTCGCTCTAAATCATCGAGGTATTTAAGGAAAAGCAGCCATGATGTTTGTTCGGTATAATCAAGCTCGCTGCTGCACCCCGCTTCTTTATGGAGGACATCGTCGATATTCTTGAATACTTGTTCAAACATGTTTTTTCTTAATTTCCCTAATTTATTAGGATTTTACCTTATATCGGGGAGTTGTTTGAGGCAATATAAACGGTAAATAATACGGCAATTTCAGTGATTTAGGTGGTATGGAGACGTAATGATGGAAAATGAAGATAAGTTTTGGTCCGAGATTGAAGAGAAATTTTTAGAAACTGAGAACTTGATTAGAGACTTTCGCTTACCAGAGAAAATTGACGTTGAAATATACCAATTACATTATTTGATATATGGGTCTTGGCCAGATTGGGGCAATACCATCTATAGCTTTTGTCACTTCCCTCAATCTGATCACGTCATTTTATCAATAATAGGCAGTATGGCGACCTTGGGTTTAAAAATCCCTAAAGAGTATCATCCTGATTTTCTTAAAAAACATAGAGATCCTAAAAACTTAAATCAGATTATTTCTGAGGCAATTAAAAAATATAAAATTACAAATGAATTTATTTCTGCGTGGGGGGAGTATAATTTTCATGCCGCCGTGATTATTTCTTTAATAGCTGATAGTAAATCCCAAAATTATGAGAAAAAATATATTAAAAAACATTTACCTAATCTTATTGAGCTTTATATATCGGCCTTTTGGATGAGTGACAATTGGGTCAACGGATATAAAACTAAAGAAGATGCGCGTGATGATTTGGCTGAACGTATTGAAGAAATTTTAAATTCAGAAAATAACTATCCTAATTGGAAACTGGAAGCATTAGAAAACATGCTTAGCGATGATCAATCAGGTATAAAAAAGACTTACACTGAAACAAGTGAAAAAAGAATTTCTGAAATGGTCATAGCGGCCTCAAAACTCAAAGAAGCTATTGAAATAAAATAATAATCTACCCCCGACCCTCAAGGGTGCGGGGTACGTGCTGTTATTTTTTTGCATTATTGTGTTTCTCAATGAAAGGAGATGCAATCATGCAAAAACAACCTAGACTTTTAACCGTACGTGAAGCCTCTATTTCTATAGGGATTCAATATCGTCAGCTATTATCCGCACTATCTGATGGAAGCGTTCCTTATTATCAACTCAATAAATCTAGAAGATTAGTCAACCCCGATGAAGTGGTTGAAACTATGCGCGAGCAAGGGGGCAATCATGAATAATGCTATCACGCCATTCAAAGACAACGCGCCGATAATATTCAAAGCAGGTCTTGAGCCACGTCCCGTAAAAGACAAAGCTTGCTATATAAAAGGCTGGCAAAGACCGCTTACGGAGTTTCCGCCAAATCAAATAGATCAATGGATTGAGAAATTTCCTGCTCATGGAATTGGCCTTGTGATGGGTTCCGCTTTTCCCGATGGGACATTACTTGGCGGATTGGATATTGATCATGACGACTATAAAGATTTAGGTGTTGCGCTATTGAACAATCCTATTTCTGGTCGTGTAGGCAGCAAGGGTGCAGTTTTATTTTTTCGTTATAAGCCAACATTGAAGCTTAGCAAAAAAATTAAAGTTATAAGCAAAGAATATGCATCTAAGTATGACAAGCCCGTAGCGGAATGGTTGATGGCGGGATCTCTGTGCGTGATACCTCCAAGTATTCACCGCGATACGAAGCAGCCCTACCACTGGTTAGGCAAACCCTTGCACGAAATCAATTTTGAACAACTTCCATTAATAGGAGAATAATACAATGAACAACAATCAACCAATTTCAGCTAAACTCGTAAATACCCTCATGAGCAGTCATAGCTTTGCTGCTCTCAAGAACGAAGACGACAATCACAATAATGCTCTGCGTTTTGTTAAGGATATACTTCCACTTGAAAGCAATGAGGATAAAATTTATTCATATGTTGCTGCGGCCCTAAAAGGTAAATCATCCAAAAATACCTTAAACGAAATCCCATCCATGATTAAGTGGTGGCGCGATCAGGGCGTTGAATTCAAAAATGATGAAGATGATAAACCTAATACAATACCTGCCGTTCTTGTGAGGATGGTCGAAGCGATAGATGGCATGGAGTTGTTTCATGACAGCATTAATCAGTCTTATATTTCAGTGCCAAATGAAACAGGCGGTAAAAACACATATTTATTGTCTTCTAAGCAAGCGATGCGATATTTGAAAAAACTTTATTATGATGCTGCTGAAAAGCCTATAACAACACAGAACTATAGTGAAGCACTCGCAATCCTTGAATCAAAAGCATATTATGAGGGTGATGAGCACCCTGTATTTTTGCGTTTGGCAAGGCATAAAGATTGTATCTATATTAATATAGGCGATAAAAATGGCACTGCCGTTAAGATTGATAAAAACAGCTATGCAGTTGTTCAGCAAACGCCAGTACCGTTTTTAAAATCTGATACGATGGGGGCTTTACCTTTACCTGAAAAACACGCTGACGATTATTGTGCCCTGCATGAACTACAGAAGCTTCTCAATATTGAAGATTCTATTTTTTACCGTGTTGTGGCCTTTATGATTGGAAGTCTTAAGCCTGAAGGTCCTTACATTTGTTTTATCACAGAAGGAGAACAAGGCAGTGGCAAGAGTTTTCTAAATTCATTATTAAAAAACACTATAGATCCGAGTCCTGCATCAAAGTTAAGGCTTCCTAAAGAAGAGCGCGAGTTAATGATAATAGCGAAGCTGTTTTACATGCTGGTATTCGACAACATATCTGGCATAAAAAATGATATATCGGATGCATTGTGTAGTCTTTCAACAGGGTCTGGTTTCACAGCTAGGCAGTTATTTACCGATGACGAATTAAAAATTTTCAATGAATGCCGACCTTATATATTGAACGGCATTAGCGGCATTACACATCGCCCTGATTTATTAGACCGCTCACTGTCTGTAAGATTACCGTCTATGCCAGCTGATAAACGAAAAACAGAAAGTGAGTTATTAGCCGAATTTGATATTCTTTTACCACGATTGTTAGATAAATTATTTTTAATCGTATCTTGCGCCTTAAGAAGATTTGATGAGGTTGAAGTTCCTAAGAATATTCGAATGGTTGATGCAGCAAAATGGTTATCGGCAGCGGAACCCGAGACAGGTTTTCCTGAGGGCAGCCTATTGAAAGCACTAACGGCTAGCCAAGATGAAATCATTAAAGAAACGATGGAACGAAATTCATTAGCTGTTGCATTGTTTCAAATGCTCGAGACACGTGGCGTATTTAATGGAACTGTTGGTGAGTTGCTCTTGGAAATAGAGCAAGACAAACCAAGATATGATAAATATTTTCCAACTACACCATCTTACCTTTCTAAAGAGCTGGATCGTTTAAAGCCTGCGTTGAAAATTGCGGGTGTGATTGTTAAGTTTGGCCCGAAGAGAAACCACGGAAAAACAATAAGTCTTTGGCTATCCGAGGACGGATTGCTCGAAGAAGCTATTAGCAAACGTGGATTGGCTGGAATGGATACATTTCCAACTTAGTGACGATGGTGACGCGCGTGACGCTACCTTGATTATATTCTGCTTGGCGTCACCGTCATCACCCCTGTCACCCTCGCGCATAAGACCCAACCACAGCAAATATTGCGCCGAATATATTGGCTGTGGTTTAATAATTTATGTAATTATAACAAACCCTTAGGATAAAAATGAGCACGCACACGAATATCACGAAGCGCAAAGTCCGCCAGAAAAACCGCCTTGGTAAAGTGTTGGAATATGATCGCTATATTTTGCATTTCCAAGACCCCGCAACGAACAAACGTAAGATGCGACGATTTAAGACACGCAAGGAAGCCGAGGCTGCGCGGAATGATTTTATTAAGAACGCGGATGGTATGAAACGCCGCAAAGAATCCCCTCCTATGACACTACAAGAGGCTGTTGATTATTGGCTCAAAAGTAAGGAAGGCGTTATCATCGCATCGTGTATGAACAGCTATAAGCAGACGGCACGAGATTATATTATCGGGCCACTATTAATGGGTGGCTCTAATGTTAGGCGTCACTATGGCATGACAAAAGAAATTCCTAAAGGGATTGATTTTGTTAAAATGCTTGGCGGCGATACCAAAATAGAGGAAATTACGACTTCTGAAATTCGTATGTGGTATCTGCGGATTATCAAACACTCAACTACTTATGTGGCGAAAACAGCAAAGAAAAATCTCTCGTCCATCTTTCGTATAATTGAAGAAGATTTTGAAATACGCTTGGCGCGTATTCCGCTAAGACCTGGTCCCGTACACCGTCGGGCGCGGCGCGAGCTGCTTAGTGAGGAGCAAGTGCGCAAAATTATTGAACATGGGCAACAAGACCTTAAATGGGGATTGTATTATGTGTTCCCATTCCTAACAGGCGTCCGCCCTAATGAGATGCTGGGGCTGTTGTGGAAGGACGTCGATTTAGAAGCACGGCGCATTAGAATTTGTCGGACACAATCCCCAAATGGAGATCTGAAGTCATTCACCAAAACGGATGCAGGGATGCGTGAAATCCCGATGAGTGATTTGCTTTATGATATGTTTATCAAGTAGCGCGAGCTTTGCCCAATGAGTAACGGAAAGCTATTTAGGGTTTTTCCCGCGCAAGCCAGTGTGGACGGTAAGGGCGCACGACCTAGTCTCCACCACGATGGACGCTTCCTCCTCCATAACTTCCGCAACCGTGTCTGGTACACGATGCTAAATAGACTGGAGTTACCGCAGATCGCTCCCTACGCCGCGCGACATATGGCGATTTCACACTTACAGGCGCAAGGCGTTGAGCTTGGCGTGGTGGCGAAAATAGCGGGCCATGCAAATCCGAACATTACTTTGCAATATTACACCCACGCGGTGCGCGAGCATGAAGGCGTAATGGATGAGTTAAGTAATGCTTATGGGTTCGAGAAAGACGATGCCGACAGACAGACGGGGGTTCAAACATGACGAAAGCCCCGACCACCTTAAACTTTACTATTTCAAAAGCCCTGTGTTTACCGCGGGGCTTACTTATTTGTGCAAAGAGACATATCAGAAAGGAAATCAAAGCATGAAAATCTATATTATCTGTGAACACTGCGACAGCTGGGGCGGCACGCCTGATGAGATGGAAGACATCATCTTAGGCGTCTACGAAGCCAAGGAAGATGCGGAGGAGTGTCTCTGGAGCCATATCCGCTATGGATATAGCCAAGGCATACCAAAGTTATCTCTCGTAAACGGAATGGCCAGCGACGCCGATGGAGTATGTTATTTCGAGATCGTAGAAAAAGAGCTAGCGCTATGCAGCAAACCTGCCTACTAGCCTTGCCGCAATTTCGGGGACCCACGGAACGGCATGCAAAATATTACATTTTTGACATCGCCAATATCCCCCACCCAGTTTTCAGTTTCGCTGACGGTGTAAAGATATTCCCAAAGGATTATTTATTGGCTTTATTTATGATTTTAGCAAAATCAACATCAAGAGCTTTGGCTATTTTGAGGCAAGTGATGAGGGTCGGATTACGCTTGTTATTTTCAACAAAACTGATGGTCGCACGGCTCAAGCCAGTCATCTCTGCCAGTGTCTCATGCGACACGCCAGTTTCTTTCCGAACCTTCATCAATTCGGCAATCACTTTAACGGCAAGCTTTTCTGACTCTTTGTCTCTCATACATAGAATAATCAGGCACTTGCAGAGAATTTTATACGTAACTATAGTAAGAAAAATATAAGGAAAAATTCAAATGCGCACGTTTTGCCTAATTATGGCTATATTTCTATTTGCTGGTTGTGAAGATCAAACGCAACTTGAAAATAAAATTGAAAAAGAGATTGATAGTTATGAATTAAGCGAAGAACGTAAAAATTCTAAAGCTCTTGCTATCATAAATCCTAGCGGTAAAGGCGTCTGTATTAAAAAAACTAAAAACATGCCTTTAATTGAAATAAATTTAAAAGGCAAAGCTATTAAAGCTAAAACGGAAATCTGTGGCCCTATCGCGACTAATAAAGAAATTTATGTAGGAGATACGTATTACGTTTACGATCAACTTATTTCATTAAATTATTTTTTCATCGAGACATTAAAGGAAGATATGCCTGATCTTGATTTAAAAGAAGGCGATAACATGTGTATTGCAGTAGAGAAATTGAGCCATTTACCCGAGTATGGTACTAAAGGTCCTTGGTTTTTGATACCAAAATGCCATAAAGGAATTTAAGCTATTTAATAGAAAATGGGTCTTCAATAAATTTATAATCAATCTCTTTTTTTGAAACAACCCTAGGTTCATCAGGGTTAAATTCTTTGTAATTTGGATTTTCTACCCATTCATTACGTTCAGGCACCTTTTCTATACCAACAGGATACACTTTGAGTTCGTCTCCTTTGATGTGCATCCTTAAGAAATTCTTATAGTCTGCTATACGCATAGAGCTAAATGCATCGTTATAATGCCTGTCGTATTTATAAGAAGAAATATATAAATATACCCCCCATATAAGACCGCCTAAAAACCCACCAATTGCGCCGATAATAGGTAGGTATATTATAAAAAATGTATAAGAATTTACGTGAACATCATCAAATAATCCAAAACTCAATAGCGCTGAAATAGATACTAATAGTAAAAACATATGTGTTGAAGCGTGATATAAACCTGCAAAAGTTTTATTTGAGAACAAACCTGCAATAAGTTTCTTCTCAAGAAATTTACTTGGTATCTTAAAGAAAGATAACACCTTTTTAAAACCATGCGGATTTTGAGAATAGTCTGCATACAGCCTTAATGCCGATATAAAGGTAATAAAGACAATTAAAGTAATAGGATTTTTTAAAATTAGGATTATCCCATCTATAAAACTGGCCGAGACATCATTCAAAGTCCAAGTTATTAACCAAGCCATAAGAACGTAAGCTCCACCAAGTGTCCACGCAAACTGTTTGTTAATTAAGGGAAATTTTAGGTTTCCTTTAGCCATTTCTCTACTAGTTTCCCTAGCTGGAAAACAAGCTTTGTCATCCTCATTTCTAGTCCCATTTTTGGAACATAGCTTTAACGGCGTTGATTTACCTTGCCAATAAATATTCTTAATATTATCACGCAGATGATGTGTAGGGTGCAAAAACGCCCCACCACCGCCAGCAGTAATAAAGTTCACTGAATTCTCTTTATCCATATATCGGCTATAATGATGTTGGTCCCCTGATATTACAGCATAAATTTTAGTAGGCCCTTTGCAGTTGTTACAAATAATGTTTTCAGCAAAAAAATTAATTCCTCTTCCAAAAGCTTTTTGGTGATGTTCTTCTTCGTAGTCTGCCTTTAACCATGTGGGAACAGAAGCACAAAGAATAATTTTTGAGTTTGGCTCCATTTTTTTTGCTACAGCTTCAAAATAAGCGGCTTGAGGCATATCGACATCTTCACCAAGCTGTGTGTCCATACCCCAAATCCACCAATCTTTGCTAATACGTATCGCAAAATAAGAACGGTTTTGATACATACGCCAATTTGCAAAGCTATCTCCCTCTTTAGCCCCACGACAAAATTTTGCTAGGAATAGAGTTAATCCATCGTACCAATCATGATTTCCTGGTATCATAAATAATAATGGGTGGGGTTTCTTATCAACTTTCTCTTTTGGTTCAGAATCTGGACAAGCAAAGTCGTATGGCATTTCTAATCTGCACTCGTAATCCTCTCTTGTAGGCGTTGGGTATATTTGGTCTCCCCCCATAATCAATATATCAGCACGAGGCAACGGCTCCATTCCATCAAATTTAAGCTCTTTACGCCCTATCAAATTAGCAATTGCGTATGTTGAATCAAAACCATCACCAAGGTCAGCAACGTAATCGATCCAAATTCCATCTTCTTCACTTTTGCCAATTTTGTCTCTTACATCTAAATCAAATTTTTGGCTTTCATCTTCATTGACGTTTCTTAGACACTCAACATCTTCTAATGCTGCATGTATAAGACGTTTATCAGCATATTCTCCAAATAAAGAAGATAGAACAGCCCTTTTTGCAGCGTCAATTAGGACAGTTACATCAAACCAACCCACCATTTTTTTAAATTTCTTATCATCAGAAAAATTTAATGCCTTATTGTTATTTTTCATCTTATTTCTTTTCTATCAAATGCAAGGAAACTGGAAAATTAAACTGTTCTAACCTTTCGGCTGTTGCTCTTAAGCTAACCTTACTAAAGAATGGCAATCCAATTGACCCATCTTTATATAAAGGACGCATCACACCAAATATTATTTCATAATCTGTTCTATTTGGCTCTTGATTTGCCATAGGCAAAAACTTTTCAAATCCATTTTTTAATTTTTTAGTTTTACTTCTCAAATCTTGGCGGAATTTAGGATCACTAATGAATGCTTCTGCACTATTAACACCCTGCATCCACAAATGACTAATTGGGCCAGACGAATGGGCATCTTTTAAATGTATAAATTGTTTTTTATCCGAAAAAAAATCACACGGCTCCAGATTTGCGTATCTAACCCCATTGGGATTAATTTTTTGACAATCAAGCTTAACTAAATCAGCTCTTTTCTCAAGATCCTCTATTAATTCTTTTTCATTTTTAGCTGTCGTAGATGGTATCATCGAAGGAGCTGCCAAAATTTTAGTATAATATTTTTCGACTTGGCTTTTAAAGTCTTTGTCTACCTCGTACCATTTTCCTGCAAATAAAACATAACTATTACCATCGACTTCTGCCTCATATACAAAACAATCATACACTTTCCATTTTTCAGTTAATTTTTCTTCTCCTGTTTTAGACGCTTTTACCCTATGGTTCTGTTTAATTTCTTCGATGTCATGATCACAATTACAACGTTTATATTCTGCGATATAATCTTCAATAGATAATTTGTAAAAATTGATGCCATTACTTCCAAACCCATTGTAGTGAATTGTTCCGCCCTCTGTATAATCAACTATTTCTGGTGGAGCCATGTGAAGGTCTGCTTCTTCTCCATGCTTTATAGAAATAATAGCGTCGTATAAATCACTATCCAATAATAGAAGCTTATCTCTGTCCCTAACCTGTTTTAAATTATCAACCCAACTAAAATCTTCTTTATAATTATCCGATAAATACTCTTTGTAAATTTGTTTACATTTTTTATCTATTTCATCTGGATTTATTCGACATGTTACGGACAAGCTATCTTTACCTGCGACAAATTTAGCAAATTTAGTATCTTTAGGAGTGCCTCCTGCGACTTGAGCCAAGTCTCGCGAAATATTAATTCCAAACTCTTGTAAATCACTGTCTTTACTAGCTTGGATTCTACGCTGAAACGTAACAGCATCAGGAGTTGCAATATCCAAGGTTCTTAACTGGCTTCTTGGGACTGTATTAAGGGCTACTTTCAATCCAAAATGTTGTTCAAAGGCGTCTAGGTCTAAAGCGATATGCGCGTGCCCGAAACAAACAGCCATAAATCTTTTTTCCTTCTTCGTGCCTACTGGATAAAATAATATTCCTGCAGCTCCTCCAGAATACATATCAGGTATATCGCTTACAATTCTTTGTGAAATGAATTTAGCCCAATCAGGGGGATTACTATAAACTTGGCCAGCAAATATTCTAGCTTGCTCATCTTTGGAAGTAGTAAGCTCTTCAACTTTATCATCAGAATTATCTTTAAAAGCATCTTCAACTTTCTTACCTTTACGTAAAAGGCGCAACGTCAAAGAAACAGTTTTCAATTCACTTGTCATTTGATTCCTTCCGCACCAAAAACGATTAAAAATTTTATCTATATTACAAAAATATACGGATTCGGCATATCGCGCTAATCACAAGAGAATTTATTATTTGTCCTACAAAGTCTTAATGTGCATTCTCGTGTTCCATAAGACAGTAAGCCCACGGTAAGCCCCGGGGTATTTCAACAATAGCGATATTACGAAGGGCGCGGTTTTCCGCGGTTTAATGGCAGGGGCAGAAGGATTTGAACCCTCGGCCTACGGTTTTGGAGATTTCGCAAATCAATACTGCACAATCAACTACAAAGCAGGATAACAGGTAATTCAATGCCTTAGAAGAAAATTGTTATTGTGTTTTATCGTTCTATTTTGGCTCATGTTACGGTCTAGTGTGACGACAGTGTGAAAAAACAGTAGCCCTATACGTCTGACATTAAAGATTGAATTTTTTTAAGGTTGTTACTGGCGCTCCTATTAAAGAAGACACTTCAATACTATCTACAGAAGGGCGTATGACATGCCCTTCAATAACAGTTATAGGTTTTAGAACGTCCATATCATGAGGAGGGTGCAAATCAAAATCATATGGCTGTATTCCGAATTGAAATTCAACATATAAACTTCCTACATCAGCGTATCTATTGCCTTCAAAATCAAGTTGGGGCAATTGCCGTTCAATTTCTGGAATATACTTCGCCATAACCTCGTCTAATACAGGGTTACTCAAACAGATATAATCATCACTCTTATAGTAACCTTGCACTTGCTTGATTAAGTTTCTGTTAGTTGATGTGAACACTGGCTCTACATGCACTTCCCTTACACGTTTCTCACCATTAGCCATATTGATTAAAAGGCCAGAGTTAAACTCTATTTCTCCAATTATAGGTCTTGGTAAATCAATCGCGGTGGACACATCTTCAGCTGTAAAGCCATGCTTCTCAACCAGTTCATCAAATCTTTCAGGAGAGTTACACTTCTGAGAGACTTCACAAAAAACTTGTAGGCATAGGCTTTCCTGCTCTCCAAATAGCGTTTTTAACCTTTGCTGGCGTGCTTCCCATGACATAGATGTATTTTTATATGGAAACTAAGGAAATTACAAGAAAATTATCTTGTTGTTTCACTTTGGCTCATGTTGCGGTCTAGTGTGACAGGAAGCTTTTGAACTAATTGTATTGAAAGTGCTTGAGCCAGAGTCTAGAGATTGTTTCCGCATCATTTTCTGATAACACAGCTGGTTTTGAACCATTTAAACGCCCTTGATTTTGAGCTACGACAAAAGCTCCCGCCAGGCCAGCGGCCTCAACCATATAAATAGAATTACCTGCACCACCGTTTGGCAAGGAAGTGTTTGCTGGACTTCCATTTAACATCAAATGTATTGGGTTACTAACAGGCCCAGAATATAAAGGAATTTCTTCACTCAAGTTAACAGCATTTAGTATCCCTTGTTCCAGCAATTGCTCTTGCCGTACCTCGTCATCAAGTGAAGTCATAGATGTTAGGAGTACGCCTGGTTTCATTATTGAGAAATGATACGGTGTTAAAACAGGTTCCATTCCTTGAATGACATTCGTCGCAAGAATTATAATATCTGCACGCGGTATTACATTATCTAATTCTTCAGATATTAAAAAATCATCTTGCGCTGCAAAAGCTAGTTTTTTATGGCTTTTATCTGTAACTAAAACTTCTGCAGTAACACCATCATCTTTCATTTTTTGGGCTGCAAAGAAACCCATTCGACCATATCCAACCATAAGCACTGTTAGTACCTGATTGCTGGAAGTGAAAGACTTACCAATTTCTTCCGATGAAGAGACAATCTCTTGTGCAATTGCTTGTGCTATATCTCTATCAGAACGCTCTTTTAGTTCATCACGCGCGGTAGAAAAATATGATATGGGCTTAGAAGACATTCTAAAGGAACGGCTTATTTTTTCTTCTCCATTCAAAGTATGTTCTGTGACACCAACAAGTTGTTCTCCAAATGCATCGGCAAGAAATGGAATTACATGGCCATAATAGCCACCATGGTCACCTAAAATAAAAGGACGATTCTGAGTGCGCTTAGATAGTTTGGGCAATGCATTAGCATAAGTAGTATCTGACCTTTGCATCAACAAGTCATTTTCTTCTAATTTAGCGGCTATACCGCTAGCTATCTCTGCTTGCGCCTGTGAAGAACTTCTTTTCAAAATCCCCCCTACAAGCAACCCCCTTTCCAACAATACATCAACAAGCGGAACTTTATCTTCAAAAGCATGCAATACCTTTACCATACCTATGTCGTCCTCAAACAATCGTGGGTATTGCTCTCCAAAGGTATCTAGTACCTCATGATAAAAATGTCTGGCTTTTTGTGTTTCAGAATTGGGCATAGTGTTATAAATTAAACTTACGTTGCAACATTTCATGTTCCGACGGTTGTCCAGAAGTTATATTCATATACGGTTCTCTATGCCCTCTAAAATCTAATACTTCACTAGTGTCAGGTTTAATAACCTCACCTTCAATTAGTTCGTACGGCTTAAGAACACCTGCATCACCGTGAGCTTCATGACAACCCATTACTTGGTAACAAAATGCTGCTACACGCCCTTCATCAGCATATGGGTTAGATATAAAGTCAATGCCAGTCAATTTCTTTGCTGAAATAGCTTCCCTATACTTATTTGCAATCACATGAAAGTCAGCCTCAACATAGCGATTAATATCAGATACTGAATAAGGAGAAGACGTATAAAGTAACTGGTGAGTTATTAAATTGCCGCCATCAGAAAGGTAACCCATATCAAACTGCGAAACGCCTATAACTTGTTCTGGAAGGTCAGCATTTTGACCATATATATCTGATAATTCTCTATGCTTATCGTCAGGTATAGGCCAAACATCCAGCTTTGCAAAAACCTGAAAGACTAAATCTTTTCTAGTTTCAGCCCCTAATAAATCCCTTAATCTTCGTTGACGTGTTCCCCAAGACATAGGGGTTTATATAATAATTTAATTATTATGTCAATATATTGTTGCTGTGTTTTACTGTTTCACTTTGGCTCATGCTGTGAATTACCTTGGAAGGCGTTTTCATTTACTAAACTCCTATTAATAAGAAACAACGAGTGCCAACATTAACCAACAAATTCATACCTAGTTTTTCCAAGTAGGAGGTTAGCGTTTGTTAGCAATGGCAAAGAATTTTAATGTCACCTTTTGTTACCATACCACTACAAATCATATTGGGTTTTCTTAGGTTTAGCCCCAGCATTCCCTAGCATTGCATGTCAGGTTTTGTCAGGTTCTGTACCAGCATTTAACTTAGTCGCTTCTTTGATGTTGCCTTAACCAATTCATAGTTATTAGCATCATAAATACTCCTAATGGTATTGATAATAACCATTTAGGCTCATAAGGCCACAGCAAGGCATTCAAAGCAGATGTATACAGCACACACCAGCCTAATAGGACCATGATAGCTATTGAATAGCCAGAATACTTCTTTAACCCTACGCTTGCGCACTGCTTATCAACATATTCTAAAAATGTAGGTTTGGTTGAAACGATAGAAAAAGCCAAAGAAACTACGCAAATAGCCGTAAATAAAAATTCTATAAAATAGTCCATACTCACTCCTTAGAAAACTACAGCCACCAGAGACTACCTCTGGTGACTGGGTGTTTTCATCCGTGACATAAGTAACGGCGCGATGCTTTTGGGCATGGCCTTGAACATAACATCGCCACCCAGTCATAACTGAGTAGCGACACTTTTTGCGGTAGCGTCAGAACCGCTTATGTCAGGGGATGAAAAGCCCCAGTCTGTCCAATATGAACAGACAAACTATATTTGCCCTTAATAGGCAAAATTGCAATCAGATAAACGTAACACCAGAATATATTAGACTTTAGCAATGTTAAGCATTGCCCTTTATGATGGCGGCTTGCCTTTAGTATATTTCTTACACCACTGAATAAATGCAACACCATGATGACGAGGATGCTCTAATTTATAAGAATTTATCCATTCATTGTAACATTGCATTAAGCCGTATAAATCATGTCCAGGTGCGGCTTCTTTTGCTTTTTTTCTATCTGAATCGCTTATCCAAAGCTCAACATTGTAATGGCGACAATAAAAAGAAGTTTGAATTATAGGCTCTGAACTATCAACATCAGCTTCTTGCCAAGCAGAACCTTCACCAACACTGGTATTAGGTTTTGTTTCTTGTATTGAACTGGTACTGGTATTAGCTAAATCATTCACTTTAGCTTGGCTATTGTTAATGTCTTGATTTTTAACAATACCATGTCTAATTTCAGCTCCTTTTTTACCGTTTTTAGATGCTTCTTCTCTTTTATTTTGAACTTCTTTTATCTGTTCCAAAGTACTTTCATGCTCAAGTTTTCCTTCTTTATTGATAGATAAAAAACCCTTGTTGATAAGTTTGTTTATAACTCTTTCAACCTTGGCCCTCTGATTATTGCAAGAACGACCTATGTGTTCATAATCAAGACGAATTGCCCCATTATTAATCATGATTAAATTTATAACTTGTACAAGTACACCTATCTCATCTGATTTTAGCTGACTAAATTCAAAGAAAGTTTCTGTTGGTATCCACCGAAAGTGAAAAGATTTAACCATTTCGACTTACCTTGCATTTTGAATATCAAGCCATTCAAATATGGCACGTTCATCAAGAAGGATTTTTCTTCCCATGCGCTTTACACACGGCGCAAAGCCATTCGTTTTTCTATGAAATATCAAATAGCGAAGCCCGCCCTCTGTAAACGCTCGGTGTTTTTCGACAAACTGGCGAATGGTTAGGAGTTCGTATTTTGGTTTAGTTTCAGTCATTTTTAATGCTCCTTATTTTTGAATTTTAGACAATGTTGCTGTCTGTTAATTTCAAAAGAGCATTCTTGAATTGTACGGATAAATAGAAATAATATCCGTACAATGTATAACTATAATTTCGATAACATTTTAGCCATGTGAACTACGATTTTTTTATTGTTAAACAACGCATTACCATCAGGAAAGTACGACGCTAAAAATCCTTCTAAAAATTTATCATCAAACACCATAGACAATTTTTCTAAGATAACATCCATACTCGCGCAGTGGCATTTACCCCATCGTCTTTTAACCTCATAATATCTCTGATTTAAGCTAGAATAGGGAATGTCTGCATATCTCTCGTTTAACGATAGATTCTTGCAAGCCGCTAATACAGATTTGCCTGCTTTTTTAAGTTTATATATGTTGGCATATAATAAAACACCCTCTTTACCAGCCCAATAAGGAGGACTTCCAACCACCTTAGTTGACACACCACTTGGATATTCGACTTTAAATCCTGGAACATGTTCTTTTGCCATACACAGTACTAATTTTTCTAAAGACTGTGTATCCGTGTCTAACAGCCCATAATATGCGTGTAATAATTTTAGCTTTCTTTCAGTTTCCTTATACAAATACAAAGCATTGTCTTGCTGACTGTTCATTAAAGAGATTGGTTTCAACATAATAGGTTGTGCCAAATCATCTGTGTAAAGTACGTGTTGTTCTGTGTTCTTATACATTTCTAAAAATCCTTTCATTCATGTTCTCTACGACATTGCCTGTATGTTCGTGTGAAAGGTGAGCGTAACGCTTCACCATATCAAAAGTCTTATGACCCAAAACTTCGGCAATTTCAGGCAAAGAAGCACCATTCATCGCCAAATAAGAAGCCGCACTGTGGCGTAAATCGTGAAATCTAAAGTTATCAATTCCAGCGCGTTGCAACGCATGATTCCAAGACCGTTTAATTTCGTATGCCTTGTCGCCTTTTTTAGAAGGAAAGAGCATATCTGTATCAATACGCCGCACCTTCTGGTGTTGTGTGATTATTTCAAGTGCATGCCCCCTTAAAGGTAAGCAACGCTTCTCTCCATTTTTTGTCTCATGCAAAATTACCTGACGCCGAGATAAATCAACCTGCGGCCAGCGCAAATTCATTACTTCACTCCTGCGCATACCTGTACTAAGTGTTAAAACTACTATCAGGTACAAAGACTTGTAATCTGACAATAAACACGACTGTAGCAATGCGTTACGCTCATCATCACTTAAAAATCTGTCACGGCCTCGCGGCTCTTTCATTTTTGATATTTTACGCATGGGGTTTTCGTTCAACCACTCCCATTCATTCACAGCAATAGTGCAGGCATGGCTTAAAACAGATAAATATCTATTCACTCTCGCTGGGCCTATAGGGATTAACTCTGTTTTACCTGTTTCCTTGTTTTTCCTTTTAACTTTTCGTTCCATCAACACTTCAACTTTTTGAGACAAAAGAGAACGAGACAAATCTGACAGTAAATAAGAGCCAATCTGACTTTCCCACCAATCAAGGATAGGTTTAGCATCCTTTAGCCTTTTAGGATTTTGCTTACCTACCCATTTTAGATAACGGTCTGTCATATCAGACACAGTATGCTTCTTAGCTTCTGAATGTTGAAAATATCTATTTTCACGTATTGCTGATTCAGTAGATTGCGCCCACTTCTTTGCGTCAGTAAAGCGATGAAAAGTAGCTACTTGAGGGGGAAATCCTTTAAGCCTAACTTGAACAGTGTATTTAGTTTCACCTTTTGAATTTTTACGCGGCTGTATTGATGCCATATTACTATCCTTCCTTAAAAGCCAACAAAACGTGGCAAAATGAACCAACATCGGATAGCTAAACCGATGGTCAGTTTTAAATTATGACGTAAAAGCAATATGTTGGAGAACGTAGGAATCATGCAGTCACACTCTCGTCACAATGCAGTGCCGATAACATCATATAGTTAGTTGTGAAAAAGCATTCGCGTGATTTATATCCAAACTGTGACACCAGTGTGACAAGGCTACGCTTAGAGCCTGAAAATGGCAGGGGCAGAAGGATTTGAACCCTCGGCCTACGGTCGTTTTGAAAATACAACATATTGATGCACGCTGAGGCATCTAAGGGTATATTAAAACAACTAAAATACCCGTTCCTCTTGAATTTTAAGCCGTTAGATTTTTTGCATTTAAATGTACTGCTGCGACATGCTATACCATATCTTGTACTGAATAACGGTAAGCCCGCGGTAAGCCCAAGATATGAAAACAATAAAAGACCTTCCGTTTCCAATAACTGCGATGAAAGCCGACTGGATGCCCGCAGATAGTTGGATTGGGTTTACACCAACAGGTAAAGGCTTAAATGCTGCAGCTCAATGTCAAAGCACTATAAACAAGCAAGCAAAAAATGGTTACATAATTGAGTATATCACCCAGTCCATTCAAGAGCCTAACGAAGGGTATGAAAACGAACCTTCTTATTTAGAAACTTTGAAAGAACATCCTCAAGTTGCAGGAAGACTAATAGCAATACACAAAATACGTGCTTCATCACGTCCTTTAGAAGAAATCTTGGGCAATGAGGCTTATGAAAAAATGCAAGATGTCTGGGCTAAACCTGACAAGCGTGTACGTTGGTCTGTAGCTTTTCCAATTGTAGAAAGTTATGAAATAATCAATAAGCCACTAGCCAAAAAAATATTTAGTGAAGAATCTCAAAAAAGCATTATCCGAAGATCGTCGGCTACATTGAGAGAACTATCCGAGAAAGACAGAATTTCTCTTTCATATTTAGAAATAAAACGAATTGAAACTCGAAACGAATGGATTGCCATAGAAGACGAAATAGAAATTTCACAAAAATCAAACATTGATCAAAGTATACTAGATTTAATAAACGATGACCTACCAGTTGGCGCTTTCGAAGGAGAAACCGAAGAAAAAACATCAAAAATAAAAAGAAGAGCAGCTTGGCTTGCTCAAAAATTTGCCTTACGTCGATCTAGAGAAGGAACGTTGATTTGTGATCACTGTAGTTATGATCCTAAAGATACAATAAATTGTGATAAAAAATACTTGAGATCTTTACTAGATGTACACCATACAGACCCTATAAAAAGTGGCTTTAGATATACCAGAGAAAATGATTTTGAACTTTTGTGTCCAAATTGTCATCGGCTTGAGCATTTAAAAATAAGGATGTGTAATGATGATGTATTGTGAGGATACTAAAGAAAATTACGAAGAAATTACTGATCCTAAGCACCCATTATACGACCCTAATTGGTTTGAAATAGATTGTATACCAGAAGACGATCCTTGGTTTTTTATAATTGGTGATTTTTTATACATGCGCACTATGGTGGCTAAATATGAATACACAGGCAAAA
Source organism: uncultured Alphaproteobacteria bacterium (assembly GCA_937923625.1). Lineage (GTDB taxonomy): Bacteria > Pseudomonadota > Alphaproteobacteria > Micavibrionales > Micavibrionaceae. Next base: position 76,704 of record CALDTV010000022.1, read on the forward strand.
ATAAAAAGTTAAAATCCACTTCAAGTAAACACCTCAACTCCTTCAAAAAAGTATTACCTGATATTGAAGATTTAATTCGCTACAAAATAGACAATTTAGAGTTTGCAGAAAAATGGGGCGAGTTTTGTAAAGCTTTTACTGGTTTAAACATTATAAAAGCAGAACAAAAAGATAGGCAAATCCGAGGTAAATACGACCGAGGAACAGATAAAAGAAAAGCATGGTTTTCACGTGTGTTCTTAGCAGAAAGAGCAAAAGGCCATAAAGGCGCAGATGTAAAAAGAGCAATAGCTAAACTAGCTGAACAAATTAAAGAGAAGGAAATTCCTGCTCCTGCTTTGTGGAATGAAAATAATTTTGATTTGCTATTACACAACGACAGCAATATAGGAAGCCCTGGACTTGCCCTCACATTTCATCGAAAACTTACTGAGAAGTCCGACATGCCTTACTATGCTATAGTCGTGGCACCAATCCATGACCTACCCCCAACTAACCTAAAATTACCCTACAGTAACTAAAGGGTAATCGTCCTTGTAGTATACGAAAAATAAGTTCTTATAAATAAGGCTCCATGAAATAAAAAAGGAGCCTAATATGGAACAGCAAGACTTAAAAAAATTGGACACTTTGTCCTCACAGGAAACTCAGTATCCTGAGCTTCTAACTATCAAAAAAACCGCAGAAATAATTGGAATTCAATACAGGCCGCTTTTAGAAGCTGTCAATGTTGGCATTGTACCTCATTATCAACTTGGAAATTCACGCCGACTGGTAAGCCCTACAGAGATAATAACACTTATGAAATCTTCACAAAAAAATACACAGGGAAAACGCTATGAATAAAATTAATACAAACATTTTTAAAAATGAAGCCAAAAAATATTGGGATAAAGAGCTTCCTATAATACCTGTTCCACCCAATACAAAACGTGGCATTCCAAAATGGCCTAGCTTTATTGATCAAATACCTAGTGATGCCAATAAGAAAGACTGGTTAGAAAAATATGGAGATCATGGTATTGCGCTTTTAACGGGTAAAAAAATGCCGAATAATATGAAAATCATAGGTATCGATGTTGATGATAATTTATATACCAATGTTATTAAACGTATTTTTTCACCTGTTGTTTCAGCAAAAAAAGGTAAGAAAGGGATTACTATTTTTGTCCTTGCAGAATCTGACATAAAGCACACCACTATCAATCTTGATAAAGAACGAATTATAGATATCTTAGTTCGTAAATGTTGTGTGATCCCACCGACCGTTCATCCTGAAACAAATGAGCCTTATGAATGGGTTGGTAAGCCTCTATACGAGTGTGATTTAGACGATTTGATTACTGTTTCAAAGGACGAAATTAATCTTCTGAAAGCAATCATTGAGAACCCTGAACATAAAGCACTGCTCTCTGGTCAAGCTACACACGACCCTGCCGTTAGCTTAACGGCAAGCTTAGCTGGACGATTTGAAGGTAATTTAATTGTTAGGTTTTTATCTGCATTATTACCAAATGATTACAAAGGAAATTTACGCAACGAACTTCCTGAGCTAGTTAAATCAGCCAAAGAAAAAGGGTTAGGCCTAAGGAACTGCTTAGAGTATGACCCCAAAAATGTAGGCCCACTTCCAATGGGATATACAGATAATGGGAACTATGTATTTCTTCATCAGGCTAAAAATATTCTAAGCGTTGTTCCTCCTAAAAACCTAATGTCAGTCAGCGGGCTTTGTGATTTGGCTCCCTATGAATTTTGGCATAAAGTTTGCCCTCTTTTTGATAAAGAAGGAATGCCTACTTCCAAAATAGATCATACCAAAATAGGAGATCTTTTAATGAATACCTGTAGATTCACTGGAGCATTTATTCCATCAAAAGTGCGCGGTTGTGGTATTTGGCGTGAAGGTAAAACAAATATACAAAACTTAAGAGGAGATTTGCCACATAGTAAAAATTATACTTATATTCGTTTTGAATCTCTTCCAGATTTCAACACTGATAAAATTATAGACCCTCAAAAATTGTTCAAATGGTATCGTTTATTCAACTGGTCAAATAAAGGTTTCGCAACGCTTTTATTGGGCTGGACAGTCTTAGCGCCAATCTGCGGTGCAATAGATTGGCGGACACATGTTTTTATTCATGGAGCAAAGAAGACTGGCAAATCTACTCTAATAAAAGGGCTAACAACTCTACTAGACCCGATGGTTATATCTTTAGACGGCACCAGCTCCGAGGCGGGCATAAGGCAGTCTATTGCCGCAGATAGTCGCCCCGTTATTTTAGATGAATTTGAAAGTGACGGTAATGTTGGTCGGATGCGAAACATACTAAAACTTGCTAGAAGTGCTTCGACTGGTGCAGCCCCCATCGCTAGGGGAACACCAGAAGGTAAAGCATTACAATTCCAAGTGCATTCTAGTTTTTGCTTTGGTGCTATTATACCAATTATAGGGACAGCAGCCGACAGGTCACGCATTGTTGAGCTTGAGTTAAATAGCCACAATGATGACAAAAAGATAAGAGACTTAATAGAGGTTGGGCAATCCTACCTTGAGGAAAATCGCTTAGCTTGGTCTCATCAAATTGTAGAGCTTATAGACCCAATCAATGAATCTTTAAGGATTTTTAGAGAAGAAATGCCTGCTGGTGATTTGCGTCACAACCAAAATATGGAGAACTTGCTAGGGGCTGCTTTTACTGTTCTCAATGGACGTGCCGCGACAAAAGAGGAAGCTAGAAAATGGATTAATGAGCATCAATCTGTGATTAATCTCTTATCAGTAGCGCACGAGGAGGACGATTCCAGCGAGTGCCTCAACCACTTCCTCGAATATAGAAACAATGATGACATTACAATAGGTGATAT
>CALDTV010000023.1 GCA_937923625.1 uncultured Alphaproteobacteria bacterium
CTTTCATAGTCCGGCATTTTAAGCCAATAAATCCCACGCACATATTCGCGCCAGCCTAATATCTGCCGAATAAACCCCTCAACCGCGTTCAGCGGTGCGTTATCTTCGTGATAGGCTTTTTCCGCCGCGTGAATACACTCCAGTGGATTGAGCAAGCCAATATTAATGTAAAAACTTATGTGGCTATGGAACATCCACGCCTCGCCCTGCACCATCGCGTCTTGGTAGGTGCCGAAATTAATCAAACGCTCGTCAATAAACTTACGCAGACAATAAAGCGCTTGGTCACGCGTCACGGCAAAATAAAACGGATCAAGACCACCAAAATGATCGTCAAAATGTTCTGCGACCAAATCAATCACCTCACGCGTGATATCGTCCGTTTGCGCCGTATAGGGTTCGGGCACATCCAGCCCTTCTTTAGGGGGCTTGCGGTTTTCGGAATCATAATTCCATTGCCCGCCCTCCGGCTCACCTTCGGGAGTCATCAGCACATCATATTTTTTGCGCATCTCGCGGTAAAAATATTCCATGCGGGGGGATTTTCGCCCTTCTGCCCATTTTTCAAAATCATCATGGCTGGCAAGGAAACGGTCATCATCGCGTATCTCAACCTCAATATTAAAATTCTCCGACCAGCTTTTAACATCTTCCAACACGCGATATTCTGACGGCTCGGTCACAATAATTTTATCCGGCGAATATTCTTTAATCGCACGCTCAGCTTCGGCGTAAAATGACCCTGCGTTATCTTTATCATCCAGTTTTGTATAATGAACATTATACCCCTTCTCCCGCAACTCTTTGGCAAAATGCCGCATAGCAGAAAAGATAAACGCAATCTTTTTCTTATGATGCCTAACAGATGTTGCTTCATCCTTCACCTCACACATCCAAATAATGTCCTTATCCGCGTCAATATCGGACAGGCTAGAGATAGAGTGGCTCAGTTGATCACCAAGGATGAAGTGGAGTTTTCTTATCATTGTAGCGAAGAGTACAACATACAAATATTTGAGACAACACAGCTAAAATTAAATTTACATAAGATTGACTCTCAGTTAGAAATATTTTATAAAAAGTGATGACCATATTGTTCACATTATCCGCCATCGGTGCGCAAAAACAAGAAGGGATTTTCCACCATGTAATTGCGCATGGCATGAGAGCAAAACTTCTAACGCTCTTTCAGCTTGTACGCATTGAAAGATCACTTTTTTCAGTGACAAGTTTGAAATCAAATTTTAGCAACCTAACATCCTCCCCTCTCGCTATTAGAAATCATTTAGACCATTTGGCAAGAGAAGCAGAATCTAGATCACTGAAACAATTTTTGCACGATGGCTTTGATATTGGCTTATCGTATAAGGCATGGGAGCAAGCAAAAGAGAAAAATGATTTTTTCATCCTTGCCCCAAAATTAAAAAAAGTAGTCGCTGGCGTCAGATATTTGGATGAGTTTAAAAAAGCAGCTATGGGATTTAAATCTTCTTATGATGCACGCTTGGATCGTTTAACACCGGGAATGTCTTCAGAAGTGGTCGACAGACTTATCGCAAGGATACTGCCTTATAGGGATAGGTTGCAATCTATCCCCGCCCAATACACAGACCATCAAGACACAGACTTTTCTTGTCCGAAGGATACCCAGATAAAAGTAATAAAAAATGTTTTGCAAGCACTTGGCTTGAACGAAGATAATACAGATTTATATAATGGCAATTATCACCCTCTTGCTTTTTTAATAAATAACCGCCTTAAAATTACGCATAATATTAATCCAACAGATATTGTTCAAAGTGTTTTAGATGTTGTTCATGAAGCAGGTCATGGACTCTTTCGTCTTCACATGGGCGAAGATTCACAGAACAGTTTTTTAAATATGACTGACATGTATTATCATGGCCCCGATGAAACAACTGCATTTATTTTTGAACAATATATCTGCCGAACGCCCGAATTTGCGCATTTTCTACATCAGCAAATAAAAGAAGCCTATGACGAAAATGAAATGGAAGCGCCTTCGTTTAATCAAGTGTATTCCCGTTTAATGTCGGATGCAGGAGGACTTCAAAGGGCTAAATCATGTTCAACAAGATATCCTTTTTTCTTGTTTCAATATTATGAGATAGAAAAAAAATTATACGAAAGAGAAATCGAAGTTAAAGATATTCCAGCGGAGTGGCAAGAACTATCAATAAAATATCATGGTTGGCATGTCACAGATGATCCAAACCAAAATGTCCTACAAGATCCCCACTGGTCGACGGGGGAGTTTGGTCGATTTGCGGGGGGATATTTACCAGGTTTGATGATGGCAGCGCAGATGTTTGAAACAATGATAATGCAGCAGCCAGAAGCATTGGCAGAAGTTGCAAGAGGCAATTTCACCAATATTATTAATTGGTGCAAAGAAAATATTTACACACAAGACAGGCGCGCCACTTTCCAAGATTTTGTGCGGCACGCCACAGGAAACGAATTAGACCCTGATGCTTATCTTCGCGTAGAGCTAGCAAAGGAAAAATATGCGCCACGACATGTTTTACTTCAACGACCTAAACACCCACCCGCATCATGTGGGCTTTTTTAAGCTGCTTCGGACTTTACCTTCGCCTTTGGCAAATCCAACTTAATATGAAGCTCTTTTAATTGTTCCGCGCTGGCGGTGCTGGGGGCTTTCATCATGAGGTCTTCGGCGTTGCCGTTCATGGGGAAGACGATGACTTCACGGATGTTTGGCTCATCGGCGAGCAACATTACGATGCGGTCAATCCCTGGGGCGATGCCGCCGTGGGGTGGTGCGCCGAATTTCATAGCGGTCAACATGCCACCAAATTTTTCTTCCAACACGGCTTTATCATAGCCCGCCATGTTGAACGCTTTTTCCATGATTTCAGGTTTGTGGTTTCGGATCGCGCCGGACGATAGCTCCACGCCGTTACAAACAATATCATATTGCCATGCGAGGATATCGAGCGGGTCTTGGGTTTCCAATGCTTCCATGCCGCCTTGGGGCATAGAGAATGGGTTGTGCGAAAATTCCAGCTTGCCCGTATCTTCATCCATTTCAAACATCGGGAAATCAACAATCCAGCAGAATTTAAATTCGCCTTGTTCGCGAGCGGCTTTGTGGCCTTCGGGGAGCGCATTACAAATCGCTTCACGTGCCAAGCCCGCAAATTTTGCGGCAGGGAGTTCTTTGTTACAGATGAAGAATACGGCGTCGCCATCTTCTGCGCCTGTGATTTTTTTCAGCTCTTCTTGTGCGGCGGCAGGAATGAATTTTGCAATAGGGCCAGCGCCTTCGCCATTTTCAAACTTCACATACCCTAAACCCGGCGCACCTTCGCCCTGCGCCCAGCTATTGAGTTTGTCAAAAAAGCTTCGCGGTTGATCCGCCACGGCAGGGGTACGAATAGCACGGACAACGCCGCCTTTTTCAATCGTGCCTTTGAAAGCTTTAAATTCGACATCATCGCGTGCGAATACTTCGGTGACGTCAGAGATCAAAAGCGGATTTCTGAGGTCCGGCTTGTCAGAGCCATATTTCATCATTGATTCACGAAACGGGATGCGGGGGAATGGCCCTTCTGGGATTTGGCGGGCGCTCTTTTTATCCTTGGCGTTAAAATCACCAAATTCTTCAAACACACCGCGCATGACGGGCTCAATCACGTTGAACACATCGTCTTGGGTGACAAAGCTCATCTCCATATCAAGTTGGTAGAACTCACCGGGGGAGCGGTCGGCGCGGCTGTCTTCATCACGGAAACAGGGCGCGATTTGAAAATAACGGTCAAAACCGGACATCATCAATAATTGTTTAAATTGCTGTGGTGCTTGCGGCAGCGCATAAAATTTACCGGGGTTCAAACGTGACGGCACAAGGAAGTCCCGCGCCCCTTCGGGTGAAGACGCCGTCAAAATAGGCGTTTGAAATTCTTGGAAATCCATCGCACGCATACGCTCACGAATGGAAGTAATCACGTTATTCCGTAAACGAATGTTCTTTTGCATTTTTTCGCGACGCAGGTCGAGGTAGCGATATTTGAGGCGGATTTCCTCCCCCGCTTGGTCGTCATCGGCCACTTGGAAGGGGATCACGTCTGCGGCGGATTGAAGCTCGACTTCGTCAATATAAAGCTCGATCTCGCCCGTTGGCATATTTTTGTTTTGGGTTTCACCGGGGCGTTCACGGACCACACCTGTAACGGTCAAAACTGATTCAGGGCGGTATTTTTCAATATCGGCCAAAAGCGGAGAGCCTTCGTCAATCACACATTGGGTTAGGCCATGCGTATCGCGTAAATCAATAAACAGCACCCCACCATGGTCGCGTTTACGGTGAATCCAGCCGGATAAACGAACGTTTTCACCAACATTGGCGGCGCGCAATTCAGCGCAATTATGGGTACGGTAGCTATGCATGGTTTAAATCCTTTAATAATGTAGGTTTTTATTACCATGAAGCCGTTTGAAGGCAAAGATTTGTTTTAAGAAAAAACCGTTATTAAATACAGCTTTTGATATTATTTTTTAAGGAAAAGAGAAGCCACAACCGCTTTTTATTTTTTCCCCAATAACGTATAAGTCGGACACGACATCGCGCGTTGTTTCGCCTTGTCCTCTAAAATATACGGTATTTGCATTATAATTAGCCTGACTTCCATCGGGCAATAATTCATTAGTTGGTCTTTCATCGACATGAGCCTGATGTTTAATACCATGAGATTCAACCTCAAACGCAACATGAATACCATTTATATTTTTACCAGTATGCAAAACATTTACCGAAAAAGTAGCACCCGTCGTTTTTTGTTCTACCCCAATAACACCGCCCCAGCCACTTACTTCACCAAATTGGCTCAACACATTGGCAACACATTGAGGTTTTATTGAAAAACTCAAATCCTCTTCTCCCACTGCCTGTGCATAATGGCCATTAGCCATAGCAGTTCCTGCAAAGGCCGTTTGCGCTAAAACTACCCCTACTGCTATTAATCTTTCTGAAACCATTATTTCACCCTCGTTTTTTAAAAATAATTTAAACAAATTACAGAATTATTTACATAAGTCAATATATTTTAAAAATTAATAAAATAAATTTTCTACACACATGGGCTCAAATTGTCCCAAAATTTTTCTCCGATCTGCATTGCATCTGCAACAAATTTATACCCGATATATTCATTTTGCGTTTTCATCGGAGGATTATACGTTTCAGCAAGAAAATCTACTTCACCTTTTGCAGGATCAATAACAGCCGCTGCAAAAAATTCTGATTCAAGACGGAAAAGGCCTGTTTGAGAATCAACGCCAATGACACCAGAATGTGATGCGCTTGTAATAAAAACTTCTTCTAGAGCATTATTTGTATTTCTTGCGATGACAAGCTCTCTTTGAAATTTTTCCGTTCCGGCGCTTGCTACAACAGAATTAAAGTTTGCATCAATTTTTATAATCGCTCCCTCGCCGAGTACGGCGTGAATAGAATCCTTAACGCATTCACTCACAGGCGGGCTAACGTTATCCGCCATGGCGGAACCAGCTAGGCCAATGACAGGTACTAAAAAACCTATTTTTCCTAATATATTCATTACAAACCTCTACTTAATACTCATTAACAAATTGAATAATCGCAGCCTTAAAAAAGCATAATACTGCAAGATTTAGCAGTATTTTTTACATAATGCAAATACTTTATATATTAATTTTCGTGGCGTTTGGGGCGCGTTAGGGCTACAACTTCATATGATTATAAAAACTCAAGATGAGCTTAATAGTATTTGCGCCGAATTGGCCACGCAGACTTATATCACCATAGATACCGAATTTTTACGGGATAAGACGTTTTATTCTAAGTTATGTCTTGTGCAGTTGGCAGCGCCTGACGTTGATGCCGTGGCGGTTGATCCGATTGAATTTGATCTTGATTTAACGCCGCTGAATGATCTGCTACATAATGAAAATGTTCTAAAAGTTTTTCATGCGGCGCGGCAGGATTTAGAAATTTTTTATCAATTAAACGGTAAAATCCCTACGCCAATTTTTGACTCTCAAGTCGCGGCGATGGTCTGCGGCTATGGGGATAGCATCGCCTATAATAAGTTGGTGCAAGATATTACAGGACAGGCACTAGCCAAGAATGCGCAATTCACCGATTGGTCGCGCCGCCCGCTCACGGAAAAACAACTCACCTATGCATTAAATGATGTGATTTATTTGCGCGATGTGTATGAGCGCCTTGCCGCGCGGCTTGAAAAACAAAATCGCGATCATTGGGTAAAGCAAGAGATGGAAATTCTCACAAATCCTGACACTTATGAAATGCCTTTGGAAACTATTTGGAAGCGAATCAAAATTCGCTCAGACAAGCCAGAAGTTTTAGCCGTTTTACGAGATCTGGCGATATGGCGCGAAGAAATTGCGCGCCGCAAAGATATTCCACGCGGGCGCATTATGAAGGATGAGGCATTGGCGGATATTGCCGTTTATATGCCAAAAGATACGGAAGGGTTAAGCCGTATTCGAAACGTACCGCGCGATGTATCAAAAAGCGCCACGGGCAAAACATTGCTGTCAATTGTTGCAAAGGCACGCAAAACAGATAAATCTTTATGGCCCAAAAATGAGCGCAAAGCTCCCTTCCCACAGGAGGCTGTTCCAATTTTAGAGATGTTAAAATTATTGCTAAAAATTAATTGCTCCCAGGAAAATGTTGCCGCAAAGTTAGTAGCCAACGTTAGTGATTTAGAAGACATAGCCGCAAATGATTCCCCCAGCTGCAACGCCATGAAAGGATGGCGGTTCGAAATTTTTGGCGCAGACGCAATGGCTCTTAAAAACGGTGAAATCACATTAGGCTTAAAAGACGGGAAAATGCATAAATATAAACAAGGTGAAGATGCCTAAACTTTATTTATTAAGACATGCACAAGCAGATATGGCCTATGGGATGGAGGATAAAAACCGCCCTTTGACACCGCATGGAATAACCCAAGCGACTTTAGTGGCCGCGCATTTAAAAGATATTAATGTTGTTTATTGCTCCGCGGCGGAGCGAACAAAAATGACTTTGCAGGCCGCCATAGATGGTGGTGCAGAGATAAAACGACATGAAATTATAGATAATTTTTACAACGCCCCTGCTGAAATTTTAAGGCAAAAAATTCTTGATAGCGATGCAGAGAATATTTTAATAATCGCGCATAATCCAGGCATACACCAGCTTGCCGCATCTTTAACGATGACGGGTGAAGAACAAAAACTTAATCAATTAATGTCAATGTACCCCCCTGCTAGTCTGTCTATTTTTGATTGTGATATAGAAGCGTGGAGCGATTTAAAATCATATCAAAATACGTTGATTGATTTTATCATACAGCCTTAGGCCATCATTATGAGGAATGTAATGATTTTAAGATTGAGGATTGAGAATTTCGCGTAAGAGCGGGATGGAGATTTTGCGCTTTTCAATCATAGCTTTTTGATCCGCTTGCTCCACCAAATCACGCACCGCTTCAAAAGATCTTTCGATACGCGGCAAGATATATGTCAGTACATCTGCCCCCACACGGATTTGACGATCAGAAAAATGTTTCACCAAAACAGCGCTTAAAAGCTGTTCATCTGGTTCGCGTATCGCCACAGAAGGCGCAGCACGCAATCGAGAAGCAAGGTCAGGTAAAGCAAAACTGCGGCGCACAGGGGGCTCCAGCAAGGTAATTAAAAAACTTTTTTGCTCTTCTTTAAAAATATTATAAAGATGAAATAAGCCCTTCTCCCCAACGATGTCACCAATCAAATTATCGGCATCTTCGATAATCACATTTTGTTTTATATCGGCAATATCGCGGATCATATCTTCGTTAATATTGGCGGCCTTGACGCAAATAGCAGAAGATTTCTCTGCCCAAACAGCACCCAAATGTGTTTTACCGCTGGCTACAGGGCCATATAAAACCAAACATGGCGCAGGCCATTCAGGCCATAAATCAATCCACGCCACCGCGTCATGATTGTTCGGCGCAACCAAAAAATCATGTCGCTCCAGCGCAGTGCGATGACCTAAATCAAGCGGGATTTGCCTTAATGCATCAGCCATCTATTTTTCTACAGCTTTCTTAGATTTTTTATTATAAGTTTTTTGGGAAGTTTTCTTAGAAGCAGTTCTTTTTTGATAAATCGCGCTTTTCTTATATTCAGAAATAGCAAAGCCCCCTAATACGCCGACCACTGCCGCAATCGGCACGGCAATCAACATCCCTAAAATACCAAAGGCACTTCCGCCCGCCATCAACGCAAATAAAATCCAAAGTGGATGAAGGCCAACACTATCGCCCAATAATTTAGGTGATAAAACATTGCCTTCAATAATTTGGCCAATAAAGAAAATCGCCGCAATGATTAGAACATAATTAATTTCGCCCGCTTGGAACCATGCGACCGCGACACTAACCACAAGGCCAATAACCGATCCGACCATAGGGATAATCGATAACACACCCGCCGCAATACCAATCAAAAAGCCGTAATTTAATCCTGCGATACTTAACGCGATGGCATATATAAGCCCCAGCAAAAATGCGACGGTGATTTGACCACGGATAAAGCCAGAGAGTTTTCCATCAATTTGATGAATAAGCCCTTGAACGGTTTTTTCATTGTGACGCGGAATAAGATCTTCAACCCAATCGGTAATGCTCGGCCATTCACGCATCATATAGAACGCCACCAACGGGGTTAAAACAAGCGTTGTTGCAATACCAATAACGGCTTGCCCCCCCGCCGCAAGTTTACCCGCAACACTGCCTGACACGCCCAGAATTTTAGACACGTTTTCTTTCAGGAATGTTTTAGCGTCTTCGATATAACCATCGCCGAAGCGTTCCTGAAACCACGTCGTATAAGGCTGTATATAAACAAAAAGTTTCTCCAGATAGTCTGGCATTTTATCAATAAGATCAGCGCTTTCACGCGCAACAATCGGCGCAACCAACGCAACAATAAGGGTTAACGCCAAAAAGAAAAGTGCCAGTATAATAACTGTTGCCGTGGTGCGCTTAATACCTTTGGTAGAAAAGCGTTTCACCAACGGGTTCAATAAATAAGCAATAACAATCCCGAGAACAAATGGCGTCAATACCGCCTTAAATAACCAAATAAAAGCAATGATTAACGCAGAAGCAAAGCCCCAGAAAAGCATTTGTGTTTTAGCTGAAACGATCATAATTCCCCCAGATTATATTATTTTTTAAATAACGCTTTTACATTTTAGCGATATATAGCCGCAGGCGATATTTGATAAATAGGCATACTACCATCCGCGCCATTCATATTAGAACTGCTTAAACCAATTCCTTGTTGTTGCAAAGACTGCCGCATGCCGTCCAAACCACCACGGAAATTAATTGCCACCGTCGCTGTTTGCGGGGATAAAGACTTCACTTCTACTGATTGTACACCACGTGTACTTTCAATGAGGCGTTTGGTATCGACCCACTCACGGACATTATTGAAAGTAAGCTGCGCCATAATATTTTCTACGGCACCAGTGAGAGCTGGTGTTTGAGTGCTATTTTGCTGCTGCGCGTTCATTTGCGGTGCAGTCGATGGCACTTCACGCGCTAAAGTTGGGCGTTGCCAGTTATTTTCTAAGGCTATAGATGTCTGTGCAATAACCCTATTAAAGAATTGATCCTGCCCTTCCCCTGGATAACTTCTCACGGAGAATTGCTTTGCCAAAGTTGGACCAAAAGATTTTGCCTCATAAACACTCACAGCCATAGCAGTTGTCCCATCACTCATTGGCTCTGGTGTTGCGACCACAAGCGCCGCTTCTCGTGCCTGATAGCGTAAACGCATGTTATTGAGCGCCGAAGGATCATATCGCAACGCATCACCACTCCCCCCAATACTTGCCATATCTTGCGCATCCCCAACGGGCAGCAATGCACGCCCAGAGGTTCGGTTTTGCTCTGCCCGCGCCCATGCTTCTAAAAAGGGGTTTTGACGCCATAAAACAGCGCCCCTTTCGCCTTCATAAAAAGGAATCACCAAAATATCTGCCGCACCGCTTAAGGGTGCTCCTGAAAGCGTATTTGAAGCCGTCTGATTTAACGCTGGGTTATCTAATGCTCCATTGGCGTTGGTCATGTCTGCTTGTTGGCGTTGTCCCCGAAACGCACGGTTGCTAAAGCTAATTTTATAATTCCCCTTATAACGCACAGCCGAAAGCTGTTCATTTGTAACTTCAAAATTTCGCACGAACATCGACACTTCTTCGATAGAGGGGGCTTCAAATGTTTCCATCTCTTCTGCAGATAAAAAGCGTCCCGCCAATTCTGTGTAAGCTTTTATTTGTGCTTCTTGAAATGCTTTTTCTCTGGCCTCAACCGCGTTATCGGCGGTTACATCAACAATCACATTATCCACGGTGTAGAGCGCTTTGGCTTCTTCTCTAGCGGCTGTAACGGCAGCGGGGTCATAAGCTGGCGCGGTGACGATTTCTTGCGCTTGAGCCTTTGGTGGTAAAACACTGTTAAAAAACGTCAGACAAAACACTGTACCGATGCACAGGGAAGCTTTATAAGAAGTTTTATACAAAGAGGCGGTATATTTATTTAGACGGGTCATGTTCAACACTTTATTGTCAGAAGATGGCTTTTTTATAACTTAAAATGAGATAAAAAGACAATGAAACAAGGCGCATATAAAGAAGCGGGTGTGGATATTGAAGCAGGAAATACGCTGGTTGAGCGCATAAAGCCCGCGATCAAGGCAACAAGCCGTAGTGGCATGATGAGCGGAATTGGCGGGTTCGGCGCGCTTTTTGACCCAAAAGCCGCAGGATATGATGACCCTATTTTGGTTTCAGCCACTGATGGTGTTGGCACAAAGTTAAAAGTTGCGATTGATACAGGAAAACACGATACGGTCGGCATCGATTTGGTCGCAATGTGCGTCAATGACCTTGTCGTACAGGGCGCAGAACCTCTATTTTTCCTCGATTATTTTGCCTGCGGCAAATTAGATGTAGATCATGCGGAAGCCGTGATTAAAGGCATTGCAAAAGGTTGCAAGGACTCTGGCTGCGCGTTAATTGGCGGTGAAACAGCCGAAATGCCAGGGATGTATGAAGCAGGCGATTATGATTTGGCTGGCTTTACAGTTGGCGCAGTAGAGCGCGACCGTATTGTCACGGGCGAAAATATCTCCAAAGGCGATGTCATTATTGCGCTGGCCTCTAGCGGTCTTCACTCAAATGGTTATTCATTGGTCCGCAAAATTGTGACATCAACGCAAGGTCATGATTATGACTCCCCAGCGCCATTTGATACATCACAAACAATCGCTGAGAGTTTACTCATCCCTACAAAGTTATATGTTAAATCTGTACTTGCGGCATTGAAACTCAACAACGATCAGGGCGAACAGATCATTAAAGGAATCGCCAATATCACTGGTGGTGGTTTGGTTGAAAATATTCCTCGTGTCTTACCAAAGGGTACAAAAGCCATTATAGACGCCAGTAGCTGGGACTTACCGCCTGTGTTTAAATGGCTAAAAGCGGCAGGAAATTTATCTGATGATGATATGGCTTTGACGTTAAATTGTGGGATTGGCATGGTTTTGGTCTGCCCCATTGATGATGCCGAAAAGCTGATGGAAAATTTAAAAGAAAACGGTGAAACCGTCATGAAAATTGGGTATATTGATTCAAATGATGATGAACCCCACGTGGTCACTCATAACACCAACAGCGCATGGACATAATTCAAGGATTGAAGAGAATGGCAAATACCCCCAAAGCAGACGTATCCGTCGAAGAAGTTCAAAAAGCCAAGAATTTATGGTTAAGCTTCACTGTCATGATGAAGTGGGGCATAATTTCTGTTATTGGGATTTTAGCCCTCATGGCTCTATTTTTGCTTTAAACTCACCGTTAATTTTCATAAAAATTTATTTTTCACTGTCTGTTTTCATAAGAAAAAAACCCCTCTAACAATAATGTTTAAAAAGACGTAAATTCATATTTTAGTAATAATTTGAATGGCATACTAGCTGATTAGGCGTCAAATCCTGATGTCTTGGTATATTCAAAAAAAGTTATGTAATGAAACGTGAGTGTATAAAAATAGATTGGATATCGGCGGCCTGCACTCTCAGGGCGTTAACAATCTTACTATGCCTTTTATGCCTTACCTATTCGGGGCAAGTGGCGGCACAGAATTCTTCACCAAGCACACTTATTCTCAGTGATAAACAACAAGAGCATTACCTATCTCCTTACATTGCAATTTATGACGATGATGAAAAAAAATTAGATGCCCGTACGGTTGTCACACAACAATCAAAACTAAAAAAAACAATCAATGCCTCTGGCACGTTGGTTGATTTGCAGGCAAAAGCAAATAAAAAATGGTTTAATTTTAATGTGATTAATCGATCTAAAACAAATCAATGGGTCATAGATTTTGGCAATAGTTTTAATGGCCGCTTCGGATTAGTTGGGGAAATAGAAAGCTATGCTTTTAATTTTGAGACAAGAGCTTTATCAAAAAATCAAGAAATAGAAAATAGCGCTATAAAATTATTTATACCGACGAATAAAAAAGTTCAAATTCTGATTTCAATGGAATTAGACAATAAGCTTCCCGTGACAATCCCGTTTAAAATCAATAATATTGATAATTATACAAAACCAACCCATAAATTATTATTCTCCCTTACAGCGACCTTTCTCATAGGAATGGCTTTTTTCTTCAGCGCCGTAGCCCTCATGAGAAAGCAATATAATTATTTTATTGTAAGTGCTTATTACATTGGATTATTTGGATTATTGTTCGTGCAAAATAATTTTGTTGCCCTGTCTTTGCCGCTTTTAGGCAACGCTTTAATACCTTTTTCCTGCTTAGTTATTTCCCTTATTGGGTACGGTGTTGCCTCTATATTTTGGTATATAGATTCCGCATCCTCCTTTTGGAAAAAGATTTATTTTTCCCCTATCATCGTAACTATCCTATCATTTTTTGTGGTTCACTTTTCTCCACTCTCTAATTTCTCAGTGTTATATTTTCTTCCTACATTTATAATATTAGCTTTGATCCCAGTGGTTTCCGTATACAAGTCTCAAAGAGCGGCCAGTGAAATAACAGCTTTCATGTTTAGTGGTCTAATATTACTTTTTGGTGCTTGCATTACATTGTTAAATTTCAGCCCGATAATGCAGCCATTATCTACAGCTATTAATGCTTACTGGCTGGCGCTTGTTCCACAAACAGTGTTTTTTATCTTGGCCACCTATAGTGAACTCAATCAGAAAACAAATCATTATATGGCCTCTAAAACGGTTGAGATTAATGAAACAGAATCTGTGTCGCGCCTGCGAGAGTCCAAAGAAAGCATGGAGCATGAGAGACTATTAAAAGTTATTGAGCAGGAAAGAAAAGTCTTAGGCCAACTGCGAAAGAGTGAAGCCAAACGCGGCGAGGAAATGCGCACTGCAAAAGAAGAAGCAGACCTTGCCAATAAAGCGAAGTCGGCTTTCTTGGCAGTTGTAACGCATGAAATCCGTACGCCAATGACAGGTATTATGGGCATGGTGCGCTTACTTTTAGACACGAGCCTTGGCAAAGAACAAAAAGAATATGCACAAACGATACAAGACTCAAGCGACGCAATGCTGGCTCTTTTAAATGATATTTTAGATTTTGAAAAAATTGAACAAGGGAAAATGACGTTCGAGAACATTAGTTTTGATCTTCACCGCCTGATAAAAGGTGTGGCAAGATTAATGAATGGTCACGCTGTACAAAAAAATATTGAGCTTGAAATTCAAATGGGTGGAAATCTTCCGAGATATGTCATGGGAGACCCCAACAGGCTAAGGCAAGTGCTTTTAAACCTGACAGGAAACGCGGTAAAATTTACTGAAAAAGGTAGTGTGACGATCACAGTAGAGAGACTGAATGAAACGATAAAAGATGGCTGCTTTGAAATATATTTTTCTATTAAAGATAGCGGGATTGGTATTTCTGAAGAAGCGCAAAAAAATCTTTTTAATCCCTTTGCACAGGCAGATAAATCAATTTCGCGTAAATTTGGTGGCACTGGCTTAGGCCTTGCGATTAGTAAAGGTCTCATTGAAAATATGGGAAGCAGTATCAACATTAATAGTAAAGAAGGTGTTGGTAGCACATTCTTTTTTACCTTGAAAATGAAAGCCAGCAGCGAAGAAGACCAACAACAAATTCTTGACGAAAGCGCAGAGACAAATTCATTAGCGCAACAAGATAGTAACATACAGCCAATAAATATTTTAATTGTTGATGATAATGAAACAAATAGAAAAGTTATTCGTGGGTTTTTGAAAAAACAAAATAACTTCATGGAAGATGCTGAAGATGCTCATGTCGCCTTTGAGAAACTGGCGCAGAAAAAATATGACCTCATACTCATGGATATTGAAATGCCAGGCTTGTCAGGCGATGAAGCGACGAAAAAGCTACGTCAATCTCATGACCCACACTTAAGAAATATTCCAGTTATCGCTATTACGGGCAATGTAATGCCCAATCATATTGACCGTTTTAACGTCGCGGGTATGAATGGTTATCTTGCGAAACCTATTGATCCAGAAAAACTAAATGATCTTGTTAGGCGCGCCGCCCTGGGAGAATTTAATAACAAGCCTGTAACATCTTCTGGCGCAATGGATAGTTGGAAAAACGATAATAATCAAAAACTGGGACAAGATAAGAATGAGGTAGAAGACCTAACCCCAACCATCAGTCGCACAAAAGATATTGAAAAAAATATTGAAAAAGAGGATATCGAACTAGCCGCAGATGTATTTAAAACCGACACGATGGACACCTTAAAAGAGCATATGAGTCATGAAGAGCTTACAGAGATGCTCGATGATGTCATGTCTAAAACAACTGAAATTATTGAAAGTATGCAAAAAGCATTGGGGCAGAAAAACACTGAAATGCTATCGGCAAAAGGGCATGAGTTAAAAGGAATGGCAGGAAATTTTGGATTGATGGAATTAAGCAGGCAAGCCTCTGAGATTGAATCAAAAGGGAAAACGTCTGCCGCCCTTGTTCTTAATAGCTTGGTAGAACCTCTCCCTGATATGCAAAAGAGGGCCCAAAAGGCCCTCGATCAATGGTTAGATTCAGCGAATAAATAAGCTTCCGCTGTTAGCCTACGATTTCATCGTCTTTGAAAAAATAGGCAATCTCAATTGCTGCATTCTCATCAGAATCTGATCCGTGAACAGAATTCTCACCAATGCTTAAGGCATATTCTTTACGAATTGTACCAGCATCTGCTTCTTCTGGGTTTGTGGCGCCCATGATATCGCGGTTTTTCTTCACGGCATCTTCACCTTCTAAAACCTGAATAACAACTGGCTCAGAAATCATAAATTCAACCAATTCGCCAAAGAATGGGCGCTCTTTATGAACAGCATAAAAGCCTTCCGCTTGATCACGTGTCATGTGAATACGCTTTTGCGCCACAATGCGCAGACCGTTCTCTTCAAATTTTTGGTTAATTGCGCCTGTTAAATTACGGCGCGTTGCATCAGGTTTTAAAATCGAAAATGTTCTTTGTGTAGCCATCGGTATTACCTTCTTAATTAGTGTTATGTGCGCTTTATAAGCATCGCATTCGTTAAGAGCAAGAAAAAGCTTTACATTTACATAATATTTAATTATTTTATTGGTGGAGACATAAAAATGACAGTATCAAATTTACAACAACCTTTTCGATCCTCTTCCTACGATCCTAAAAAGTGGTGGTCTATTACGGCGCAACCTATGCCTGATTATTCTGTCCAAGAATATCTAGGCTTAGCAGAAGCAGCACAAGATGATCTCGTCAATAATGCCCGAAATTTTCTAAGCGATAATGATTTTTCTTTTATTGAAATCAATCACGATATATTTACCCAGTATGAAAAAAGCAAACTTAATTTTCGTGAGTGGCTCGAAAATTTTTGTGATGAAAATAGATTAGATAAAAACGTAGATTTTCTTATGGTTGGGCCACGCGTTAAAGCGCCTAACTCAGCTGAGAGAAAAGCCAGCACTGGCGAATTACCTAATGACAGAATAGTCGATTATCTTGGCATCATGTTTGTAAGTTTAAAGCAAAATCCAAAAGCAAAAAAAATAGAGATAGTCTTAAAACTTTGGGCAACGCGATTGACGCAATTGAAGCGCATGAACCAACAGTTGCTTATAAAAATCAATATTGGGAGCCGCACCCTAAAACAAGCTTTAGAGGACATAAATCTTTGTGGATTGCTAAAGGCCCCCATGACAAAGCTATTTTAGCTGAGATAAAATTAGAACATGAAAGTCAAATGGATGTTGATAAACTAACTAGAAGATTTTTAAACATAGGCCGTGCAGGAAAAAGATTACAAGCAGAAGTAGTAAGAGTGGGAAAAACCCCTAAAAAATCTTTTGATGCCGCCAGAAAAGAAGAAGACAAAGACGAAGCATTAAGAGGGATAGGCGCAATGCTTTATAATCGAGTTTTTACAGATGCGCAGTTAGTAAATCTTATGAATCCTGAAAGGCGTGGAAGCTTTCCAGCGTTACCACCTAAAGCTATATTGGAAGCTTTAAAAGAGACTATTAAGGGGCTCGGTTTTACGCGGAGCACAACCAGAGATTTAACAGCCCTTGTCACGAATATGTCTATGTTCGAGGAGCTTAAAAAGCCCACTAAAACAAGGAGTCCTAAACCAGGAAGAGTAAAAACTTAACCCAACTTTTTTTCAATCACACTCAACGCATCATTCGCCGCGGCGGGGTTTGCGCCGCCGGCTTGGGCCATGTCAGGCCGACCACCGCCGCCAGAACCACCAAGAGCTTCTGCGCCAAGCTTCACCAAATCAACCGCATTAATGTTATCGGTTAAATCTGGCGTTACAGCGACAATGATTGAAGCTTTGGCGTCATCGGTAGCCACCAAAACAATCACCCCTGATTCAATTTTTTTCTTTAATTGATCTGCCATACTTTTTAAATCTTTCGGTGGAAACCCTTCTAATATTTTACCAATAAATTTCACGCCATTAATTTCTTTGACATCATCATTAGATGATCCGCCGCCGCCCATCGCAATGCTCTTTTGCAGTTCGACAATTTTCTTTTCTAAAGATTTCTTATCACTCAAAAGTGTTTCAACCTTTTGGCTGACCTCTGCCACAGGTGTTTTCATTAATTGTGATAGATGTTTCACTGTTGCCTCTTGCTCACAAAGATATTGTTGCGCACGCTCCCCCGTCAGCGCTTCAATACGGCGCACCCCTGCTGCTACAGCGGATTCGGAGACAATTTTGAACAACCCAATATCACCCGTGCGCGTCACATGCGTTCCACCACAAAGCTCAACAGAATATGGTTTATTATCGCCTATGCCTTGGCTTCCCATAGACACCACGCGTACCTCATCATCGTATTTTTCACCGAAAAGTGCCATCGCGCCACTTTCCATGGCTTCTTCGATTGGCATCACACGGGTAACAACAGAACTATTGGTGCGTATTTCTGCATTTACTTTTTCTTCAACTGCTTTCAGTTGCTCCGCAGTGACAGCGACAGGTTGCGAGATATCAAAGCGCGTGCGCTCGGCATCTTGCAGTGATCCTTTTTGCGCCACGTGATCGCCCAAAGTTTCGCGCAATGCTTCATGAAGTAAATGTGTAACAGAATGATTTGCACGAATGGCCGAACGACGGTTATGATCAACACGCAGCTCCAAACTATCGCCTTTATCAATTGTACCCTCCTCCACCTTAATATAATGCGCAAATAATTTGCCTAGCTGTTTTTTTGTATCGGTCACGATGGCGTGACCATTGTCGCTTTTAACTATTCCCGTATCGCCAACTTGTCCACCAGACTCACCGTAAAACGGGGTTTGATTGACGACAACAGCGCCCTCTTCGCCTTTTTGAAGGCTATCAACAATTTTGCCATCTTTAACAATCGCCAAAACTTCGCCTTCGGCAGTTTCAGTTTTATATCCAAGAAATTCTGTTGGCTCAATTTCTTCTAATAAGCTGAACCAAAGTTTTTCTGTGCCTGCATCGCCAGATCCCGACCATGCGGCGCGGGCTTTCTTTTTCTGCTCTGCCATACACGCATCAAAGCCAGCCATATCGACATCAATACCTTTGGTGCGCAATGCGTCTTGGGTTAAATCAACGGGAAAGCCATAGGTGTCATATAGTTTAAACGCAACGTCACCCGCCAACGTGTTATCACGCACATTGCTTGCTTCATCGTCCAGCATTTTTAGGCCGCGATCCAGTGTTTGTTTAAAACGTGTTTCTTCATTTTTCAAAGTTTCAGAGATCAACGATTCTGCGCGCTTTAATTCAGGGAAAGCTTCGCCCATCATCGAAACGAGTGTCGGCAATAATTTATACATCAGCGGATCATCCGCCCCCAATAAATGCGCGTGACGCATGCCGCGGCGCATAATACGGCGTAGAACGTAACCACGCCCTTCATTAGATGGCATCACGCCATCCGCCAACAAGAATGACGCACAGCGTAAATGATCGGCAATGACGCGGTGGCTGGCGGCCTGATCACCATCAGCGGCGACGCCCGTCAACTCTGCGCTGTTATCAATAATAGATTTGAGCAAATCAATATCATAATTAGTGACTTTGCCTTGCATCAAGGCCGCCATACGCTCCAGCCCCATCCCTGTATCAATAGAAGGCTTCGGTAAGGGGCGGCGGATAGGTTGACCATCTTCGCCAGGTTCTTGCTCGTATTGCATGAAAACCAAATTCCAGAATTCTAAAAATCTGTCACCGTCTTCTTCTGGGGAACCAGGAGGGCCACCCTCTAACTGATCGCCTTGGTCATAGAAAATTTCGGAGCATGGGCCGCAAGGGCCACTATCACCCATTTGCCAGAAATTATCGTCAGTGGGAATTCTTATAATGCGATCATCACTAAACCCAGCGATTTTCTTCCATAGTCCTGCGGCTTCTTCATCGGTAGAATGAACCGTGATTAATAACTTGTCCTGCGGCATTTGGAAATTTTTACTGACCAATTCCCACGCATAAGAAATTGCCTCTTCTTTAAAATAATCCCCAAAAGAAAAGTTACCCAGCATTTCAAAAAACGTGTGGTGACGGGCGGTGTAACCAACATTATCGAGGTCATTATGCTTGCCTCCTGCTCGTACACATTTTTGTGAAGTCGTTGCGCGGGTATAGTCGCGACTTTCTGCGCCAGTGAAAACATTTTTAAACTGCACCATACCCGAATTGACGAACATCAAAGTCGGATCATTTTGCGGCACAAGCGGCGAAGATTGCACCTGCGTATGACCGTTCTTCTCATAAAATCCAAGGAATTCTTTACGGATATCGTTTACTGTTTTCATGTTTCGCCTTAAGGTTTTGATATTGAACAGACATAATGCGAAATGACACCAAATATGCAAGAATTTATTGACTCCTTACTTCCTTAAGTCCCCCATATGGCTGAGCGTTAATGCCCCCCAACCACAAGAAACCGCAGGAATCGTCATCTGGAGAGATAATTCCTAATTTCAAGATTTTTTGAGCCACAGTAAGTTAGATTAAGATGGCTATATTTGTGTTGGTTAAAATTGACAAAAATTATGTCAGATTGCCTCGATCACGTTCGCCGCGACGTTATTGATAATTGTCTAAAACTTCCATCAATTTTGTATTTTGATCGGGTAAGGCAGGCGCGATGCGCAGGCAATTTTTTGTTTCTTGTGTATGAGAGAAATCACGAAAAATAAAACCTTTATCTGCGCAATATTGATAAATATCAGAAGCTTTTATGTCGGGTATAATTTCAACTAATAGGAAATTTGCGTCTGAAGCATAAACTTTTGAGACAAGGTTTGAATTTTCAAAATACTCTTTTAAACGATCACGCTCCACCAAGCTTTTTTGAATATTTTCTTTTATTTGCGCCGCATTTTCTGGCGCAAGGGCAATCATTGCCGCTTCAATCGAAGGACGTGGTAAAGGATACGCATCCATTATCTTTTGTTGCATGAACAAGATAAAATCTTCGTCATCACACAAACACGCGCCGATCCGCACACCTGCCAAAGAGTAAGCTTTGGATAAAGTGCGCAGGATTAAAAGATTTGGGTAAGTCTGTAATTCTTTCACCATACTTCCCGCTTTAGAGCATTCAGCATAAGCTTCATCTAAAATGACGATACAATCATCTTTGACCGCGTTAATAATTTTTAAAATATCTGCTTTTGGGAAGACTGTTCCCGTCGGGTTGTTTGGATTACAAAGATACATCATTTTGACTTTGTTATTTTTATTCAAAGCAGCATGAATGATGCCTTCAACATCCAGTGAAAAATCATTGTCCTTTTTTATCAACGGCACATCAATAATTTTTACGGGAGCAGCATTGGCATTCACGGCGTACATACCAAAGGTTGGACCATGAATAACAATGGCATCTTCGTGCGGTTCACAAAATACTTTTGTGAGCAAACTAAGCGCTTCATCGGCACCGCGCGTTGCAACAATCTGGCTTGGTTTAACGCCATAGGCCTGCCCCATGCGTTCCAACAATTTAGGGGGCTGTGGTTCAGGATAAAAGTTATAACCTTCCAATTCTGGCAACACAAAATGGTTTTCGTTCGCGTTCATAAGCACCAAAGGCTCATTTTTGCCCGAATTCATCCCTGCTGAAACGTATCCTGCCATATCCGCATAATGTGGCCGTATCAATTTTTGAAGAATATCTTTCATAAGAAATTCACGTCCCTATCCTAATATAAATTATTGTCCCATAGCGACCTGCGCTACTTGACGATCTTGACTCTCATATCTCGCCCAACGACCTTTTGCAACATCATCCAAAGATGGCGTATCTTGATTTAGACGAAGGCGATAAATCCAATAATTTGCCATCACCCTTTCAACAAAGGCGCGCGTTTCACGATAGGGAATTGTTTCAATAAATAAAAGTGGGTCTTTGATATGCTGACGCTCCGACTTCCATTTCGATAAATTTCCAGGGCCTGCATTATAAGCCATAGCCATGGATAAAATATCTTGGCTAACATATTTATGCGTTAATAATTTCTTTATATATCGCTGACCTAATTCCAAATTAATTTCAGGGCGGGATAAATCTGCTTGTGTAAATTTTAGATCATCTCCCGCAATGTAAGCCGCTGTTTTGGGCATTAGTTGCATCAAGCCTGTTGCACCACTAGGGTTTTGCGCATTGACATGAAAACGGGATTCTTGGCGGGCAATCGCATAAACCAGCGCACGGTCAATATAATATCCTTCTTTAGGTTTCCAGTCAGGCAAAGGATAAAGAGCGGCATCATATAATCCACCTTTTTGACGACTAAAAGCATTTGCAAGCTTTATAGATAAAGCAGGTAAATTATTGTAATAGGCATAGGCAATCAAAGCTTGTTTGTGTGATTCAGAGTCCTTTACGGGGAAAATTTTTAATTCTTCTTCTGCCAAATCATGACGCCCTGCTTTTATCAACGCACTAACACGACGCCCCACAGGCGTGCTTTCAACATATTTAATATGTTCGCGGGACAAACTGGGCATAGACCAATCAAAAACACTTTTCTTGCCCATCGCCCGCATTGCGATCAATCCATAAAAAGTTCTGGGGTATGCCGCGGCATTATCAAGCCATTTAGCCACCACATCTGTATTTTCGTTACGCATATGCGCCCGCGACGCCCAATAAGACGCCGCAGAAATCATCCATCCCGAGGCATAAGGCGACGTCGCAGCGACCTCGAAACCTTTTGCGGCGCTGGCATAATTGCTTCGTTGCCATTGCACCAACCCTTTAATCCATCCTGCTTCAGGAACAGCTTCACCCGACCTATTCAGCGCTGTTGTCGCTAATTTTAAGGCCTTATCAAGCTTTCCTGCATAGAGATGCCCCGCAGAAATTTTTGCTTGCAGGCGATCATATTCGACATTGTCCATGAACTGGACAGAATAGTCATTGGCCAGCACGGTCATCGCCAATGTTGGCTCATAACGTTCAATGTGGCGCGTAATATTTCGGCGTAATTTTTGAACACGTGCTTGCTCACTTTTGCTGCGGCGTTTGGAAGAACGATAGGTTTGTCCGTTTTTGCCCACGTTTGCCAAATTTCCTGAGATCACACGGCGATTTTGCGGTTCGACTAAATCCACTCTTGCAGGTTTGCGTTTTAACGCCAGTTCATAGATACGCTTTGCTTGTGGGTGATCATCATATTGGTACATCCAAGACGATAACTCAGAAAAAGTAGATTTATACGCCGCATGTAAATAACGCTCCGCCAATATGTGTCCTTCCAAGATATCAGTCTTCAAATTTACACGGCGCTCATCCGCTTGAACAAAAAGGCCTTTACTTTGTAGGTCGAAAATCTCACGCGCTAGGCGTGCTTGCCTATCCGAAAAGACACCTTTAACCGCGTAAGAACGCGCTTTTTTAGTAAGCGCGATGTCTTTGGGCGGTGCTTTGGCAACTTCGATTGATTTTACCACATCTTCGCGTTTTGGCTTTCGCGCAGGAATGGGCACTTTAGAGTCTGAAGCAGATTTCTGGGCGTAAGCAACGTGACTGCCAAGCATCACGGGCAAGCTAGAAATCAAGCAAAACGCTGTTGCGATGCTCAGAAAGTAGGAACATATTTTTACCATTTGCGCTTTTCATAGCGAATTAAGGCGAATTTGTCTATTTCTTTAGGAATCCCAGCCCAAATCATAAAAGCCAGAAAAACCCAAAAATGAACCCAATAGGGCTATCCATACAAATCTTTAAGTTTTTCTTGAAAAATCAATATGTCTTGCCAGACCGCCTTTTTCTGGGCTGGGGTCTGTATCAGATAAGCAGGGTGATAGGTCGCCATCACAGGGATTGCCGCATCATCCAAGTTACCGCCTAATGTCTCAGGCACTTTATACGCATGAAAAACACCGCGAAGCTTGGAAATACTCTCGCTTCGTCGCAAAAGCCCCTTGGCCGCAACGCCGCCCAATAAAATAACAGCTTTAGGCTGAACCAACGCAATATGGCGTTCAATAAAGGGCAAAGACACATCTATTTCTGACTGCGTAGGTGTGCGGTTCCCTGGAGGACGCCAATTGAGAATATTAGTGATATAAAATGATTTATCTGGCTCATGGCTTTGGCGCTCTAAGTCAATACAAGCCATGATTTTATCTAAAAGCTGTCCATTCTCACCGACAAAAGGTTTGCCTTGGACATCCTCCTCTGCCGCGGGAGCTTCGCCAATGATCATCACATCAGCCTGCGGGTTACCATCACCAAAGACCAAATTACTCGCCGTTTTTTTCAATGATATACCATCAAAATCAGCAATAGCTTTTTTCAGCGCGTCTAAATCTTCCGCCTCACGCGCAAGCTTTTGCGCAACAGTAACAGCCTCTGCCGCCCCCATAATATTTGGCGCGTTAGCTTCTGGGGCTGATGATGTTTCTGCTTTTGATTGATTAATAACAGAGGGCGACGCAGGCAGGGTTTTAAGCCCTTCCGTCATTTTTTTGATATCCGGCATTGCCGTGCGATCCGTGGGTTCATCCAGCAAAACATCCGCTGCTTCATGGTCTAAATGCCATTGCAACGCTTCAATATATACGGCTCTATTATCAATAGTTTGTGACATTCTTATTAAAATCATAGTATGATGCGTGAAGTCATATCATATTGCCCCGTTGGCGATATGTCACCCAACAAATAAAGGAATATCAACTTATGCCAGCCCCTGTTCGTCAAGACCGCGAAGCCATGGAGTATGACGTTATCATTATTGGGGCAGGCCCTGCAGGCTTATCCGCCGCCATACGTATCAAGCAATTAGCCCAAGAGTCAGGCAAAGATGTCTCCGTTTGTGTGCTTGAAAAAGGTTCGGAAGTTGGGGCGCATTTGTTATCAGGAGCCGTTTTTGAAACAAAATCACTTGATGAGTTAATTCCCGATTGGAAAGAAAAAGGCGCGCCCGTCACGTGCGCAGCAAAAAAAGATCAATTCCTGTTTTTAACTAAAAACGGGTCGTATCGTTTACCGACACCCCCTCAAATGAAAAATCACGGCAATTATATTATTAGCCTTGGGGCTTTGGGGCGCTGGATGGCGGGTGAAGCGGAATCTTTAGGAGTAGAAATTTTCGCAGGTTTCGCCGCCGCCGAGGTTTTATATAATGACAAAGATGAAGTCATCGGCATCGCAACTGGCGATATGGGCTTAGGCAAAGAAGGTGAAAAAACCGATATGTTTGAAGCTGGCGTTGAGCTTCACGCAAGACAAACTATTTTCGCCGAAGGTTGTCATGGTTCGCTAACCAAGGAGCTTATTGAAAAATATGATCTTCGTGCAAACTCTGATCCGCAAACATATGCTTTGGGCGTCAAAGAAATTTGGGAAATCAAACCTGAAAACCACGATGAGGGTCATATTACCCACACAGTTGGTTGGCCTGTTGATCGCAAAACTTATGCGGGCTCGTGGATTTACCACATGCCCGATAATCATATTTCTATTGGCTATGTCACAGGATTAGATTACCAAAATCCTTATTTATCGCCTTTTGAAGAAATGCAGCGTTTTAAAACGCATCCCATCGTTGCGAAATTATTAAAAGATGGTCGCCGTGTTTCTTACGGGGCAAAAACCCTTGTTGAGGGTGGTTTACAATCTCTACCCAAATTATCTTTTGCTGGCGGTGTATTAGCAGGCGATAGTGCAGGATTTTTAAACGTGCCTAAGATTAAAGGGAATCACACCGCGATTAAATCTGGCATTTTGGCCGCAGAATCAGTTTTTGCTTGTTTGAATTTACCAGACACCCCCGCTTATGGTTGGGAATGTAGCCGCTATGAAAGGAATTTCAAAAATTCATGGCTTTATAAAGAACTATATAAAGTACGCAATATCCGCCCTGGATTTCATTTATTTGGCAGTATAGGCGGGCTGTGGACGGGGATGGCGCACGCGGCATTTCAAACGATAGGCGGTTGGCGCTTGCCGTACACGTTAAAAAACCATGCAGATCATATGCAATTAAAAAAAGCGGCAAAGTCCAAAAAAATTGACTATTCCAAACCAGATGGCGTTCTGACATTTGACCGCCTCACAAGTGTTCAATTATCAAACACGAACCACGAGGAAAATCAGCCAAGTCATTTAAAGCTTAAAGACCCCGCTATTCCCATTACTGTGAATCTTCCCGAATATGCCGAACCCGCGCAACGTTATTGCCCCGCCGCGGTTTATGAGATTGTCGAAGAAGCAGGAGAGAAGAAGTTTCAGATAAACGCCCAAAACTGTGTGCATTGTAAAACATGCGACATTAAAGACCCGTCACAAAACATTACGTGGACTGTCCCACAAGGGGGCGGCGGGCCTAATTACGGCAATATGTAGCTCTTTTATATATGTAAAGAGCATGGCTTTTGTTCAGGAGAAAAATTTTGAAAACCAGACATTTTATCACAATTTGTATTGTTGGCTTGCTCGCAGGTTATGCGGGCGCAGAATATTTAATGCCGCGCTATTTCCACCCAACGGAAGAAACAACAATCAAACAGCCACAAAGTCTATTTGAAGCCCTCGGTTTACAAAAGGATTATTACCGTGAAACGGTCTCTGGGAATTATTTGGCAGGACAATTCGCCCAAAATCAAAAAGATTGGGAAAAGGCCAGCGATTACATTGGTAACGTTCTAGAGCAAGACAAAAATAATTTAAGCCTACAAAAACACGCCATGGTTTTGGCAATGGGTGCAGGAAAAATAGATAATGCCATTGATTTATCAAAGCAGGTTTTAAAAAATGAAAAAGGTGAGAATGACCTTCTCGCTGTTCTTTTTTCTTCTGTTGATGCCTTCCACCAAGAAAATTATATTGGCGCTATTGAGGCGCTTGAAAAAGTTGAAGCACAGAGCGTTGCCGCCTTTATCGTGCCTGTTTTACAACTTTGGGCCTATAGTTCGGAAGGCACGTTAAAGATTGATATGCTTGATGATCATTCTTTTTACGCTTACCACGCAATGCTCGCGGCTAATTATTTAAATAAAGGCTATGAGGCAACAGAATATGCTCTAGACGCTTTTGATATCGGCGAAATGGATGTCCGTGACTTAGAAAAAGTCGCTGATTTATTTTATCACCTCGATAAAACAGAAAAAGCATTTGAAATTTATAAAATGCTGAATCAAAAAGGCTTTGGCACAGAAGAAGTAGAGCAGAAAATTCAACGGCTTAATGAACAACAATCTATCAAAGATTTACTGAAGATAACCAATGTCAACAGCCCCAAAGAAGGCGCTGCTATTGTTTATTTAGACATGGCAGAAATTTTACTGCGGGAACAAAGCTATGATAGCGCCATATTATTTAGCCGTATGGCGCTTCACTTAAATGCAGAATTATCCAAGGCCAGAACCTTTATAGGTACGGCGCTTGCACGCTTTGAACAATATGAGGATGCTATTGAAGAATTAGAGTTTATTCAAAAAGATGATGATTTATACATCTTAGCCCAGCGCCAAATAGCCGCCCTACACACAAATCTTAAGCAGCAAGACAAAGCTATTTCCATTCTTGATCAGCTTTATAAAACACATGATGATCTGGATGCGCTGATTCAAATTGGTGAGATTTATCGCTTTGATGAAGATTATAAAAAAGCGGCTAAAATTTATAACAAGGTTCTGTCGCGCTGGGATGACAGTGAAATTCCCGAAGATTACTGGCATGTTTTATATGCCCGTGGCATGGCATATGAAAGATTAAAGAAATTTGATATCGCCGAAAAAGATTTAAAAACCGCTTTGGAATTTCAACCAAACAACCCCTATATTTTAAATTATTTAGGATATAGTTGGGCAGATCAGGGAAAGAATTTAGATCAATCCCTTGAAATGATCGAACGCGCCGTTCAGTTACAACCCAATGATGGTTACATTGTCGACTCCCTTGGTTGGGTTTATTACAAGCTGGGTGATTATAAAAATGCGGCAAAATATTTAGAACGCGCCGTTGAATTACTACCCTATGATGCGACAATTAACGATCATTTGGGCGATGCTTATTGGCGTAATGGACGCAAAATAGAAGCAAAATTTCAATGGCGGCGCGCTGTAAATTATAGCGACGACACCACTGAAGAAGGTCTAAAAGAAAGAGTGCAAAAGAAACTCTTAAGTGGCTTAGGCACAGTTGAGGAAGAAGAAGAAAAACGCAAAAAAGAAAGATCAGCAGCGGCACTTAATGCCAAAACAGCTTCTGAAAGTTCCACCGAAGAGACTTCTGAAAATACGCCTAAATAAAAATAATGGCAAAAAAAATCGAAATTACCGCTCCCGCGAAAGTAAATTTATTTTTGCATGTTATCGGCAAACGCCTTGATGGATATCATTTATTACAATCTATCAATGCATTTACAGATTTCGGCGACGATATCATTATAGAACCAAGCAATCATTATAATTTGGAGATAGAGGGAGAATTCTCCGTTGCAAACGATCAAAACAACCTCGTCACAAGAGCCGTTCACGCTTTGTCAGATGCCATTTCTATCCCGCCAGATGTCTCCATACATTTAAGAAAAAACATTCCCTATGGAGCAGGATTAGGCGGGGGATCTTCCGATGCAGCCACCGTCATAAAAGCATTGTTAAATCTTTGGGACACAACCATAACAAAGAACCAGCTTGATAAAATTTTGCTTTGCTTAGGGGCAGACGTGCCTGCCTGTTATCAAGCAAAAGCTTGTCTGATGGAAGGTGTTGGCGAGATTGTTCGCCCGATAGAAAATTTTGCGCCGCTCCATGCCGTCTTGGTTTATCCTCGTCACGTCAGCCCAACGCATAATATTTTTCAAGATTTCTCCCAAAATTTTTCAGATGAAATCACAAATATTGGGCATGATGTTGAGTTCTTAAAAAATCAAAAAAATGATCTAACTGCGGCGGCGGTAAAAAATATGCCCCTCATTGATGAGGTTAAGAAAATCATTCGTGATCAAAAACAATGTATCTTTTCCCGCATGACCGGAAGCGGATCAGCGTGTTTTGGCATTTTTGAAAACCAACAAAGCGCCGTTAAGGCGGCACAAATAATTAAAATTAAGCACCCAGATTGGTGGGTGAAAAGCTGTATTTTATCTTAACGTTGGCTCAGCTTATTAACCGCACCGTCTACCATGTGTTCTAAAAGCATGTTTGAAACACGCCCATCCACTGTTAAACCATTTTGTTTTTGGTACGCATTGATTGCTTTTTCTGTATTTGCCCCCAAAATGCCATCCGCAGGCCCTTTATAGACTCCCGTTAGCATTAAATATTCTTGTACTTGCGTAATCATAGAACGGCGTGCTTCAACATTTGATGTTTTTGCCTCCCCTTTTATCGCAGGGCCAGCGCGGCGTCCTTTAACAGACTCATTTATTTGTTGCATCCGCTCTACAAGATTATCAACATCTCTCATATCTATCTGAAGGCTCTTAACCAATTGCTCCATCGCAGATTTAGAATCCGCATTGCCTTGATCCGCAGAAATTTTATACCACATCAATGCTTCTTGTGGATTTTCACTTCCCAACAAGCCATTCTCATAGATTAAACCTAAATTATACGCGGCTTCAACAATGCCGTTATTTGCGGCACGTTCAAAAAAAGCAGCGGCTAAAGCGGGATTATAATCAGTACCAATACCTTCAATATGCGCAATGCCCAGATTATATTGTGCTTCGGCATGTCCCAATTTTGCCGCTTCGCGATACCAATATAAAGCACGGCCTAAGTCACGCTCTTGCCCTAAGCCTTGATGATATAACACACCAAGGTTGTAACGTGCGTTCGCAATACCGTTTTCTGATGCTTCGCGAAACCAAAAGGCTGCGCGGTCAAAATTTTGACTCACGCCACCATGCCCCGCAGTATAAATCGCTGCCAAGTCATGCTGTGCTTCTGCATCCCCTTGAAAAGCTTGCTTTTCAATATTCTTGACCGCCGCAGGCAAGGCACTGTCGAAATTCATACGAGAATACAAAGGCGCTGAGTCGCGTTCAGAAGTAATTGCTTTTGTCATTTGCGAGTCTTGCTTAAAAGCAAGTTTTTCAAAATTCTGCATAGGCTTTGTGATTTGTGGATCATTGAATGAAATCACCTTTGTTGCCTTATCTTGAACCGCCGCGCCCTTTGGATCGACTGCTGAAGGTTCAATGTCATTTAACGCACCCGCTAATTTTTTTGGATTGTCATTTAATGCTGCCAATAGCTGCTCATCGTTATAATCTAAAATATTTTCAGGAGTATCCGCTAACGCGCCAGCAGAAATATTCGCGGGTGTCGCGATAGCGCTTTGCGTTGGGTCACTGCTGCCCTGTTCAGCGGAGACCTCATTAAAAATTGCGCTATCTGTTTTTAATGTTTCCGACGCCGTTTCTAAATTTTCAACCTTGCTGAAAGCAGCCATATCAGGGCGTTGCATTTGATTAATGCCCCAACCACCCAAAATGGCCAAAATAATTGCTGAAGCGATCATTACAGAGCGTTGCGTCATAAGTTCCTGCCACCATGGATTATTGTCATTTTTGTTGCGATGTGTCGCGGCTTTCGGCGCTTGTTTTTTAGTTTGCGTTGCCGAAAGCGATGCAGTCTTCGCCTGATTTTCATCACCAATTAATTTGGGTGAAGGCTTGTATGATTTCGCCCCTTCTGGCGGTGGAAGGATGTTACCATCCCCTATCATTGTTTCAAGGCGCTCAAGTTTACGCAGTAAAACCGACTTATCTTGAGAAACAGCTTCAATTTGACGTCCTAATTTTGTTTGCTCGAAAACTGAGCGATCAAGCCGCGCATCAATTGCTATTTGCTTATCCGCTGTTTCTTTCAAACGTTGATCAATGAGGGCTTGTCCCGCAATGGCCTTGACCATTTTTTCTTCTGTCTGCTTTAACTTATTTTCAAAAGCGAGCTGGCGCTTACCGACCTTTTCGCTATCTGCTCCTGTGGCGGAGAGTTTGCTTTCTAAGGCTAAATAAGCTTTTTCTGAATTTTCGGCTTTATCTTCTAGCTTACCGAGTACTTTACGGTAATTGCGCAGCTCTCCCAATAACTCATAACGCTCTGCTTCACTGCGCTTTAGCTTATCACCAATATGCGCAAGCATTTTGACGATTTCAGTGCTCTGCCCTTCAGGGTTACGGCGAACGCCACGGTCTTGTTCTGGCGTTCTAACGACATGGACTCTATCTGGGGCGCGCTTTGATTTCATGGCAGAACCTTATTAAGTAATTATGGATAAGAAAGTCTACAGATTATTCAGCCAAAATCCAAGATAAATAAGCATTTTCAGTCAAATTATGCCCAATTAATAGAATAAATAGCCAACAAAACAGCTAAACCTGCCATCTTTGCCTTGGTTCACCAGAATTCTTCTTGTTTGACAGTACTAATCGCCTATAATCCGATCAATTTTATACACGCAATAAATTAAAAAAATAATATGTCACAGCAACAAATAAGCCCCGCCATTCATGCCGTCCCCAATGTCGATTCCTTGGAACACAAATTTTTAAATGCTGAGGCTAATATTGCTGTGGTCGGGTTGGGTTATGTCGGGCTTCCACTTGTTGCCGCCTTATATAACCAAGGGTTTAATACCGTTGGTTTTGATGTTGACAAAAAGCGCGTCAATAATCTTAACAAAGGTCAATCACCGATCAAACATATTGAAGGTCGCGACATCCAAAAAATGATTGATGATGACAAGTTCATCGCCACCCATGATTTTGAAAAATTATCACAAGCAGATGCGGTGATTATTTGTGTCCCAACACCACTAACCAAACAGCGTGAGCCAGACCTGTCTTACGTTTTAGAAACCACACGAACAATCGCGAAATATTTAAAACCCGGTCAGTTGATCACATTAGAATCAACAACCTACCCTGGTACAACAACCGAAGTGATGAAACCTTTAATCGAAGCCCAAACAGGTATGATTTCAGGTACGCATTTCTTCCTTGCTTACTCACCAGAACGAGAAGACCCGGGAAATGCAGGATTTTCAGCACAAAATACGCCAAAAGTTGTGGGGGGGGATGGCGATAATGCTATGCGCCTTGCCAAAGCCTTATACGGCAAAATAATTGAAACAGTTGTGCCTGTCTCTTCGCCCGAAACAGCAGAAGCCGTGAAGCTAACGGAAAATATTTTTCGCGCGGTAAATATTGCCCTCGTTAATGAACTCAAAGTCATTTACGCGGAGATGGATATTGATATTTGGGAAGTGATTGATGCCGCAAAAACCAAGCCATTCGGCTTTATGCCCTTTTATCCGGGTCCTGGCCTCGGTGGGCATTGTATCCCGATTGACCCATTTTACCTGACATGGAAAGCCCGTGAGTTTGAAGTCAATACACGCTTTATTGAACTGGCGGGGGAAATCAATGTCAGCATGATTAAATACGTTACAAACAACCTTGCAGAGGCATTGAACGAGCACGCACAAAAAAGCTTAAGCGGTTCAAAAATTCTTTTACTGGGCGTTGCCTATAAACGTGATGTTGATGACATGCGCGAAAGCCCCTCTTTACGTATTTGGGAGCTATTAGAATCAAAAGGCGCAGAAGTGGATTATCACGATCCATTTTTGCCACGCATCCCTAAAACGCGTGAGCACATGTCGTTGAGAGATCGTGAGAGCATTTCGCTCAGCGCTGAAACAATCAAAAACTATGACGCCGTTTTTGTTGCCACAGACCATAGCAATGTTGATTACAAACTTATCGCCGATAATTCACCGTTAATTATCGATAGCCGAAACGTGTTTGAACGCAACAACATTAAAGCCCCCCATATCATCAAAACTTAAATCGAGAAAAATAATATGAGCGACCAAAAATTTATTGCTGTTGCAGGTTGTGGACACTGGGGTAAAAATCTTGTGCGTAATTTTGCAGAGTTAGGCGCGTTAGCCACCATATGCGACAACAATCCTGACACGGCCAGCCATATGGCGGCGCAATATAACGTAAGTGCCAGCACCTATCAGGAAGTACTGGCAAATGATGACATTAAAGCCGTTATACTTGCTTCCCCCGCCCCGTTTCATTTTGATATGGCGCGTGATGCGCTTAAAGCAGGTAAAGATGTTTATGTTGAAAAACCCATCACCTTAAAAACTGATGAGGCGCAAATTCTTTGTGATCTTGCCACACAGAATGATCGTATTTTAATGGTTGGGCATTTGCTTCAATATCACCCCGCCTTCATCACGTTAAAAGAAATGGTGTTGGACGGTAAACTTGGTAATTTACAATATATTTATTCTAACCGAATGAGCTTTGGCAAAGTGCGCCGCGAAGAAAATGTTTTATGGAGCTTTGCTCCACACGATGTTTCAATGATACTCGCCCTTGCTGGCGGCGAAGCACCGATAGACGTCACCGCGAATGGTAGCGCCCAAACGCATAGCACCATCGAAGATTTTGCCCTTATCAAAATGGCTTTTAAAAATGGTCTGGCTGCGCACGTTAATGTGTCATGGTTAAACCCCTTTAAAGAACAAAAATTGGTTGTGATTGGTGACAAGGGCGCTGTTGTTTTTGACGACCAGCAAGATTGGTCACAAAAAGTTATGCATTACCCACACGTCATTGATATGTCGAAGGATATGCCAAGCTTAAACAAGGCAGATGCCGTCCCCGTCGCCGTTACCGAAGGCGAACCCCTTAAAATGGAATGTCAGCATTTCATTGATTGCGTAGAAAACCGCGCTCAGCCCCGCACAGATGGTGCAGAAGGCTTACGCGTTTTAGACGTTCTGACCCGCGCCGATAAAGCCATGGGAAATTAATAAAATGAGCGAGCAAAAACCTTACGATAAAAACCCTAGCGTGTTCATCCATGAAAGCTGTTATGTGGATGAGCCATCAACCATTGGCGATAACACAAAAATTTGGCATTTTAGCCACATCCTTGGCAATACCGACATTGGCAATGACGTAACAATAGGTCAGAATTGCGTGATCGGCCCCCATGTTAAAGTAGGCAATAATTGTAAAATTCAAAATAATATTTCACTTTATAAAGGCGTGACCTTAGAAGATGGGGTTTTTTGTGGCCCCTCTTGTGTATTCACCAACGTCAATAACCCACGCGCGGAGATAAGCCGTAAGGACGAATTTCGTGACACTCTGGTTAAGCGCGGCACAACCATTGGCGCAAATGCAACCATCGTTTGCGGTTATACTTTGGGTGCTTATTGCTTTATCGCCGCAGGCGCCGTTGTGGCACAAAATGTACCCGATCATGCCCTTATGGCTGGCGTTCCTGCCAAGCGCATTGGTTGGATGAGTCATGCAGGCGCGAAGCTTAGTGATGATTTAAAATGCCCTATTGAAGGGCTAGAATATGAAGAAACTAAAAACGGCCTCCGAGAAGTAAAATAATTTTCACTTTAACTGCCCCTCCCGCAAATAGTCCGCTGAAGATGACTTTTATTTTTAAGTGTTATTTACCTCCGCATACGGGTCTAGAAACATGCCAAAGGCATTCCTCCCTTTTTTCATTCACACAATATAAGTAACAAAATATATATCGTTTTACATAAATCATTATGTAAAATATAAGTGGTTGCTGTACGTTTCTTTACAGTGTAAAAACCATATATGTTTCAAAAAAATCTAAGCACCTAACTTAAAAAATAGAGTCCCCAAAAAAATGACCCCTAATATTCCAAATATTCCCTTTATCGATCTTCAAGCACAGCGCAGACATATCGGCAGTGCCATGGATGACGCTGTATTAAGCGCGGTACATGATGGCAAATACATTATGGGCCCACAGGTCAAGGAATTAGAAAGTAAGCTGGCAGAATTTGCAGGGGCGAAACATTGCGTGTCTTGCTCCAACGGAACGGATGCTCTCGCGCTTGTTCTCATGGCAAAAAGCGTGCGACCAGGGCAAGCGATTTTTGTTCCTTCTTTTACTTTCGTTGCCACCGCCGAAGTTGTTGCTTGGTTGGGCACAAAACCTTTTTTTGTCGATGTGGATGAAGATAGTTTTAATATAAATCCTGACTCCTTAAAGCAAGCCATAAAAGATGCCACTGACCAAGGGTTAGAACCAACAGGAATTATCGCCGTTGATCTTTTTGGTCAACCTGCCAACTATAGCGCCATTGAAGACATCGCCGCCGCACATAATATGTGGGTTATGGCAGATGCCGCGCAAAGCTTTGGCGCTTCGCGTGATGGCAAGCCTGTTGGCTCTATGGGGCATGTTACCTCCACCAGCTTCTTCCCTGCCAAACCATTAGGTTGTTACGGGGATGGGGGCGCGGTCTTTACAGATGATGATGAATTGGCGGAAGTGATGGTCAGCATGCGCGTTCATGGAAAAGGTACAGACAAATACGACAATGTCCGCATTGGTATGAATGGTCGCCTCGATACACTTCAAGCCGCAATTTTGTTGGAAAAATTTAAAGTTTTCCCTGATGAATTAAAGGCACGCCAAAAAATAGCGGATCGTTATAACGAAGGTCTAAAAGATGTGATAAAAACACCGCAACTTATCGGCAATGCCACGAGCGCATGGGCACAATATACCTTAATCCTACCAGAAAATATCAACCGTGATGACTTTGCCGCGGCCTGTAAAGAAAAAGGCGTTCCAACAGCTGTTTACTATCCTATTCCACTTTCACAGCAAAAAGCTTATGCGCATTATCCTACCGTCACAGGCGGCACATCGATAGCAGAAAAACTTTCCGCATCAGTCATAAGCCTTCCTATGCACCCTTATCTAGAAAGTGACACACAGGATTATATTATCAATGTTGTCAAAGATGTCCTTAAATAAGTTGCAGAAATCATCCTGCCTTTGCTGCGCGCATGATAGATTTCATGCTGTTCCTACGCTGCCCCAAACAATCATTAGCGATGGGCAAATATGGTCAAAGCCGCTTCAAAAACATATCTGCGAGAATTGTGGTGCAACCGCTCATATTGTCCCCCTTTCAGATCATGATATCGAAGAAATATATAGTGCGCCCTATTCCCTCGGTGGACAACATACACAAGCTGACATCACACGTGCAGAAAATTATAAAAATTGGATTTTAGATACGCTTGATATCGCCCCAACAAAAGTCCCAGATAAAATTTTAGAAATTGGCTGCGGCAATGGATTGCTCGCGAAAAAATTTAAAGATTTATGGCCTAGCGCCACTCTTTTTGGTATCGAGCCCGCGACACAAGCCAGCAAACATGCCCAATCATTGGGGGTGGAAGTGTCCCAAGGCATTTTAGAAGACCTAAACTTAGAGCATTTAAATAAAAAAATTGATCTCATATACTCTGTCAATGTTATAGAACATAGCCTAGATCCTGTTTTATTTTTAAAACGACAAAAGGCGTTTTTAGCCGATAATGGCATTATTGTCACCATATGCCCCAATGCTACGCGCCCCAATATTGAAACTTTGTTTTATGATCATATTACAGGTTTCACGCAAAAATCATTATTAGAAGCCGCAAAAATGGCAGGCTTGATTTTAAAAGACATCCAAGTTGCACCTGATTCTATTGGTAATTTTCAAATTGCTGTTTTTCAAAAAGACGGCATTGCAACAAAACTGGACAATAACATTCCACAAATTATTGAAGATAAAGAAAATTATTTTAACCAATGGCAGAAGCTCGATAAAACGCTCTGTGATAAGATAACTGATAAAGAAGTTGTGATGTTTGGCGCGGGGGAAATGGGCAGTATAATACGCGGCCTCGCACCTAACTTTTGGTCAAAAATAAGTGCCGTCACCCTCGACACACTAACCAATGATATGTTTCATGAAAAAAATATTATTGCCTTGGACAAATTAGACACGCAAAATAACACTTTATTTATTGCTGTTCGACCTGATTTTGGCGATATTGTTGAAACTAGATTAAAAGACCAAAATTTTAAAACCGATAGTATTCATCACTATATTTCACACTAAAGGAGGATGTCGTAATGACGGAAGATCATAAAATAGGCGCCTATGGCATTCGCGAACAAAATAAAATTATTGCCACAGAAGATACCCATATTGAGGAATTAAAGAACCTTGGCTATACGATTGTAAAAAGTGGCTTCTCCGATAAAAAAAAGCAAGATATAGAGCAAGCATTTGAAGATGCGCGCACAGAACAAGAAAATAAGCATGGCCTTGATTATCTTAAATCAATTGATGAGCACAGATTAATTCGCTGCCCCTTACAATATAACCCAATTTTCATTGAGATTCTAAACCATCCATTAATAGCAGCTATCTGCCAAAGTTTAATCGGCCCTTTTGTTATTTTAAACCAACAAAACGGCATTATTAATCCGCCAAATAAAGAAAAATACAGTCAAGGAAGTTACCATCGCGATCTTCCTTATCAGCATTTTACTTCCTCGCATCCGTTAGCGATAAACGCGCTTTATTGCATAGAAGATTTCACCACTGAGAATGGCTCGACTTTTGTTCTTCCAGCATCCCATAAGGAAGAAAAATTTCCGTCTGATCAATTTATTCAAAAGCATCAGCGACAAGTTGAAGCCAAAGCGGGTGATTTTATTGTGCTTGATTGCATGCTCTACCATAGTGGCGGCGTCAACAAAACGGATCAGCAGCGCCGCGCCATTAACAATGTTTACACCATCCCCATGATGAAACAGCAGATTAATTTACCTAATATTTTAGCTGGCTTATATAAAGATGATCCTGTTTTAGAAAAACTTCTGGGGTATACAACCAACGTTCCTAATTCTATTCAGGATTATTACGATACGCGGCAGAAAAAGTAAGAGAGCTATTTTTTTCTAGATGTATCATCATCCATAAAAAATGACTTTTCACAGACAAAGCTATCCTTTTCCCAATACTCCGCATTATTTTCTTCTGGCAACTTTGGCAGCGGCAAATAATGATATGTGAGTTTGAAATACCCCTCTTTGATATTATTCTCAAGCAAATAAAGCTTCGCAACTTGGTGTAAAAAACCTGTCTTATTGACATCATCAACGCCATAATCGCAAACAGCCCCATCATTAATAAGCTTTCGCCGCCAACGCAAGCTACCACCATAATAAAGACTATCCGAAGAGTGATAATGAAGACGCCTACCATCCTCACCGGTCATGGGAACGAGCTTACAGTCTTTTAAATTTGCATCCTGACAATACTCCATAATCCGCCAATGGGTCGACATTTGTAAATCTGGTTTATTAAAAACATTAATCGCCGAGATTCCCAAAATATTTGCCGCACGGTAAAATTTATAGAAAGGTTCAAAAAATTTACTCTCATGCGCCATACCCGTTGGCAAGAACGTGATGAATAATAAAGCAAAGCTGCAAATCGTTAGGAATGTGGCCTTAATAAATGTTTTATTAAAAACATTCCCCTTAAATTCAGGATAAAGCGGTGCTTTCGGGGGAACCAATTCACACACACCAAATAACTTAATGCGGTTATCAGCAATCTTT
Organism: uncultured Alphaproteobacteria bacterium; assembly: GCA_937923625.1. Lineage (GTDB taxonomy): Bacteria > Pseudomonadota > Alphaproteobacteria > Micavibrionales > Micavibrionaceae. The sequence goes on from CALDTV010000023.1 coordinate 37,589, forward strand.
TGGTAAATAGCCGGACCAATCTTTGTTATTTTACCCAGCCATAAGAAGGGCCAGAAAATCCAAAATAAAGGAAGTTTTGAAACAACCTGAATATAGAGATCATATCCTTTATAGAATTTATCCTTATAACGTCCCGCCAAATAATACAGCGCGTCTTCTAGGGGAATACCATTTTTTTCTAAATACTCTTTGGAACTTTGCGCCGAGACGAAACGAACGCGGCGTGTAATATCGAACAATCTTACGATCTTCACCGCGCGTTGGCATAGATTACATTTACTATCATAGAAAAATTCGATTTGTTTTCGGCTACGGCTTAAAGGAACGATGAGCAAAGCGGCAAAGTAAATCAGCTCGATATATCCCATTGACCCTAGCTGCAAAACAAAAGTTGAGAGTAAAAGGAAGCAAAGCCACCAGAACATATTTAATTTTTGCACCCAACCTCCGATAAAGAATGCAGGTAAAAACATCATGTACCACGGGAACATCAGCCACATGCTATATCGCAGCACATGATCGAAAAACGGCATAGTCAAAAGATAGCGGAAAATTTCAAAATGTTCGTTCAAATAAGACGACGTCATCAACCAAAATGACGCATCAGAACTCATCCAAGACGGCTCGTCATAATGTTTGAAAGCCGAGTAAAGACATAAGCACCAGTAAGACAAAACAGAAACAAATTTAAAGCGTGCTATTTGGGAGGGCATCAATTTTAAATCATACGAAAACAGTTTATTTCCTGAAAACTTAAACCATTTAGACCACTTATTTTGTAAAAACCGATCAACAGAAAGACTGTGATGCGATCCACAAAATACGAATAAAATAGCAAGAAGAGCGCCAATATCATTGCCAAGCGTTGAGGAACGAAGTGCTTTTTCTCCAAACAACATCAAAACCACTGCCACCAATGACAAGGTGGTCATAAAACCGATCATGATAAAGACACCTAAGACTGTGATGATAATCAGCGTGTTTAAAAAAGTCGGATCATTTATATCTTGTGGAATAATATAAAACCATTGGTGGAAGGCGCGATTAACCAACACGGCGCCAAAAATGAAGCGTAAAACACCAAATTTAGGCAATTCATGCAAAGATGAAGGGAAGGCTTTTTCCAAAATAATTTGAAAGCTGTCTTTTTGATAACGATTAACCTCAGGAAATAACGTGTATTTCGCGAGTAACAACAAAATAAATGCCAAACAAACGATACCCAAATAAGGAACAAAAACCATAATATCTTCTCCAAATGTAATCTATGAACAGATATAAATGATAGTTTGCAAAGCTTCAATTCTTAATCAAAGCCTGTATTTTCCTTCGATCATTTAATAAAGCTAGTATTGTATAAAAAATTTTGAGAAAACAGTCATAGCAAATCACCATCTGTCACTCACAGGGCTAAAATTTATGAATAAAGACGATTTATTAACGCTCTACAAAGATTTACCCAATAAAGAAATGTGGGTAAACGAAGCCCTGTTTGGGTATGAGCATATTCAATCACATTTAGAAAAATTAAGAGATGCTAGTGATATTTTGGAAATTGGTAGCGGCAGCGGAATTTTACTCTCCTTGATTCAATCTCAATATCCGACTCTAAATATAGACGGCATTGAGCCCTTTAGTGATGGTTTTGATGCGTTACAAACGTATCAGAAAAGAATGGAAGATGATGGTATTCATATTGCAAAATGTGGTTATGAGGATTTTGAAACAGAGAAGAAATATGATTTTATTTTCCTCATCAATGTTTTTGAACATCTACCAGATTTGCGTGATTTTATTCTTTTTACCAAGCGGCATTTAAAAAAAGACGGCGTTTGCCTTATTCTCTGTCCTAATTATAGCTTTCCTTATGAAAGCCATTTTAAACTTCCTATTATCTGGAACAAAAGACTGACGTATAAAATATTCAAAAAACAGATAGAGAAATTCGAAGAAGATCATGATTGTGCGGGGCTTTGGAAAAGCTTGAACTTTGTGAAATTGCGCCAAGTTAGAAAAACAATCTACGTTCAAAAGATGAATTTAAAAGTCGATACCTCTATCATTAATGACATAATAGAACGCCTCAACAATGATGAAGAGTTTTATCAAAGACAGAAAATCATCGCGAAAGTTGCACGCCTCGTTCAAAAAATAGGGTTGTTAAAGCTACTAAATTTAAAAATTGTGCAAAATATAGCCCCATACATGAAAATAGAAGTAAGACGTTAAGACTTTGCTTTTTGCATCGCAGCGATCTCATCAAGATCTGCAATTTTTAATCCTTGGCGTTTTTCAATCGTTGCAATGAACTGCGATGCTTCTAATAAAGCGTCCGGTTGCCCGACATCCATCCACGCCGCGCCGCGCCCTAATGGCTGAACGTAAAGCTCACCCAACTCCATGTAAGCCTTATTAACATCCGTAATTTCAATTTCACCACGAGGCGAAGGTTTTAGATTTTTTGCAATTTCAATTACGCGGTTATCATAGAAATACAAACCAATCACAGCATGATTAGATTTCGGTTTTTCTGGCTTTTCTTCCAGTGATATTGCTTTCATATTTTCATCTAACTCAACAACACCGAAACGCTCAGGATCAGAAACATGATAGGCAAAAACGGTTGCGCCCTTTTTACGCTCCATCGCATCGGATAACATCGTCTGGAACGCGTCTTTGTAAAAAATATTATCGCCTAAAATAAGCGCAACATTTTCATCACCAATAAATTCTTCACCTAAAATAAAAGCATCAGCCAACCCGCGGGGTTCGTCTTGCACTTTATATTCCAGCGATATGCCCCATTGTGATCCATCCCCCATAAAGCTTTTAAATTTATCAATATCTTCAGGCGTCGTAATAAGCAAAATTTCTTTAATCCCCGCCAACATAAAAACAGATAACGGATAGTAAATCATTGGCTTGTTATAAACAGGCAACAAATGTTTGTTTGTTACCTTTGTCATGGGATAAAGACGCGTGCCTTTACCGCCTGCTAAAATAATGCCCTTCATTTTATTACTCGCTCTCTTTTTTGTTCATATACCATTTAATTGTCTCTAAAAGACCTTGTTCCAGATCATATTTTGGCCGCCACCCCAGCGTGCGTTCAATCTTGGCATTATCAATAGCATAACGCATGTCATGCCCCAAACGATCCTGCACATAAGTGATTTGCTGTTTGTAAGATTGTCCGTCGTCACGCGGGCGTAACGCATCCAGCCTGTCGCAGATTTGATTGACCAAATCAATGTTACGCACCTCGTTTTCGCCACCTAAATTATAAACTTCGCCTACTTCGCCTTTTTCCAACACATCAATCAGCCCATCGACATGATCTGTCACATAAATCCAATCACGAATATTCTTTCCTGTGCCATAAATTGGCAAATTCTTGCCTGATAACGCGTGAGAAATCATCAGGGGGATAAGTTTTTCTTCATTTTGCCACGGCCCATAGTTATTGGAACAATGAGTCATGAGAGTCGGCAAGCCATGAGTATGATAATATGCCCGCACCATATGATCGCTGGAAGCTTTGCTAGCGGAATAAGGGGAATTGGGCGCGTAAGCCGTCTCCTCTGTAAAGGCAGGGTCATCATCCTTAAGCGAGCCATAAACTTCATCGGTAGAAACATGTAAAAATCGGAATCCATCAAATTTATCGTGTGCCCCCCAATAAGTCAGGGCGGCATCAAGCATATTACACGTGCCATTAATATTAGTTTTGATAAAGTCCGAGGCATCATCAATAGAACGATCAACGTGTGATTCAGCCGCTAAATGCATCACGGCATCTGGTTTGAAATCGTCAAATGCTTGACGCACCGCTGATGCATCACATATGTCCGCTTTAACAAAGCTATAACGATCATTATCTTCAATACCCGACAATGCCTCCAAATTGGCGGCATAAGTCAATTTATCAAGGTTCAACACCGCATGTTCTGTATCGCTCATCAGCTTTCTGATAAGATCAGAGCCAATAAAACCCGCGCCGCCAGTCACCAAAATTCGCATTCTTATGTTTTCCTTTATATCAAACGCCTTTATAGTAAATTGAACGCGGTATGCTGTAAAGAAATCGCTCTTCTATCATCATTAAAGTGTTATTTTCATCCATGAAAACAGTAGCTGTCACACAATCAAATTACATCCCGTGGAAGGGGTATTTTGATATAATACGCGCCTGCGATCATGTGATCTTTTTGGATGATGTCCAATATACGCGCCGTGATTGGCGTAACCGTAACAAGATTAAAACGCCGCAAGGCGCCAAATGGCTCACCATTCCCGTGGATGTGAAGAACAAATACGCCGATTTACGGATTTGCGATGTACAAATATCCGAACCCGACTGGGCGGAAAAACATTGGAATCTTATTAAGCAAAATTACCAAAAATCAGCTTTTTTTGACGAAATAAGCGCGCTTATACGGCCATTATACGAAAAAATAGACAAAGAAACGCATCTGTCGGCTATTAACAGGTTATTTATTGTAGAAATTTGCCAATATTTACAAATAAAGACGCAATTTTCTAACTCGACCGATCATTTTTCTCTAAAAGAGCTCGATAATTTCTATTCAACCGATAGACTTTTGCAATTATGCCGCGCCGTTGACGCCACGCATTATATTTCTGGCCCTGCTGCCAAGGATTATATGGATGTCACGGCCTTTACGGATCAAAACATCACTGTTCAATGGGCAGATTATAGTCAATACCCCGTTTATGAGCAACCTTACGGAGATTTCACTCATGCTGTCTCCATTATTGATTTATTGATGACACAGGGCGATAAAACGCTGGATTATATGATTGATTTCAGGGGATAATCACCACCATGTCAGACATTCACCAAAAAATAGATCAATATTATACTGATAAGATTAAAGAGCATGGCGCCGTCCCCCAAGGCGTCGACTGGAATGGCATCGAAAGCCAGACGCTTCGGTTCGATCAACAAGCGCTGCTTTTTCAAAACGAAACAGCCTCTTTTTCGGTGAATGATTATGGCTGTGGCTATGGATCGTTCGCACAATATCTCAGCACCCATTATAAAAATTTTGACTATCATGGCTTCGATCTATCGCAAGAAATGATTGATAACGCTTTAACGCAATGCGCAGATATTAAAAACGCCAACTTTCAACGCGCTGACAAACCCAACAAGATTAGAGATTATTCAGTCTCCAGCGGTATATTCAATGTACAAATGGAAATTGAAGATGGCGCGTGGAAAGAATATATTAAAACCACCTTAGAAAATATGTCGCAGCACAGCGAAAAAGGTTTTTGCTTTAACATTCTGACCTCTTATTCAGATAAAGAATATATGCGCGATTATTTACATTATGCTGATCCCTGTTTTTGGTTTGATTATTGTAAGAAAAACTTTTCACGCAATGTAACTTTGCTGCATGATTATGAACTTTATGAATTTACAATTTTAGTCAGAAAATAATTGAGAAAATAATGACACAAAAATTAATTATCTTTGGCTCTGGCGAAATTGCAGAAGTTGCACATTATTATTTCACTCATCATTCTGATTATGAAGTTACTGCGTTTTGTCTTGATCAAGATTACATCACAGAAGACACATTTTTAGGAAAGCCTGTCTTGCCTTTTGAAACTGTTCAAGACCACCATAAGACAGATGAGCATCATTTTTTCATTTCCATGGGCTATAAAAATCTTAATCAATTACGTGCGGATAAATATCAGGCGGCAAAAAACAAAGGTTATGAAATAGCTTCTTACATAAGCGCCAACGCCAACGTAATGACCGATGATATAGGAGAAAATGTTTTCCTGCTGGAGGACAGCACCATTCAGCCTTTCACGAAAATTGGTAATAACGTCACGCTTTGGAGCGGCAATCATGTTGGTCATCACAGCATCATTCAAGATCATTGTTTTATTACCTCGCACACCGTTATTTCTGGTGGCGTCACGGTTGGAGAGAATAGCTTTGTCGGCGTTAATGCCACGTTGCGCGATCACATTAATATTGGTAAACGCAACATCATTGGCGCTGGTGCGATTATTTTATCAAGCACTGAAGATGATAGTGTTTATCCCTCAAAAGAGACCGAAAAATCTCGCGTTCCTAGTTCAAAAATAAGATTATAAAACTGAAAGATTCTAAAATGAAATGGGAAAAACAAGGGCAAATTTTTCAAGTTGAATCACAGCATCCAAAATTAAAAACACACGCCGCCAACCCCCTCGCCGTTTCATTAAAGGACGACATTTACCGCGTGTATTATAGCGGTAGAGACGACGGGAATAAATCATCCGTTGGTTACATCGATATAGATATTGTTAAACAAGCAGTCGTCAATTACCCCGATCACGTTGCCTTTGAATATGGCGCGGCGGATAGTTTTTATTCCCACGGCGTCAGCATTGGTAACATGTACCGCCAAGGCGATAAAAATTATATTCTATTCATGGCATGGCAAATTCCTGAGGGCGGTCATTGGCGCGGCGACGTAGGCCAGTTAGAGGTTAGTAAAGATTTAGGCACATTATCATTAAGTGCAAATAATCCCTTCATGACATCTGACAATGACGATCCCGTGAGCCTCTCTTACCCTTGGGTCATGCATCATGAAGGTATCTACAAAATGTGGTATGGCTCGACTGTTGAATGGGATGCGGGCAATGGCGAAATGCTCCACGTTATAAAATATGCAACCTCAGAAGATGGTGAGAACTGGCAAAAATATGGGCAAGCCGTCCCTTCTACCCTTGGTGAAGCGCAAGCCTTTTCACGCCCGACAGTTTTATATAAACAAAGTAAATATCATATGTGGTATTCATACCGCAGCGGCACAGGGCAAACATACCGCATAGGATATTCTACCAGTAACGACGGTCTTCAATGGCAAAATAACCTGCTGAATGCGGGTATTGATGTTTCAATGACTGGCTGGGACAGTGAAATGATATGCTATCCTTATGTGTTTGAGCATAGAGGCCAAACTTACATGCTTTATAACGGCAACGGATATGGACGCGAAGGTTTTGGGCTTGCGATATTAAGTTAACATCATTTCCAAATTTTTCGAATAACAGAAAAAGGGTGCCCACGTGTTTCAAGAAATATTTTTGAAATATAAATTGCCGTGACGCCCAAAAATGAAATCATTGCCCCGCCGATAAACCAAATGGAAACCATTATACTCGCCCAGCCATCGACACTTGTGCCTAAAAATATTTTATTAAACACAATTGAAAGACCGAAAATAAAAGCCAGAAACGCAATCAACATGCCAAAGTAAAAAATAAAATAAAGCGGCGCAGTGCTGTAAGATAAAATTGCTTGTACCAATAAATTATATCTTTTGAAAAAACTGTAACTGGTTTTAGAGCTGCTTTTTTTAGCAACTTCAATTTCTTTTTGGTTAAATCCTGCAAGGCTACAAACAGGCGCAAAGATAAAATTATTTCCTTTAAATTTTTCTAACTCACGCACATAATTTTGCTTCATTAATCGCACGGTGAGAAAATTTTTAGGAATTTTCGCATTATCCGCCATGAGGTTAAAAACTTTATAGAATAAATCACCACTCCAGCGTTCTAACCATCCCCCCTTACGGGTTTTTTGAACACCAAAAACCACATCGATATCTTGGTTTTCTGCCTTACGCATCTCTAACCAAAATTCTTCCAGCAATTCTGGCGGCTCTTCCAAATCCATATCAATCAAAAAAATATGCTCTCCTATGGCGTGTGATAGCCCTGTCATAATCGCCTTGTGATGACCAAAATTGCGCGAAAGCTCAATTACTTTAACGCGCTTATCTTGTTCATGAAGGTTTACTGCCTCACGCAGACTATCGTCTGGTGAACCATCATTCACCAAAATAAATTCGTAATCTTGAATATCCAGCGTATTTAAAACTTTCTTTGTACGCTCGTAAAACTCTTTCACATAAGGCGCGGAGCGATACATGGTCGAAACAATTGAAAGCTGTGTCATGGGATATAATTTCTTTTATTTTCAATATTTCTCTGTAGTCTACTATAGTCATTTCAATAAACAACGTTAAAAACAATCACATAAGAAAAAAACCAAATGGGCTATATTTATATTTTAGGGACGATCCTATTTACCGTATTTGGGCAGCTTATCGCAAAATGGCGCATGACATATCATGGCCCTCTTCTACCCGATGGTTTGCTTAACAAAATCAATTATTTCTTTTTTAAAATGATGTTTGATCCATACATCATCGCAACTTTTGCCTGTGCCTTTATCGCTTCATTCTTGTGGCTGATGACGGTCAATAAATTTGAGCTCAGTTTTGCTTACCCCTTTATGGCCTTGGCATTTGTTTTGGTTGTTGCCGCTGCCGTGCCTCTATTTAATGAAACACTGAATATTTATAAAATCTCTGGCACATTACTGGTTGTCGTCGGGCTGATTGTCCTGAGCAAAGGTCACGCTTAATGAAAGTACCGTTTAACATACCTGCGATTTTAGGCACAGAAATTGACGTGATAAAAGATGTCCTTGAGTCACAAAAACTCTCTGGTAATGGTGTCTTTAGCAAAAAATGTGATGATTGGTTTAAAGAAAATTTAGGCTGTCATGGCGCAATCCCCGTTCCTTCAGGAACTGCTGCGCTTGAAATGGGATTAATGCTGGCAAATATTAGCCATGGTGATGAAGTCATTTTACCATCCCACACATTCACCTCCACTGCCACTGCCATAGTCCTGCATGGTGGCGTGCCAGTGTTTGTGGATGCTGAACCAGAGACATTAAATATAAATACCGCGCTGATTGAGCAAGCGATTACACCCAAAACAAAAGCCATTATACCCGTTCATTATGCGGGGGTTTCATGTGATATGCATCACATCATGAAGATTGCAAAACAGTATAATTTGACCATATTAGAAGATGCCGCACAATGCATAAGCGCACGCGACCAAAACGGCATGGTTGGCTCACAAGGTCATATGAGTATTTTCAGCTTTCATGAAACCAAAAATATTACCTGCGGTGAAGGCGGCATGTTATGCATTAACGATCCATCATTATGGGAGCGTGCTGAAATTATAAGGGACAAAGGCACCAACCGCCAAAAATTTTTTCGTGGTCAAGTTGACAAATATTCATGGCAGGATAAAGGAAGCTCTTATTTGATGAGCGAGCTGCAAGCGGGTTATCTTTACGCACAATTACAAGCCTGTGAGAAAATCATTCAAGACCGATTAGAAACGTGGAATTTTTACCACCGCGCCCTTGAAGATATGCAAAACCAAGGAAAGCTGCGCCGCCCCATTATCCCAGAAGGCGCAGCACACAACGCCCATGTATATTACATTCTTTTGCCCTCGGATGAGGAACGCAAGCACGTTCAAAAATCATTAAATGATCAAGGCGTGAACGCCGTAACTCATTACGTTCCGCTTCATTCATCAGACGCAGGTAAAAAATATGGATATGTTGCAGGAGAGATGTCAGAAACAGATGATTTCACTTCACGCCTTCTGAGGCTTCCGCTTTTTTATGGTCTTGCTCAAGAACAACGTGACCATGTGATAAAAACACTCCTTAAAGCTTTAGCGTAATATATAAGGACCACTGAGCTTTATATCGACTTGGCGATGACTGCGGTAATGCCAAAATTGTCCTATATCATAATGAGTGTAATTATCGCTTTTTTTGACGCGATCAAAAAAGCAGTTTAAATCTTTAGTGTCTAAACTTGCATTGGATAAAATATAAATTTCATCGGCATCTTGCATATTTTCAAAATCAACATGCAAACAGGTACGCGCGACACTATTTTTATAACCAGAAATAAGCCACGCTTCAGAAAAAGATTTTGCCCCCACGGCAGAAAGCAAACCAGGCATGTCTTGATAGGCAAAAATTTGATCTTTTTTAAAATCAAAATTTTCTTTTTCTAAAGCCAGCCAGAGATTATCTATAACGGTTGCATAAGATTTCTCAATTTTTATATGTTTTAAATAAGGACTATATTGCGAATAAGTCGTTTGCTGTGACAATGGTGCATTTCGGTAACTATAAAATATCTGGTTGCGCGCGACACCATATCCAACCAATATTGTCATTCCAATTAAAAGGGAAATCGTTATACCCTTTTTTTCTTGAAATTTATGACTATCAAAAAAGTAGAAAATAAAAAATATTGCAGCAAAACTGCCTAATGACAAAGACAATGTACTCATAAAATTTGTGTTCGTTCCGACAGGGTGACCAAAGACAACAGCAACAGTAATAATGCAAAAAATAATGTCTTTTATTATCGTTTGATATTCGGTTTTACGCCAAAAAGACACTGCGTAAAAAATACTAACCGACACAAAAACCGCCATTAAAATTCTTAAGATATTTTGCCCTTGGAAATATCTTGGCTTTTCTGGCACATAACTATCGATGGCCAAGAAAGCAAAAACGACAACGGCTAAAATTGCGAAAGCGGACCAGAGGGGATTTGATTGTAAGATTTGAATTTTTGTTTTTTGCGCTGCAAGCGGCGCAACACATAAAGCGCCGAATAAGATGGCGAAAACAGGCAAGAAATCCTTTATAAACCAGCCATTAAAATGATTTAAATACCGCCCTAATAAGGTTGATAAATAGCCATCGCCAGAAACATTATCCAACATATTGTTTGATTCTGAAAATGTTAGTAATTCGGCAAAATTCTTCCAAAACTCAGTGGCACAAAAGTAAATAATTACTGCTCCTAAAGATAACAAAATTAGGTAAATAAAAATATCTTGATATTTTCGAACCTTAAACATCAAAGATATAGCCACAAAGAAAAATGGAAAACATAGCGCCAAACAAAAGCCGAAAGGAAATTTTGACAAAAATGCGACTACTGTAAAAACAACTAAGCCGATTAAATAAAAATAGCGGGATGATTGATTGCCCCTAATGTAATGGGTGTAGAACAACAAAGACGCACTCCACCCCATCCCCGCCATGATTGATAAGGCGTTATAATGGCCTGAAGGCATAAAAACAAAATACCCCATCGCGGCAATAGCAATGAAGCTGAATAAAATAGTAAATTGCCCGCTATTTATATTTTCCTTGTTAAAAAGAAATAGCCGTATCGAAGCCGTTAGATAAAAACTTAAGATAATGAATAAAAATAAATCTAACAATCGATAGCCAATCAACTGATGACCAAATAAAAATCCAATTGGATGGGTAAAAAAATGCAAGCCTAATAGGCCGTATACTTCGGATGGCCCATGGATGTGATGATGAAAAACATACCCCTCATCGGTAATATCGAAATTAGTAAAAAATCCAAATGCCGTAATGCACGCCACAAATGCAGAACAACATAATGCAATGAGAGGCAGAGCATCACAGTGATTACGCTTATTTTTAGCAGTCTTATGAGAAATAGTAGATTTCATGGCAGTTTATGATTTACAGGTGGTAGGATTACCTCTCTAATTGATTTAACATGATAGAGCATATAATCAATAATCACTAAAACTATTCAACGGTCAGCTTCTTTAACGCAACTCTTTCACGTCCATCTAAACGGCAATTATTTCAATGAAAGCAAAGAAACTCTTTAAAGAAACCATTATTTACGGTGGCGCTGATTTTGTTGGGAAATTTATTGCCTTTATTACCTTCCCCATCATTGCCGCTACGCTGGGCCCAGAAGAATTTGGGTATCTTGATCTAATCCTGACCGTTACCACATTAAGCGGCATATTGATAAGCTGTGGCTTGAATGGTGCGATAAATCGGTTTTATTGGGATGAAAATACGCCTGAAAAAGACCGCTCCCTTATTATTTCCAATGGATTATTCGTTTTATGTGGCTTTGCCGCCCTGCTGGTTGGCCTTGCCTGTTTTGTCATTCCTGTCATCTTTCAAGAAACGCGCTCCTTGCCCTTTGGCTATCAAGCCTTATTGGGGGCGACCATTTTAACAATCACAGCCCAACTCATTCGCTATTCGCTTGACGTTATTCGCCTCCAATTCGCACCTTTTAAATTTATGACAATCGCGCTTTTTGTCAAAATAATCTCAGCGGCATTGGCTGTCTATGTGGTGGTCTATCTTAGCAAGGGAATTGACGGGCTTTTGATCATACGCGCTTTGGTTGGCGTTGCGGCAATTCCGTTAATCTTCTTTTTCATCAAAAAAGATTTGGTTTTTAAATTTGATACTCAATGGACAAAGAAATTATTGGCCTATGGCTATCCACTGATTTTTGCCAATATTGCTTTTTGGCTCTTTAGCGCGATTGACCGTTGGATGCTGGCCTATTTTTCATCTGTAGCGGAAACGGGAATTTATTCCCTCGCCTTTCGCCTATCGACTATTATTTTGTTTATTTCATTGGCCTTAGGGCGCGCATGGAGCCCTTATGCGATTAAATTAAAAACAGAGAACCCAGCCTATAAAGAAATTTACGTAAATGTCTTTTTATTTTTAATTTACATTATGCTGGTTGCAGCAGGCACATTGGCCTTATTTTCAGGGGAATTTATAACGTTATTATTGCCAGACTCTTATGCCTCAAGCGCCATTCCTTTAACGATATTATGCTTTTCTATCATCTTTCAAGCCACACAACAAATCACCATTATTGGCATTACGATTGAAAAGAAAACACACTTACAAGCAAAAATTGTCTGGTTCGCAGCTTTCGCTAATTTTACTTTAAACTTCTTTTTAATCCCCACTTTTGGCGCAACAGGGGCGGCCATCGCAACACTTTTGTCTTATTTCATTTTGACGGGTTCTTACTTTTATTTCACCCAACGATTACATAGATTGCCATTTGATAAGAAGAAAATTATTTGCTTTATAATTGCAGGGATAACCCTATTAATCACATCTATAATTGGCTATAACAACGAAATTATGTGGCATTTCATTATGGTGAAAATAATTATTGGATTTTTAATTTTTGGCCTTTCAGCGTGGCTATTACCCTTCAAACAGCTACAAAATTTGTTAAATAAATAATAAAAATGGCATAGATGACAAAGCGTGTTTTAATATTAGGATTGGTAGATCCAAGCGGAAACCCCAGACCGCGCCGCATGATAGAATTATGCCATAGCTTAGGCTACCATATCTCCTGCGCCAGCTTTCCTTTAAAAAATGCGCTACCGATTGACGTACAATATAATTTTAAACGCCCCGCGATGACATTCGCAAGCCGCCTATTGCGCAAAATAATTGGGGCTTCAGCCTCACTTTTAAACTCCGCTTTTTTAACCGATAAATTATATGAAAGCCGTTGGAGTTTAAAGAAAATACAGCGTGATTTAAAACAGCAAAATTTTGATCTTATTGTCGTCGAAGACTTACAGCTTTTAAGCCTCGCTTTTAAAATTAAAAACAATGCAAAAATCATTTTTGATGCGCGGGAATATTACCCCCTCCAGCTAGAGAACAGTCTCTTTTGGCGGTTAACCGAAAAAAGAACTCGCATACGCCTTTGCCGAACATATCTTGGCCAATGTGACCGCGTTATGACAGTCTCCCCTGGCTTGGCGGCAAAATATAAACAGGAATTCAATATTGATCCTATCCTGATCCGCAGCATGCCAAATTTTGTCGATCACAAGCCTGTAAAAATGGAAGATGATAAAATCAAAATGGTTCATCATGGCGTCGCAAATTATAATAGGAAGCTTGAAAATATTGTTGAAACGATGCGCCATGTGGATGGGCGTTATTCACTCGATTTTTACTTAACAGGAAGCGCCGCTTATCAAAATAAATTAAAAGACAGCGCAAAGGACTTAAAAAATATTCAATTTCTACCACCGATTGAATTTACAAAAATTATTACTAGTTTAAACCAATATGATATTGGGCTTTGCTTTATTTATCCATCAACTTTTAATCTTAAATATTGCCTACCAAATAAATTGTTTGAGTTCATACAGGCGCGTCTAGCGGTTATTTCGGGCCCGCTTATTGATGTAGAGGACATTATTAAAGACCATGAAGCAGGCTTTGTTTCTGATAGTTTTGAGCCAAAAGAGATGGCCGATTTGCTCAACAGCCTTCAAACAGAAGATATAGCCCAAGCCAAGAAAAACTCCCACAAGGCCGCAAAAACACTTAATTACGAAGAAGAAAGCCTTCAGGTCAAGAGCCTTATTCATCAGTTAATCGGGGAAGACGCTTGAAGCTGGTTTACCTCACATTAGAAGCACCGCGCGAAGGCCAAGCAAGCTATGTTCATGTGCATGAAATTATTGCTGGCCTAAAAAAACGCGGCGTTAATGTCTCTCTCTACCAACCTTATTACACCCATAAAAAAAGCTCTCCTAACTTATTGTTACGCTTGTTGCTATCCATTCCGTTACAATGTCAATTATGGTGGAACTGGCCAAAAGGTGGCGTTTTATATATGCGGGCGCATTACATGGCTTTTCCATCAGCTGTCATTGCGCGGCTTTTTAAAATACCGATTATCCATGAGATAAATGGCCCCTATGGAGATGTCTTTGTAACATATCCGCGTTTAAATTTTTTCAAAAATATCCTAATCCGGAGCCAACGTTGGCAGTATAAAAAAGCCACAAGGCTTATTGCAGTCACAAAGGAATTAGTTGAATGGGCGAACAAAGAAGCTGAGCGAAAAGACACCGTCTTTATATCAAACGGTGCGAACACCAAAATATTCACACCAGATTTACCAAAACCAAAAGACGCCCCAGCGCAATATGTTGTGTTCTTTGGCGGACTCACGCGTTGGCATGGCGTTGATGTGATGATTGATGCCTGCGCCAAGCCACATTGGCCAGATAATGTTAAATTATTGGTTATTGGGGACGGTCAAAAAAGCAATAGCGTGATAAATGCAGCAAAAACCAATGATAAGATTATCTTTAAAGGCCGCTTGCCTTATAAGGAAGTCGCGCCGTACGTCACACATGCCATTGCAGGGTTAGTCATGATTGGCGACCCAGCAAAACGTTCCGCAACGGGCGTCTTTCCTTTAAAATTATTTGAAACTTTGGCCTGCGCCACACCTGCACTGGTGAGTGATCTGCCAGGACAATCTGATTTCATCAAAGAACATAAATGCGGTATCGTTATCCCAATGGATGATGCCAATACCCTCGCCACAGAGGTCGCCAACCTCAGCAACAACCCAAATTTAAGAAAAGACCTAGGGCAAAATGG
Source organism: uncultured Alphaproteobacteria bacterium (assembly GCA_937923625.1). Taxonomy (GTDB): domain Bacteria; phylum Pseudomonadota; class Alphaproteobacteria; order Micavibrionales; family Micavibrionaceae. The sequence goes on from CALDTV010000023.1 coordinate 52,773, forward strand.
TCACCAAGCCGTTTTAACAAATCATAGCTGGGACAGCCGTGCGCAAGACACATTAGATATTATCAAGAACTTGAAAGCATAAAAGACATAAAAAAAAGCGCATAGAAACGCGCTTTTATTCATAGCTAAAAAATTTCTATTTTAAAAAAACTAATATGCTTTTGTTACACCATCAGAGACAGCCTTTTCAGCGTTCACTTTCGACATAATACAGCAAATTGTTGTACTACATTTTGGGCAGGCTCCCTTGGCCATAAAGCCACCTTTTTTTGTTTGGTGAATGGCTGGATCTTTTAATTCAACCCCTTTTTCTTTACATTTAACGCAATATCCTGAAATCATATGATTATCTCCCTGTAAAAGATTTGAATCTGTTATTACCTTACATTCTACACGCCTATGAGCGCTTTAAATAGGGAATATTGAAATTAAATGTGCTTATGGTTAATGAAGGGCTCTGTTTATATGCTTTACAACCTTTTTTCTAGCTTAGAAGCTTGCCCTTCTATAAGCTTCTTTCGATTATTATGATAGAAAAAACAGCAACTTATTGTTTTCTTTGCGGCTCCTTGCTTATTGCACTTGGGGCTGCCGTTATGATGGGCTGGTACATCGATAGCCAGACACTCATTCAGATTTATCCTTCATTTGCCCCGATGCAATATAACACCGCACTGGGCTTTTTGCTAAGTGGCGTAGCCCTGATTTGCTTAATAAAAAAACAAAGAAGGACGACCAAAATACTTGGCTACCTGATTGGATTGCTGGGAATTACGACACTTTTTCAATATATCTTCCATGTTAATTTTGGGATTGATCAATTATTAATGGATCAATCGATCATGACCCGCACATCACATGTGGGGCGCATGGCGCCCAATACTGCGCTTTGCTTTACCCTAACAGGGCTGTTTTTTGTGTTAGGACGCGACAAACATAAAATTGGCATTGGTATTTCTGTTACTATTTTAATCTTTTCTGCGATGGCATTGGCCGCCTACATACTTAAAGCCGACAGCATGCATGGGTGGGGTAATTTAACCCGCATGGCCCTTCACACGACTTTGGGCTTTGTGATGATTGGCTCTGCCTTATCCCTTGTCTTCACGAGACGCAATCAAGATTTAAATTGGCAAAGAACACTCCCCCTTTCAATTTTCTTAATCACAATTGCAATAACATTATTCGCATGGCAAACGATCAGAGATACCATCCAAGCAAAAAACCAATCTTATTTCGAAAAAATAACAGCGGATACCAAGCAGAATTTACAAACAGTTTATAAAGCTTATGAGCAGAGCTTGTGGGGCGGTTTGGGATTATTTTACGCCTCTAAATCCGTTGAACCAGATGAGTGGAAAAAATTTGTTTCGGCACTTCAAATTGAAGATAAATTGCCCGGGATTAATGGTGTTGGCTATATTGATTACGTTCAGGAAAGCCAACTTCAAAGATATTTAGGCAAAACACGTCAGGAAATTCCCGATTTCAGAAATAAACCACGCACAGCATATGATGATAAATTTATTATTCGTTATATTGAACCAATTGATAAAAATATCAAAGCCATAGGGCTTGATATTGGCTTTGAAAAAAATAGACGCAACGCGGCTGAAAAATCCAGAGATACTGGTCAACCAGCACTCACGCAAAAAATTATCCTTGTTCAGGATCAGGAGAAAGCCCCAGGATTTTTATTGTTACTCCCCCGTTATGAAGACGGATATACCCCCGCAACAATCCAAGAACGCCGAGAAAAAATTCTTGGGTGGGTGTATGCCCCCTTCATTGGAAAAGATCTATTTGGTAATTTAAATACGCTGGAGAAAGACCAACTTTCTTATCAGGTTTATGACGGTGAGATGACCACCACAGAGAATTTGATATACGCCAATAGCACAGCTCCTCTAAATCCAAAATTTATGCACCAAGATCAAATTATTGTTGCAGGACAAAAATGGACGATTAATTGGCAAAGCGGCGCTTTATTTGCCCCCCCTATCAAACAAAATTCCGCTTACTTTATTTTATTATTTGGCACATTATTTTCTTTCTTTATTTTCTATATTTTAAACAAACTTGTTCATATCCAAGAGAAAATTTCCGAAGAAGTGACGATCAAAACAGCGGAAGTGAAATCTTCTGCCGCCTTACTGGAGCTTGTTTATGAGACTATTCCTGATTTAATTTTTGTGAAGGATTCTCAATTTCGTATTGTTTCTGCCAACAAGTCGTTCTTAAAACTTTATCCAGCGGAAAAACAAGATTCAATTATTGGCACAACAACATTGGAAAAACACAAACCAGAAGAAGCAGAAGAATTTTTAAAAGATGACCGAAGAGCTTTTAAAGAAGGGCAAGTCACGACAGAGGAGACCATTACCTTTCCCAATGGCAATGTACGAACTTTACTAACACAAAAAATTCGTTTCGAAGATGCCAAAGGCGAAAAGTTCATATTAGGTGTTGCAAATGACATCACCGATCGCAAGCTATCTGAATTAGAACTTATGCGCTCTAACTCAGAGTTAGAACGTTTTGCTTATATTGCGTCGCATGATCTGCAAGAGCCTTTGCGGATGATTAATAATTTCACCCATTTGTTAGATGCAGAATACGCAAAAGATTTTGATAGCACCGCTTCAGAATATATGAGCTTTATAATGGATGCGGCAAAACGCATGCAGGCGCTTATTACCGATATTTTGGAATATTCCCGCCTTGAATCAGAAGAGATTGGTTGGTCAGAATTTAATTGTATGGATTCGATTGTTGTTGCCTTAAAAAACCTCAAAGACCCGATTGATGAAACAGAAGCACAAATATCTGTAGGGACAATGCCAACAATTTACGCAAACCCCATTCGATTCTCGCGCCTCATGCAGAATTTAATCGGGAATGCGATAAAATATCGATCTGCTGATAGGACACTAAAAATTGACATATCATGTGAAGACGTGGATAATGAGTTGTTGTTTAGCGTTAAAGACAACGCGATTGGTATGGAAGAAAAATACCTAGATCAGATCTTCGTTATCTTTAAACGTCTTCACAATAAAGACCAATATGGCGGAACAGGTATTGGACTGTCTATATGTAAGAAAATCGTCGAAAGTTTTGGTGGAACGCTAACGGTTTCATCAGAACACGGCGTCGGAAGCGAATTTAGTTTCACGATCCCAAAGAAAAAAATAGCTGACTCAACAGAAAGTAAGAGCAATGAATAAAGGTAAAGCAATTGAAATTCTTCTCGTTGAAGATAACAAAGGCGATATTTTCCTGACCAAGAAGGCCTTTGAAAAAGCCAAAATAATAAATAACATCCACGTCGCCATGGACGGGGAAGAGGCAATATCTATGTTATTAAAAGAAGGGGAACATGAAAATTTACCAACCCCCGACATTGTTTTACTAGATATAAATCTACCCAAAAAATCTGGTGTCGAAGTATTAGAAGACATGAAAAAGCATGAACGTTTAAAAAGAATACCCGTTGTTATTCTTACCAGTTCGCAAGCAGAACGCGACATTGTTAAAACATATGATTTGCATGCCAATAGTTACATTGTGAAGCCTATCAACTTGGAAAACTTTAAAGATGTTGTTTCTGCGATCGAAGATTTTTGGTTCAGCGTTGTTGTTCTGCCAAAATTAGATTAACAAAGTGTGTATCTCAAGATTTTAGTTAGATAGCTTCGAGCTAGAGCCGAAATTAATTTTGGCTTCTGCTTTATCTATTTCAGCCAAAACCTCATTTAGCTCCGCTAACACTAATGGTTTTTTTAAATACCCATTCGCATGAAGCTGGTAAGCATCTTGAATCTTTTGTCCCGATTGATCTGATGTTAATAAGATAACAGGAAAATCAGAGGTGATTGGATGATTACGAATTCTCTCTAAAACTTCAATACCATTCATTTCAGGCATATGTAAGTCGAGAAAGATAATAGGCATATGCTCATCAGAATAATCCATGTCATCATATAGGCCATTATTTTCTAAACATTCAAACAAATCATCGGCGCAACGCATGGGGCGTATTTCTTGCACTTTCCCAGATTTCTCTAACATGATGCCAGCATGTAGCCTGTCATCTTGGTCATCATCAACAATATAGGCTACGCTTCTCATAACTTCCTGCTCATGCGCATGATCAGAATAGCGCTCATAGATGTCCGCCTCACTTGATGCATGAATTTGATTTAAAATATCTTTACGACGCATTTTATACTTTCAAATAAAAATTACCACAACTCTTCAGGCGGCCATTGCCATGCTTGGGGTAAATATCTTTCAATGTTTCTAACATTTAATGGTTTGTGTAAATAACCATTAGCGCCAGATTTATAAGCTTCTAATACTGTTTTCCTATCATTTTGACTTGATAAAATAACAATCGGAATCTCTTTCATAAAATTATCAGAGCGAATATCTTCTATTACCTCTAACCCATTCATCTTTGGCATATGCATATCCAAAACAATTAACAAAGGATTGTACCGTATCACTGAATGATCATAAAAGCCTTCTTCTTTCATGTAAGAAATCAAATCAACCCCACTAGGTAAAGCTTTAACGTCGCGCACATGACGCGATCTGTTAAATTTACGAATAGCAAACTCACGATCATCCTGATCATCATCAACCAACATAATCGTGCATGGTTTAATCACGCGATACGATCGAGGCACACGTAAATCAGTTTCAGTTTTAAACATGTTCATATGTGAGTTCATATTTTTTCCCTTTTTCAAGACCTGCGGATAAAAGATAAAATTTTATGTATTTTTCACCATATGTTTTATGCATTAATAAAAAGTTAAAAATACGAACGTATTTTTTATTATGCATAATAAAATTTGGAGGGTGGCATCATTCAAAACCCTTTCTATTGCGGAAACATGAAAATTAAAGGTGAAATTCACCCTCACATATACGAAACCATCATCTCCCAAAACTTGTTTGATAAGTGCCAGATTGTTCGAACTAGTCGAGCACAAAACAGAACCATCACCACACAAAAAAAGCAGTTTTTGTTTAGCGGTCTCATTAAGTGTGCTGTATCAGACAGACAAGTAACCTGTGATTTGAAGAAAGGAAAATACGTCTACTTAATCTGTCGCAATCCAGAAAATCATAAGAAAAAGATGTGGATTCGTGAAAAAGACGTGCTTGAGCAAATTGAAACAGCACTGCAACCGTTGATGATACCAGACGAAGAAATTAACACTATTATTGCATATATTAAGAAAACCAGTGCATCAGAGCAGTCAGACCACCGTGATAACCAGCGCAAATACCGCAAAGAACTGTCAGATGTAGACACCCAGATTGACCGATTAACTGATTTGTTAGTTAATAATTACATCACAGAAGACGCTTACAGACGCAAATGTGCTCAATTACAAGTGCAACGTAATGAATTAGATAAGCAACTAACAATCAGGCACATCACTGCGAAAGAAACTGAACAAGCGTTGATAAAGCTGGTTAAATTCATGAACAAAATAGAAGTTGTCATAAAAAGTTCGAAAAATGATCAAATACGCATGCTTCTAAAAACACTTTTTTCGAACTTGTATCTAAACGGACGAAACGTACGCTATGATTGGGTTTCGGGTATGTGGAAGGGCTGTAACGCAAGGTTAAATCAAGAATGGCTGGGGTGGCAGGATTCGAACCTGCGCATGCCGATACCAAAAACCAGTGCCTTACCGCTTGGCTACACCCCAACAATTATAAAAGATCATGGTAAGATAGGCAGATCTTTTAACGAAAGGAAAATGGTGCCGCAAAGAGGATTCGAACCCCTGGCCTGATGATTACAAATCAACTGCTCTACCAACTGAGCTATTGCGGCACACATATTTCAATATTCATTAACGAAAGCCGTTAATAGAATGAAACGGAACTTATCAAAAATGCCAACGCTTGAATAGTCCTTTTTCATGATTTTCAAAAATTCATTAAATTCTTCATGTAATTGGCATTTAAACGCATTTTCTGCTAGTTTATATATGCAGTATAAATACGCACTAACCTATTGAAAATAAGAGTTTTTAAATGGCAGACGGTAAAGCAGACGGCATGGCAGAAGCAGCCATAGGATGGGGAATGATCTTGATCGTTGTCGCAATTTGCCTTTTTATCGTCTATTACAACTTCAAACCAGAGGTGCACAGCTTCATTCGGTGGATTCGTTACGCGGAAATATGGCTTGTCACACTTTTCACGCCAGAGAGCTATATGGTCACCTTAAATAATGGTGACGAAATAAACCTGCATCAATGGGCTGAAGGTGTGAAGGATATTCCCAAGGAACGGATTGACTTTAGATTACTCTCCGCCATCACCGAAGTTGCCTTAACACCTTTCAAATGGGTTATTGCTCTTATTATCGGGTTAATCGGGCTTTGGACTTACACAAAAGGCCCCAACACCCAATATACTGAAGTATTTAATCTGGATAGATTTATAAAATTCCAAGCAGGATTTTTTCCAATTATTGCCCCTTTTGTTAAATTTAACCCAGGGAACCAACCGCCGCGCTCTCCCGGTTCACCTGTTCCAGCGGATCTGCCCCTTTTCGCCGAAGCTTTAGGACCAGAAGAATGGCTGGCTTATAATGAAGTTCCTGTGCCCGATGGTGTCATTGATCAAGATGTCGTGAGGCGCTGCTTTTCTAAACAACTTGGTCCACGTTGGCGTGGATGGCAAAAGATGCAACCCTACAAACAAATCTTACTGGCAGCGTTTTGCTTGAAAGCGAAAAGAAAAAGAGACCAGTCCGATGACCTTATGGGACGACTGGCTTTATGCTGGAGCCATGATAAAGGCTTACAATTATCAAATGACAAAGGGCTTATCCGCGAAGCCAGAAAAATCCTAAAAAATAAAGATATGGCACATGCTGTCTTAAAAAAATGCAACCAACATGCCTTTGAGACAACAGCGTTGATGCGTGGCCTTATGACAGCCCGTGAGGAGGGCGGCGTTCTTGCGCCTGCGCAGTTTGTTTGGCTTCGTGGACATGACAGGCTTTTATGGTATCCGTTAAATAATTTAGGGCGTCAATCAAACCATATTGAAGCCATTGGTGCTGTGGCACATTTCAAATCAGAAAAACGTACAGAGCGCCCGATACCAAAACCAAAAGTGGAAGACGCGATAACAAGTATTGTTAGCTATATGAACGAAGATCACGCGCGCCCTATCCCAACGTTGGATTACAGCCAGTCAAAAAAGCGTGGCATTAAAAAACTAAAAGACACTTAAACATACACATATGAGACAAAATGAATTTTCTTTATAAAAATAAAAAATTAAACAGTCAAAGCACAGCAGAAGTTGTCGACAACCATCTTATCTTGTCCGCCCCCAATGCAATTGACCCTGTCATGTGGCGTATGTCCTTAGAAAAAATTGGCACAGCCGCTTTTGAGGTAAAATCAGATAACGACACAGAAAAATTCAAACTTCTTTTAAAACCTAAGAAAGGAACAGCAGAAATTATCGCAGTCTTTTCTTCAAAAGAAGAAGCCGTAGAGGCATTAATTGCATCATCAAACGCCATGCAAAGCGCCATCAATTTGAACGCATCTTCATCTAAAAGCACTATCGCTTCTGATATAGCGGATCACAAAAGCCAAAACAACGCGCACATAACATCTAATGCCCCTCGTAAGCAAGGCAGCGGAAGATGGTTCATCGTACTTATGGGCTTAGTTATCGTTTCAGGATTATATTTTTACCTCAATACATTGATGCCAACGACCACCGCCATCGGACAATCAACATCACAAAGCAGCAATATTATAACAGACCCATCGCAGACGATTGGTAAACCAGTCTCAGCAGATGATTTTTTAAATAGTTTACAGTAGGCTTATACATTAAGTTTCTCATAAGCGTAGAACAAGGAAGATAAAGCTAAATGGCTCTCGATAGAAAACGGTTTGGATATGGGAAGAAGGATGTCGTTCGCGATATTCGTCCACTATATGTCCGTTTTGGTGATTGGTTACAATTACCCGCCAATGCTTTGGGTATTTGCCTTATTGGCGTTGGCCTTTTCTTTTTTGTTCCCTCTTCGGTTCTCTACGCAGATATCGTCTTAATAATCTATCTGCTATTTTTTTGGTGGTTAAAGACGCGAGATCGTAAATTACCTGGAAAAATGCCTGTCGGGGCCCCGTATAAAGACACCAATAATATGGGCCCTGGAAAAAATGGCACGCCAGAGGGGATTCTTTTTATTGGGAATGAAAAAAAGACGAAACAACAAATTTGGTATTCAAACTCTGATGCTAGAACACATATTCTTTACCTCGGGACAACAGGTTCTGGAAAAACGGAAGGGTTAAAGTCGTTTGTGACCAGCGCTCTTTCATGGGGGTCTGGTTGGGTTTATATTGATGGTAAAGCCGATACAGATTTGTGGTCTTCACTTTCTGCATTAATCCGCCGCTTTGGGCGTGACGATGATTTGCTTGTGTTGAACTATATGACGGGTAACTCCGATGCGCGCGCGCCATCCAACACCATGAACCCGTTCTCAAGTGGTTCTGCTTCTTATTTGGCGCAAATGTTGATCACTCTAATGCCTGAGGCAGAAGGTGACAACGCGATGTGGAAAGAACGTGCGGTATCGCTCTTAAGCTCACTTATGCCTGCTTTGACTTGGAAACGTGACAACCAAGACTTCCCTCTTTCTGTTAATTCTATTCGTAATTACCTTGGCTTAAATTACATTATTATGCTCTCTCGTGATGAAGCGATTCCCGAAAAAATTCGTGAAGGACTCGTGGGTTATTTAGATACGCTTCCGGGCTATGCTGAAGACGCGTTTGATGACCAAGGAAAAGAAAAACCTATGGGGCCTGATCAACCGATGGTTGATACAACAACTGTTCGCCAGCAGCACGGCTATTTGACCATGCAATTTACACGTGCCCTACAGTCACTCGGGGATGATTACGGTTATATTTTTGACACGCCTGCGGCGGATGTTGACATGATTGATGTTGTTCTAAACCGACGCTTTTTAATTGTTCTTATTCCTGCGCTTGAAAAATCAGGTGATGAAACAGCCAACCTCGGTAAGATTGTTGCCGCAACTCTAAAAGGAATGATGGGATCGACCTTGGGCTCGACCCTTGAGGGGGAAAGCACCACAGTTATTGAGAATAAACCAACCCATTCCGCCACCCCATTTATGACGGTTTTTGATGAGGTTGGTTATTATACCTCCCAAGGGATGGCAGTCATGGCCGCGCAAGCGCGTTCCCTTGGATTTTGTTTATGTTTTGCGGCGCAGGACTTACAAGCGATGGAAAAGCGGGTGAAAGAAGAAGCACGCTCCATCACCGCCAACTGTAACATCAAAATTTTTGGTAAACTGCAAGATCCGACGCAAACCCGTGAGTTTTTTGAAAACCACATTGGTAAAGACTACATCGCAAAAGTATCCAGCCTCCAGCTTTCTGGCGGCATGTCAACAGGATCATATAAAGATACCCAGCAAGCCAGTATTGAAACAGGAACGCGTGCCGATTATGATGATTTGAAAGATATGAAAGAGGGCGAGGCCATCATCTCTTTCGCAATGGATGTTTTAGAGGCTAATATTTTCTATTCCAACCCAGGTCACGCCAAAGCCATGCGTGTTGCGCGTTTTCTTGCCCTTCCTGAGCCAGATGAAATTTACGCCAAGCACGCCACACAAATTACCAAATTGCGCGACCTACTTTGCAACAAAAACTGGACAGCAATGAAGGCAGACGTTGCCGTAGAGACCCCAAAAGAAATTGAGGCCCTTAAGGCGGGATTTGATATGGGTGTGAGCGCCTATGACGATCCAATTGATCATGGAATTACAGCCGTCAGCGACCTGCACGCCAAATTATTCCCCGTTGAGGCACAAGAAGCAATACGCGCAATTGCGTTAGGACAACAAGAGCAAACTGCACCAGCCGCCGCCCCCACCGCCCAAGTTCCAGCTACACCAGCCCCAACAGCTATAGCGCCGTCTGCGCAAAATGCTGCTCCTGTAGCGCCACCAGTAACGCAAACAACCGCACCAGCCGAAGCGCCTGCCGTTGAAAATATTATTCCTCAAACCTCAGCCCCTGTACAAGCGATCAAAAAGCAATTAAGTGCTGATGTTGAAAAGATTTTGGGGGATGCGGGTCAAAACTTACGCTCTTCTTTAATTAAATCGGATGATAAAGACGCGCCAATAGATGCCGCAGAGTAGCGTGATAGCTAACAAATATTCACCTTCACGGAAAACATATCCTCATGACTTATCAATCCGCTTAAAATGGTGGATATTATTTGACACAAACCGCAAATCAGATTCTACTTATACTGCATCGTCATAACGCGTTCCCGCAACGCAAAACGCTCCATTCTCAAATGACGTATTCAATAAACAAGGAAAAACGACATGGCTCGCCAAGCACGGATTGTTCTTTCAAATACGCCCCATCATATTACCCAACGTGGCAACCGTGGGGAGCCAGTATTTTTTGAAAAATCTGACTATCGAAGCTATCTTGATATATTAATCGAGCAATGTACGCGTTTTGATATAAAACTATTAAGCTATTGTTTATTACCAAACCAAGTACATCTTATTGCAATCCCCCAAGATGCTGAAATTCTTGCGCGCGCCATCGGTGAAAGCCACCGACGTTATAGCTGTTTCATTAACAATCGCCACAATTGGCGCGGTCATTTATTTCAAGACCGCTTTTTTTCTTATGCTATGGATGAGCCGACAACACTTCGCGCAGCACGTTTTATCGAAACCTTGCCCGTTACTTTGAAAATAACACCCAATCCAGAAAACTACCTTTGGAGCAGTGCCAAAAGCCGTATAAAGATTATACAAAACACGGTTATTCAACCCTATGGTTATTTCGATACTATTGATAATTGGGAAGATTTTTTAAAGCGCCCTATTGACCCTCAAGAAATGAACCAAATTCAGCTTCATTTGCAAACAGGTCGCCCACGTGGATCAGAAACATTTTTAGACAATATTGAAAATAAGATAGGCCGCATTGTTCGACCACAAAAACGCGGCCGCAAACCAAAGAATCCCAAAAAAGCCGCCTAAGTCAGATCACATACGCTCTGGCACATCTATGCCGAGCAACGTCAATATTTGTAGAATCTGCTGGGCTGTCATATCAGATAATTTTAAGCGACTTGAACGAAGTGCTTCATCTTCCTCTGATAAAATATGACAATTTGCATAGAATGAGCTAAAAGCTTGCGCTAATTTATACGCGTAATCACATAAATGATGCGGCGCATTTGTTCGAAGCATTAAATCAAAAATATCTGGAAATTCCGTTAGCAACAAAGCCAATTCTTGATCTTCTTTCTCAAGCAATAAATCATCAGATATTTTATAACCTTGCGCCGTTGCTTTTTTCAGCAAAGATTTAATCCGCACTGTTTGATAAAGTAGATAAGGGCCAGTCTTCCCCTCAAAGCTTGTCATGCGATCAATATCAAACGCATAATCCATATGCGGCTGATTGCTCAGCTCCGTAAATTTAAGCGCGGACACCCCTACCATACGCGCTATTTCTGCACGTTCTTGATCGTCAATATCCGCGTCCAAATTCGTTTCGCTTAGGCGTTCTTCGGCCTTGGCAATGACAGTTTTAACAAGCTGGCGGAATGTCATCGCTTTGCCCTCACGGGTTTTAAACGGTTTACCATCTTCGCCATTCACCGTGCCAAAACCAACATGGACGCATTCAATATCATCAACATATCCCGCTTTTTCAACGCTACGAAACACCTGTTCAAAATGAAGGCTTTGGCGGCGGTCAACGACATATATAATCTTAATAAGGTCAAGATAGAGCTTCACACGATCATAAATCGTCGCAATATCGGTTGTGCCATAAGTCATTGCCCCATCAGATTTGAAAAATAACAAGGGCGGCATTTCTTTATTATCATCTTCTTTATCAACGCGGATAATTTGCGCGCCTTTACTCTCTTCTGTGATATGACGTGCCTTAAGATCCTTCGCAATTTCAGAAACAAATTGCGCGGCATCTGCCTCTCCCTTCCAAATATCAAAATCAATATTGAGTGGCGCAAGGTTATCTTTGATATCTTTTATCGAAAGATCAATAAAATGCCGCCATAACGCAACATAGCCTGCCCGCCCCTCTTGAAATTCCGCAGTCGCTTTGCGGGCAATTTCTAAACGGCCTTCATCGTCTTTACATGCCGCCGAAGCCTTGGGGTATATCTCTTCTAATTCGCTATACTCAAAAGGCGCTTCGGTGGGATATTCCCCTTTAAAATCAGGGTCAAAATAGGGCCAGTCAGGATAGCGAATTTCAAATTCACTAATAATTTGCCCCATCTGCAAACCCCAATCCCCTAAATGCACATCACCTAGTGCATTAAAGCCTTTAAAACGGTAAACATTCCGCAAGCAATCACCAATAATATTTGGGCGTATATGCCCCACATGCATGGCTTTCGCGACATTCATCCCGCCATAATCAAGAATAATCGTCTTCGGGCTATCTGTTTTTTCAATGCCAAAATTATGAAGTGATTTTAAATGATCACAGATATAATCATTATTTAGATCAATATTAATAAAACCAGGCCCTGCAATTTCAAGCTTAGAAAAAATGTCATTTGAAGAAAGCGTATCAACAATAATTTGTGCAATCTCACGCGGGTTTTTCTTCGCAACCTTTGCCGCCGCCATTGCTCCATTACATTGAAATTGCGCCAAATCAGGGCGATCCGACACACGCACCACCCCAAGGTCACGTGGCAAATCAACTTGCTCAAATACAGTGCCGACAATATGCGTTAATTTATTTGCTAAGGATGTCATTCTATTATCTTCACTTTTTTAAATATCCGTAACGCCATAAAAAAGGCGCCGTTATGATTGTTGCTATAAGTCTTTTTACACCAGAAAAATTAGTTTTCCACGCTTGATCAAATTTTACTTTTATCTCTTTTTTCGCGCGAACGCCATTGCCATTTGGAATATGTTCAAATCGTACTAGCTGGTCTTTTTCCATTATCGTTGATAATGCGCTCAAATCCTCGTCAATATAATCGCCAATTTTTTTCATACAGGCCGATGGCGCGGCGCAAAAAATTTCATACGGAATAATTTTTTTGTTCAAAAAAATATCCGTCATTAAGTTAACTGCCATCCAAAACAATAAAGCACGAAACCATGACTGCCCCCGTTTTAGCATCGAATACGCCAGACCACGACCATCGCGCACCAAATGAATAATTTTAATCTCCGCAAAGCCCATTTTTTGAAGAATATAAGCACGGCTAGGGGATTTTGACGCATCAATAATCCAGTCTTTTTTTGTGTGCCGCTGAATCACCTCATATAAAATTTTTGTCGCAGAGGTGAATTTTTTAAATTCTTCACTCTCAAACTCTTTGCGCTTAAAGGGATTTAATAAAAATCGTAACCGTTCATATTTTTTTTGATAGGATAAATACTGATCAATAGTGACCGGTGATAATTTTTCCCACTCCCGCAAAACATGCCCCCATATAGGGCAAGCAACTAATTTTTCACCACATGAGCAAGAATGATTTTTTCTTTTCGCCAAGTCATAAAGTAAAAAGCAAATTTCGCTACCACTCACAAAACGTTCATGCATCCCGATAAGGGAAGAAATCAACGTCGACCCGCTATGCCCTGCTCCAGCAATATAGAGAACGCGCAGTGACTTTTCCATCAAGCATCAACAGCCGCTTTTAAGGCGTTCTCTTGGATGAATTCACGGCGGGGCTCAACGACATCACCCATGAGGGTGGAGAAAAGTTCCGAGGCTTTTTCAGCATCTTTGACCGTGACTTGCAACAAGATGCGCGCCTCTGGGTCAAGGGTTGTTTCCCACAATTGTTCTGGGTTCATTTCCCCCAAACCTTTATAGCGCTGCATTTGCAGGCCTTTTTTACCCAATTCCATGACGCTTTTGAAAAAACCAACAGGCCCTGTCACTACAGCACCAATTTTTTCACCGACGACTATTTCTGCGCGATGGGTAAAGTTTTCTTTTAATAATTTTTGCGCTTTGTTTAAACGTAGCGCATCAGGAGAGCGTATTTGATCCGCAGAGATGCGGATTTGTTCTTTCACACCCCGCACCATACGAGTCAAAACATAGCCACCAACGGGTGTGAATTCTGTGTTCCAAGTTTTTTCGTTCTTCATTGATAATTCATTCATGCGCTCCGATAAAGCTTGGGCGTATTTTTCAGCTATTTTCACATCATCAAAAATTGATTCATCAAACGCACCAATAATGGCAGCTTGTTCAATCGCATCCAAATTACCCGACTTACGGGCCAATGTTTCAACACGCGCGCGAATAGGGCTAATTTGTTCCAACAAATTCCGTAAATCATTGCCTGCACGCTCCACGCCATCGCCTGTGCGCAGTTTCATATCTCCCAAAGCAGACTCAATTAAGAATTGTTCCATCTCCAAATCATCTTTTAAATAACGCTCCCCGCCCGCGCCACGTTTCACTTTATAAAGCGGCGGTTGCGCGATGTAGAGATAACCGCGCTCGATAATTTCGGGCGTATAGCGAAAAAAGAAAGTTAATAAAAGCGTCCGAATATGCGATCCGTCGACGTCCGCATCCGTCATAATAACGATTTTATGATAACGAATTTTTTCAATATCAAATTCTTCAGGGCCAATCCCCGTCCCAAGCGCCGTAATAAGCGTCCCTACTTGTTCTGAGCCCAACATTTTGTCAAAACGGGCACGTTCCGTGTTTAAGATCTTTCCTCGTAACGGAAGAATAGCTTGCGTTTTTCGCGAACGGGCTTGTTTGGCCGACCCCCCTGCTGAGTCCCCCTCAACGATGAAAATTTCACTATCCGCCGGATCTTTCGATTGGCAATCTGCCAATTTACCTGGCAGATTGGAGATATCCATGATGCCTTTACGCCTTGTTAAATCGCGCGCTTTACGTGCGGCCTCACGCGCCGTTGCGGCTTCAACGATTTTGCCAACAATCACTTTGGCGTCCGCTGGGTTTTCCTCAAGCCACGTACCAAACGCTTCGTTCATTGCGGATTCGACGACGGGGCGCACCTCAGATGAAACCAACTTATCTTTTGTTTGTGAAGAAAATTTCGGATCTGGCACTTTAACAGATAGCACGCAAGAGAGCCCTTCGCGCATATCCTCCCCTGTAAGCTTCACTTTTTCTTTTTTGATAATGCCTTTCTCATCGGCATATTTTGAAATCACCCGTGTTAACGCCGAACGAAAACCAGCCAAATGCGTTCCACCATCACGCTGTGGAATATTGTTGGTAAAACACAACATTGTTTCATGATAGGCATCCGTCCATTCCATGGCGGCCTCAACAGTGATACCGTTTTCTTCATCATGGGTGGAAAAGGAGATTTTATCTTTAATAAGCGCTTTTTTAGAACGATTTAAATATTCAACAAAGCTCTCAATGCCGCCTTCATAATGAAGATGCGAGATTTTTGGTTCGTCCTCGCGGTTATCAGTAAGGTAAATATTCACGCCAGAGTTCAAAAACGCAAGTTCGCGTAGGCGCTCCTCTAAGGTAGAAAAATCAAATTCAATCATTGTGAAGGTGTCGGTAGATGGCAAGAAGGTTACTTCTGTTCCGTTACGCTCACCTTTTTCCAAATCACGTAACGGGCGTAAATCTTCGCCTGCGTCCCCATGCTTAAAACGCATTGTCCATTCTTTACCATCACGACGAATGGTGAGGTCTAAATATTCAGACAGCGCATTCACAACAGACACACCAACACCGTGCAAACCGCCAGAAACTTTATAAGAATTTTGGTCGAACTTCCCCCCCGCATGAAGCTGGGTCATAATCACTTGCGCGGCAGAAACTTTCTCTTCCGAATGCTCATCAACAGGAATACCGCGGCCATTATCTTTAACTGTCGCGGAACCATCCGCGTTCAAAATCACATCAACGCGGTCACAATGTCCTGCCAAAGATTCATCAATCGCGTTATCTACGACCTCATACACCATATGGTGAAGACCTGTGCCATCATCCGTATCACCGATATACATACCAGGACGTTTACGTACCGCCTCTAGCCCCCGTAAAACCTTGATCGAATCCGCGCCATATTCGCCGCCATTTTGATCCGTTTTTTCGGTTATCTCATCCGTCATAATTTTGGCCGTTTCGCTCATGTTTTTTAAATTCCATTTTTGTCAAAAATCGCAGAAAACTGCGCACTTCATTGAATGAATATTTATAGCATTTGGACGGGTACAAAAACAGCGAAAACCACATGTTTTTCACAGGCAAAACACATCTAAAACAACACTATACAAGGGGATTTTTAGTCTAATTATTGGTGGCCGCTCGCCATATTTCTTGCGATTATGCGCCTATGGTCTTCACAGCTTTTTAGAGGGAGGTGGAGCTTAGTTTTAGCATCCTTTACGCCTTGAAACGCAGGCCTGTAAATTTCACCACCTTGTGCACGGCTAAGATGAAAAAGCTCTACTTCACTTATCAGTGCAATACGCGCTAAACCTAACACTCCACTTCCAATATCACCTGTACGCCAACAGCTCATACGGCAAACATAGCCATCCTAAACTATTATGTCAATAAAGTTACCTTAAGCTGCAACAAATACTTTTTGACGCAAAATCTGGGCATTTTGAACGTCAAAAAACTGCGCTTTATGTTCAATTTTTTCAAACAACACAGGGTCCGTTCCCGTCATCCAGACTTGACCGCCTAGGCCTTCAAGTCGGTCAAACAAAGCGGCGCGGCGATCCTCATCAAGGTGCGCGGCGATTTCGTCGAGGAGTAATACTGGTGGCGCACCGCGCTCTGCCGCGACCATACGGCTATGGGCTAATATAATGCTAATCAACAACGCTTTTTGCTCCCCCGTTGAGCATTGCGCCGCGGGCATGTTTTTGGTTTTATAAAAAACGTTCAGATCACTTTTATGCGGCCCCGATGTCGCGCCACCAACCAAAGCATCACGCGGGCGGGATTGCTCTAACTGGTGGGCGAAAATTTTTTCTACTTCCACCGCAGGGCTTTGACTCAATAATTCTTCCAACGTGCCTTTGGCGGTTAAGACAGCCATGGGAAAATATTGATCCTCAGCGCTATCTTTTTGTTTTATTTTAGCGCAAAAATTTTGCAAACGTTGCGTAAAATCAAGCCGTGCAGCGGCAATAGCAACACCCGTTTCAGCCATTTGCGCCTCTAATCCAGTGATCCATGACACATCGGGGTTTTCATCCTGAAGAATTTTTGAGCGTTGGCGTAAAGCATTTTCATAGCGTGTTACGCGCCCTGAATGCCCCGCATCAAAGGTAAAAATAAGACGGTCTAAAAATTTACGTCGACCGCTGGCGGCTTCGATGAAGAGCCTGTCCATTTGTGGTGTCAGCCACAGACACGCCATATAATCAGACAGCGCATTTTGGCTTTTGGCATCAGCTCCATTAATGCGCACCACACGGCGCTTGGCTTCAGGGTTTAGCCCCGTCCCCAGAGTGACCTCACTCCCGCCCGTATCAACATGCCCAGAAACGCCCCATGATTGCGGCGCATTATGGCGTTGCATATCCATTGCGCTCACCCCCCTAATACCTCGCCCTGGGGTAAGCATCGACACGGCTTCTAAAATATTGGTTTTTCCCGCCCCATTAGGCCCGCACAGCACAAGCAGTCCAGAGGCAATATCACTTAATCTGACTTGATCGTAGCAACGAAAATTTTGAAGTGTTAATTGGGTGATGTAGGACATAATTTATTTTAAACATGGTGCGTGTAAAGGTCACGGACATTATAGAGGCATGCCCTGAGCTCGAGCAAACTTACCAAGATCTTCGATGCGCATCTGTAAGGCGGCGCTTAACATCTAATGGAATGCCTGTATCTTGAAACTTTATTTTCATAGCGTAAATACATTATTACGTTATGAAAAGTGAAAAAAGTAGTTTTTTTAAACTCTGAGTGGCATCAAGACATAAAGTGAAGAGCTATCGCCAATATCTTCGATGATCGTTGGGCTGGCGGCATCAGCCAAGGTTAAGCGGCAACCATCCCCTTCAATTTGGCTGGTGATATCCATCAGGTAACGGGCGTTAAAACCAATTTCCATGTTGTCATTGCCATTGACTTCCAAATCTTCTGTCGCGCTTCCCGCTTCTGGGGAATTTGCAGACAAAGTCATTGTTTTCCCTTCAAACGTAATTTTAATCGCGCGTGATTTACCATCTGAAATAGTTGAGACACGATCAATCGCATAAGAAAATGCTTTCGGGTTCACTTCAACTATTTTATCGTTTCCTTGCGGGATAACGCGTTGGTAATCAGGAAAAGTCCCGTCAATCAATTTAGACGTTAAAACAATATGATCAAACGTGAATCGTACTTTGCTCTCTGAGAGTCCGATCTGGATAGAATCGCCCGCTTCGTCAACAAGCTTTCGCAATTCCGCCACGGCCTTACGGGGTAAAATGACGCCCGGCATTTCTTCCGCATCTGCGGGTAGGGGCATTTCAAAACGCGCCAAACGGTGGCCGTCTGTTGCCACGGCGCGCAAAACCTTTACGCCATCTTTATCCGCAGCATGGATATAAATACCGTTTAAGTAATAACGTGTTTCTTCTGTGCTCATCGCAAATTTTGTGCGGTCAATAAGTGCCCGTAAATCATTGGCTGGTAAAGAGAAGTTCGTTGGCATATCACCAGAGCTCAGCTCTGGAAAATCAGCCACAGGCAAACAAGATAATTTAAAGTTTGAACGCCCTGCTTTCACACTCATTTGATTACCAGACTCATCAAGAATGATTTCAACATTGCTGTCATCGGGTAATTTTTTCACAATATCAAACAATGTCCCTGCAGGAGCGGTCGTTGCGCCAGCCTCTTTAACCTGCGCCGCAACAGATTCATTGATCTCCATATCCATATCTGTCGTGCAAAGGGTCAAAATACCGTCTTCGGCTTTCATCATCACATTAGATAAAATTGGAATTGTATTGCGTTTTTCCACGGCGCTTTGGACATGGTTCAAGGAACGAAGAAGGGCGGCGCGCTCAATACTGAATTTCATAAGATTTTTCTCATTATTTATAGTGTTTGAATAGAATCAAAATATAGCAATTACGCCCCCTGACTCCAAGTAGTTAATGGCGGCATTGTGATTTCATCCCCGCCTTTCCCATATAAAAAAGGCGCTGATAAACAACGCCTTTTTTCACACCCAGCCTAGCGCTAACGCGTAAGCTTACTCTTTAATGCCCCCTGCGTTCAACCGCTTATAGACCCGCATTATTAGATTATTTTAAAAATCAGCCCGTTAGAGCACGACGAAGAATTTCAACATCTTGTGCAAAAGACGCATCGCCATTGGACAGCTCTTCAATTTTACGCACGGCGTGCATCACTGTTGTGTGGTCACGCCCGCCAAATTTACGGCCAATTTCTGGTAAGGAGCGCGCCGTCAACTGTTTTGCCAAATACATCGCGATTTGACGCGGACGTGCCACTTGGCGCGCACGACGGGCAGAATGCATATCAGAAAGGCGAATATTGTAATGCTCCGCCACTTTACGTTGAATTTCATCAATTGTGATGCGGCGATCATGCGAACGCAAAAGATCTTGCAGAACTTCCTGCGTACTCTCCAACGTAATCTCATTTTTCGACACGTCTGCGTGCGCCACAATACGGTTTAACGCCCCTTCTAGCTCACGAATATTAGACGTCACCTTTAGCGCCAAAAATTCAAGCACAGGATCAGGGATTTTAGCTTCTAGCTGGTCGCGCTTCGCCTTTACAATGCCCAAACGTAGCTCATATGTTGATGGTTGAATATCAGCCACCAAGCCCCAAGCCAAGCGAGAGCGCAGGCGTTCTTCGATGCCGACTAAATCACTCGGTGCCTTGTCCGCAGAGATAATGATTTGTTTGTTCTGATCCACAAGCGCATTAAATGTATGGAAAAATTCTTCTTGTGTTGATTCCTTGCCTGCAATGAACTGAATATCGTCAATCATCAAAACATCAACAGAGCGGAAAAACTCCTTAAAGGCCATTGTTTCATTAGAGCGCAAAGCTTTGACGAACTGATACATGAATTTTTCAGCTGATAGATACATCACTTGTTTTTCTGGTTGCTTGTCACCAATCATCCAAGCAATTGCATGCATCAAATGTGTTTTACCCAGACCAACGCCTCCATAAATGAAAAGCGGGTTGAAAGGCACAGACGCACTTTCGACAACACGCCGCGCCGCCGCGTGTGCCAAAGCATTTGGCTTACCCACAACGAATGAATCAAACGTAAAACGCTCATCGAGTGGCGCTGCAATTTCAAATTGATCCGAAGATTTATTATTCTCATTGGCTTTTGGTTGCGTTGCGGCCCCCTCATCTTCTTGTGGAATAGCATTTTGAACAACAACAATTTCAAGACGTTTAATAGAGCCGTCTTTTTCCGTGCACATTTCCAAAATGCGTTTTGAATAATGTGTTTGAATCCAATCCTTCATAAAGCGGGTCGGAACAGAGACTTCTAATGTACCGTGGTAGCAAGCTTGTAAAGTTAAAGGTTTTAACCAACTTCTGAAGACGGCTTCGCCGAACTCACCGCGTAAGGCTTTATGTACCTGCTTCCAAATTGCAGTAATTTCCTTACTCGGCTTTAATGGTTCTGCGCCAAAATTTTTATTTGCCGCCGCGCCATCAATCGCTTTACCTGTTTCATTCTTAGTCATGCTTGTTCTTTCTCCACAATTTAAAATTCGTTAAAAATATTTAATTTACACATAAAAAAGACGCAAAAAGCCTTTAGCGAAAAAATATATCTTTCACACAAGTCTATGCTCAGTAGCGAAATTTTTTAAATAGGTTCAAACTTAAATTTTAAGAACGAATGTTCTTTTTTCAATTTAAGTTATAAAATCCTTACTTTTATATCTTTTAAAAAAGATGCAATTGACGTTTTAAATTTTTGTGTCAATTAATCGGGATATTCCCCCCCAGTGTTACTAACAATTTTTTCCGCCGAAAGGTTAAAAAGTTGTTAACAACAATGAGGACACTATACAGATTTTTTTCAATTGCAATCGCGATTCACAAAAAAAATTTAAAAAAATTTTTATTTTTTATATTGACTCAAGACTCTGTCAGCCTTGTTTTTTTGACGACTTTTTTTATGCTTTTGTTTTTAAAACAAAAAAAGGCGCGAAGTATTTTTCGCACCTTTTTTTATAGAAATATAATTTTTTAAAAACGAAATTATATTTTAAAAATTATTTAGCCGTTTTAATCGCCTTAATCGCAGCAGACAAACGAGAAATCTTTCTTGCAGCTGTGTTCTTGTGCAAAAGACCTTTTGCAACACTGCGTTGAATTTCTGGTTGTGCATTTTTGAGTGCTGTTTGCGCATCATCCGCATTACCTTCGGTTAAAGCGGCTTCAACTTTTTTAATAAATGTGCGCATGCGATTACGGCGTGCACCGTTAATTTCTGCACGGCGTGCATTGCGACGAATTCGTGTACGGGCGGAAGCGTGATTTGCCATTTTATAACTCTTCTTTATTGTTAATTATTGTCAATTTACACGGCTTGTCAGAAACCACAAAAATCTCTGTAACCGTTTGAATTTGGTGTGTTTTACGCATAGCGCCCGTGAATGTCAAGATAAACGTTACAAGAAGCGGGTCTTGGGCACTAAATAGCTGAATTTCAACGATTTCAAAGCGGCTGAAGCGAAAAGCGCACCACTGTCATCGCATAGCGATCATCAATAGAAATATACATTTTCTCCTTCTCACGAACAAAAACACCACTCGCAGTTTTGCCCCACCCCAGCGCCGTTAATGTCTGTTCATAAAAGGTCTGAATTTCTGTTGCTGTTTTGTCTTTTGTTGCTGCGCCCGCCTCAGCGATACGGCCGTTAGGCTTATCAAAACTTAATGCCATTGCTGGCACTTCCGTCAATCCTTCCATTACGGGCACATCATAGAGTGTTTCAAAAAAACTTTCCGCCCGCGCTGGTGTTGGTGTAAGCAGAAAAAAGGCACTTATATATATGAGCGCATTTCTTCGTAACAATAGAGCAAAATTTATAGAGGCAAAAAATTTTAACATTGAAATTTTCTTTCTGTTTTTATTTTTGTTTTTTGGGACAATAAAAAGTCGAGCGCCCAGATTGTATAATTCTTTTTATACCATTGGTTTTATTGATATCACAATCACAAGTTGGACATTTCGCCCCTTCTTGATTATAGACCGTAAAGTTATGTTGAAAATATCCTAACTGTCCATCGGCGTGGCGATAATCTTTTAAGGTACTGCCGCCAGCTTTAATCGCGCGCGTTAAAACGTCGCGTATCGCTTTAACCAGCAATTCTATTTTTGCGCCTTTCACCAATCGCGCTTTTTTTAAGGGGTTAATTCCAGCCATAAACAATGCTTCGCACGCATAAATATTGCCCACACCAACAACAACCCGTTGATCTAAAAGGGCTTGTTTAATGCTCGTATTTTTATCTTTTAAACGGGCTTGTAATATCGGTGCAGAAAAATCATTGCCTAAAGGCTCAGGCCCCAAATGAGCAAAGTTTTTATGGCTTTCCCATTCGCTCTCCGCCACAAGAAAAACCATCCCGAAACGACGCGGATCGTTATAAATAATTGTTACGCCATTATCAAAACTCAAAACCAAATGATCATGCTTTTCAAGCTCTACGTCCTCTCCTTTTGGGATAATCGATACACGTCCTGACATCCCAAGGTGGATAACCAGAATCTCCCCCTTATCCAAACCTATGAGAATATATTTAGCACGGCGCCTTAAGGAGAGTATTTTACGCCCCTTGAGTCTTTTTTCAAATTTATCAGGAAACGGAATGCGCAAATTTTTACGGCGTTGGTCTAAAGCGGTGATTTCAGCACCCATTATAACGGGCTCTAAACCGCGCATCACGGTTTCAACTTCGGGGAGTTCAGGCATTTATTGCATTTCACTCCAAACAGATATCTTGTCTTTTACAAGATTTAAAAAAGGATGATAATTCGGCACATATATATCGGCATCCTTTCCTGGAAGCCGCCATAATTGCTTTCCCCCTTGTTTAGAGACCAAAACAGGCAAATCCGAGCGTGTTAGAACACGATAAGCAACACGCCCAGCTTCAGGCGGTGCCATTTTCATATCTGGTTTTAAAATTAGCAAATCCTCTTTTAACGTGTATTTACCGTTAGAATACCAACGCGACGCGGCTGGATTATCCATGATGATAATAAGCTGATAAGTGTTCTTATTAATCTGTAGCAGCGCCCGCCCTTCTAAAAGGCGGGTTTCCCATGTGCCCCGAATATCTTGCTTTTCAATGTCTGTTTGCCGCACCTGTGATGCATTAGAAATAATTTGAGAATTTTCTATTTGTTGCTGACGCCTTTGGGTTTGTGACGGGGTTTGAGCGCTTGCCTGTTCTTCGGCGACACGCTCGATTGTACTTGGTGCCATAAATTTTTGATAGGCAATCCCTGCCACACCAAAAAACGCCACAATGCCAATGGCCAAAACAACAATGCCGATTTTATTATTGGACGCCACGTCAAACTCCCCGTTAATTCATTATACCGTGAAGCGCGCCTTAAAGACAAGAAAGGTAAAGCTCACTACAAATAATTATTGAAATATTATTTTAATCGCGTATCGTCATAAGTGCATTAAGAAAAGACATATAGTCTTTACCAACCTGCCGATCCGCTATGAGGTTATCATAGTAAAGGGGCAAGGTGGTATCTTGATAGAAATAGTCCGTCGGCTTGCCGACATGACGCTTTTTAAAAAGAAATGCGGTCAGATATTGGCAATTATACCTTGGGTCAGTTTTTAAGCGACCTTTTCAGGGTCGCTTTTTTTGTGCCGTTTTTTAAAGGCTTACGCCTTTTCTCAATGCGTTTTAAAAAACTTTAAACGTATCGGAGAAAACCATGACTGACTTATTACCCCACATTTTTTCAACCTTTGTTCCAGAAGCGCCCATAGCAAGAATAGATTTTGCCGAACGCTTTATTGCCATTGCCACGCCTAACAACGTTCCGATTGAGCAAACAGATATCATTACCGCAGTTGAAGGGTATGTCTTACACACCCAATTGCCAGATGGCATAGTACGAATTGATATTCAAAGCACCCAATTAAAACCTAAACCAGACTTAATTGGAGAGCACAGCTATGACACGTTAGAAATCACCGTTATTGACACTCTACAAAGTCGCATTCAACGTGTTGGAGATATTTTATCTAATCCAGACGTGAAAATTTCCTTAGGCGTCAACAAAATTGGACATGATTATCACCGTACTAAAAATGGCTTGTTTGAGATCAAACGCAAGGCGGGCGGCATTTTAGGTTTAGATTTTGAACGCTGTGCGGATGGTCTTTATTTAACAGAAATTAAAGAGACCCCAGGTATAGAAGGATGTATACGCGACCGATATAAGAACGCAGAGCCTTCTCCTAGGATTGCTCCTGCCTCTACTCATACTCTTCAATAGCAGGCAAATAATATGCAACAGAATTATAGAGCACGCTTGGGAAATATCTTTTACATTGCAACTTATTTAGGGCGCAGCATTTATAAAGAATGAAAATAATCGCATCACACCGACATTCTATTGAAACGGTTGATTTTTATATTTTTTTCTTCTCTTGAAAAAACGGCGTGTATCCCAAATAAAGAATATGATCGTCACCACAGGAAAAATAATGCCTAAGGTAAAATAGCTTTCAGATACTAAAAACCAAAAGAGCTAATAAAAAAAATATAAAGAGGTTCTCAAATAATAATAAAATAAACTGGAGCACTTAATTTTTTCATGACGCAGTTTAGCATTATTACCAAACATAAAAAGGCCGGAAAAAATTTCCGGCCTTATAAATTTTTATCTATGGAATCTCAGCTAGTGCCAAGATTTAGTATTAAGGTATTCATCGAACAGTTTTTGGGCTCAGCTAGACAAGTTATTGTGCAGTGTAGCAACGCTACATAGATAATGACCTAGCGACGTCCGAACGCCAAAAACGGAAGATAGATTACATCATGCCGGGCATACCGCCCATGCCACCCATGCCGCCCATGTCCATGCCGCCTGCTGGGCCACCTTTGTCTTCATCTGGCATGTCTGTCACAACAGCTTCCGTTGTAATCATCAAACCAGCGACAGAGGCGGCATCTTGCAACGCCGTGCGAACAACTTTAACCGGATCAATAATACCCATTTTGATCATGTCGACGTAGTTGTCATTTTGCGCATCGAAACCATGGTTGGTGTCTTTTTGCTCAAGCAATTTACCCACGATGATGGAGCCTTCAGAACCCGCATTTTCGACGATCTGACGAATAGGCGCTTGAAGTGCGCGGCGGATGATGTCGATACCAACTTGTTGGTCATCATTATCTGCCTTCATACCCTCCAATGCTTTTGACGCGTAAAGAAGAGCTGTACCGCCACCTGCGATAATACCTTCTTCAACAGCCGCACGCGTTGCATGCATGGCGTCATCAACACGGTCTTTGCGTTCTTTCACTTCAACTTCAGTCGCACCACCGATACGTAGAACCGCGACGCCGCCAGCCAATTTGGCTAAACGCTCTTGCAATTTCTCTTTATCGTAATCAGAAGATGTCTCTTCGATTTGTGCTTTGATTTGCGCAACGCGAGAATCAATGTTGCCCTTCTCACCCGCACCATCAACAATAGTGGTTTCATCTTTTGTGATTTGAACTTTCTTCGCTGTGCCAAGCATGTCGATTGTCACAGAATCCAACTTGATACCAAGCTCTTCTGAAACAACTTCGCCACCTGTTAAAATCGCCATGTCTTCGATCATCGCTTTACGACGATCACCAAATCCAGGCGCTTTCACAGCGGCAACTTTCAAGCCACCGCGTAGCTTGTTCACAACCAATGTCGCAAGCGCTTCGCCTTCAACATCTTCGGCCACAATCAATAGCGGACGACCTGACTGCACCACAGCTTCCAAAATAGGTAGCATGGCTTGTAAGTTCGAAAGTTTTGAATCGTGGAATAAGATATATGGGTTTTCTAACTCACATGTCATCTTGTCTGAATTCGTGATGAAGTATGGTGACAAGTAACCACGGTCAAACTGCATCCCTTCAACAACTTCTAGCTCGTTGCCCAAAGATTTTGCTTCTTCAACCGTGATAACACCTTCGTTACCAACTTTTTCCATGGCTTCGGCCAACATTTCACCAATCTCTGTATCACCGTTGGCAGAAATTGTTCCAACCTGCTTGATCTCTTCATTGGTTTTAACGTCTTTTGCGCGTTTTTTTAGGTCTTCAACCACTGCCGCAACGGCGGAGTCTACGCCACGTTTTAGATCCATTGGGTTACGCCCCGCAGAAACAGCTTTCATGCCTTCTCTCACGATTGCTTGCGCCAAAACAGTTGCTGTTGTTGTACCGTCACCTGCATGCTCAACGGCTTTTGAAGCCACTTCGCGGATAAGCTGTGCGCCAATATTTTGACGTGCATTTTTCAATTCAATTTCTTTCGCAACAGACACACCATCTTTGGTTGTGCGCGGTGCGCCAAATGATTTTTGGATCACGACGTTACGACCTTTTGGTCCTAATGTTACTTTTACAGCGTTGGCGATAATATCAACGCCTTTCATCATTTCATCACGAGCATCTTCGTGGAATCTTACATCTTTAGCTGACATTTCTTTTTCCTTTTCTGCCCTTAGGCGGGTAAACCCGCTACGGGCGCGTTATATAAATATAGTTTATGTTTAATTAGGTTGAGTTAAACGAAGAATGTTTGAATGAAAGCTGGTCAAATTCATCAAAACGTATTTTTATATACGTGAAGATGCGTTTCACAACGCTAACAACAAACAATCAAGGTTTAAGCGGCGATAACACCGATTAGATCGGACTCTTTCATGACCATCAGCTCTTCGCCTTCGATCATTACTTCCGTACCAGCCCACTTTGAAAAAATTACTTTGTCACCTTCTTTAACATCCAAAGGACGAACGTCTCCGTTGTCATTTACGTGTCCCGTTCCGACGGCGACGATTTCACCTTCCATAGGCTTTTCTTGCGCGGTGTCTGGAATAATGATCCCACCGGCTGTTTTTGCTTCCTGCTCGATACGACGCAGCAAGACTCTGTCATGTAATGGACGAAATTTCATTTTTTAATCTCCTTAAATGATTGTTTTCGTTAATAAAACTAACCCTCACCATGAGCGTGTCAGCACTCCCCTTTGGAGAGTGCTAATTTTATACCGCACTTACCACAGCGATTCAAGAGGATTCAAAAGATTCCATGAAATGGTCATATTGTTTAAAAATAGCTTTTAGTAACGATTTTGAAATAAATCTTATGCTATAATAATTCCATGAGTGATTTAATCGTTCAGTTAAATGGCTACCGCCTCACCACCGCGCAGATTTATTATCATCTGCCTGATCACCCTGACCTACTGCAAGAATTCATTTGGCAGCAATATGACCTCGCCCCCAAATTCCCAAAGCTGGTTGGCTTCCTTGATTTCTGGAAAGCAGAAATTGATGGCGCCCTTCACTCGGTGATTGTCGCAAAAAAAGAAATCATTTCCCCTGCCGATACGCAACATTACACCGGCGAATTTACTTTACAGTAATGGATCTACATGATTTTTTAAACGAAATTGTAAGACTAGATTCACCAATACCCCAAAAGAAAAGCCGCCTGAAAGCGGCTAAGTCCTTGATATTCTTGGTTGCGGGAGTAGGAAAACCTATTTGGGCTTTTTCAACGCCCCCAACCTATTGATAAATATAAGTTTTTTCTTCTGCCTATTTTTTAAAAATTGTACCAGAATTATTTAGAAATCAAAGCCTTTAAATCACTTATAACTTTATCAGAACTTTGAGCCAAGTTGATTGTAACAAATCTAATCCTGTGCCGCTGCATTTCAATATACTCATCGACTTCTTCATCTACTTTGGGATGTAAGAGCATACCTTGGGAATTTTGAACTCTCCTTTCACATGTTTCTTTTTGTGACCGAAGATAAGCGTAGAGCTGATAAATATAATAATGTCTTTAATTATACGATCTGATGACCGCTCTGTTTGTTTATGTTTCATCTTTAACTCCTATAGTTATGATGAACAAAAACCCTCTCTTAGCACAGCACTAGATCTGTGCCATAAGCCCTGACGTTCTACAGTTACAAATTTTTCAAAGCGTTACTTCGGCTATTATTATTTATCTTTATTTGAAATATGTAAAGCAAAAAGAACCCCTAATAAATAAATACTCCCCCATACCAGCCCAGGTAAAATAGTCTGCAATACATCAGGAGTCCCAGCAAAACTGTGTACAATAATAGGAATGGCAAGCATAACGACAAAGCTTGCTCCAAATCCAGCTAAAACACCCCTGATGCCGCAGTCATACTTAATGAAAGCACGCTGAGCGACGTGGGTAATAAAAAAGGTAGAAAAGAAAGCATAGCTAGCCTGTATGAAGCCAGCCATCATCCAAGCATGTGCGCCATGTTCATAATTTGCATAAGCAGCCCAGCCACCATACCCTGCTGCAGCCACTACGGCAGTGAATAAAGCAGCTCTCTTTTCTTTTGATAAGAGCACAAAAAATCAATCTATTTTGAACAACAAAGAATTTTTAAAATTAGACTCTTATGCATAAACACGATTATAACTGAAGATATCCAGACGCCACAGGCCATGAAAAACAATGCGCCACCATCATCTTGAACACTTATACCCAACGGTGTGAAAAGATGGGAAAAGATAGCTCCAGTTATAACACCAAGCGCCATAACAGCCCCAAGTGATATTAAAATCTTACGGGCAGTGAACATTCCCACAAGCAATAATATTGAAGCAACAAGCTCTGCGCTTGCAATGACATAGGCATTAAAAACGCCAGGAGGAACAAACAGGCCAGCAATACCAAATGTATCCGCCGCCCATGCATCTATAGTATTAAAAATATGCTGTGTTTCTGGCGCACCTGAGAATTTAAAAAATAAGGACTGTATGAATACAAAGGCAATGTAAACAATCAATATATTGGTTATTATTTTCTTTTTATCTTTAAACATTTGGAATCCTTAAATTATAAAATATTATTTAAATATGCTGCGCTATAAACTAAATAGCAACAATCGACTAAACCTTATCAACCTCAGAAGATTTTAGAACCGGAGTTGATATCTTACAATTATATTCGTTCAAAAAAACAAATGTTACTTTCGCGTATCACCCAATAGGTATTTTTGATTATTCAGCAGATGTTAAATTATCTAAAATTGTCTTTTTAATAAAACCAAACTCTTCCCATACAAGAAAATGTCCACGTTTTTCGAGTAAAATGGTCTCTACGGCGG
Source organism: uncultured Alphaproteobacteria bacterium (assembly GCA_937923625.1). Classification (GTDB taxonomy): domain Bacteria; phylum Pseudomonadota; class Alphaproteobacteria; order Micavibrionales; family Micavibrionaceae. Next base: position 82,266 of record CALDTV010000023.1, read on the forward strand.
CATTTGTTATTTCTTTTTCTGCGAATTCAGCATTATCAGGATGGACAATTCCGTCCTTAAGGCCTTGAATAACACGAATAGGCATTTCTAGACCTTTTAATAACGGCTTCATTTGTAATAATTCACCCGACAACAAGAACATCTCGTCATTTGACCGAACCAATGACGTTGATATTAATGAACGCACCACAGGAAGCGCTACCAACCTATTATACCAACGTACACGCACTAGCTTAGGTGATATAGCAGGCGCCAATAAAAGAGCTGAAGAAACAGTTTGCGGGTAATCAACAGCCAAACGCAACGCCACAGGTCCCCCATAAGAATGCCCAACAACAATCCATTGTTTTTGATTTGGGAATCTTGAGGTTAAGGCATTTTTTATAGCGGTTGCTTGAGCTTTTAAACTCATTCCGGATGTACCATTATCTGATCCACCAAATCCTGGGCGGTCCACCGCAACCATTAACGCATTGCTGCGTAATTCTAAATCGTGCAAATACTCTGCCCATGCCTCCCAACTTCCTGGAGACCCATGGATAAATAAGAGGGCTGGCTTATCCTCACTCCCGACATGAACAAGACTTAATGGTGTTTCGCCATCCACCTCATGGGTATATCGCTCATAGCTCTTAAGGGTTTTAACCGCAGAAACGGCATCATCTAATTTATAAAAAGGCGGTACAAGCCGTTTCTTTTTTTCAAAATCCATTGAGCATCCTGTCACTAAAATTACAAATAAACCTATAGATATTTTCTTTTTGATATGCTTCATTTTATGCTAGTGCAATCATAAAAAACATGGCTTGTGGCCTGATCATAAGAAACCGAGTTATTCTTTGCCAATATATCTTGGGGCCAATAAAAAATATCCGACTGATTTGGCTTCAATAAAATTTGAGTTATGCTTTTTGTATGAGCTTTCTCACGAGCCATAAAAATAGAAGCACTCTCTTGTCCCAATTCACGATTTAAATGAAGGTTTGATAATATATCATGCTCTTGAGGCAGAAATTGATTTAAAAAACCTGTAAAAAGATTACGCCTATACTTCAAAATTTCAAAAGCTCGTTCAGAAGAAGATGAAATAAAAAAGGGGGTATCTAAACTGTGTTTATGCGCTAGTAGCTGTTGCCCATCCCACGCCGCATGAATGATGTAATTTAAATTTATCATTAAGAGATCAAATGGATTATAATTTTCCGCCTCAAACGCATCTAATCTTTCTTGAGCTTCCTGTAAATCGGCACTTGATAAAAAACTAGGAATTATTTTACCACGCGATTGTTGCCCTTCACCCGAATGCTTGTCTTGATATCGATTAAGCAGAGCAAAAACTAAACCAAATCTATTCATTCCCACCCATGTTCCTTGTGAGGGGGCATCAACAGGAAAACAATATGTATCTGTTATGAAAATATTCTCTACTTCTTCTCTAGTGCGTTGCTCATCGCGGTTCATCGTAATAATCGTGCTACCGGAATTAGCAAAAACGCTCAATGTGCACATTTATTTATGCCCTATCTCTCTCATATGAGAAGCGGTTGATGGCGCTAGACCAATATATTCAGGTAAATCTATATCGCAATTTTTTGCCAATAACTTTATATAAGCGGCATGGTGCATTGTATGGTTTATGAGATATAATAATTCACGTGATGTATTAGACGAAAAACTATCACTTTTAGTATTCGTGACATCAATTTCTGAAATAATTTTTAAACATTTTTCGTCTACAGGCAAAGTTTTTAAAACCTTAACAACACCATCAAGCTGTTCTTTAGCTGCCCTCCGATCGTTCTCAACAACACTATCTCTATTACGCATATTATAATCTAAAACACCTGTTTCAATAGCGGGTAAATAAGCTAAAAAATGATCTAACACATGGCGCACATGTTTACCCGCATTAGCGTCACAGTAAAAATTAACTGCATACGTTTCGGGGAGCTGAACAACAACCTCTAGAATATCTGAGATTTGCAACAGAGAATGAATAACAGCATCACGCAGCATCAGTTTGGCTTTTCCATTTTTTAGTAAATATTTTCAATCCCTCATCGCCAAGATAGCGCTTTAAATATTTGTCTTTCGTGTCACGTAAATCTACAACAATTAGGCCATCCAAAGAGCTGTTAAAACCTTCATTTACGGTAAAAGAAACAAACCTTCCGTTCAAAGCAAGGTAATGACGAATAAGAATAGGAATAGATTTTCCTGCATCTATTCGACCAACAAGTTTATTGAGGATCGGAGTTTCCAATAGGCTTTTTATTTGGCTATCTGTCCACGGCATATCTACATGATTAATAGGTTTTCTTGCCTTCACTTTTTTCTTCATTTTATGATTTACGCCATAATGAGATAAAAATGTTTGGGTTAACAGGGCACTACCCAGTGCGGAATATTGGCGCGAAATACTAACACAGCCAAAGAGTGTGTGATATTGTGGATTCTGAGCTACAAATCGACCAATCCCCTTCCATAAGATGTCCAATGCTTTGGGGTGACGTTGATATTTTTCTGTTACAAAAGAGCGTCCTAATTCAATCGTACTGCCCATCTCTTCAATGAATTTTTGATTATATTTAAACAAAGAATGGCTATATAAACCGTTTAAGCCTTTTTCTTTAATAATTTCCGCAGTTACCCCTATTCTATAACCACCAGCTATCTGTTTTTCCTCATTATCCCACAAAAATAAGTGTTGGTAATGTCCATCAAAACAATCATTATCTAATTCACGCCCAGTGCCTTCGTCAACCAAGCGGAATGTACGTTCACGTTCTATTGCTATCTGCTCTGCCATTCCCCCCAAAGCATCATACGGAACACAATATAAAGAAAACTGCTTTTCTGAATAAAGAAGGTACTCCGCTAAGGAATCAACGTGTTGTGAAACCACATCTTTTTTGACACCTTGCCTCACATTATTCATCAGTATCTTTTCATCTGTTTGATTATCTGATGATATCTCTTTTAAAACCTTGCAACAAAACCGGATATAAGATGTCGCAATCATATCATCACTCAAACGCTTTATATCTGATGATGTAATTATAGAACCAACACGCAAAGAAATAACCTCTCCAGATTTATTAACCATAGCCCGCGGCAATAACATCGTCCGAATACGCTTATGAATATACCCTGAAAAATAGAAAATAAATTTATTTTTTCCGCCCACAAATACAGGCATGATAGGCGCAGAATATTTTCGCGCCAACCTCGTAATCATCGGCGACCAAGGCGCATCAGAGATTTTCATCGTGCTTAAATTAAGTCTTGATACCGTACCTGCCGGAAACACCAGCAAAGCTCCCCCATACGACAGATGCTGGGCTACATCGCGCATACCTTGAGTATTCTCGCGCGTTTTATTCTTATTCAAGACATCGACACCGATAAATAAATCTTCAAACTCTGGGATTTTAGTAAGCAACTGATTTGTCAAAACCTTTAAATCAGGCCTAATCTTTAAGAATATCTTTGCCAAAAGAATTCCTTCCAAACCACCCAAAGGATGATTGGCAACAACAATGAAAGGTCCAGTAAGCGGAACAGAAGCAAGAAGTTCTTCATTAATTACCTCACTATGTACATTAAGCTTATCAACTGTGTAACTTAAAAAATCATCAGCATTTCTTGTATCTTTAACCGTTTTGGCAAGCCACTCATCATACCATTTCTCCAAAACATCAAGCTTTGATAATCTTTTTATTATCTGCCTAATGAATGAATTCGAAACTTGTTCTAAATTAAATGGATTACTCATCTATTATATCGCTCATCAATCCGTGAACGGGTAATACTGACCTAACTCTTTTTCTATACGCCAATGATATAAAAAAGTTTTCAATGAAGGCGGTGTTCGGCCGTTCTTACGATGAAACGCTCCTAGATTAAAAAGCGTTCGATATTGCCAAAGCAAAGTTTTTATTGCCGTTAAAAATGTTGTGTTCCTATCCCATATTTGGGTGGATTCCGAGCTAGCAGCATTAATCTCTACAATCTCGAGAGTTTCTCCCTGTTGTAAAGATTCTAAATCAGCATATTTAACATCAAGACGCCCATAGTAAAAATTAGGCAAATCATCCATAATGTCTACCACAGCTTTCTTTAACTCAGGGGTTATATATTTACAGGCATCACGAAAAATTGAGCCCTTACTGTGGCTCGCAGAGAACACTAACTGAACATTTTCTCCTTCCGATGGTATCGAGTCCCAGGTGTTTTTGTGTCGTTCAAAATATTGGTGGCGTAATTGCCCTGCCCGAGGATCATTTTCAATCAACTCTCCTAAAGTCTGGACACCATCGCCTTTGACTCGTGGCAAAAACTTTGCCGTCATTGAAACAATATCGCCTTCGCCAGAAACTGGGTTTTTCACATAAAAAATGCCGACTTCAGGCTCCCAACTTGCGAGCTTTTGGCAAACCAGTGATGTTCCTTCTGGATAAATCTCAATATTATTGGCGAGTTGCTCTATAGTTTTTATTAACTTCACGCCAAATCCACGACATCCGATATCAGGCTTACAAACAAAAGGAAGAGAAATCCCATTCTGCGCTGCAACTTCAATCCATTGTTTCGCTTGTATTGTTGGGCTATCAACATTAACTTTCATGGCGACCCAAGGCAAAATAGCTTTTTTACAAAGCCCCGTTGCTTGTGCCATTAATTCGCTTTTACCAACCCCTGTCATTCCAGACAGAGTTAAATCAGGGTTTGCTAAAAAAGGCAGTGTCAAAGAGCGATGCCATAGCGATAAGCCAATCCATTGAACAGTAACAGGAAAGTACATAATCCAAGCTGGCCAAAACTCAAAGAAAGAAAGACTTTGTTTTGTATCTGCCTCCATCGGAATCGGCGCGCCAGCGGAAGCTTGTTTTTGTTTTAATATTATAGAATTTTTCATATTGTGCAGTCTTAATATATTTTTATTAAATTTAATTGCTTAACTTTAACTGATTCAATTTATTTGTGAACTCTCCTTCATGATTAAGCCGCTCTATCGATTCAGCACTAATCTCAACAGTGTCAACAATAGGCCTGTATGATTTAACTCATGCCGAGTATAATAATCAACACTACCGCTACCTAAGGCCTGCAATGCGTCGCTTTTATATGCTGATCTACTATAATCATCATAATATGCGTATCTTAATCCAAGGCTGTTGAATTCTATCATTCTAAATCTCCTCAAAGAAGCTTAATTTTTGCGTCTGTGTTCTACAGCAATATTCGCCTAGATTAAAAAATGGTTACAAATTTTAATGATGGTAATGGAGCTTTACCTTTAGGCTTATAACAAGCAAGGACCGTGTAGAGAACATATCTTTCATTTTTATTATGGGGAGGATGATTATAATCGAGAGATTTAAAGTACTGACAAAACTCTGAAACAGGCATAACCGAGGCTTCTAGTTGTCGATCAACCGCGAGAACAAAACAAATACCATGTAGAGCAAAGATATGCTTGATAGCTTCAAGAAATCGGACGCTATAATCAGGACGAACACGGTCAAGTTCATCTACAAATATAATCAATGGTTTTATTTCTATACTTGCTACATACTTTTCGAGCTCTCCACGAAGAGATTGGTAGGCCGATTTTTTAAATGAATACTCCCTGTATAGGTCTTTACCAACAGCCTGAATATCGCTCGCTTTCAAATTTGTTTCGATTTCCTTGGCCATTTCGTTGATATTCAATCCTATAGCGTGACTCACAAGGTTGTTACTTGCTAGTGCTGCGGCTCCCAAAGTGCCTTGTAAGGCTCCTTTTAGCTTTTTAAAACCTTTGCCTGTATCGATGTTATCTAATAATGCACTAATGATAGGGATTAGCGGTTCATTGTCAAAGTCAGTTTCCCAAGCGTTTATATAAATTACTTTATGCCCCTCAGCTTCTAATTGGCTTTGCCACATCTTAAGAAAAGTTGTTTTTCCAGCTCCGTATTTCGCGTTGAGACTTAATACAAAGGCTTCATCATACAATGGAGAAAAATTACGGATGACAGTACTCAAACGGTCCGCATATGCTTTACGCTGAAATTTGTCAAAATCATCAAAAGTTAAATCTTGAGTCATAAAATCCTCTATTTTTTTATTTAGCCTATATTAATTAATACGTTTTTTAAAATCGCAAATTTTTTTGAGTGGATGTGCGCATGTTTCCGCTTCAACGGATGGGTGACCCCCAGGGGGTGCGGGGCGCATTTATAGGGCAAACACACCTCGAAAGGTAGCCCGATAGTAGCCCCACAACAAAAAAGCCATTCCGAAGAATGGCTGTAATCGTTAGTGTTCTTGGTTGCGGGAGTAGGATCGACAACCAGAAACTTGAACCCTTGTAAATAGTGAGTTACACGACCTATGGTTTACAATAGGTTACATTGTATAGTCGCACTTACCTTGGAATCCGTCAAGTTGATTATAAAACACCAACTAAAAAAACGTTTTAAACCGCAGACAGAGCGTTAAAATTTTCAACACACCATTTTAAATCCATAACTATGCATGCTTCACTGTACGGGTTCTGTGGACTCTAAAACGGCACAACCCATTATGCCTTTCTTGAGCAATAAAACAATTTCATTGCAATCTTAGTAATTTACATATAAAACAATATTTATGTCATGGGAAGCGCGCCAGCAAAGATTAAAAACGCTATTTGGAGCGCAGGAAGTCTTATGCCTGCAGGTTTTTTGTGAATTTTATCAAAGTGGCATTTCTCCAAAAAGATTTGACGAACTAGTTGAACAACATAGTTTCACAGCAGAGGATTTGTCTAGTGTTAGGTATTTGCCTAGACCTAAAATAGGTGAAATAGAGTTTAGACCTGGTCATATATACACTGACAGAGACGGCGCACCTAATGGAAGTGAATCCTCTGTACAGGCTGTATTCACATCAATGGATAGAGAATTAATACGTAAGGTGCAGACCTCATATGATGGCGATGATTATGTTTGCTTAAGTAATCCTGTGTTAGATAATGTAATGGCGCAATATGTTCCAGTAATTGAACAACAACTTCCTCAACTTAATTTTGAAGATAAGCGGTATGCTGATATTGGAGATATATCCGTTGAATTTAAATTTGGAATACAGCCATACAATTTTGATATACACCCTCCGCGCGATATGGACGTGTTAAAGCCTATCACTATTATTGAGGGGCATGTAATAATGCCTCCCACAAGTGTGGCTAATGTAGCCCCCCAATTTATCTTATCATAAATAAGAAAAAGGCATTTTAAGCCCCGTACAGAAGGGCTAATTTTTCAACATTGTGTTGTGGCTTAAATCTTTTTCATCACACTGCACGACCCCCTACGGACTCTACAGAGCGTCTTGTTACATGCTGTATACACCCTTAATGGCAAGCGTTAAATCACAAGTGAGTCATAGCAAATCAGATAGAATAACTTTGCGAGTGTAAAATAAGCCTAGTGGGGAATTTTTGCCCATGATCTTATTTAATTACCCCCTCGCGTAAATTTATTATTTTTTAGATTTTTGCCTCCTACGCTTTCTCTTAGCTTTGGTCATGTTTAATTCTTCCTCAATCTTAGCTTGATGATCTTTCACTTGATTCCTGATTCCACGCCCTCCCATTTTCCTTTGGGCTTTGTAAGCATAGGCTGTAATAAAATTTCTATTCCCCAAATGAGTAAGCTCTTGGTTTAAAGCCTTACGAAATGATTTTGGATTTTTACCCTCTCTTCGAGCTTTATTCGCCTCACGCTTCACGGCACGAACAGAGTAAATTAAACGCCTCCAGTACCTAGCCAGCGTTTGTGACCTGATAAGCCTATTATTGCCATCATAGGTAAAGCCTAGATATTGAAACGGTTTATCACAAGTTAGATTGTCACCACTATTTTCAAAAATAGAAATATCAGTTTTTTCATCTTTTCTAATCAAATTAGGTTTACCGTCTTTTTTCACACCCCGTTCAATAAGAGCCTCATCAACTTTAGATAGCACCAAAGCTTCATGTTCTTTTGAACAAATCCATAAAATGTCATCTGAGTACCTTCTGTAGTAACCTCCTATTTCTTTGGATAGCTCCATCATACTCACATCAAACGGGATCATATAAATATTCGACAAAAGGGCTGACATAGCAGTCCCTTGAGGAACGCCAAAATTATTTTTGTTTCTTGTAACCAGACTGTTCAGATCAGATGACCTAGCTTTTACAACTTTGTGAAAGTCGCTATCATTACATAGTGGAAAAGGCGCATCTTTCGTATCAATATTAAGACGTTCATAGCACTCATCTCGACTTACTTCCGCCCACTTTGTCAGAGATTGAAAAATTTTAAACTGGTCAAGCGGGAGCTTTTCTTCGCCTATGGTTAAGCACCATTCATCTTTTAATTTATCATGATTGATATTGTCGAAAAATCCACTTATATCCAAAGCCATTGCCAAGCAGTTACCACGCGCATCAATTTCATCAAAGGCATCACAGGCAAAAGAAACATTGTTTTTTCCTATCCCTTTGCGGTAGGCAATCACGTTGTCATCTAAATTTAAATTTCCAATTCTTTCTTCGTACTGAGCAGATAAATTCCGTGCATAGTAAGAGTAGATGTAGCCATCTTTGTGCGCGGCATATTTTATAGGTCGTTTCTTTACACTTCTATCATCATGCCCCTTAAATCTACGTGCTTTTTTTTCGTAAGCCAATAAAGGGGAAAATGGATAACTGATAACTTTTTGCGGATTAGTGACAAGCCTTTGTGCGTCCTCAAAGGGTAACGCAGAATCAAAATGAGGGTAGAATTTTTTTTCGTACCATTCGTTTATCTTGGGTTTTTTATATAATCTTGGCACAGTATTTCCTAAAGTAGCAATTCGGAGGAGGCATGGAATTAGTGGATAACCCTTGTATCCCCCTCCGATAACTTTGATGACCACATTGGATTGAGTTAGTCCTAACTCCTTCTTTTGTATTAGCCACTTTACTCCGCACCTTTCGGCACGCCCACTACATAAACAATATGTGCTATGATGAACAAGGAGGTTCAAACATGAAACAAGTAATAATTGAATTAGTCATAACGACTATAAGGCTTCTAGTCCTAATAGTTATAAATAACATGTCAATAACACTTGACGGTCTTAACCAACTTCCACAACGGCAGTGACAAGCACTCCATTGAGCAATACAAACATACGACAACAAGTGGGATATATCAATCAAGACTTGATCTTATGCACAAAGCAATAAAGACAGATACCAGAGAGGAAGTTTCTGACAGTTGATAGTATTACTCCTGTAACACTCCTTAAAAATATCAGTTCAATTATCTCTTCTTTCAAGTAGGGAATATTAAAGTCTCATTTTCCTATTACTAAATTTCTTCTCAATCCAGTAAGCTCTATTTCGACACGGGAGTAACTCCTATAATATACTATGTATTCCTATACGGTTCAGTTTAACCATGTAACGCTGTAAACCATTACAAATCTGCCAAAAAGTATATGGTTCAGGAAGGCTTTCAAATTCATCAAGGTTTTTCAATTAAACGCTTCCCCAAACTTCTCTGATCAGCTCAAGGAATGATTTTTTCCGATATATGTATCCCTGCTTTTTTGCAGCTTTAATTACTGGTAACTGCTCGCCATTTGTAAACTTGTTGGCAAAGCCTTTTGCACCAGCCAAAAAAGATTCAGCCTCGTATGCTTTAATGTTATTAGATTCAATACTAGCTTCATGCGGATCAGTTTTTTCAGCCATCATTAACAGATATGCGTATGATTGTATGAACAATAAACCGCGCGTACTTAAATGATACCACGTGATCAACCAAACAATTAAAAATATGATTAATGCAATAGGACCACCTAAGAAGAATGATACTAATGCTCCCGACACATTCCATACAGTAAATTTCATTGTTATTCCCTCACAGTTAAAAACCAAACAACCACCGAGCTTTCACTCTGGTGGCTGGGCGTTAATAACCGTGTCTAAAGAAACGGCGCGATGCTTTTAAGCTTGCGCTCTGAACATGACATCGCCACCCAGCCATAAGACTGAGGGCGACACATTTGCGGTAGTGTCTAGAATACCGCTTTAGACAGGAGTTATTAAGCCCCGAAGCTTTCATGCGAAAGCTCTGAGAATGATGTTAGGGAATTACGTGGAATCCGTCAATCAATATGGAGGGTATTAGTAGTTAAGCTTCTCTATCGCTTCTTTGAAGGCAGTAAGATGCTCCACCCCAAAATGAGTATAAGTGGCATCTGTTACAGTTCCAGACTCGTGCCCAACAATAGCCTTGATATGCGAAAACTCAACACGCGCCGCACTTAGGTTTGTAATAAGACTGTGGCGCAAACTATGCAGTGTTTTCTTATCTGTTTTAAAATTTAATGCAACAAGGTAACTTTCATTAAACCAACGCCCTAACTTACGCCCCCATCCATCGTGATCAGTGTATGTAAGATCATAAAGTAACCGCGTACTCTGTCCTCTTGTCATAGGGCGTTGAGCAATAACTTTCTTTGCTTCATCTACGTATTCTAAAAATCCAAGCTCAATAAGGTGGGAGTGTAAAGGTACAATACGTGTAGCCGCTTCGGATTTTGTACGCTTGCTTTCATCATCATCATTGATAGCCAGATACCATATCTTAGTATCCTCATCTTGAATAATGTCCTCTGGTAGAAGTGAGGCAATCTCATTACGCCTCGCCCCTGTGTAAACAGCCAACAATGCACCCCAATAAAATGAAGGACTTTTGACCAATTCGGTTCTCTTTCCATCTCCCAAATTGCTTATAATCGTCTTAATTTCTGGCTTCGTGAATTGATCTCGTCTTGTATGTTTTTTCTTTCCTGCTCTAACACGAATACCTTTAAACACATTTTCACCAACTATCTTGTTTTGTTCAGCCCACCCACACAGAGAACTAAAATATGAAAGATATTTATTTATAGATGTAGGACTTAACATCTTAATTTCGTTCTGCTTGGCGACTTCAATTTGTTCATACAAAGGCAAGCCTTTTGTTAATTTACCTGTATTTCTCTTAGTAGGTGTATTGCTCAATTGACCCTTAATTTTTTGCACTGCTGCTACATCAATATTACCGATCAAATAATCTTCTCCAAGGGCATCAATAAGGTATTTAATACAGTCCCTTTGCTCTTCAAAGCTACGAACTGCCAATGCACTCTTGAGTTCAACTAAATATTTTTCAATAACTTCTGCAATTGAGTAATTGGTCAAGACTGTATCTGGTTTCTGATTAACCGCTTCCTCCATCGTATAATCAGTAAGTTGCTTGTTATAAGCCAATATGTCTTTGGATAAGTTTTTCAATACGTATTTGTATTGAGACTTGGCGAGAGCATACTCTTCACTTTCTGGCTCAATGTTAAGGTCATACAATTTACTCATATTCATAATTGATTCATGTAACTGCGATTGAGTTGCGTCTTTGTCTGCCTTAGATAAATCATCGAGCGAATCAATATCATGCTCAATCATTTGATCCATCAGCTTGATAGTTCTCTCGTACTGCTTAACTTCTGAACGCGGCAACGGTCCAAATTCGTCCATGTTATGCTTATGGACTTTTAAAAGTTTAGCGAAGTGATCTTTAAAGACTGTGACAAGCTCTTTGTATTCCATACGGTTAAAGTCCATGCTCTGAATTAAGTTAACGCTATGATATTCCAACACCTTCCCTAGTCGCAAGGCTTGTTTAGGACATCTTGTGCGTAGAGATATACTTACCCTGTTAGGCTTACCTTGCGTCACAAATGGCAAAGGATAGCGAAAGTAGTAGATATCGTGTCTGGATTTGATTAGATAGCTTGGATTGAACATAGCAGGTTTCACTTTCTGGTATGATCGTGTACCCGAAAAGAGAAAGGCTATGATTTACAATGGTTTTCAAAGAATTGGTTGCGGGAGTAGGATTTGAACCTACGACCTTCAGGTTATGAGCCACACAGCCCTATATTTTACAAAACTTAACAAAACCACTTAAAGCCTTACGCATCAAGGGTTATAGTGAATTACAATTTAACAAAACATGATAAAAATAACTGGACTTTACGCTACTATGCGGCAATAGTGCGGCAATGGACTTAATTAACCAAAACCAATTAACACCTCTATCAGCTTTAGAGCATCTATCCGAAAACAGAATGAAAGAGCTATCGGACTTACAAGAGCTTAAAGATAAAAGGCAATATGAAGAACTTGGCGATAAGCTGGAACAAGGTTTATGCTGTATATGTGGCAAACCTATTAGAGGTTTTAACCCTAAAAATCTATGCCTGCATTGGTTACTGAAACCCAAAAGCATTAAGAAAAGTGATATTGCCAACCTTTTATCTCGCGCAGGCTTTTATCGAACTAATATATATTTGAGAAGAGTAGCTAATAGCATTGACCGCATTCAAAATATCAACGATTTGGAAAGCGAGGATGCGAGCAAAATTGTTGAAGAAACAATTTCTTGGAAAAAATTACGTTGGTCTTTTTCCTGTAGTCATTCTGATTTTAAAGGGCATGATAATTCCAAAGTCGGGGCAAAACCACATTTCCACTTTGCCATGTGGCAAGATGATTTAACCTTCATTCGATTTAACGATTTTCATATCAATCTAAAAGAGGAAGACCTCTATTTTTTTAAATTTTTGATATCAGAGCAGAGCGGTCACAACATCTATCCTTATGGGGCAGAAGGTATGAAAATGCTCTTTGATTGGGGACTTAAAGAAGAAAACATAGACACTTTTCTAAAAACACATGAGTCCGCTGAAAACCCTGAAAATGCCGCATTAAACAAATCAACCTTATTGATAGCCGATGAAGGACACAACATCTCTGGTGAAACTATTTATCAGCTAACCGAAAAAGCAAAAAAAGAAAAAACCAGTATCGCATATCAAATTAAAAACTCACCTGATTTACTATCAAAGGCCACAGCGACAACAGTAATAAGTGCAGGCGATGGAGTCCCAGATTTAGACACAAGAAACAAACGTAAAAAGAAAAAATGACACAAATACATTTTACAAAATCGGCAATTAAAAAATTGCCTACGCCCGAAAAAGGTATGGCAACCTACAAAGACACAAAAGAGAAAGGGTTGAGCCTTTACATTACAGCTTCTGGCGCAATTACATTCTTTATTAGAAAGCGTATTAATGGTCGTGATGAACGTATTATACTTGGTGGATTTCCTGAAACATCGTTAGAAAATGCGCGTAAAAAAGCCCTACGTGCAAAAGCAACAATTGCGGATGGCAAAAACCCCAATCACGAAAAAAATAAAATGAAGTCTGAAAAGACATTCGGAGCATTATTTGATGAATATATGACCCGTTACAGCAAGAAACAAAAGCGTTCATGGCTGTATGACGAGCGTGAAGTAAACAAATTCCTGTCTCATTGGTTTAAACGCAAAATATCATCTATTACAAAATTTGAAATAATGGATTTGCACGAAAAAGTAGGCGATCAAAACGGCATATATCAAGCCAATCGAATACTAGAAAGAATTAGAGCCATTTTTAATAAAGCTATCGAATGGGGATGGGATGGGAAAAATCCAACAAAAGGAATTAAGAAATTTCCCGAAAAATCGCGAGATAGATTTATACAGCCGCATGAAATGCCTTTTATTTTTGAAGCTATCCATCAAGAAGAAAGCGAAGTAGCCCGCGATTATATTTGGATCTCATTACTCACAGGTGCACGCAAATCTAACGTGTTAGCAATGCGGTGGGAACAAATCATATGGGATCGAAATGAATGGCGCATTCCAAAAACAAAGAATAACGATCCAGCGCATATACCATTAACAGATAGAGCTATAGAAATTTTAAAACACAGACAGCGTAAAACTAATTCAGAATGGGTTTTACCATCACCTTCACCCTTATCAAAAACAGGTCATTTAGCAGACCCTAAAAAAGCATGGAGTAGAATTTTAAAACGCGCAACTATTTCACTGTGGCAGCAAAACAAAAATATTGCAGCCACTATAAAAACAGAAATACCAAAGCATATCAGCGTCGATGCTTTATTTGATGCTGTTTCAAGGTATGCGAAGAAAGAAAACATAAAACTCTCATTAGAGCTTATGGACATCAGACTGCATGATATTCGCCGCACATTGGGAAGCTACCAAGCGATTTCTGGCGCAAGCTTACCAATTATAGGGAAATCTTTAGGACATAAGTCTCAACAGGCAACACAGATATATTCACGACTTCACCTTGATCCAGTTAGGGAATCTATGGAGGTAGCAACAGATAAAATTTTCAAGGATGGTAATAAATGAAGAATGAAGAAAAAAAAAAAAAAATCCAAAGACAAGTCAAAACCTTTGAACGATTATGTCACAAAAATTGATGACAGTGAATTTCAAACAAGGTCAAAGCAGCCACTTTGGTTTCTTGGCGATGGGCTTTTGTATCTAATGGGATACAAGTTTAACTTTGATGCAATAACACGGAACACTGTTGGACGCATGGGCTTTGTTCGCAAATTTCTTAACACAACTGACTGCGGTGCAGCATGCATAGATTTTGCTTACAATGATTATAAAGGTAATAAGTTGCTATTATTAACAGAGCAGCACGCTTTTTCTCCTGATTTTTTAGATAAGCAGGTTCCATCGCAAGAATTGATTAAGTGGGCAGAAAAACTGCCATTTGATCTCCCAATTCTCACAAACCGCCATATAAACAAGAACTATATGACTGCAGATATGAAATTGATGATGGATGCCGCCGATAAGTTTTGGTCACATTATGACCTAGATAATCCTGATCCTACTATTGTTCCTTTTAAAAAGCATGTTGTTAAGTGGTTAATGGATGAAGCCGAAAAAAGAAATATAGCTGGTTTCAATAAGTCTAGAGCCGCGGCTATAGACACAATCATTAGATGCCCTAGCTCACGCATGGGTGGCACAGCATCATAACCCCTTCAACGCCCCCTCCAACCCTTGGAGGATTTTCAAAATATCTTTTTACTGACAACTTCTCTCCATAACTGAATTTAACCAAACAGATGGAGACTTACTTTGCTTGATAAAAATGACCGATTACTAACCCGACAGGAAGCCGCTGATTTTTTAGGCATATCAAAAGGCACGTTAGAGGTATGGGCGTGTACAAAACGATATGATTTAAAATACGTAAAAATAGGTAGGCTTGTAAAATATTGGCTGTCCGATTTAATTGATTTTGTAAACAGTCGAAAAATCGATTCTAAAACCTCAAGTAACTATTATTCAGATGATGACGTTCAATGATCATAAGAAATGGACGGATGGTATTATTCACATTTTCTTTATAAGCAATATGAGAGACGAACGATGGTTGAAGATGATTTTAAAAACGCTCTTACACACGCTGATTTGGCTACCAAAGATGCAATAATTGCAGATGGGAAAATTCATCGCTTTCATATAAACGGTGATAAGGGTGGATCAAAGAACGGTTGGTATATCCTGTATGGTGATGATATTCCCGCTGGATCGTTTGGAAGCTGGAAAACAGGTGAAAAGCATAATTGGTGCAATCATGCTTTTAAGAGCTTATCGCTGGAGGAAAGGCAACGACACCAGTGCAGAATGCGAGAGGTAGAGGCACAACGAAAGAAAGAGCAGAAATTGCGCAATAAATCTGCACAAGAAAAAGCGCAGTCTATTTGGGATGATGCTGCGGTATGTTTGTCTCATCCATATCTAACTAATAAACAAGTAAAACCGTTCAATATGCGAGTGTCGCAAGACAAGCTCTTAATTCCTATGCGAGATGCTGGAGGGGTTTTGCACAGCCTTCAATTCATTGATGCAGATGGCAATAAGCGCTTCTTATCAGGAGGGCGTAAAAAAGGCTGTTATGGCCTTATAGGCAGACTCGCAGAGTCCTTATGTATTGCGGAGGGGTATGCCACAGCCGCAAGTATATATGATTCTGTGCGCGTTCCTGTAGCGGTTGCATTTGATGCAGGAAACCTTGAGCCAGTGGCGAAGGCTATACGTAAAAAATTTCCAAATGTGCAGATCACAATATGTGCAGACAATGATGCTGTTGGTATGAGCAAAGCTCGTGATGCAGCAACTGCAGTGAATGCCAAGCTTGCAATTCCTCCAATAGAAGGCGATTTCAATGATTATTATACTGGAGTAACAGATATGAGCAAAGACCCTATTAAAGAGGCCTCATTCCCAACTGAAACAATGGATAATGCAATAGAGCGATTAGCTGCAATGCCAGCGCTTGAGTATGAACAAATACGAGTGGATCAGGCAGAGAAATTAAATGTGCGCGTCGGCGTTCTTGACCAAGAAATTAAGAAGCTACGTTCTTTCAAAGAAGACGAAGTACATGATGATAAATTTCCAAATGTCGAGCCATGGGATGAACCTGTTGATAGCGCGGAATTACTGGATCAAATTAATGGATTGATAAGACGCTTTATCATATGTGCCCCTGAAACTTCACAAGCTTCAGCGCTATGGATTGCCTTTACTTGGATCATAGAGCATGTGCAGGTTGCACCGATTGCTAATATCACTGCACCAGAGATGCAATGCGGCAAGAGCCAGTTATTATCAGTTATTTCATCAATGGTTAAAAAGCCAGCGATTGCGGCGAATATATCGCCTTCGGTTGTATTCCGTGTCATTGAAAAATACTGCCCCACGCTTTTGATTGATGAGGCTGATAGCTTTATGAATGGCAATGATGATTTACGCGGCATCATTAATTCAGGCCATACACGTGACAGCGCCTTTGTATGGCGCTCTGTTGGTGATGAGCATGAGCCAGAACAATTCAGCACATGGGGTGCAAAGGCTATATGCGGTATTGGGCATCAAGCAGCTACTATCATGGATAGGTCAATAGTTTTAGAGTTGCGGCGTAAGCGTGCCGATGAGCAAGTCGAGCGTTTGCGTCATGCAGATAAAAGTGAATTCTTAACTATAAGACGCAAGCTTGCCAGATTTGCACAGGATTGTGGCGAACAGATTGCAAAAGCACGTCCTGACTTGCCGAATGCCTTAAGTGATAGAGCGCAGGATAATTGGGAGCCATTATTGGCGATTGCGGATGTCGCTGGAGGCCATTGGGTTACAACGGCGCGTTATGCCGCTTTGTCTATCTACGCAAAGTCTCAAGATGAAGATAATCAATCTGCTGGCATCATGTTATTAAATGATATCCAGTCCATCTTTGATGACAACCCTAATTATAAGAATATCTTTAGTGCTGACCTCTTGTATTTGCTTTGTGAAATGGAGGAAAGGCCATGGAATGATTGGAATAAAGGCAGGGCTATTACAACGGCTAAAATTGCACGATATTTAAAGCCCTATGGCGTTCACCCCAAGACTATTCGTGAAGGTTATAAAACAGCTAAAGGTTATGAAAGAAAAGCTTTCAATGATGCCTTTGATAGGTACATACCTTCCCAAAACGCAACAGCGTCACAAGCCAATGAAATCAAAGTTTTCAAAGGAAATGAGCGCGTCACAAATGATATTAATGTTACGGATCAAAATACTCGGCACCCCGCAGAAAACATTGATTGTTACGGTGTGACGCTTTCACAAGGTGATGTAGGTAAAAAGATGTCATGAGCGTTGTAGATGGGCGGCAATTAAAAGCAGGTAGAATATTGATAAAAATGTCGATTAACGAAATGGCGCGGCGCGCTGGCTTACACAGGAACAGCGTTACCAACGTTGAAAACAAACATTTATTGCCTTTCCACGTATATGCAGCAAAAAGAATGGAGAGCGTCTTAAGAGATAAGGGTGTTAAATTTAGCATCACCAAGACTTCAATTGGCGTTCATATTGAAGCCAACACCAAACAAAAGCTTCCACTGGCCTATAGAAAATAGGCATAAGCACACTTTTCACACATCTGTAGCACCTCATAAAGTCCTTAATATTGCTTTAATTCCGAAAGACTATAATATTAAGTTGATTGTTCTGCTTTTGGAACGATTGGGGCTTAATATCCTCTTCTGTGCGGCCTACTGACAGCATCAGGCCGTTATCAATGATGTTGCTTTCTCAATATATGGTTGGGGAGGCGGCGGAATACAATAGCGCCTAGCGTGAATACGCTGCGCCGTTCACAGAACGGATATTAACTCTCCCAATCACCAGAGCAGAATATGCTTTGGTGATTTTTTATATGGAGGTAAGTAACATGGCAAAAAATAGAAAAAAATTTAGTGAATATAGCAAGCCTATGCAGGCACTAATGATATTTGGAGTGTTGTTTTGGGCAATGGTGTTTTCTGGCACGATGTCGTCAAATGAACCAAAAACACCAGAACAAATAGCACAAGAGGCACGTAAAGCCGAAACGCAAAGTATGATTGCGGACATTCGTGCGCACTGTGATGCAGAGGTCAAGCGGAACCTTAAAGTGCGTAAGGGGGCAAAAATTCCTTTATTTGATGGTAGAATAGACCCAATGACCAATGGCGTGCTACAATATAAAAACACTGTTACGGCACAAAATACCTTTGGTGCGCATCTCACAGAGCAGTTTGCGTGTGATGCAACTTATATGGATGGAAAGGTCAACGTATTAAGAGTGAAGATTGGAACATCATAGAGGTAACTAAAAATTAGAAATCAGGTTATTAGTTTTGTTTTTAGAGATGGCAGCCGAATGCTTCTTTAAATTGGGGGTTTGTAGCTATTATTTCTTTTACAGGATCAGTTCTATAAGAGCTTTCTGATTTCAGAAATTCAGGTACAGCACTCGAAGCTATTACGGCACTTCTCCAATGATGAGAAACTTGCCCTCCAGCAGCAATCGCAATGACTTTAGGTAGAGCTTTCTCATCTTGAAGAGCAGCATCAATTGTATCGCTTGTGATCTGATCACGCCAGCTTTTACATCTTCCTGCATATTGAAGAATTTCTGCAGTTATATTCACAAATGCCCTTCTATTAGTGAAAGGGAGTTTAAAAGAAGCTTCTTTACCTTTGCCTAAATCCAATGCTTTAAGGACATAAGGTATCATATTATCTCTGAAACCTGGTTTATTGTAAAATTCACGCATCATGAACATGAACGTTTTAGAAGGATTATTTCCTTCTTTTCTTCTAAAGCCCCAACCATCGTCATCTTTGTTTTGCAGTTCTTCAGGAGGAGTAAAGAGAGCATCAAGCATTCCGCCTAATTTTTTTTCTTCAAGAGCATATTTTTTCCATTCAGGAACATCCAGTATGTTAGCCCAAAAATATTTTATGTAGTAACGTGAAGTTGTGCCAAAAAACCTATCTTCTCTTGCATAATTCTCGTAAGCATCAAATTTATCAGCTACATGACCTGCCTCGACAGCTTCTGCATAATAACCCTTCTGTCGTGCATAATTTTCCCATTCGGGTACACGGCGTATCTCAACACAAAAATCAAAATGATTATCACGTGATGATCTTCGTCTGGAGCCTTGATGGGCATCATCCTCTACTATTTCCTCTTTGAATGAAGCAAACTTATCATCCAACAAAGGAAACGCTTTTTCATTAATGCCCAAACTTAAGGCCTTCTTTTCCCATTCAGGGTTTGACATTACAAGGCTGTAAAAAGCCATATAGTTTCCAGTGATAGATGCGTCTTCACTATGGAATAATTCAAAAGCCTTCCCCATTAAAATAGGAGTGACAATTTCTCTTACTTCGGCATCTTCGACATGTGTTTTTACTAAACTTAAGAATGTGCTGATTGCGTTATCACTGCCCGAATCAAGAAGAGTTTCTAGGGCTGTTTTTAAATGTCCTTCTGTAATTGCACGTGTTTTCCATGATGGAACTGCAAGTATTGATTCCCAGAGTTCTTCAAAGTTTTGTGTAGAGAAATAATCTTCTTTGGGCTGATCTACCTCGTCATTAAAAGCAGCAATGCCTCTTTCAAAAATATGAGGTTCCAATAATGCCTGAAACTCGGGGTCGTCTTTTAGTTGTTTGACGATAGACAATAACACATTTTTATTATCATTTTTTCGATCAAAGCTTATGTTTTGTAATGCTTCATCAAGGAAGCCATTCTCTGTTAGGGCATGTTTCTTAAAAGAAGAAGCTGATAGGGCTAGAGCTAAAAGATTCATTTCATCTCGAGAATGCCATCTTTCTTTTCCAGTCTCGATTTCTGCTTTTACTCCCTTTTCCCAATATGGTGTTAAAATAGCTGCTAAATCTTCTCTATCGTTCAAAAATCCAGCTATATCATCAATTGGATAATCATTTTCATTGTGAAGTTGGTTTGTGCGAAAGTGGAATTGCCAACGCTGTCCATCAGGGTCAATGACAATTAACAAATCATCTTTGTACTCTTCAAAATAAGTGCTTTGATTTTGATAAGCGGTGCACCAACGCGGGGAGCCATAAGCACGACTAGCATCTTCAGATAAAACTTGAATAACTTCTGTGCCATCATATAAGGCTGCTACACGGATTGCTTCACCATTTCCACCATCTTCTTTAATGAAGCGACTATGAGCCTCTGAACGTTCTGCATTTGCAAGTGGGTATGAAGCTTCGTATGGAGATATAGCTTCGTTTAGCTCTGCAAGTGATTTGTAGTGCTGTAATGTTCCTGCATCTGCCCCCTGTTTTCTGCCGATCGCTTTGTGGTGTTTATGAAACAAGTAAAGGTCATCAGAAAGTTTGGGCAAGTCTTCTGGCAAAATAAAGTGGCCTACTGAATTACCATTTTGTACAGCCATTTGATGTTGGAGCGTTCTATTTAACAACCATCCGCGATATTTATTTAAATCAGGTCGTGTACGCCAAAACATACGCTCATTTGGACGGTGTTGCATTGGCTGTAAGGCTTTTTCTAAAGCTTTATCGACAAACAGGAGTTTTTCTTCCCAAGCCCCCGCAGAAGGAAAGCCCTCTGCATCATTCCATTTTCCCCAATCCAAGATACTTTTGGAAGCAAGATTGAGAGATGCCCGAACAAATTCAGGTTTTAATAAAGACCTTAAGCCTGCTTCATCTCCCATGAGAACCCCCTCTAAAACATTATGACTAATTAAGCCACTGTGTTAATGAAATTGTTATGGAATGTCAATGTTTTAAATTATTGTTTTTAATTCTTACTTTTTCTGAATTCTGATTGGTTGATATTTTAGCAATTATTGACACCCTAAAAGCACGTTCAATTTATCTTTTGCGGCAACAGTGCGGCAACGCTAAAAACACAAAACCGCCCAAAGGCGGTTAAGTCATTGAAATAATTGGTTGCGGGAGTAGGATTTGAACCTACGACCTTCAGGTTATGAGCCTGACGAGCTACCGGGCTGCTCCATCCCGCGACAAGAGATGTGAATTTATAGCCAGCCTACAGGGCAAAA
>CALDTV010000024.1 GCA_937923625.1 uncultured Alphaproteobacteria bacterium
AACATTCGTTGTTAACTCGATCTGACCATTCGTAATAGCACTGGCCGTATAAGTAATATCTCCATCCGCATCATCCACATCCGCCCCATCAAGGATGGTATCTGTAATTGTGATCATCGCACCTTCCGCAATATCAGAAGGGTTGTTTATTGTGAGTGTTGGGGCAACGTTCGTTGAAAAACTTTCAGTGTTCAATAGTATTTGTAAAAGCTCATTATTCTCACGTCCGCTCACAACATAAGAATCTGCAGCATCTGCGAAAAAAATACTATCATCATCTTCATCGAATCGTTTAATATAACTATCAAAAATATAGCTGCCGTAACTTTCTATATCCTCCAAATTAAACATTTGAGAGAACCCAGAAAATTCAACTGTATTTAATAAATCGATTTGTCCGATATTCAAGAGATCATTTTCAACGATAACCGGTTTCAATGTATGCAGCGAAGGAAGAGAATTATCACTCTTTAGATCTGTATCGGGTTTTTCACCGACAAAACTAGACTCACGAACAAGCTCTTCTCGTGGCTCTAAAACATCAATAGCATCATCGGCAACTTCGGTTGTTTCACCAGCGTCCGTTTCTATCTCAGCTAAATCAATAGCATTTTCTTGTGCGTTGGATTGTAGCTGGATTTGATTGCCGTCAGCATTTCCAGAGACAGGAACATCTCCCGCCTCTTTAGCTATTTCAGCATTTAAATTCTCTAAATCCATGAGAGCCCTTTAAAACCCTATCTTTCCCAACTTTCATTCTACAGGAATAGAATTGATAGATTATTAAGATACAAGAGTACTTGAAAACAGCTAACCAATTGATTTCATTGAAAAAAAATTGATCACTCTTAAGTTTTATAAGTTTGAGGTGATTTGAGGGATTTGGCAATGATTATGGCACGGGATGTGAATTGATCCAAATTTATTGAAGTTATTCAATGTCCGCTATTGGCCGAAAACAGACAGTTGAATTCAATTTAAGTGGAACTTGTTGAAAGCAGCAGTACATTAATATTAAGCATTCTCTAAAATATAGATTTTTTGTGTAATCTTTTGCATTTCGCGAAGCATGGCTTGAATTTCAGCAACTTCTTGAGCTTGACCTTCTAACGCAAACAGGAATTTTTTATTATTATCTCTAATCCCTTTTTCTTCTAAAATTTTTCTTTCTCTATTGAGGTGGTATAGATATTGATTAAACAGCGTCATGCTTTTAATTAAGTTAATATTCAACCTAATCAATTCATCGTAATGCTCTCTATCAATCGGCCTGTTACCATTCAGTAATACCCACCTACAAAATCTACTAAAATTAGGCCGTCCTTTTCCTTGAAAGAAACCTAAGTTTGCAGCCTCACTCATGAGCTCTCTTTTGAACTTACCTGTCACTTTAAGATTTATTCTTTCGCGCTTGTTCATATTTTAATTATAACTATAAAACATTTAAAAAATTCTATAAAAAATTACTCCGACGATTAGTAGGAAATTATTTATTTTCTATTTTTAGAAAAACCATAAATCATTTAAAAGTTAAGAAAATTACTCTATTCAACTTACTAAAAAGAAACATTTAAAGAGGATAGAATCTCTGATATTTTTGTATTAGAAGTACAATCTTAATTCAAATCTTTTAAAGTTATATTTTCATCATGATTTAAATGATTTCATGGACGTCGAGTAAATGCAGGATAGCTTATTGTCCTACCCTCTATTTTTTGAAGATTTTTTTTATTCATAAAAACTAAAAAAACTGACTTTTATGGTTTTAAGATTTTTCTTGAATCCGTGGGACACTCATGGGACACTTAGGTCAAGAAAAGGGTAATATGAGAGAAATAAGATATTAACCTTTTGGCAACTAAGTAGTTGATTTTTAATTTAGAAATTTATTTCAGAGCGTTGACATAAATTTTTGTGAGGGACTTAAAATCTGTTGTCCTTTGGGCGTGGGGGTTCAAGTCCCCCCAGCCGCACCACTTATAGAAATGAATAAAATCTACCAGCAATATCGGCACCTAAAACCCATAGATTGATAACAATGTCAGCTTTCTGAGCAACATTGGTTATGCTTGCCGTTATTAATAAATTTTTGAGCAAAGTCTTGGTCCCACTCTAGCCTCAATATGTTAAACATAAGAGCATACAAACTCCTGCCCTCTATCTATAAATAAAACGAACCCACCTTATTTACGAAAACATTCACTAAATACTTGGGAATGCTAATTTTTTCATATATTATGTGGGTAACTACTTTTTCATTCTTGTTTCCTAAGAATGACATTCAATATGAAAAACAGAAGAAAACCATATGTATTAGCCCTTTCGGGACTAATTTCAATCTCTGGTTGCACCCCTGCGGCGCAACCAGTTGATTCGGCTGTGGTAACGGAAATCATACAAAATGACCGCGCGCAATTTTACGAAACTGCGCCGCTAACACAACAAACCTTGAAAATCGAAGATGTTTTAGCCCGTTCTTTGAAGCATAATCTGGACACAAAAGTATCAGAATTAGATGCCCTTATTGCTGCGGACGATGTTTCATTACAAATGTTAAACACCCTTCCTTCGATAAATGCGAAAATACAACGACAAGGACGTAATAACGAAGGCGGATCATCAAGCTTTTCTGTTTTAACGGGAACCGAATCTTTACGCCCTTCTATTTCCCAAGAACAATACAGAAATGTCGTACAGCTCACCACGGAGTGGAATTTATTGGATGCAGGAATAAATCTATGGCGGGGGAAGACGGCATCTGATCAAATGCTTATCGCGCAAGAGCGACGACGTAAAGTATACCAAAGCGTTGTGCAAGATACCTATATCGCCTTTTGGCGCGCCGCCATTGCCCAGAGCACTTTGCCAAGGATTTCAAATTTACTAAGCGAAATAGACGCACAACTTGCTAGCAATGAAAAACAAGCTAATCTTGGGATTGTTCCTTTGGGCGATATTCAAGCAAGAAAATCGCAACTCTTGGACAAAAAAGCACAGCTTTCACGTTTTCAAAACAGCTTAAGCCTAGCAGAGTTAGAGCTGAAGACCCTGATCGCCTTACCATTAGAACAAGAAATAGAACTTGATCTACAAGGTATCGACCCCTTTAAAGATACACAACTTCCGGCGATCCAAGGTAACATCGAAGATTATGAACTGAAGGCGCTCACAAGCCGTCCAGAAGTGCGCGAAGAAATCTTAAACAAACGCATTAGCACAAGAGATATAAAATTATCAATCGCAGAGAGCCTTCCAGGCGTTGAACTTTTATTCACCTATAATCGCGATTCAAATAAATTTTTAGTGTTTAATAATTGGGTTGATGGTATTGCAGGCTTAACAGCCTCTATAAATAGAATCATTACAGCTCCCGCCCGTTACAAAAGGGCGCAAAACGTTGATTTACTTGCAGATAAACGCCGGCAAGCATTAATAGCCGCGATTATCACACAGGTTCACGTTTCACTCGCACGTTACGACACACTCTCAAATGACTATGCCGCCCAAGCGGAGATGGTGAATCATTCAAACGATATTTTAAAACGCGCACAAGATTATAATGATGCGGGACTCATGTCTGAAGCAGAGCTTTTAAACATGAAAATTGATTCCAACGTTGCCACCATTAATCGTGCTTTTGCTTATGCGGATGTGCAGGATGCCTATGGCCGCTTCATCAATACATTAGGCATTGATTTGTGGGATGAAAACAGTCCAGATTTAAGCATGGAGGAATATGCGAGACAAATTCGCACGCACCTTAATAATGCAGGCATAATCCCTATTTCTAATGACATACCGAAAGCGGTGAGCTCATGATGAAATTTTCAAAATATATCCAAAATATATCATTTAGAGTGACAGCAATTTTTTGCTTAACTTTTATGTCTGCCTACATGTTAAGTAATATTTCAAATAGAGAAAAAGCATTCATCACCGCGTCAGCGCATGGGGAATCTATGCCTGCATTCTCAAACACATTGCCCATGAGTGACAATAAGAACGACAATAAGAGCGATAGTGAAAGCGCTCATGAAATTGACGTTGCAACCATGCTAAATAGCATCTCTCCAGCCAGCGATTCATCAACCGACACAGAAGATGACGATTACACTGTTCAGGCGGTTTTAGGGGCAAAACGGCAAATCGTGATCGCAAGTGGTATCAATTCTAAAATAACTAAATTTAAACTCGATAGCGGTGATCGATTTAAAAGAGGCGATATTCTTATTCAGTATGATTGCACCGTAGATCAAGGTAGATTAAACGAAGCTTTATCCCGTCAACGCGTAACAGAAAATCAACTTGCCGCTTACCAACGCTTGTTACAATTAGGGTCTGTGTCTGATATTGAATTAATGATCGCACGCGAAAATAATGAGCAAAATAAAGCTATGATTACCCAGATAAAAGGGCGTTTAAAATCTTGTCAGCACGTCGCCCCGTGGAATGGTCGCGTTATGCGCAAAATGGCCAGTCAATATGAATATGTTCAAACAGGCCGCGTGCTAATGGAAATTGCATCCCATGACCCCTTACGCGCAGAATTTTTAATACCATCAAAATGGTTAAGATGGCTTAATGTTGGCACACCGTTAAAAATTTATATCGGCGAAACAGATAAAGAATATAAAGCAAAAATCGTGAGCATATTCGGTGAAGTTGATCCCGTAAGTCAATCAATACAAGTTGTTGCGCAAATGGAAAAATACCATGAAGATCTTCTACCTGGCATGAGCGGTCGCGCCAGCTTTGCTGGTGATACAGATAAAAGTGTAAATAAAAAAGGCTTTTTAGGCTTAAGTTTAGCCGACCATGAAGATAAATAATGGTACACTGTAGCTATTATGAGCAAAGAAAATAAAAAAAATGTTACATCGCCCAAATTAGAAAATAAATTTGAGCTTCTTTTAACATTAATCACACTTTTAAAAAACACCCGTCACCGTCAGAAAAAAAGTGAATTAGAATTCCTTATGGTCAACCAGACATTTAATCTGGCTCCCTATAGAAATTGCATTTATTGGGAATATAAAAAGAAAAAAGTGACCGTAAAAAACATTTCGGGATTGGTACAAATTGATACTGATGGCCCATATGTTCAATGGTTATCGCGTACCATCAACAGCTTTGTGACGGGGTATAAAACCAAGCCACAAAATAATGAAGAAAGTGAAGAAGAAAAAGCTAAAAATAGTTTTTCTACTTTACTGAATATTTCAGCAAAAGACTGTAAAGAAATTGATGCTACCGATTGGCCTAAATGGGCAACAGATAACGCCTTGCTTATTTTAATGCATGACCAAAAAGCTGATAATATCAATGGCGGCTTATGGATTGATAGAGAAACGCCATTCACTAGTTTAGAAAAAGCATTATTAGAAGATTTAGTTGATGGCTACGCGCATTCTTTAAAAAATATAAACAATAACGGTGCCAAAAGTAAATCTTCGGGACTCTTTTCTTTTTTTAGCTTTTCAGGAATACGGACAAAATTATTCTTTCTTGGTTTATTACTTATTCTGCTCATCCCTGTAAGAATGAGTGCTACAGCGCCCGCAGAGGTTGTTGCAAGTAAACCTGATGCTATTAACATACCCTTTGACGGCGTCATTGAAAAAGTCGAAGTATCACCAGGGCAACAAGTCAAAGCAGGTGATATTTTGATCCGAATGGATGCAACATTATTAGAAAATAAGGTTGCGATGACGAATGGTGAGTTAAGCGCAGCAGAAATAGCGTTGAGAAAAACACAGCGCGAGTCTATGAAAGACCGCACAAAACTACCTGAAATCTCTATCTTGAAAGCGCAGCTGGTTCAAAAAAATGCAGAAGTTACTTTTGCTAAAGAAATGCTTGAACGCGCAGAAGTGATTGCCGAAAGAGATGGCATTGTTATTTTTGGCGATGCGAATTCCCTGCGCGGAAAGCCTGTTCAAACAGGGGAGCAAATCATGCAGCTCGCAGATCCAAAAGACAATGAGCTTTTGATTAGAATGCCCGTTGGTGCCATGATTAAAATTGATGAAGAAATTCCTGCGCGGTTCTTTTTAAACGTGAACCCCTTAAATTCAAAAGAGGTTCGCTATGATAGTATTGGATACCAAGCCACGATGGATACGGGGGGATTGCTAACCTATAAAATACGCGGAAAATTTATTGATCCAGAAGAGGATATTAGAATTGGCTGGACGGGAACAGGAAAAGTTTATGGCGAACGCACTATTTTAGGCATTAATATTTTAAGGCGTCCCATCACAACTTTAAGGCGAAAGCTGGGGATCTAATCCATGTTAAGTGAAGATCTTGGCCTTCCAACCATTAGAGACGATATTCAATTAAATGAAGCCCCTGCGGAAGATGAGGGATCACCCTGTTGGACGCTTTATGATCCTGCCGCCAATAAATATTTTAAGA
Organism: uncultured Alphaproteobacteria bacterium; assembly: GCA_937923625.1. GTDB lineage: Bacteria > Pseudomonadota > Alphaproteobacteria > Micavibrionales > Micavibrionaceae. The sequence goes on from CALDTV010000024.1 coordinate 6,418, forward strand.
TAGGCTGGCTTGAATTTGAAATATTATCCCGCTTTAAAAATTGCCAAACTGTTAATCAAGTTGTTGAAAAAGTAAGAGAACAGACAGCTTTAGAGCCAGATGGGGAAATTGTTCAAGAGCTCGTTGAATTCCTCATACAACATAATCTGGTTTATACTTCAGGGGAAGAAGCGCTCGAAAGATTCGAAGAACAACGCGACATAGCAGATCGCCCTTGGTGGAGCAAAATAATGCACGGCTATCTGTTCTTTTCCTTTCCTATTTTTAAGCCAGAAAGATTTTTAAAAAAAACCTATCCTATTCTGCGCCCTTTCTTTAGTCGTCCTTTTATGATCGCTATATTGGTGCTTTTGACGTATGGAATTTTTCTCAGTATTCAGCGCTTTGATGAAATCGCCAATACATTTGTTAATTACTTAAATCTTGAAGGTATTATATTATTTGTTGGCGCGACAATTATTGTTAAGATTATTCATGAGCTAGGTCATGCTTATACCGCAACAAAATATGGTGTTCCCGTTACGACTATTGGCGTTGCTTTTATTGTTTTATATCCAATATTATTTACCGAAACAACAAATGCGTGGAAACTAAAAAGCCGTAATGAACGCCTTGTTATCGCCGCGGGTGGTATGATGACGGAACTGGCATTGGCTTCTGTAACATTATTACTTTGGCATATTTTACCACCTGGCATGGGGCAAGGCTTATGCTTTATGGTTGCTATTGTTTCAATGTTGGCGTCTTTACTTGTCAATCTCAATCCGCTCATGAAGTTTGATGGCTATTATTTATTCTCTGATCTTGTGAGAATAGATAACTTGCAAGATCGTGCTTTTGCCTTTGGTAAATGGCGCTTGCGTGAATGGTTATGGGGCTGGAATGATCCACATCCAGAAATATCGCCCCCCGAACGCCAAAAACTTCTTATCATATTTGCCTATGCTGTTTGGATTTATAGATTCTTTTTATATTTGGGCATTGCCCTGCTTATTTATCATTTATTCTTTCAGCCATTGGGGCTTATTTTCATGATTATTGAGCTTATATTCTTTATTGGTATGCCATTTTGGCGTGAGATAAAAATATGGTTGGGGCGCGCTAGTGATATATTTAAATCTTTGCGTGGCGTAATCTCCCTTATATTAATGGCAACATTACTTATTCTTGCTTTTGTCCCGATGAAAAAAAGCGTTGAAATACCCGTTGTTTTACATCCAAAAGATTACACACGCTTCTTCCCCCCTATCGCCGCAAAAGTAGATGAAATATACGTTAAAAAGGGACAAGAAGTTAAAGAAGGTGATGTTTTATTCCAACTTTCGTCTTATGATTTAGATCATAATATCAACATCACCCAATTGAGGTTAAATGATCTCAAAAAAATTAGGGAGAGCAGCCAAGCCACTCTAGAACTTGCAAACCAACGAAGCCTCATTAACAGTGAAATTGAGAATACACGCGAGGAACTAAATGGTTATTTAGACGTTAAAAAACAACTCACGATCAAAGCCCCCTTTTCATCCACCGTTGAAATGATTGATCCTGCCCTTAGATCAGGGCAATGGGTCAATAAAAATTTTATGCTGGCGCTTCTTGCAGATAAAAATTCAAAAATTTTAAGTGGTTATGTCAGTGAGCAAGACATCGACAAACTATCTGATATTACACAAGGAAAATTTTATCCTGATTACTCCCCCTTTGAAACTTATGACGTTATTTTAAACGATATTGGGGAGACCAGCTCAAGCACACTTTTTTGGCCAGAATTATCTTCGTCGCAGGGCGGCCCTATCCCCTCCGAAGCCTCTCAAGATGGGGTGATTCGCCCGCTGCCGCGCTTCACTGTTTATCCCGTCGATTTTCGCCTTCAAGAAGGACAAAATATTAATTCGTTAACGAATTTTATTAGCCGCGGAACCGTAGTTATGGAAGGTGAAAAACGAAGCCTTGCTAAGTCATTGATTGATAAAGGAATATCTATTTTTGTTATGGATAGTGGATTGTAAAAAAAATTAAAAAAAAGGTCAAAATTTAACTAATTTTAGTAATTTGTTGAGATAATACACCTGTATGGCGTTTTAAAGCCACACTTCAACAATGCGGAAAAATCAATTTTGGCTGACGATAATAACGAAAATAAAGGTAAAAAAGGGCTACTTCGCACCCTAATGCAGCCGCTCGAAAAACGGTTGCTTCTTGATGCGTCTACGCTTGAATCAACGGTTAACGCCATTCCCAATGCTGTTGTTAATTTAGATGCTCAAGATATTGATGGCGACGGTGACTTTTCTGCGGGTGATCAACCCACAAGCGGCACAACCGTTGCAACGTGGGTAGATAAATTCGGCGGCAATCACAACGCCACACAAACTGAAGTCGCCCGTCGGGCAACATACCAAGCAGACGCTTTCGAAACAGGTATAGGTGGTCTTGTTCTAGATGGCAACGACACTTACACGATAACGAATAGAACAGATATTAACAGCGGTGGCGGTCCATGGCCTGAAAAGTCATTCGCTGTTGTCTTTAAGACCGGAGCAGATACATCAGGCTTCCAAGTTGTTTATGAACAAGGCGGTGGAACACGCGGTTACCAAATTTCTATTGATGATGGAAATATATATGCGGCAGGGTATAACAACACGGGAAGTGAATGGGGCGCAGACCGTTTTAAAATTATGAATTTAGGAACGGTTGAAGCAAATACGACTTATCGCGTGATTATGGTTTTTGATGCAACTGTTGGCGACGGTTTTATTAAAGCAAATTTAAATGGCGGTGATTTTGTTCAGCTTGATGAAGTCGGCACACAACCTAACCACGGCGCCGCGATTGGTATTGGGGCGGAACAAGGTGGAACCGTTAGACCAACAACACTTGCCCTCACCAACAACTCCAATACTAACTTTTTCAAAGGTTCATTAGGGCAAATTATGCTTTGGGAACACGCACTTGATGACAATCAAGTACGCGCTGTTGATGCCTATTTAACAGAAAGATGGACCAATAATCCTGCCATACAATTTAATACTGGTGACACTGTCCTTGAAGGCGGAACAGAAAATATATCTTCTACAGAATTATACACCGTTGATAGAAACACAGCGCCTGGCGGGCTCACCTATGAAATTACAGGATTATTAAATGGCGACGTACAATTAAGCGGTGTTGATCTGGGTATTGGTGGAACTTTTACACAAGCTGATATTGATAATGGTCTGATTGCTTTTGCCCATGATGATACAGATACAATCACTGCGAATTTTAGTTACCGCGTAACGGACGGTGGTGCACAGGACACTGATACATTTAACATTACCGTAACGCCTGTTAATGATCCTGGAAATGATCCTGCTGCCATAAGTATTAACACAGTACAAACTGTAGAACAAAGCATGTCTGTAAATATTACAAATGCAGATCTTTTAGCTATTGACGTTGACACAAATGATAACAGCTTAAATTACACCGTAACTAGCACACTAAACGGCTCTGTTTTTAACACGAATACTGGTTCTGTTGTTACTGCTTTTACACAACAAGACATCAATAACGGCTTTATAAGATTTGACCAAGATGGAACTCTCAACGGTTTTGCTGGTTTTGATTTTGATTTAAAAGACGGGCCGAACACAACAAGCGGAACAAAAGAAATTAATGTTACTTTTCCTGATACGGGCGCAAATGATCCCCCTGTTATCACGGTCAACACTGGAGATTCACTCAATACAGGTGGCTCTAGCTTTATTTCAAATACAAATCTGCGAACAACCGACCCCGATGACCCAATAACAGATCTTGTTTACACCATCACAAGCGTAACGAACGGAACTGTATTCCTAGGTGGCGCTGCACTTGGTGTTGGTGGAACTTTTACTCAAGCAGACATAAACTTCGGATCAATTAGCTTTACACATGATGGATCTATGACATCAACGGCGAGTATTGGGTTTAACGTTTCTGATGGCAATACAACACTTACTGGTAACTCTTATGATTTTGGAATTGTCTCAAATACTGCTCCTGATCTAGGGGCAGATCCAGCACCCGTTGACATCTTTGAAAATGAAGCAAACGGTACACTGGTTTACGACGCCAATGCTTTTGATGTAGAAGGTGATGCGGTTACATACACAATCGAATCTGGTAACGCGCTTGGAATTTTTCAAATCAACCCTATTAACGGGCAAGTGACAATTGCTGATAACACTAACTTGGATTTTGAAGGTACAAACTCATTTAGCCTTGTTATCCGTGCAACAGATGATGGTATTGGAACGCCGTTTGATGAGCTCACGTTAAGCATCAATGTCTTAAATGTAAATGAAGCCCCTAGCGGAACCGATAATACAGTTACGGCATTAGAAGATACAAATTATGTTTTCACCGTTGCTGACTTTGGCCTCACTGACGTCAATGATGCTACACCAAATAATTTGCAATCAGTTATCATCTCAACTTTACCCACTAATGGGACATTAGAACTATCTGGCGCAGCCGTGACCTTGGGGCAAGAAATTACAGCGGCTAATATCACAAGCGGCTTGTTACAGTTTGTTCCTGCTGCGAATGAAAATGGTACAGGCTATGATAATTTCACCTTCCAAGTGCGCGATGATGGTGGCACAGCCAATGGTGGCGATGACCTAGCCGACACCACAAACGCCATGACAATCGATGTGACCGCCGTCAATGATGCGCCAGATGGGGCGGATAACACAGTCACAACACTAGAAGACACTAATTACAATTTCACCGCCGCTGA
>CALDTV010000025.1 GCA_937923625.1 uncultured Alphaproteobacteria bacterium
TGAGTAACTCATTCGGCTTTGGCGGTACGAATTGTACGCTTGTTATGAGTAAGGTTGAGGATTAAATCATGGAGCATTTTAAATCTGAGATCATGAAGGGTAAGCGCGGTCTGGTTATGGGCGTAGCGAATGAAAAATCTATTGCTTGGGGCATGGCGCGAACGTTGCATGCACATGGCGCGGAATTGGCGTTTACCTATCAAGGGGATGCCTTTGGCAAGCGTGTGAAGCCATTAGCGGAATCAATTGGCGCGACCGTGTTGATTGACTGTGATGTGTCCAAAGAACAGGATTTGGATAATGCTTTTGCTGTCTTGGAACAAGAATGGGGTGAGATTGATTTTATCATTCATGCGATTGCTTATTCCGATAAAGAAGAATTAAAAGGGCGCTATGTGGATACCAGCCTGCAAAACTTTTTAACGTCGATGCATATTTCTTGTTATAGCTTCACGAGCGTCATGCGCCGCGCCGCGCCAATGATGAAAAAAGGCGGCAGTGCTGTCACTTTGTCTTATTATGGTGCAGAAAAAGCAATGCCAAATTACAATGTGATGGGCGTCGCAAAGGCCGCGCTTGAATCCTCTGTACGCTATTTAGCGGCAGATTTGGGGCAAGCTGAAATTCGCGTTAATGCGATTTCAGCGGGACCCATGCGAACATTGGCGGGCGCAGTTATTGGCTCGGCACGAACAACATTTAAATATAACCAAGTGACATCACCGCTACAGCGCAGTGTTGAATTGGATGAGTTAGGCGGTACAGGCCTTTATTTACTCTCCGATTTATCGAGCGCGGTGACGGGAGAAATTCATTACGTCGATTGCGGCTTTAACGCCGTCGGCATGCCATCACCAGAAAGATTAAAAGAGTTTGGCTGAAAACTTGAATAAAAAATCTTTGAAGAAAGCAATCATTACGACGAGTATCGCTATTGCGTTATTAATTTTAATCGTTGTCTTTAGCGTTCTAATATATGGAATGCCGATTTTTTTGCAAGTTGCTATATGTCTTTCTTGGTTTGCGCTTTATGTTACGCTCACTTTTTTTGTGTATGTATTCTTTAAAAAAGTTAAATCTTAAAAAGATGAATAAGAGGCTTTTGTTTCGTAAGCAGAGTTGATTGCCATTGACATAATCAATTCAGTTTGTTAGTAATGCTCGAACAATAACGAGGGTCTGCAAAATGAGTGCGATTAAAGCTAAAGATATTGCAGGTGTGTCACAATTGGCAAGCTATGATCAATTTCATGCAGAGCAAGCTATTAAGAGCGGAAATCCTTTTGAGTATTTATCTGACCCCGCCGCGCGCAATCGTGAAAATAAGGCCATATCTTTTTACAAGGTAGGTGAAAATGCTTTGGGGTGGATAAATGCGCAAGAGCTTTTCAAATTATTTGTAAAAGATTTAGAGGCAGGAAATTCTAGACCTTGGGCGGCGCCAACACCGAAAGAGAAACGGTTTATTGCGCCATTAGCTTACGGTACTTTTTCATATAAATAATTTTCATCTTGAACATGGCTTCGCTTGTGCCGTAAGGCGGGTTGAGAATAACCATGCCTGTACCTTTCATGCCTTTTTTTACATCGCCAAAATGCCATTCATCTATTGTGAAGTTTTCATCGGGGAGGTTGAGAGCCTTTAATGGTTCGGTCAGATCAAAGTGAAAAGCTTTATCGAGGATAGGATACCAGATCATATAAATACCTTGGGGCCATTTGGTGTAGGCGTTGATGACGGCTTGTGCGGTATTGGCGTATTCGTCTTTAATTTCATAGCTAGGGTCAATCAAAACGCCGCCACGTTTTATTGTTTTTGGTGGGATAATTGATTTTAATCCCTTAAACCCATCTTCAAAACGCGTGGTGGAATGAATGTAATTCTTAAGCGTTTTTTCAAGATACGGGTATTCGCCCTTGTGTAAATCAAAGGCGTAAAGTTTATCCGTGGGGCGTAAAATTTTTGCCGCCAAATAAGCAGAGCCTGGGTAGATTGTTAATTGATCTTTTGATTTATTTAAATCCGCGATTTTTTCACGATAAAAAGCAAGCGGAGCAGGGAGGTCATTGGCGTTTATAAGGTCATCATAAAATCTTAAAATCCCGCTTTCATATTCTTTGATCTTTTGCGCCTCATCACTTTGCAAGTCATATAGGCCCCGCCCTGCATGGGTATCAACCCACAAAAATGGCTTATCTTTTTTTGTCAGATATTGCAGAACGGTAATGAGCCATAGATGTTTTTGTACATCGGCCATATTTCCTGCGTGATAGATGTGTTGATAGCTGAGCATGGTTTTAATTTCTTTTTCGTCATTGCAAAGGAGCGAAGCGACTGTGGCAATCTAAAGTTTATAGGAAATATTTTGGATTGCTTCGTTATTTCATTCCTCGCAATGACGATGTCAGTGTACGGTCAGCAAGTTTTCTAAAATCACATCTGGCTCATCGGAGAACATCGCTTCGACGCCCCAGCTTTGGAATTGACGGGCATCGACGGGGTCATTGACGGTGTAAATTAACGGATGTAAATCAAGGTCAATAACGTCTTGAATAATATCACGTGTGGCGATGGATGCGCCAAGATTGACTGTTCTGACGTCCAAATAATCAGCAACATCTTTCCAATCAGGATTAATGCCTTCATCATCCCCTTGAGCGTTTTTCTCTGGCGCAAGCAACAGGCCACGGCTCCAATCGCCGGCTATATCGCGGGCGACTTCAAGGCTGACATGTTGAAACGATGATATCAAAAGACGCGCATGATCATCCCAATAATTGGACAGCATATCTAGCGCAACTTCAGTCGTTTCTTTTTCGCGGCCTGCGCAGGGTTTGATCTCCATATTAAACCCTAAATCCCGATTGATAAGCGCTTCGATCGCTTCTTCCAAAGTTGGAATTTTTGTGCCAGCAAAGCTATCGCCAAACCAGCTGCCGCATTCCAATTGTTTTAGGTCTTCATAGGTTGTTTCCGCAACCAAGCCAGAGCCATTGGTCGTGCGCTCCAAGGTGTCATCGTGAAAGATAATCGGGACGTCATCTTTGGTGAGTTTAACATCCAATTCAACCCATTCAATGCCCATATCTGCGGCAGTGTGGATTCCCTCGATGGTGTTTTCAGGCGCGTAGGCGGCAGCGCCGCGATGGCCAATTACTTTAGATAATTTTAATGTCATGCACCTTATTTACCGCAGATAATCGCAGATGAACATAGATATTTTCCAAAGGCACAGGGTAGGGTGCTGTGTGTCGTCATTGTGAGAGAGCGAAGCGAGCGTGGCAATCCAAAGTCCTATGTTGTAAAGCTAGCGCATTAGATTGCCACGTCAGCCTATGGCTTCCTGGCAATGACGAAGAGAAAATATTCATTATATTAAACGCTTCGTGTCTTTGTGCCTTCCTGTAAAAACTGAAAAGTGATAGTTTTTAGCCATGATTCCAGAAAAAGAAACAACAGTCTTATCTTCATCACTTTTGCCAACCTATGGCGTTGATGGCGCGAAAATTGGTTGGCGCGTTATTAGTGACGAAAAAGGCCGCGGTGTGTTTGCCCGTGTGGATATTGCCAAAGGTGAAACTGTTGAGGTTTGCGCCGTTGTTCCTGTCGGGACTGATAATATCCCTGATGATGGTGGCGCGCCAGACGGGTATTTGTTGGATTGGGATGATGAGGAAAAGGGCGAAGAGCATTGCCTCGCACTTGGTTACATCATGCTTTATAACCACAGCAAAAACAGTAATGTTGAGCTAGAAAATGATTATGAAGAAATGACCATCACCAGTGTTGCCACCCGCGATATTAAGGCGGGTGAGGAAATTCTATGGGATTATAGTTGCGATATTTGGTTTGATGAGGGATGATAAGGGGTATTATGCCCCTACAAAGTAACACTGCTAAACTCAATATTCTCATTATCGTTAATTCCGATAGTTTTGAGTATTTTAATTCACTCTTCACCGCCACACGATATTTCTATGAAGACCCGTTGGTCAATAAAGTGGCGCTTTTGGATTTACAGCATAACCCAACATTCTTTTCTGATTTCGATGATTTTGGTACGCAAGTTAAGGTAATCCACCCTGACGCGCATTATTCTTTTGAAACATTCAAAAATTATGACGTGTATGATGCCGATGTCACCGAGTTTGATGGTGTTTTGATGCGGATGAATGTAACCACGGGGTATGATCTAAAAGCGCTGTCGCAGAAATTAAAAAATATATTTTCAGTGCCGTTTATAAATGATTTGGATGGCATGTTAGAATTTGGCTCAAAGGGAAAATTGGCGGAAATGCAAAACACCCTAACAGATGATGGTGTGTGTTATATTCCCGAAACGCGTAATTGCGCCACTGCAAAAGAGGTGCATGATTTCCGCCGTACGGTAGATGAAGACATCGTGATTAAATCTTTTTACGGTTATGGCGGCAAAGAAGTTTTTTTGATGTTGCATGACGGCTTCGGCGATTTTGCTGATGATATGGAATTGGACGCGTTTATCCAAAATGTTGGCGGTGAGGTCTGTGTTCAAAAATTTATCAAAACGGATCGCGTGATTGATGACCGCGTAATTTTATTGTTCGACCCAGAAACACAAACGATGAAAGCGCCATGCATTATGCGGCGCAGTGCGCCCGAAGGAATGTGGCGCGCAAATGTCACACAAGGGGCCACGATGACTTTTTGTGGTGTCGATGAACGACACGTTAAAATTGCAAATTTATTAGGCGCGGAATTAATTAGGGCGGGGATTTATCTTGCAGGTGTTGATGTGCTTTACGATCAAGAGAATGTTGATGCACAAGGGCGCGCCTTGCCAAAAATCACCGAGGTAAATGTCCGCAACGTTGGCGGCCTCATAAATATATCCGAATGGGCTGGCATAGATTACACGCGACAATTTACGGATGGTGTTTGTTATCTATTTAGAAATAAAAAACCCGCCATCTTTTAAAAGAGGCGGGTTTTTGAATTCATATATATTTTTTTGTCATTGCGAGCTCAAAAGTATTTTGGGCGAAGCAATCTAGTGACTTAGTCACCATTTTAGATTGCTGCGTCGCTTTGCTCCTCGCAATGACGGAGGTTTTACAAGCTTAAGCCGCGTCTTCTTTGCGTTCGCGCTTTTTGATTTCGCGTTCTTTGCCAGTTTCTTGGTCGACGCGTTTCATGGAAAGTTTTACCTTGCCACGATCATCCATACCAATACAAAGGACTTTAACTTCATCACCTTCGTTGATGACGTCAGTGGTGTTTGCCACGCGCTCATCGGCTAATTCAGAAATGTGAACGAGGCCGTCACGCGCGCCCATGAAGTTTACGAAGGCACCAAAATCGACACATTTTACAACTTTACCGTCATAAATTTTACCAACTTCTGGCTCTTCGGTGATGCCTTCGATGATTTTTACGGCCTTATCAATTGATTCTTGGTTGATCGCAGAAACTTTGATCATACCATCATCATCAATATCAACTTTTGCGCCAGTTTCTTCGGTAATGCCGCGGATGACTTTACCGCCAGTCCCGATAACATCACGGATTTTATCAACGGGAATTTGCATAGAAACAATTTGTGGTGCGTGCTCAGACGTTTCGCCACGGCCTTCGGAAATGGCTTTGTTCATTTCACCAAGGATGTGAATACGTCCATCTTTTGCCTGCGCCAAAGCAATTTTCATGATCTCTTCGGTGATTGAGGTGATTTTGATATCCATCTGAAGGGAGGTAATACCTTCTTCGGTACCCGCCACTTTAAAGTCCATATCGCCCAAGTGATCTTCATCCCCCAAGATGTCAGACAGAACGGCGTAATCATCGCCTTCTTTAATCAAGCCCATTGCGATGCCCGCAACAGGGCGTTTCAGTGGCACACCTGCATCCATCATTGAAAGGGATGCACCACAAACAGACGCCATTGAAGACGAGCCATTGCTTTCCGTGATTTCAGACACGATACGCATTGTGTAGGGGAAATCTTCCGCAGAAGGAAGAAGCGGGTTCAGCGCGCGCCATGCCAATTTACCGTGACCAATTTCACGGCGACCAGGAGGGCCTACACGACCCGCTTCACCTACTGAATATGGTGGGAAGTTGTAATGTAGCAAAAAGCGTGAGCGGCTTTCGCCTTCTAACGCATCAATGATTTGTTCGTCTTGACCTGTTCCTAATGTTGCCACAACAAGCGCCTGTGTTTCGCCGCGTGTAAATAATGCAGAACCGTGTGCGCGTGGCAATACACCAACTTCGGACACGATAGAGCGCACAGTTTTTGTGTCACGACCATCAATACGATCACCTGTTTTAATAATAGCGCCACGGACGATATCCGCTTCAACAGATTTAAACTTGCTGCCGATCATTGCGGCCGTAATACCGTTTTCTTCATCTAAGAATTCGGCTAGCGCCGCATCACGTGCTACGCCAACTGCTGCTTGGCGTTCCATTTTGTCTTTGATGGCGTAAGCTTTTTCAACATCTTTGCCGAATTTCTTCTTGATGTCTTGACCCAGCTTTTCTGCTTTTTCGTCTTTTTGTGGCAAGTCCCACATATCTTTTGCGGCCATTTCAGCAAAATCAATGATGCCATCGATAACAGGTTGGAAACCGTTCCATGCGTGCATTACGCCACCCAGCATGGTGTCTTCATCCAATTCAGACGCTTCTGATTCAACCATCAGCACGCCTTCTTTTGTACCCGCGGCGACAAGATCAAGGTCACTTTCTTGCATTTGTTGCAATGTTGGGTTCAGGACATAGTCTCCATCAATACGCCCAACACGCGCAGCACCAATAGGGCCCATGAATGGAACGCCAGAAATAGTCAATGCCGCAGAAACACCAATCATGGCAACCATGTCTGGATCGTTTTCCATGTCATGCGCGATAACTGTACACATCACGAGAACTTCGTTTAGGAAGCCTTTCGGGAATAATGGGCGGATAGGGCGGTCAATAAGACGCGCTGTTAATGTTTCTTTTTCAGAAGGGCGCGCTTCACGTTTGAAAAAGCCACCTGGGATTTTACCCGCAGCGTACGCTTTTTCTTGGTAATGAACCGTTAGCGGAAAGAAGTCTTGTCCTTCACGGATTGATTTTGCGGCGGTCACAGCACAAAGAACAGATGTTCCACCAAGTGTTGCAATCACGCAACCGTCAGCTTGACGGGCGATTTTACCAGTTTCTAGGGTTAAAGTTTGTCCTGCAAAGTCAATTTCTTTGCGATATACGTTAAACATATTTAGTTTCCTTTATAAAGATTTAGCCCTCAAGCGCACACGCGCGAGGAGACTGTCAATGTAAGACCTCCGTAGCATTATTGCTGCAAAGGTCACGAATGATAAAAAAGAGGGGAGATTAAGTCTGACCAATATAGGGTCGGTGGACGGTTAAAATTTCTGCTGTCTCTGTCCGCTTGCGGGGATGAGGCATGTTCGAAAAAACCTTAACTGTCAACCGATAACGGATATAGGACAAGTCTTGTTTACGCTCTTTTCATACGTGCTTCTTCGTGCCATGATCGCCCCATAATGTCAAATAGTTAATAATGCGTGCAAGCGCACTTTAAACCATAAAAAGGATACTTAAATGAACTACTTAGTTTTACTGCGCCATGGTCAATCTGAATGGAATTTGGCCAATCGTTTTACGGGCTTTAAAGATGTGCCTTTAACCGATAAAGGGCGTGAAGAGGCGCGAAGAGCAGGGGAGCTTCTGGCAAGTGGCGGCATTAAGTTTGATCAAGTCTTTAGCTCCACGCAGATGCGTGCGAATGATACAGCGGAAATTGCATTAAATGAGGCTGGAACGCCAGAATTATTTGAGAGCATGATCCGTCATGAAGACTTGCGAGAGCGCGATTATGGCGACTTAACAGGGCTCAACAAGGATGAAACCCGTGAAAAATATGGGGATGATCAGGTGCATATTTGGCGCCGTTCATATGATACACCGCCACCGGGCGGCGAATGCCTACAAGACGTGGTTGAAAAACGCGTGCGCCCTTATTACCAAGAGGAAATTAAACCGATGATCGAAGAAGGTAAAAACATTCTTATCGCGGCACATGGCAATAGCCTTCGGGCGATGTTGATTATTCTGGGTGTGGAAACACCAGAAACGATCAATCAAGCAGAAATGGAAACAGGCGTTCCTTTAGTTTTTGAGTTAGAAGATGGCGAGATTATTAAACGTTACACATTGACATAGGATGATTTTAGGTAATCCATTACGAGCCGTTCAACGTTTAGTTGACCGTGTTTCATACGAAGTGGCCGATGCGGCGTTTATGTTTCAAAAAGATGCTGATAGAAGAAATGTACGTAAAGAGAGCCCTTTAGGGGCAGTTGATTGCCTTGCCGACTTTGCAGGGGTTTCTTTACACGCATTGCATAAAAGGGTGTCCCGAGATAACCCTGACATTGCGCGTAAATACAGCCCCTATGAACCACTTACTCGAAGACGCTAGCAATATTTTATTATTTGTTATAGATAGTATGAAATTATTTAAGAAATAAGGAAAAATCATGGATATTTCAAAAATCTCAATTGGCAAAGATGCCCCGAACGAAGTTAACGTCATTGTTGAAAACACGGTTGGCGCGGTGCCGGTAAAATATGAAATTGATAAAGACTCTGGCGCGATTTTTGTTGATCGCTTTGTGCATACGCCGATGTTTTATCCTGGGAATTATGGTTTTATTCCGCACACATTATCGGATGATGGTGACCCCGTTGATGTATTGGTTGTTGGTGACATGCCTGTGATTGCAGGGGCAGTTTTACCCGTGAACCCGATTGGTGTTTTGAAGATGGAAGATGATGGTGGCGTTGATGAAAAAATTATCGCCAAACCAACAACAAAAATGTTTCCCTATCATGATAAAATTGAAAATTACACGGATCTACCAGACATAGTGACACAACAGATCGAGCATTTTTTCACGCACTACAAAGACCTTGAAAAGGGCAAATGGGTAAAAATCCACGGTTGGGGCGATGCAGACGAAGCCCGCAAGCTTATTGCGGAGGGGGTGGAGCGGGTTGGCTAAGACGGCGACTACCTCCAGCGCGCAGTAAGGCTCCCGTATGGCTTAATAATATCTCATAGGCGTAAAATTGGAAACGCGCGCCTATCTTTTGTTCTTCATCATCTATTGCAATCAAGCAATCTTTAGCAAATTTAGAAAATGCGCCAAATGCCTGGGTTTGCGTTTTAATATCAGTTCTTTGGGACAAATTTTTGCAGGGGTGATGCAATAAAAATCTATTTCCGCTAACGCTAAGTCTCTTCGTGGGTGATCTGCTTTTACCGCACTAATGAATTCTTTAAATTTTGTGGCGTGTGTAAAGATGGCATCTTTTGTTCCGTTAAAGCAGCGTACCATGGCCATCGGATCTCTGGCTTCTTCGGGTGTTTGTGGGCATGTGGCTCTTATTGATGTAACCAACGAGCTTGCGTAAGGATCACTCGCTAAAATACTTTCCAGTGTCTTGGGAGCGGCAGTTCTGCTGGTATCAGATGGGGCGGCGTCAATCTTATATGCTTCTGCGGAGGCGATTGAAGGGGCTGTAGCCATACAGGTTACAAGGGCTAATGATTTTCTTAAAAACATAGTTTTACTCATATTTATTTAATTTTATGGAATGTGCTTTTTTTCGTTTTTATTGTCAATCCTTATTCGTGCTTTTTGTTGACATAATTTTTGAGTGCTTTAGCCTTACGTTACGTCAGCAAAAAAAGAGGAATATCATGTTAGGGACGCATCCAATAGAATACACAAGTTATAAATGGAAAAATATTAGGGATATAGGTTTTGCTTCAATTGTTGCTTGTGGACTTGTCACGTCAATAGCTTATGGCTTAAATCACTTAAAGGATAAAGCTTGTCATGATTTTACCGCTTCTGCGACCGGTCAAGCATTATCCAATGCATATGCCCGTTTAAGCGTAGAGGATCCAGCGCCTGTATCTGTTAAAGTTGGAAATTGGCATTGCCAACTTTAAATTATAATATTCATAACTTTATCTTTTGTGAAGAAATGTCATGGATATTTATTCTGATTTTCGGGGTGCTGGTGGCGGCGCTATGGCGTGCCAAGCGCTTAAAAATGCGATGCGGCTTACACTTACGCCACCGCTTGGGATCAAATTAGAGCGTTCATAAAAAAAGCGACCGATACAGGCCGCTTTTTATTAATAATGATTTAGCGCTATGAATTAAAAATCATACCCTAACTTAAGTGAATATTTTGTATCACCTTCTTCGATTCCTGGCGCAGGATCGTTGTCCCAGTCAAAATCAATTTGGGCTGTTCCTGTTAAAATTTCAGCGATTGGGAATCTTACACCAGCTTCACCGTCATAAAGAAAGCCATTTGTATCGCCTAATGGGACTGAAACATCATGCTTGTAAAAAGCTTGCACACGATCTTGAAAGAATTTTTGATCGTAATTAAGTCCCCATGATGCAGCGATGTCTTCTTCTGAATCGCCATTCTCAAATTCATCCGCGATATAATCTAAACCAACGCGTGTTGATAAATTAAGGGGATCGCTCTCGTGGAATTGGTATCCCACGTAAGGACCAACTTTGATACGGCTATCTAGGTCTGCAATATCATCACTTTCGAAACTTGCACGACCACCTGTGAACCATTTATCTGTAATAAAGCGGTCATATTCACCATAGATCATATATTGATCTTCTGTTTCAACGCCTTCATCTTCGGCATAACGAACTTCTGCACCGGCTGTGTAGCGGTTCTTCTCGCCGCGGGCTTCGCCACGACCATCAAGAACAACAGCTTTTTTGTTCGTGTTACCATCGGTGATAAAACCACCCGCATTAACGCGTCCAGACCAGTCTAATGGCTCCGCGTATGAAATGCTTGTTATGCTCATGCTTAACAAGAAGATTGTTAAAAGATTTAATTTTTTCATTAGGTACTCCTTTTTTATGAATGCTCGAACTATATTGAAATTAAACTGAAGCGCAATAAATTTGTTTATAAGACATAATTATGGCTGAGGCGTCATACAATAAAAAAACCGCCTATAAAAAAGCGGTTTTTGAATTTTGTATAAATATCAAAGAACTTAGCGTCCTGCAATTGGGCGCAATACATCTTTCTTAACGTCTGATACCTTGCTTTTTGATGATGGCTTGGTAACGGCCTTCATCTTTTGCTTTCAAGTAATCCAGCAATTTACGGCGCTTTGCGACCATTGCCAAAAGACCGCGGCGTGAGCCAAAATCTTTTTTGTTTGTCTGCATGTGCTCTGATAAATTATTAATGCGCTCTGTTAAAATAGAGATCTGAACCTCTGGTGATCCAGTATCGCCTTTGGCTGTTGCATTTTCTTCAATAACTTGTGCTTTACGCTCTGTAGTAATCGACATCAATTCCTCCTATTGGTTTGAATTCAAATATTAAAGACCTTTTTGGGTTGAATTTTCGCCCCATATATTTCGACCAATGCCAAAGCTTGGTCATCATACGTGACGAGGGCATCTGTAATATCTTCTGATTTCCAATCAATGCCCAGTGCGTCAAGACGAGCCAAATCCGGCTTTGAGAGGAAAGATAATGCATTGCCATTCTTTACACGGCTCGTCTCCTGATCCTTAAGGGCCAAAACCGGGATGTCGTCCAGGGCGGTCGATAAGGGGAGAAGAACCCCATCAAGGTCTTTTCCTTGATCAGGGTTATCAATCATTTGTTCGAAGACTTCAAGCGAAATCGCGCTTTCAATTACTAAAGGGCCAACTTTTGTGCGTTTTAATGATGAAATATAACCAAAACAGCCTAATTTACGCCCCATGTCACGGGCGAGAGAGCGAACATACGTACCTTTGCCGCATATGCAGGAAAAAGATGTTTCCGCCTGCTCAATGTTTTTATTATCGGCCGTAGCGGGCTTGCCCGCCTGAGGCAAAACAGACAAGTCCTCAATCCAAACTTCGCGTGATTTTATATCGGCATAATCACCATCGCGGGCAATATCGTAGGCACGTTCCCCATCAATTTTTATGGCGGAAAATTGGGGTGGCACTTGCTCTATGTCACCAATGAAACCGCTCAAAATATTGTCAATTTCTTCAAGTGTTGGGCGGGCATCTGAGGTTTGGATCACTTCCCCTTCAGCATCATCGGTGGTGCGCTGCTCCCCCCATGTCACGGTGAATTCGTAAATTTTTGTGGCGTCTTGGATATAATTTACGGTTTTCGTGGCCTCCCCGAGGGCAATAGGAAGCACGCCATCAGCCAAAGGGTCGAGTGTGCCGCCATGACCAACTTTTTGCGCGTTCAATGCACGGCGAATTTTGCCAACCGCCTGTGTGGAGGTTACACCAACAGGCTTGTTAAGATTAATCCACCCATGAATTGGTGTGCCGCGTTTTTTACGCCCCATGATTTTCTCCATGTCTTAACGCGAGGGGGACGCAGCAATATAACATGACACGCATAGGCTTAGATTGCCGCGTCGCTGAAGTGCTTCGCCATGACTGTAATTTATAAATCATGCGTTTAGTCTTGATCTTTTTCTTGCTCAGAATATTCAATGGTACTTAAAAGCTCATCAAGCTTCTGCGCTTTTTCAAAAGAGGTATCAATCTTAAAGCGGATTCTAGGTGTAAATTTTAAGTTGGCATTGGCATTGATATCTTTTTGAAATACCGCCGCCGCGTTATTAAGGGCAGGGAGGATAGCCTCCATATCTTGCCCCCCAAGAGAGATAACATAAGCTGTTGCCTGACGTAAATCAGGGGAGGGCTGCACCTCCGTGACTGTAATCCCGCCAGCGATATCCAACAAAACTTCGTTTTTAAAATGTCCACGCTGTATGGTGTTTGCCATGATATGACGAATTTGTTCGCCAACGCGCAGCTGTCTTTGGGAAGGCATCCGTTCTTTGTTATTTGGCATTTTTTATAATTTCATCTTTATTATTTTTTATCCACATGGGGCTAATGCTGGCTGAGTTTTTGCTGCTCGAATCGCATTTTCTTCTCTTAATTCCTCTAACGTATATTCACCGGAAACTATAAAGAATGCGTCGACTGCATTAAGGTCTCTATGGGTTTTCATTAGCGCAAAAACATCCATCAGTGTTTTAGCGTTGCAAGCAAAACCAACAACCTCGCCATCTCTTCCTATAAATGACATTTTTAATCTAATGTCCGCGCATCTTCGACGACTTCATAACATTCAATAATATCTTTTTCTTTGATGTCGTCATAATTTTCAAATGCCATACCACATTCTGTCCCTTCTTTGACTTCCTTCACTTCATCTTTAAAGCGTTTCAGGGTCTTCAACATGCCTTCGTGGATCACAACATCATCACGTAATAAGCGCACTTGCGCGCCGCGTTTTACCATGCCTTTCGTGACCATACAGCCAGCAATGTTACCATATTTGGAGATCATAAAGACTTCACGAATTTCTGCGTGACCCAAGTAAACTTCACGCTCAGCAGGGGCCAACATGCCGCCTAGAATGGCTTTGGCATCATCAATGACATCATAGATAATATTGTAATAACGAATTTTTTGATCTTTTTGATCGGCCAAATCGCGCGCTTGAGCATTGGCACGCACGTTAAAACCAATCAATAACGCGCCAGAGGCCTCCGCCAAAGTCACATCAGATTCAGTGATACCGCCAGCGCCAGAGTGCAAAATTTGCACGCCAATTTCTTCGTTGCCTTCGGTCATTTTGTTTAATGATCCAATAATGGCTTCAACCGAGCCATGGACATCACCCTTAATAACAATCGGCAGGATTTGTTTTCTGCCTTCTGCTTTTGCTGCGGCAAAGATATCTTCAAACCCGCCTGACATTGGCACGTTCGTGCTTTCGATCTCACGGCGTTTTTTGGCGCGATATTCGGCAATTTCACGGGCTTTTGATTCTTCGGCAACGTTAAGGATGTCACCTGAATCTGGTGTGCCACTTAAACCAAGCACTTCAACAGGAAGACCTGGCGGTGCCTGTTTAATTTGTTCGCCTTTATCATTAATAAGTGCCCGTACTTTTCCGTACTCGCCTCCAACAACAAAGTTGTCACCAACATTCAATGTACCGTTTTGGATTAACACTGTCGCAACCGACCCGCGGCCCGGCTCCATTTTCGCTTCGACCACAACCCCTTGTGCGTCACGATTTGGATTGGCTTTAAGTTCCAATACTTCCGCTTGAAGCAAAATCGCTTCGACCAATTTATCAAGATTCATTTTCTTTAAGGCGGATACTTCAATCGCTTGAATGTCACCACCCATATCTTCAACAATCAATTCATGTTGAAGTAAATCTTGTTTGACCTTCATCGGGTTTGCATCAGGTAGATCAATTTTGTTGACGGCAACAATAATCGGCACGCCAGCGGCTTTTGAGTGATTAATTGCTTCAATCGTTTGTGGCATAATGCTGTCTGCGGCAGAAACCACCAGCACAACAATATCTGTGGCATTCGCCCCACGTGCCCGCATTTCGGTAAAGGCCGCGTGCCCCGGCGTATCAAGGAAAGTGACTTTTTCGCCGCTTTCGACTTCAATTTGGTAGGCGCCAATATGTTGGGTAATTCCGCCAGCTTCGCCCGCAACAACATCTGTTTGGCGCAACGCATCAAGAAGGGAAGTTTTACCGTGGTCAACATGTCCCATGATAGTTACAACAGGCGGTCTTGCAATAAGGTCCGCGGCATTATCTTCGGTGCCTTCAAGGCCAATTTCAACATCAGAATCTGTGACACGTTTAATGCTGTGCCCCAATTCTTCGATAATAAGTTCCGCTGTATCTGCATCAATGGTCTGGTTAAGTGTCGCCATAATGCCGAGCTTCATCAGCTCTTTAATCACATCCGTACTACGTTCTTTCATACGGTTTGCAAGTTCTTGTACGGTTATAACTTCGGGCACAACGACCTCTCGAAATACTTTTTCTGCGGCTGGTTTTGGCCCTGCCGCCGCCGCACGACGTTTTTGTTGCGCCCGTTTTTGCGCGGCCAAAGACATAGAGCGATCACGCTCGTAATCTTGGTTTAAAACTTGCGTCACCGTGATCTTACCGCCACGGCGACGTTCATTTGCGCGCGGATTTCTTGGCGGCGGTCTTTTGTCGCGCTCTTCAACTTTGCGCACAGGCAATGTTGTTTGTTGCTGGCGGAATTTATTGACGTTTTCATTGTCAGCGGCCTTTGCCTGCGCTTTTTCTTCGGCTTCAATGCGCAGGAGTTCGTCTAATTCTTTCTGGCGCGCATCATCCGTGTCAGGCATTTTTTCTGTTGCCCGTACGTTTTTGGATGGTGGCGGTGGTAACGCATTTTCTTTTTTGGTGTCCGTATTAAGGGCGGCTTTTAGCGCTTCGGCACGGGCGTCGCGTTCTTCAGATGTTAAGCGTTCTAATGCTGAGCCTTCTTTAGCGGTTGGCGTCGTTGGTGCGCTATGATCTGGTGTCATGACCGCACCACGACCAGCAGAACGTTTACGCCTTACTTCAACGACAGTGCCGCCTGCCGCAGGGGCGGCCTTGGCTGCGCCACCTTTAAGGCTCAACGTACCACCTTTCAAGCCCAAAGTTTTTTTCTTTGGGGCTTCTTCAGTGGCATCAGCTTTTTCGTCTTTTGGTGCTTCTTTTTTGTCAGTCATTCTTATCTTCTTTTATACGCTTTTGGTTATTATCTATCGAACCTGCCAAAAGCGTGAGGGCAAGAACGACTTTTATTTAGGCATTGGAGGCAGCCTTAACATCCGTTTGGGCAGGTGCATTTTCAGCAACTGCGGCGTCTCCGTTGTCATTATTTGCGTCTGCTTCTGCAGCTTCTAACTCTTTTGCTTTTTGTGCATCTTCTTCAGCAAACCAGTGCTCACGCGCTTTCATGATCATTTTTTCGGCATCGCGCTCTTTAATAACGTCTTCGCCTAAAATCTCGACAAGTTCATCTGCAGCAAGATCCGCCAAATCATCACGACTTTTTACGTCATTTTCAGCCAGCTTAATCACAATTTCAGGTGTCAAACCTTCAAATTCCATGAGGTCATCTTTAATGCCTAATTCTGATTTTTTGGTTTCAAGTATTTTGGCTTGCTCGTCAATCCATGCTTGCGCACGGTTGATCAGTTCTTGGCCGATCTCTTCGTCAAAACCTTCAATCTCTGTCATTTCTTCAACAGGAGTTTCGGCGATTTCACGAACCGTAGAAAAACCTTCAGCAATAAGAAGCTGGGCAATCATTTCATCAATATCAAGTGAATTAATAAAGAGTTCTGTACGGTGTTTAGATTCTTCGACACGGCGGTTTGTTTCTTCTTCTTCTGTCATGACATCAATGTCCCAACCAACAAGCATAGAAGCAAGGCGTACGTTTTGGCCGCGACGACCAATCGCGAGGGAAAGTTGCTCTTCTGGCACAACAACATCCATGCGTTTTTTGTCTTCATCCATAACAACCTTTGCAACTTCGGCGGGTTGAAGAGCAGAGATGATGAAAGAGCCTAAGTCTTCTGTCCAGTTGATGATATCAATTTTCTCGCCTTGCAACTCATTCACTACAGCCTGAACGCGGGAACCACGCATACCAACACAAGCGCCAACAGGGTCGACAGATCCATCGCGTGATTGAACCGCGATTTTTGCACGGCTTCCTGGGTCACGGGCAACCGCTTTGATTTCAATCATGCCGTCATAAATTTCAGGGACTTCTTGGGTAAATAACATCGCCATGAAATCTGGGTGTGTTCTTGATAGGAAAATCTGTGGACCACGTTGTTCTTCACGTACATCATGAATATAGGCGCGTACACGATCCCCTGTTTTAAGGTGCTCACGCGGGATACATTCTTCACGGCGAATAATGGCTTCGGCACGACCACCACCAATATCGACAGTGACATTGCCGTATTCAACACGTTTGATAACACCATTGATTACTTCACCAACACGATCTTTAAATTCAAGGAACTGACGGGCGCGCTCGGCTTCACGAACTTTTTGAACAATTACCTGCTTTGCCGTTTGGGCAGCAATACGACCGAAATCTAGCGGGGGTAATTCATCAATTAAAAATTCACCAACAACCGCATCTTTTTTGTCACGTTTTGCAAGCGAAAGGGGGATTTGCTGTACTTCGTCTTCAATCTCGGCATCATCCGCCACAACTTCGCGGTAACGCTTCATAGAAATAATGCCGCTTTTGCGGTTAATTTCTGCGCGGATATCATGATCATGACCATATTTAGAGCGGCCAGCCTTTTGAATAGCTTCTTCCATTGCTTCTAAAACAATTTCGCGATCAATATTCTTTTCGCGCGCGACGGTATCGGCGACTTGTAACATTTCCATGGGGTGATATCCTTTTTTAGTCTTTTAGTTAGTTGTTTCTATTAATTCTTCTGTAGGCGTATTTTCATTTACGATTTCAAACCGCTTTTTGGTTTCTTTAATCAATTCATCCGTCATCACTAATTTGGCTTTATATATGGACGCAAGCGGCAAGTCTAGCTTTCCGTGATCTGTTTCCAAGGTTACATGGTTTTCGTCACTTTCACGAATATAGCCACGGAACTTCTTTTGACCTTCTAAAAGCTCATCCAGTTCAATTTTTGCTTCTAAATCGTGATATTTCTTATAGTCCTGCACGTTAAAAAGTGGGCGATCAATACCAGCACTGCTGACCTCTAAGCGATATTTACCATCAATCGGGTCTTCGACCTCCAAAAGGGGGGAGACTTCGCGGCTGATGTTGGTGCATTCTTGTAGGGTAAGTTTTGATGTTTTTGGGTTTTCGGCAAAAATAGTCAAAATACCGCTTTTATATTCAACCCATAACAGGCTGATTCCCATATCCTCAATGACTGGGATTACAATATCAACGATCTTTTGTTCTAGGCCAGATAGTCTCATAGTTATTTCTTAGCTGTCATTCTTAGCAATACGAAGGATTTGTTGCGTCATAATGAGTCCCTTCGCTTTACTCAGAATGACAAATGTGAATTCCCATTAAAAAAGGCGGGTTTCAATTTAATGAACCCACCCTAACAAACATCAGGAATTTGCCGCATTTATAAGGTGCAATAACAATGATTGCAAGAAAAATCTTAAACGCCAAAAATTCTAATGAAAGGCGTTTATTATTAAATTCTTCTTCGCTTCTTTGAATCTTCGCGTTAGATTACTTTTTTTTACAAAAGGGCTCATAAAAGGCAAATCATAATGAAGAAAAGTTTACTGGCACTTCACGGCAATGGCGTTTTAGGATTGGATTCCATGGAAAGTCGTTTCAACATCATTCGCCTTTATAATCATAAAGATCCTGAAAGCTTTGGTTATGATGAGGAAAATATTAACAAAATTATCGAAGATAATAAGCAGGAGATTGTTGCAATTAATTGTACCATCGGCCAGCAAGTGAGCCGAAAATTAATTGAGGCTTTACCGAATTTGGAAATTATTGCGACATTTTCTGTCGGTTTTGACCATATTGACCTTGAGGCCGCGCAAGAGCGCAACATAAAAGTGACCAACACGCCCGACGTACTTTCGGCTGAAACTGCCGATACAGGTATGGCCTTATTATTGGCGACAGCGCGGCGCGTCGTTGAAGGAGACGTGTATGTTCGTGTTGGAAAATGGCTTAATGGTGATTTAGGGTTAGGGACGTCTTTAACGGGTAAAAAGGTTGGTATTGTTGGGCTAGGGGGCATTGGTTCCAAGGTCGCAAAGCGATGTGACGCTTTTGAGATGGACGTTTCCTATTATGGTCCGAATAAAAAATCACAATATTCATATAAATATTATAATGACGTACAAGCGATGGCAAAAGATGTTGATTATTTAATGTTATGTTGCCCTGGAGGGGCAGCGACGGCGAATTTGATTGATGCAAATGTTTTGGATGCGCTCGGCGCTTCGGGCATTTTGATTAATATTGCTCGTGGCTCTGTTGTGGATGAACCTGCTTTAATCGAAGCGCTACAAAATGGAACGATTAAAGCGGCAGGATTGGATGTTTTCGCCAATGAGCCGCACGTTCCATCAGAGTTTATGTCTATGGATAATGTTGTTCTTCTTCCCCATGTTGGGTCTGCCACTGTTGAGACACGCACAGCAATGGGACAATTGCTAATTGATAATATTTTGGCGCATTTTGATGGTAAAACTTTGCTGACGGAAGTTGTATAAAACTTGTTTTATTTTGTTGCGGTCATTAAGTTGCCGCATTAATGAGTAAGTTTAGTGCCCATTGTGTATTTTTATTGAAAAAAGGATTTTTGTTATGCGTTATGTTTTGGCTTGTTTGTCTATGTTATTTTTAAGTGCGCCTGCAATGGCGGCTAGTTGTTACAACGCGGCCGAAGCCGAAGCAGAGCAAGGGATACGCATCCATAGTGAGCTAATGGTTATTGGTTTAAATTGTCAGCATATGACACCACGCGGTTGGAAGAATTTTTACCAAGAATATCGCGAAATCACCAATCGTCATCAAGATTTGTTTTCTGGCTACGAAAAGACGTTAATTAAACATAATAAGAAAAATGGCGGCGGCGCTGAAAAGAAATTACATAATATGCGAACATCTTTTGCCAATAAAGTATCATCAGATGTCGCACAAATGCGCCCCGATGTGTTTTGTGCCACTTACGCACCACGTATTCCAAAAGTAGGCCAAATGAGCCGTCAGGAATTTAAAAACTGGATCGCAAGCTCCACCTCAAGCCAGCCTTTAACAAAATCTATTTGCCGTTAAGTTATTTTGAGCAACATTTTCGCTTTCGTGCATATCTTTTAATGTTATGTGAATAAGTATAAGGTTCTGTGCATAAAAAATCAGTGATTTCTTGGCAATAGCTTAAACCTGCGTATCTTTAAGCATATCATTTATGTTTAAGAGGCAATAAAAGATGAGTATAGACCAGCAAATTGATGCGGCTTTTAAGCCAGTCGCGGATTTCGTCGCCAGTGTGATCTTTTATGCCGAGCCTTGGACGGGATATGATATTCGGCTTATTCTTGTGTGGCTGGTCGCCATTTCGTTGTTTTTAACGCTCTATTTTGGCTTTATAAACATTCGTTATTTTAAGCATTCTATTGATATTCTGCGCGGCAAGTTTGATAAGAAAACCGATGCGGGCGCGATTAACCGCTTTCAAGCTTTGGCTACATCACTCTCAGGCACTGTGGGTTTAGGAAATATTGCTGGCGTTGCGGTGGCTGTTTCTGCGGGTGGCCCTGGGGCTGTTTTTTGGATGGCCCTGATGGGGCTTTTTGGTATGACCACAAAATTTGCCGAAGCCGCCCTTGGTGTGAAATATCGCGAAATTCCAGACACGAAGCGTCCTGACAATGTTGTTGGTGGGCCGATGTATTATTTGAAATCAGCCTTCGCCCGCCATGATCAGATTTTGATGGGGAAATTTTTAGCGGGTTTTTTCGCCGTTTGTACTATTGGCGGCGCAATTGGCGCAGGGAATATGTTCCAAGCCAATCAGGCCTTTCAACAAATTGTGAATGTTTCAGGCGGCGAAGCAAGCTTTATGGCGGATAAGGGCTGGCTGTTTGGCTTATTCATGGTTGTATTGGTGGGGGTTGTTATTATTGGCGGTCTAAAATCTATTGCGAATGTGGCCTCCAAAATTGTGCCCTTTATGGGGGGGCTTTATTTATTGGCTGGATTGATTGTTATCGCAATGAATTACCAAAATATTCCATCTGGTTTTGCGACAATCTTTCAAATGGCTTTAACGCCCGAATCTGGCTTTGGCGCAGTTTTAGGGACGTTATTAATCGGAGTGCAGCGTGCGGCTTTTTCAAACGAAGCAGGGGTCGGCTCAGCTGCGATTGTGCATGCGACGGCGCGAACAAATCAGCCTGTATCACAGGGCTTTGTCGGGATGTTGGGGCCGTTTATTGATACAATTGTTATTTGTATGGTCACCGCGCTTGTGATTGTGATGACTGGGGCATATGAGGGCAGCGAAGGTATGGAGGGGGTTAGCTTAACCTCTCGCGCTTTTGAGAGCGCTATTCCTTGGTTTCCTTATGTTTTGGCCTTAACGGTTTTCATGTTTGCCTATTCGACCATGATCGCTTGGTTTTATTATGGTCTGAAAGGTTTGACCTATTTGACAGGAGAAAAGCCAATGATCGAAATGGCTTATAAAGTTATATTCTGCCTATTCATCATTGTTGGTTCTGCCTCCGCGCTCGATAGCATTATTCTTTTTTCAGATTCAATGATTTTTGCGATGGCAATACCCAATGTGATTGGGCTTTATTTACTATCAAAAGAGTTAAAGCTTGATATTAAAAAATATTTACAAGACACTGTAAATAAATAGCTTATTTTATTTATAAATAATCTTATACAGCAGTTTTCCTCAAGCATTTTTATATGTTTTTTATGAAATCGCCATTTCTATCCACAAGCTTAACTTGTCTTGAAAGACTGTAAAACATGGATTTTTAAGCCATTATCATTTTTTTTGCGAAAAATTTAAATCCTGCCTTGCAGAGGGTGGATGAGCATGTCTTTATAAAGCCTTCAAATAAAACAATATTAAATTATCCAAAAGGCTTTTGTTATGAGCGATTTTTCTGCACGTAAAACTCCCGATGTTGCCGTTGCTATTGATGCACGTTCTAAAAAAATGGAGGAAACGCTTAATAAGCTATCTTCTACTTTGTCGGCAAAACCTTTGAGGGAAGCGAGCAATATATCAATAAACGATAAAACAACGTCGTTAAAAATGGAAAAAGAGCTGAAAAATTCTATTTTGAACAGAAAAACGCGGCCAGTTGCTAAAATTCAATCTGGTTCCAGCCTTACAAAGCTTCGCATAACTTCGGTTGGTGATGAGCAGGCAAATAAAAAAGCTTTAGCGCCAAATTATCCTGCAAAACCTGTATCCCGCGATAGTTTTCACAAGCCTCGTAAGGATAAGATTGAAAATCAGGCGCAACCATCACCACGAAAAAGCCCGCGTCTTTATGATATTACGGACGATGTCGCGAATGAACAAAAGCCATCATCGCAAAATAAAAAAAATCAAAGAAAATCATTTAAAAACAATAAATTAGAATCTAAAGCTTTTACAAAAACTGAAGTTAAGAAGCGGGGAGACAAACAAGGAAAAGCAACGTCATTCACAACGTTGAAGATCACCAATATTATTGGCGTAGTCATGAGCGTTTTATGGCTTTGCCTTGTTGCTTTTTATATACAGGGAAGTATGGGCTTTGGCACATTATTCTTGCAACAGCCACATATTTTGGGCGGTTTTTTAGCAGGAATTTTGGCGCCTTTGGCGTTTTTATGGATGTTTTTGGCTTACATACAACGTCATAATGAAGTTAAAAATGTTGTTAAGACTTTGCGTGCGGAGCTTCAAAATTTTGATCTGCCCAAACAAACGAAATTTGTGTCTTATGATGTCAATAATCATGCCGTTAACAACACCCATCAAATAAACGCGCAAGCTGCTGAATTATCATCAAAAAGTGAATCTGTCCTTAATTCTATCCACAGAGCCAAGGCGGGATTGGGCGCTGAGATGAAAAGCTTTATGGAGCAATCAAAATCAACGGAAATGAATATTGATCGTTTAGCGCAATCATTAGAAACAAGAACACAGCGCTTATTAGAATTATCGGATAAAATTGATCAACGTAACGTATTAAGTGACGATACAGAGCTTATGGTGAATAAGGTTGCTGGCATTGCGGATAAGTTAAATGGCAGCCTTGAGGCTATTCAAAATTCTGTTGGCGAGATTGAAAATCGGACAGAGTCATTGGAAGATCGCCTTAAGAAGCGTGTCAGTAATTTGAATGATATTGTTGCCGATGTGGATGAAAAAATTAATCGCATTGAAAAAACAGGCGATGAAACAGCCAGCAAGATTGTAGGGGCGTTGGATGTGGCAGCAAAAGATGTTGGAGCCGTAGGCACAACGATTACAGGCGCTGTTGATAAGATTATGAAAGTAACAACAGAATCGCAGATTAAAGCAGATGAGATAATGGCCAAAGCCGATGAAAAAGTCGATGCTCTGAGCGCTATTAGCCACGCGGCGGCAGAAAAACTTGAGCAGTCAGCAAACATGCTTGATAAATCTGGAGAAGATATCAAGTCCTCATCTGGCTTCGTTGATATGCAGGTCGAAAAACTTGCTGAAACTGTTGAAAGACAGAGCGCAGAAATTTCAAAAGCACAAAACGCGATGGATGAGCGGGTCAAATCTGTTGGAATTTCGATGACGGCACCGTTGGAAGCAATGAGCCGCGCCGTTGAAAAAGCAGAAAGTAAACATATTGAGATAGAAGAAGCGCTTTCGAGCCGTATTTTTGAATTAAATAACGCCTCAGACAAAGCCTTGGCAAATGCGCAAAATATTCGTGAAGGCTTGCGCGTTCAATCGCAAGAAATTTCGACTTTGGTGGGGCAAATTGCGGGACATTCAAGAAGCGCTAGTAGCTTAATGCGTGATGAAAAAGATAATCTAGCCACTGAAATTATGAATGTGATTGGTAAGATTGGAAATGTTGGTGGATTGCTGAAAAAACAGTCAGATGAGCTTACAAATGTTTCTGATACCGCAGAGAAAAACATTAACCGTCTTAAAGATACGTTAAGCGATCATGTTGAAACTGTTGAAACAGATTCGGCCAAAGTCATTGATGAGCTTAATACTCTCGATAGCAATATTAGCCAGAAAGTTAAAAATCTTGTTGAAAGCTCTGTGGCGGCGACAAGGTCGATTAATGACACGACAGAGGCCTTGGAAAAATCAGGGGAGGTCATTGCGCCTATTCATGACAAAGCCGCCTTGGCTATCGCGCGCACAAAATCAGATTTAGAGACGATGTCTAAAATGTTTGATGCGGGCACAACAAGCAATTTGGAGAAGTTAAAAACAATGGGCATCTTATTTGATGAGCGCCTTGAGAATTTATCTTCTTCAACAGAAGATGCCGCGAATTTACTCGATCAGGCGGGGCAGGATTTAAGTGGCCGTGTTGTTGATATTGAAACGGCTGTTCAATCAGCGAATGAGAAAATTTTGCAGGTAGAAGATCGTTTTAAAAAGCAGTCCTCTAATATTCATCTAACAACAGATCAGGCATTGCTCAAGATAGAAAGCGTGCAAAAAGCGCTGAATAATCAATTTGGTGATTTGTCGGTTTCCGTCGGCGAGACTGTGGCGCAAATGAATGACGCCAGCACGAATTTCGTGCGCCAAGTTGCCGATATTCGTGATTTATCTGGCGATGCTGTTGAACAGTTTGATGTTGTTGGTGTGAAGGCCGATGAACAAAAACAAAGCTTGAAAAAATTGGCGGAAGCAACAAGGCAGCAAATGGAAGAGGTTTCCCAGCGGGTTAGAAATGAAGCCGCGAAAATGCTTGAATCCTCGGGTGGTTTGTTAATGGATATGAAAAAAACGGGTGAAGATTTTTCTATTCGTTCCAAGAAAATGGAGGAGCGCATTAAAGCGAGCCTTACGAAAACAAAAGAATATGGTGCATCGCTAGACAGGCAGGCGGATCAAGTCGTCGTTGTTTCTGATCGTACGGCGGGTAAAATTGCAAAAGCGATTTCTTCGTTATCAATGAAAATGAAAAGCATTGATCAGGCTGCCAATGATGCGCAGGCCAAGATTGAAAATTCGCGTAGCAAATTGGAAAGTGAGACAGAATATTTGGCAGATGTTTCCATTAAGGCCGCAAAAGTCGTCGATGAAGCCGCTGCTGCTTATTTAAGGCAATCAACATCGCTCTTTAAGGCCTCCCAAGATGCTAAGGGGCAAGCGGAGAAGATTCGAAACGATGATGCACGCCTTCAGCGGGAATCATTTCTACATTCAGCAAAATTTGTCTTGGAGAGTTTGCACTCCCTTTCTGTTGATATCACACGAATGGTAGAAGGCAGCATTCAAGAGCGTGTATGGAAAGCATATCAAAAAGGTGATGTAGGGGCATTTACCCGTTATTTAGTGGAGAATAAAGCGACACTCCCTATGGATAAATTAGAGGATAAATATAAGAGCGATAATGAATTCCGTACTTATATCAACCGCTTCATTCGACAATTTGAAGAAGTCTATGAACAAGCCATAGAGAATGACCACGGCGCACTTTTATCTTCAACCTTTGCTTCAAGTGATATTGCAGGCTTATATGGCGTTATTTGTGAAATCGCCGATCACAGCAATCAAGTTGACCGAAAAGTGTTAAACGTCACATAGTTATTGGACATGCATCTTATAACAAGCAGCATTTTCGATAGTGTTGATTGCTTTTTCAAATACAGGCATAATACGCAAATTGATTTGCTACAGGCGGGCGGCTCGAAATTGCCCCTGTCTTTTGTGCTTTTCTAAAGAAGCGTTTTAAAGGGTATTAATTTCATGGCGAAGACCAAATTCTGTGCCGGTCTGTCGGACATTTCTGACAGTTACATGGGAATAATTATTGATGACTGGGGCGTTCTTCATGATGGTGAAGATGCTTTCCCGGGCGCTGTTGATTGCCTGAAAGAATTCAAAGAGCGCAAAAAACATATTATTATTCTGACGAATGACCGCAAAAATTATGATGATAAAAAAGCGGAACTGAAAAAAATGGGAATCGGCCCTAGTCTCTACCAAGATATTGTGACGCCAACAATTGTCATACAACAAGGGCTGACGGAGCAAAAAGACGGTATTTTTAAAGATATTGGCAAAACGGCTTTTGTTATAACGCGCCGTGGTGACGTTTCCATGTTGGAAGGAACGGGCATTGAGGTAACAGATGACATAGAACGAGCAGATTTTGTTTTATTGCTTGGCATGGATTACCCCATGAAAACACTGGAGCATTATGATCCTGTTATTCGTCGTGCCATTCAGCGCCGCTTAAAGGCAGTTTGTGCCAACCAAGATAGTAAAGGTTTAATCGGCACGAACTTCTTAATGGGGCCGGGTTTGTTGGCGCGTCGCTACGAAGATGCTGGGGGCATTGTTTACTATATAGGGAAACCGCATAAATATATCTTTCAAAAATGCGTTGATCTTTTTCAAGCCAAGGAAATCTATCCATCGCATACTGTGATGCTCGGCGATACGATGGCGCATGATATTGTTGGCGCGCAGGCCGCAGGAATTGATACTTGTTTATTTAAATCGGGCCTTCATGCGGCAAATTTTATGCATTGCACCAATTTAAAAGAAGTCGATAACACATTGAAAAACCTTATTATTCAGTATGGTAATGTTATGCCTAAATATTTGGTGGATGAAATGCAATGGGGTAACGCCCTTCCTGATCGTAAGCATAAAAAGCGTAAACAGCCCAAAAGATAAATATCTGTAATGTTGCGCATAACGCATTTGTAAGTTCTTCTTTTTGAATTAAACTTTCATGCACCATGACTGTCGTCCTTTATGTTCAATGAGCTTTTTTTAGATAAAAAATAATAGTAACAGCCAATTATTAACAAATTATCATTAGGTCTCATCTATTGATATTTCCACAACTTCTTGGTCAGGTCGTTGATCGGGGTCTAGAAGGACTTGCATGGCGACTTTAATCTTTGGCATGGCCCGTTCTGTGGCTTCTTCGCCTAATTTGATAAGCTCTTCTGCACGCTCAAATTCCAACATGCCAATATGTCCTACATGTGGTTTTATATGAATATCAGGGGGGTCGCCCCCAAGGCGGGAGCGTGTAATGCGGTCTTGGATAATGGTCAAAGCAGAAACCATCACGCCAAACAAGCTAGGGCTGTTTTCCTCGCGCCTAAATAAGCGCTTCGCCATGCCAGAGCCAAAAAATTTCTTTTGCTGTGCCTCGGGCACTTCGTTGTCATCATACACGTCAAATCCTGCAACCGTTTGAAAACCTTGCCCAGGTTTTGCAGATTTACCAATAATGTCAGCATGAAGATCAATCGCGATCGTCATACGCGCCCCCAAAGCTTGGCAGACAGAAACAGGCACAGGATTAACCAACGCACCATCGACCAAATTGCGATGATTCTTTGAAATGGGCGGAAATACCCCCGGAAGCGCGAAGGAAGCCTTCATTGCTTCTTTTAGATTGCCCTTGCGCAACCAAACCTCATGCCCCGTTAATAAATCTGAAGCAATGGCGATATAAGGGTGGGGAAGCTCTTCAATCTTTTTGCCTTCAAAATACTTATCCAAAAGCTTATCAAGTTTATTGCCGCCAATAAGCCCCGCGCTTCGGACACGAAAATCTAGATAAGAAAAAATACGAAATCGGTTAAGCGATATCGCCCATTCTTCCAATTCATCCAATTGACCCGTCAAATAACTACCGCCAACAAGGGCGCCAATGGAAGTGCCAGCAACAATAGAAGGGTAAATACCGTGCTTATTCAGGGTCTTTAGCACACCAATATGGGCGAACCCCCTTGCCATACCGCTACCAAGGGCAATACCAATCCCTGCAGGCCCTTGCTGTGAGAGTGCATTAAAATTATCAGCGGATGTTTTACTATCGACGGGAGATGTCATAGGATAAATTCGTTTTTTAATAAGAATATAAATTACATGTCCCAAAATACGCCTTTGGCGCCAGAAAACAAAGAACAAAACAAAAAAAACAGCAAAAACACCATGCCCAAAACATGGCCGTTGGTGCGGCGTTTGGCACGCGATTATATTAGTCAACATAAGGGAACGTTGGCGTTGGCGGTGTTTTTTATGATTATTGCGGCGGCAATGACGGCGGCATTCGCGGCTATTATTGAGCCCGTGATGGATCAGGTATTGGTAGCGGGCAACACTAACCGTATATGGGGCTTGGGGTTTGGCATTTTCATTATCTTTTTTGTGCGCGGCATTGCGACCTATTTAGATACAATTTTGATGAATAAAATCGGTCATAAGATCGTGGCAGCCATACAAAATGAAATGTTTGGGCATTTCATGCATCTAGATTTGAAGTTTTTTCATGCGCACCCCAGTGGGCAACTACTATCGCGTGTTACCAATGATGTGAATATTCTCCGTACAGCGGTGACAGGATGTTTAACGGGAATCGGTAAAAGCCTTATTACACTTATTTTATTGATTGTTGTTATGTTTTATCAGGACTGGAAGCTTGCTTTGGCCTGTTTTACGATTTTTCCGTTCATCGCGCTTTTTGTCGCATGGATTGGTCGTAAATTACGCAGAATGTCACGCGAAATTCAAGACGGGCAAGCCAGCCTGTCGGATCGCTTGTCACAAATATTTCAAGGAATACGACTTGTGAAGGCCTATGGCATGGAGGGGCATGAGCAAGAGCAAATGTCCAAATTCATTCATAAAGTCCGGAATTTAACGCTTAAATCTGTGCGTATTGGCAATTTATCGACGCCTGTTAATGAAACGCTCGTTGGTATTGTCGTTTTTGGCATCATTGTTTATGGCGGCTACCAAGTGGCAGCGGGGCAAAGCACAGCAGGGCAATTATTGTCCTTTATCACAGCTTTCACCATGGCCTATGAACCAATGAAAAAGCTGGCGCGGCTGAACAATACTTTACAGACTGGCTTGGGGGCGGCTGAGCGTGTTTTTGAAATGCTGGATACAAAGGCCGATGTGACGGACGCAAAAGATGCCACAGATGTTCAATTAAAACAGCCAGAAATTACGCTCGATAATGTGATATTTCAATATAATCCTGATGATGAAAAGAAAGCATTGGACGGTGTGTCTGTCACCATGCCAGGCGGCAAAGTCACCGCGCTTGTTGGACGTTCAGGGAGTGGTAAGACGACGATTTTAAATCTTATTCCTCGGTTTTTTGATGTGACATCGGGCAGGGTGTTCATCGATGGGCAAGATATTCGTGAAATTACAAAAGCCAGCCTGCGCGGCAATATGGCGCTTGTGTCGCAAGATATCACCATATTTGATGACACTGTCTGGGCGAATATTGGTTACGGCAAGCAAGGGCAATCTGATGGCGCATATCAAGATGAAATTATTCAGGCTGCCATTGCCGCTGAAGCCGATGAATTTATCCGCGCTTTGCCGCAAGGATATGATACGCGCCTTGGTGAAGATGGTGTTACTTTATCCGGCGGACAGCGCCAGCGTATTTCTATCGCGCGCGCGATTTTAAGGGATGCGCCAATCTTGCTTCTTGATGAGGCAACCTCTGCTCTTGATAACGAGGCTGAACGCGCCATTCAAAAAACGCTTGCTGAGCTTCAAAAAGGACGTACAACGCTTGTGATTGCCCATAGATTATCGACTGTTCAGGCCGCAGACCAAATTCTGGTTTTAGAACATGGAAAGCTTATAGAGCAGGGGACACATGAAAAGCTTATGAGCCAAAACGGAACGTACGCACAAATGCA
This sequence comes from uncultured Alphaproteobacteria bacterium, assembly GCA_937923625.1. Taxonomy (GTDB): domain Bacteria; phylum Pseudomonadota; class Alphaproteobacteria; order Micavibrionales; family Micavibrionaceae. The sequence continues at coordinate 29,361 of CALDTV010000025.1, forward strand.
CAGCGCAGGCTTAAGGGATTAGACTAAAAATACTCTTGACATAAAAATCTATGGTTGTAAGAACGATTTGGGTAAAATAAATAGTTAATGCTGTGTCTCAAAATAAAATAAAAAAACCTATTAAATGGGCGAGAGCTTTTGCGGCTGTGGCGGGGGTATCCACTTTTCTATTAACGACGGCTTCTGGCGTGCTTGGTACTTACTTTCAACAGGCCGCAGACGGTAATATAGCCGTGAGGAAAAGTTGCGATTATACGTATGATGAGGATGGCAGAAACATATCAGTCAGCCATATAAATGAAACTTACACTGGCGTGCCATTCTTTCTTCACCACAGCTATGCTTCTTCGACTTATGATTTTGCAACACACAAAGTTATAAATTTTGCAGGGACTTATTCTTTAGATGTTTTTATTCCAAGAAGTGCAACAATCAGAAATGAAAAAGTAAGTCTTCCGCAAAGCATGAGTGCGAGCGAAGTGGTTGCTCAACTTGGCTGTCCTCTCTCTGCGGTTAAAGTAGCAATCGTGCCCTAAAACTTATTGCATCCTCTGGTTAGGGGCGTATAGTTTTCTCAAATTAAAAAAGAGGATGCATCATGTTAAGTTCTTGTGAGAAAGCAATCGTCAAAGACGTTGTAACGGTGACGCCAGATCAAACCGTTGAAGAAATTCTTAAAATTTTTAAAGAAAAGAATATTCGTAATATTCCTGTTTTGGACAATGAAGGTAAATTTTTGGGGCTTGTTGGTTTACAACAAATTCTGGTTAATTTACTCCCCAAATCGGCCGTTATGGAAGATGGTTTGGATAATTTGAACTTTGTTGTGGGCGCTACACCAGGTATGGCAAAGCGTTTGCGTAAATTGCATGAAGTATCAATTGCAGAATTAATTAAAACGGATGCGGCGACAGTAACACCGGAAACCTCTACGATTGAGGCATTATTGGTGCTCGCGAAACGGGGCTCTCCTGTTGCAATTATTGATGAAGACACAAAAGAATTTAAAGGCGTCATTACACGCCAAACATTGTTAGATAACCTCTACGATGTTTTAGAAGAAATTGAAGACGAAGAAGCGGCATAATTATTTATGTCGTTTTTTTTATAAAAAAATAGAAGGTGTAGAAGGTGAAGAATATGGCAACGTTAGAAAATGATACTGCTGCGCATGCGGTACATGAAGCTGTGGGGCATGGCATGGCGCACGGTCTGCCTGAAGTTATATTTGGATGGGACCCGATGATTGTGTCATCGGTCATTCTTTGTTTGGCCTATGTGTTTATTATATCAGAGCGCATTAACCGTGCGGTAGTCGCATTGCTTGGCGCGGGCTTAATGATCATGCTTGGTGTCTTAAACCAAGAGCTCGCCGTTGGTGGAATTGATTTTAATACTATTTTCCTCCTGATCGGGATGATGGTGATTGTTGGTATTATGAAAGACTCGGGCGTCTTTCAATATGTTGCTATTCTGGCGGCAAAGTCGGTGCGGGGGAACCCACGGGCATTATTGGCGGTGTTATCAATCATTACGGCAGTTTTCTCCGCGCTTCTTGATAATGTAACAACTGTGATGCTGATTGTGCCGATCACGTTACTTTTAACAGAACAGCTAAAGCTAAATCCTTATATATTTTTAGTCGCGCAGATTTTCTCTTCTAATATTGGCGGGATGGCAACGCTTATTGGTGATCCGCCAAATATTCTTATTGGCTCTGCGCTTGGGTTTAGCTTTATGGATTTCATTCAAAATACGGCACCAATTGCGGCGATTTTGATGGTGGTTATGATTGTGTTTTTCGATCTTGTGTGGGGGCGTAAAATGAGCACAACGTTAAAGGCAAAAGCGCATTTATTGCGTTATAAGCCAGAAGAAGCCTTGACGGATAAACCACTTCTAATGAAGTCACTTTTTGTTTTGGCACTTGTGATTTTTGGCTTTGTGTGGGGGCATGGTCACGGCATCGAGCCTGGCACAACTGCGCTTACGGGGGCGGCTTTGTTAATGCTGTTAAATATCTATAAGTATGATCCAGAAAAACAAACCCACAAAGTGCATGACGCGCTTGGGCGTGTGGAGTGGGAAACTATTTTCTTCTTTATGGGTTTGTTCATGTTGGTCTACGGGGTGGAACATGCAGGCGTTCTTGCCATTTTGGGAGAAAAATTATTGACCGTAACGGGCGGCGATATGGCGACAACAGGAATTGTTGTTCTTTGGTCTTCTGCTGTTTTCTCCGCGATCATTGATAATATTCCATTTGTGGCAACGATGATCCCCTTGCTTGAATCTACGGCTCCGACCTTTGGCGGCACAGAGAACATGGGGCCGCTTTGGTGGTGTTTGGCGATTGGCGCGTGTTTGGGGGGGAATGGTTCTATCATTGCCGCCAGTGCGAATGTGATGGTCGCGAGCTTTGCAGAGCGGGCAGGGCATCGCATTTCTTTTGTGAAGTTCTTAAAGCTGGCCTTTCCAATGATGCTTGCGACGATCGCGATTGCACATGTTTATGTGCAATACATGTATTTTGGCGGTTTTTAAAGCGTGCGGCTTTTTGTTCTTATATGTTTTATTATTCCTTTGGCGGCCTGTCTGCCAAAGGGCAATGACGGCCTTGAAAGATCTCCCCTTGTGATCGAAAGACTTGATGGTTCAACCGAATCTTTTGAGGTTGAGCTTGTGACAAAGCCACATGAATTCGCCCAAGGTTTAATGAACAAAGAGCATATGGCTCAAAATCATGGAATGTTATTTTATTTTGGCAATAGCGCAGAGCGGCGCTTTTGGATGAAAAACACGCTTATTCCGTTAGATGTTATTTTCACTGATCGGCGTGGTATTATTACGCATATCCACGAAAACGCCCAACCGCATGATTTAACGGGGATTTCATCAATGGGAAATGCTTTTACGGCTTTGGAAATCAATGGCGGCTTAAGCCAAAAGCTGAGCATTCAAAAGGGTGATATGCTTCGTCATCAAGCTTTTGGTAATTTAAACATAGAATAATGCTTGAAGTCTTTGAGGGCTTACGGTAAAAACCTTCTCAGTCGGAGTGTAGCGCAGCCTGGTAGCGCGCCTGCTTTGGGAGCAGGATGTCGGGAGTTCGAATCTCTCCACTCCGACCAATTTTCTTTTTATTTATTTTTAGGAAATTTTTTGACTTTATCACAATCAGATCAATGGCAAGAATGGGCTATCGCCGCACAAGGTGGTGACAAAAAGGCTTATAATAACCTTCTGAGTGAACTTTACCCTTATATTCGTAATAATGTTATCAAGAGCTTATCTAACCGTGACGCCGCAGAGGATGTTGCGCAAGAAGTACTCATTTCTGTGCATAAATCATTATCATCTTATGGCGGTGACAGACCGTTTAAGCCTTGGCTGATGGCAATCATTAACTTTCGCCGTACGGACTTTTTACGCAAGCATTATGCGCAACGCGACGATAAAACCGCCACTATTGATGATAATCCAGAATATTTAGCCGCAAATGTAAC
>CALDTV010000026.1 GCA_937923625.1 uncultured Alphaproteobacteria bacterium
CCCCACGTCCCCTTCTTGCATAGCTTCAGGTCTTAAAAAATTGGGGAGAGCCAATAATTTTTCTTTATAAATTTCGCCTTGCGCGGCGCTGACGGCGCGGCCAGATTTGGGGCTGACATATTTGAGCGTATCCGCATCGCCGCCACCCGCGCAACGTTTTAAATCTAGGCGAAACCCTAACTCCCGTAGCAATTGAATTTCCCACATCACATAAGCAGCTTCCCAATGGTCGCTTTCCATTGCCGTCATTAACGCGATCAAACCATGATAAAGCCCCGCATGGCCTTCGCGCTCCGGCAGAGCCGCATCACAGAGACTACAAGCGGAAAGCAGTGCTGCCAACTTCATTGAGCTTTGTAATATATCTGGCGCCAACGATTTTTCCGTCTCCAGCGTGTAAAAGCCCAGTTGATCATCGGTGCGGGCTTGCCAATTCGCCTTGACCGCCGTTCCCGCCTGCAACATAGCACGCTTAGAGGAGGATTGCCCCCCATACACAAACCCTGCATGGCGGCCATTATGCTCCGTTAGCAAAGCAACAATCGCCCCGCCCTCCCCGTGGGGGCGGGCTGATAAGACAATCCCTTGATCTGTCCAATTTTCCATGCTTTTTAATTTATTCTATAATTCAAATGAATTATAGAATAAAAGAGCTGTCATACCCGTAAACGGGAGGACGCACGCACAAAGGAACATTATGGCTGAAATTAAGATTGATGACTTAAAAGAATTATGCCTGAAAGCCCTTACCAGAACGGGGCTATCGCCAGAGCACGCAGAAATCACCGTTGATCATTATTTAGAGAATGAATGTAGCGGCAAAAAATCCCACGGCATGGTGCGTATTCCCCAACTTGTTGATGCCATTAAAATGATGGGCTTGCCCGTCGATGTCCCAGAAATCACGAACGATAAAGGCAACACTGCCATTATTAACGCCCATATGAATCTAGGCCCTATGGTTGGTAAAATGGTTTTGGATGAGTCTGTGATGCGTGCAAAACAACATGGCTTAAGCTTTGTTGGCATGAAGAATTATTTTGGCAATACGGGAAGCATGGCATATTACATGACGCGGCTGGCCGAAAACGGCCTTATTGGCCTCATGAGTTGCAGTTCAGAATGCATGGTCACTGCCCCCGCAGGTAAAGAAAGATTTCTTGGCACAAACCCAATTGGCCTTGCTGTCCCCAGTGAGGATGGTAATCATTTCATCGCTGATTTTGCGACCTCTGCCATTGCATTTGGTAAAGTTATGGTGGCAAAAGACAAAGGCGAAGACCTCCCTGCGGGATGTATCATTGATAAAGATGGTAATCCTTCGACAAATCCCAATGATGCCGCAAAGGCTGGTGCGATATTGCCGCTGGCGGATTATCGTGGTTTTGCCCTTGGCTTGTTTGTGGAGATGATCGGCCTGATGATTGGTGGTGAAGTGCTACACAATGTCACCTATGGCAAGGATGGTTTTTTCATCATCGCCATAGACCCAAAACATTTAGGGAGCACATCATACGCAAAGCGCGTGAGTAAAATTTTAAGTCATATTCGCAACAGTGACCCCGCCCCCAATCACAATAATGTTTCCATCCCCGGTGATAGATCCGCAAAAATTTTAAAAGATACATTGGCAACAGGCATGGTGGATGTAACGGAGAAAACCTTACAAGATATTCAAGCTTTAGCCACATGACGCTTATCCCCGCCAAAGAATTTTATATGATCCGCCACGGGCAGAGCGTCGCGAACCGTGATCAATATTTCAGTGGCAATCTTGATGTTGCTTTAACGGATTTGGGTAAAGAGCAAGCAGCACTGGCAGGCAAAGTGTTGGATAAATTGCCAGCACCGCCAAACCTCATTGTTCATTCCCATTTATCCCGCGCGCGCGACACCGCGACAATTATGAACCAAAATCTCAAACTACCGATGCAAGAAGAACCGTTAATCGGGGAGCATCATTTTGGTGATTGGGAAAAACAGCCTTGGAGCGATATTCGTCCGCGTTTTTATGCCGGCGAGAACCCGCCCAATGGTGAAACCCACGCAGCCTTTCATGAGCGTATAAAAAAAGCCCTCACAGATATTTTGAATAACAGTCCCGCGCCTGTACTAATCGTGTGTCATGGCGGCGTCTTTCGCGCGTTTCATTGTCTATATAGCGCGCCGTTCGAGCGCACAGAAAACGCCAAGCTCTATCATTTTAAACCAAAAGCAAACGCCCCTGACTTCCCATGGGATATAGATTTAATTAAAGAGCAAAACAATTGACATAATAATTAATTTATTGTATCAATTATCATGTTCTATTTTTGGTCAAAAAAAAGTTCGCGGTTAAGTATAGAGCCATTAACGCCCTTTACAGCTGAAGAAAAAGCAAAGCTAGTAAAGGCGTGTGAGAAAACATCCAAAAGTCTTCAAGAAATATTGGGCTTATACAGCTTAAATGTTATCGCTGTAAATATAGAAGGAAACCAATTACATCCAAAAACAAAAGATGCCCTAAAAAATCAATGGAAATATGGGAGCTTTCCTTGGATGGATTATACAAGTCAACACTCGGGTGACCCAAAAACATTTACTTTAGCGCTATATAATTCAACTGATTTATGTGGACTTGCCTATATAGAAATAGAGGCAAAAAAACGAAACACAACTATTGTTGAAATAAACAATATAGAAGGAAAAGAAAAATCCCAAGAACGCTTATTAAAAGGATATGTTATTTCAAGCTTTGCAAAAGCGGCAAATAATATTGCTTTAGCATTAGATGTCCCCCTTATAGGGGTCAATAAACCCGTTGATAATACTATTCCAACATATATGCGACTTGGTTTTAAGGGAATATTCTTTTCACCTAACACGAATAAATTACAAAGACGAACAACAACAGATATAAATTTGCGAAGAACAATTCGGCACGCACGACGAAAGGGATCGTGCCTACCGATCTAACGACTTCACACCCCTAAAATAGATTTCCAAACTAATAAGGCTTGTTTTGTTTCCAGTACGTCGTGAACGCGAAAAATTTGGGCATTATTTTGCAAACCATAAAGAGCCGCCGCTAAAGAGCCGCCTAAGCGTTCCGCGGGCGGCGTGTTGGGCACAATTTTTTCGATGAAACTTTTGCGCGAAGCCCCCAGTAAAATGGGGCACCCCAGTGCCTGAAATTTATTTAAGTTCTTTAAAATTTGTAAATTATCTTCGAGCGTTTTGCCAAAGCCAATGCCAGGATCAAGGATAATATTTTCTGATTTTATGCCCGCATCCATGCATAATTTTTTACGTCCCTCTAAATAGGTCATTACATCTTTAACCACGTCTTCATATTGTGGGCGTTGTTGCATTGTTTCTGGCGTGCCTTGCATATGCATTAAAATCACAGGCACGTTTGCCGCCGCAACAACATCAAGTGATGCGGCATTGTGACTGAGCGCACTAACATCATTAATGATGTCTGCCCCTGCCTCTATCGCTTTTTGCATGGTGTCTGCATGGCGCGTATCAATAGATAGAGGCGTGCTGACGCCTTTTGACTTTAACGCCGCAATAACAGGCAATATGCGTTTTTGTTCTTCCTCAATAGAAACGGGCGTGGCGTTGGGGCGCGTAGACTCCCCGCCAATATCAAGAATATCTGCGCCTTCTTCAATTAATTTAAAAGCATGTTCAATGGCTTTATTGGTATCAAGAAAGTTTCCGCCATCAGAAAAACTGTCAGGGGTAACATTTACAACCCCCATAATCAGCGGCGCGCTCTGAATCATGTTTTTTATATCTACCATAGATCTTCCAACATTTTTGCCTCTTGCGTGTCAGGAATATTATTGAGCATTTCAGATATAACATCACCAGAAACGGGATGTTTCCATTGGGCATTTATTTCTGCCAAAGGTTTTAAAACAAATAATCGTTCATGCATCCGCGGGTGTGGCACGATGAGTTTTTTGCTATCTTCGATTATTGCATCATTATAAGCCAATAAATCTAAATCCAGCAAGCGCGGGGCATTAGGCACGCTTCGGACACGGCCAAAATTTTCTTCGATATCTTGCAGGTTTTTTAACAAGTCATGGGCGGATAAATCTGTTTCAATATCCATCACGGCGTTATGAAACCAGTCTTGATCAGGATCAAACGGCACAGGCGCGGTCAACCAAACGTGGGAGCATTTTAAAACAATAATACCCTGTTCAATCATGGCCTGTTTGGCGGCCTTCAGCGTTTCCAATGGTGGGCCATACCGGCTGGGAAGATTTGCCCCTATACCTATCAAGATCATAAAAAATGTCCTTATTGAATAATAAGGACATCATAATTGATCGTTTAAATAATTAAAACCTTTAAGGGCTTACCAAGCGCGAACATCTCCTGTATCCATATGGACAAAATTGCTTTTCGAATAATATCCAACGCCCCCTGCTTTTAAAGAGATGGCAATATCACGGATACGTTCGGAAGAAAAACCATCCATGCGTAGGTCAATGGCGCGCCCTTCCATGTGAAGAGATTTTTTAGCCACGCCAGAATTCTTTGAACGCCCCCGTAACATGTTATTGGTTTTAGAGGAGCGGAAACCAGAGATAATATCAAACGGCCTTTGCTGTCCTGTCATACGATGTACCATGAACATGATATCCAATACGTTCGGGTCTATCGGGTGGACTTCATTGGTTCTGAAATCCCGCAAAACTATATTAATTTGCTTAAACGCATCGGGGAGGTATTTGTGACCGACGCGATAAACGCCTGAAAAGCTCTCCCCCGTATGAGTGTTACGAAATGCAACGCGTTTTGCCCCATTGCCGATAATGCCACCCTTAAAGTTTCCTGCCAAAGCAGGAGATAGAAGCGATGGAATAACAACCCCGCCCAATGTTGCCGCGCCAAGCCCCAAAAAAGAGCGCCTGTCGCAGGATTTTTCGTCTGTTATTTGGCAAACAGCCTTAGAAATGAAATGATTTTTATTTTCTTCGTATGACACGATGAATACCCCTTAGCATAATTTTTTATTTTATATGTTTCGATGAGTTATAAGATTATTATAAAGAAAGGAACTTACTATTTAATTAAGGTGTTAAGACAAATAAAATTGCCTTATGACCCTAATTTTACTGCTGATTTGCCAGCTGATCAACCCTAGAGAATTGGTTTTCTTCAAGAAAAGTTGATTTTATATCTACTGAATTCTCAGGTGACATACGATGGTAAGCAATACCGTCAATTTTCTTTAATTCCCTCAAAAGAATACTGTCATCGCCATATAAATCATGACCATAAACAACATCACCATCATCCCCCAGCCAGACAGTTTGATAAACGATGTAAACAGGGATGGGTTGATCCGCCAAAATATCGCGTGTTCTGCCGCGTTTAATGATTTGATCTTTTTTCTCATGCGACCAATTTTTGTTGGGCGCCAAAACAAAATCAGCAAATTCTTGCGGCTTAGACATTCTGACACAGCCCGAACTTAAAGCGCGATCAGCGCGGCTAAAGAAACCCTTGCTAGGGGTGTCATGCAGGTAAATATTATACGGGTTATACATCAACACACGCACAAGCCCCAATGGATTGCGACTGCCTGAGCCCTGCACCATGCGCATCGCATTGACTTCGCCCCAGCTTTTATTTTGCCAATCGATAAAACCAGGATCAACAACACGACCATTTTTCATCAAATCAATACCGCGATCCGATAAGTAATATGGATCTTTGCGAAGCTTAGGCAAATAATCATCACGCTTAATGGTCGGTGGGACTGTCCATGTTGGGTTAAAACGGATGCCCTTAATTTCTGTGGTAAAAATTTTAGTCGGACGTTGCTTACGTCCAACCACAACAGGCATTTCCAAGGCCACTTTATTATTTTCTACCGCCCACAACATTGCGGCGGGTACATTCACCAACACATAACGGTTTGGCCTATCAGGCTCCATCCAGCGAAGCCGTTCCAAATTGACCAAGATTTTATTGATACGATCTTCGCGGCTTAAATTCATACTATTGATGGTTTGCGGACCAATCAGCCCGTCCGCTTTTAAACCGCGTTGTTTTTGAAACGACATGACAGCCGCCGCCAGATCATCATCATATGTATACGCGCCAAGCGGTGCGTTATTTGGGTTAAATCCCATACGTTCACGTATTGCCAAAACACCCTCGGCTTGCGCCCCTGGACGGATAATGCCGTTAATTTGAATCGGTGGTCGCTTTTGTTCCGCTGGCGCCTCAATCAATCTTCTCAGCTCGGCTTGAAGCGCTCTATAGAGTTGTCCTTGTGGCTCTAAACCGATTAAAGCAGCCCTTGCATTTTTGTTATCTGCTACATGATTTAAAATAACGCTACCACTTAAAGGTTTGCGCCAATATTTTGATTTTTGACCAATAGCAGAAGGTGCAACGCGCATACCTGTGAGATCACGGCCATATCGCAATAAGGCATCACTTAAAGCGAGATCTAATTCAAAGCGATCTTCTGTGCTTTCCATCTTATTCAGCAAACGGCGCATGTGATCGACGTTATAATTATCGGGATTAAGACCGTGCTGCCAAGATTCTTCTAATATTGTTAATATATCTTCCGCTTTAGGTTGCCGCAATGAGCTGTTATTGAGCCATGCTAATTTAAAATCGCGCGCTTGGTAAAAAGACCTTAAAGATGAAGCATCATAAAACTTTAGCCCCGCGACACGACCATCCTCTAACGCCCGCGTCAAACTGGTTTGAACCACAGGATTTATTTTCTTTGGTGACGGTACAGATTTTGGTGGTTCGACGGGCGCCGCGGTTAACAATTTTGATGGCTCTGCGGTCACTATCTTGGAGTCGATAACTTCATATGCGATTTCTTCAATAGCCTGTTCTGGTAATTTTGGCGCAGCATTTTGTGATGTTTCTGGCCTAATTTTTGGCAGTATTTGGGGCGAAATTTCTGGTGGGATTTCTAATGAGATTTCTGGTGAGATTTCTGGTGAGATTTCTGGTGGGATTTTTGGCGATACTTCAACGCCCTCTCCTTGAACCGCTTGATCAATTTTCGCTTCAACGTTCAAAGCCAAATTAGGAAGAATTTCAACAGGGATATCGGTTTCAGCCAACGTAGTTTTAGGCGCATAAAACCCCATGCCTAAAACCATTATGCCCCCCAAAAGGCACAAGGGCGAAATCCGTAATTTTTGAAATAACATCATAATCTTAATTTAGTTTTCACTACCATAAGGGCAGTATAAAGCCCGCCTACCATTTCTACACGAAGTTATAAGCATCATTAAAGCTTTAACCACAGAATAGTCATCTTACTTTAGTAAAAAGGCTTTAGCGTCTTTTTTTAAGCAATAATATCTGGAATAATTTCACTGCGGATGCGTCCAATTTGGTCTTTCAACATCAGCTTTTTCTTTTGCAAACGTTTCATTTGCAAAAAATCCATCGCAGGCGCTTCGCGCAGGCGATCAATGATCTGGTCAAGATCCGTGTGCTCGCTTTCTAATTCAGCCAGCTTTTGTTGTAATTCTTCAATTTCTTCCATAAATTCAGTCAGGACTTATCATAAATTCGTCAAACAAGTGCATATATTGCTTATATAACCACAAGGTGACTTTCGTTATCTTCTTAAGGCATATAGTATATCAGAAAAATTAGTAAAATGGTAGAAAAACTATCGCAAATAGCGATTTTTTCTATAGATTATAAATAGTTACGTAACCCAATTTAAAAGCAAGTTAAAGGAAACCATGCCAAAGAAAATAGGAATCTTAACCAGTGGCGGCGATTGCGCTGGCCTAAATGCTGTTATTAGAGCCGTGGTGCATGCCGCCGCGCATAAAGGATGGGAGACACATGGTATCCTTGATGGGACAGCAGGGCTTTTGGGGGAAACACCCCAAACGCGACTTTTAACCACCGAAGAATTTAACGGCAACGTGATGCGCATGGGAGGCACAATCTTAGGGACAACCAACAAAGGCGACCCTTTCCATTATCCCATGCCCGACGGCTCTCACAAAGACCGCACAAGCGAAATTATTGATAATTATAACAAGCTTGGGCTTGATGCTTTAATCAGCATTGGCGGCGATGGCTCTCATGATATTTTGCGCCGTATCGCCCAACAAGGCAGCATAAAAATGGTTGGTATTCCCAAAACCATTGATAATGATATTGGCGAAACCGAAACCTCTGTGGGATATGACACAGCCGTGATGGTCGCCACCGAAGCGCTTGACCGCCTTCAACCGACCGCCGCCAGTCACGACCGTGTGATGATATTAGAAGTCATGGGGCGTGATGCAGGGCATATTGCCCTTTCCACAGGCATTGCTGGCGGTGCGGATATTATCTTGATCCCTGAAATTGACTACAGCATGGAAAATATTGTTGCGACCATTAAGAAAGTCAAAAAAGAAGAACGTAATTTTGCATTGATTGTCGTGTCCGAAGCTGTAAAAACCCCTCAGGGTGAAAAAGTCGCGGCAAAAAATAGCGAAGGCAAAACGCTGTATGGCGGCATTGGCGCTTATATTGCGGATGAAATATCCAAAAAGGCCGAAGTGGAAGCACGCGTCACCGTTTTGGGGCATGTGCAGCGTGGCTCTCCCCCCACCTATCGTGACCGCTTATTAGCCACAGCCTTTGGCGTTAAAGCGGTGAATTTAATTGATGAAGGAAAATTTGACCGCATGGTTGCATGGAAAAACCGCGAGGTTGTCGATATCGCCATTGCAGATGCGATCAAAGCCTATCATGCCGTCGATCCCGACGACACACTTGTTCATACCGCCCGCGGTATAGGCATTAGTTTCGGGGATTGATCCAAACCGTTATGGCGAAGAATGTCATGGCGAAACAATCCAGAATTGATAATAATGTAGAAAAGATAAATAGGGAAAACAATGGATTACATTAGACAAAGTTTAAGCGAAGACGAACAACTTATTCACGTGGCGGAATTTCATTGGATGTATACTGTGGAGGCCTTCTTCAACATCTTTTTTGGCGTTGCCTTATCCGCCATAGTTATTTGGGTGGCAATACATTATCAGCCCGTCATGTTTGGGCAAGTCGCCGAAGGAAACCTTCTGACACAAATCAAATCCCTGCATCCTGGGGTGAAAATCATCTCTTTCATGCTATTTCTGTTGAGCGTTTTAAAATGTGTGCAAATGATGATCGTAAAGGCCACCACCGAAATTGGTATTACTGATATTCGCATGGTGTATAAACGCGGCCTTATTGCCCGCGCCGTGGGTGAAATTAACATTGACCGCATTGAGGGCGTAAACGTCCTACAAGGTATTATTGGCCGCCTGTTCGGCTATGGCCGTGTTATGGTACGCGGAATGGGTGTCGGTGAAGTCGTCTTGCCCCCCATCGCCCAACCCATCCGCTTCAAAAAAGCCATCGAAAAAGCCCGCGCCGTTTCCAAGAAAAAAGGCGGCAGCACGGCGCTAAGTGGGGTTTAGTTAAAAAATAAGACGCTCCCTCTTTAATTTTTTTTAAATTACGCCTAATGTCTCCTCATAATATAGAGGAGACTGAAAATGACCAAAAAGTGGGATAAAACCAAACTCGTTAGCCGTTACGTCACGGAGGGCGCGAAATCTGCGCCGCATCGCGCTTATTATTACGCGATGGGTTTAACCGAGGAAGAAATTCATCAACCCTTGGTTGGTGTTGCCACTTGCTGGA
>CALDTV010000027.1 GCA_937923625.1 uncultured Alphaproteobacteria bacterium
CACTATTTGCGCCCACGGAGATGCTTCCGCTTGGCCTATTCAAGGCCTCATGCGCCACTTTCGCCACGAAGTTGAAGAACGTATTTTAGAATACCGCAAAGCCAAAAAAGCCGCTTAATAGCGGCTTTAAATTTGTGATTAACTCTATCTCTTATTTTCTGTAATGAAGGGGCGATGAGCCGCAGCATACGTGCTCTGCTGCCGCCACAGCCCCTAGTCCTGATCCCTGAGCTAGTTCTTCAATCATTTTAACATCGGCAGCGCTAACGCTTAATGAAGAAGTTCTTGCTGAAGCTGAACCATGGCTTGATGTTAAATCAACATTAGCAGAAATTGCAGCACCTAATCTTGTTGCGTTTGTCATCTTTTTACACTCTCTATTATTTTTAAATTTGAGCTTTTGCTCTTAAAATCTTTGTTATAACCCCATCTGTTATATGTCAACAGAGTTTCTTGATATTGGGCAAATTTGAAATCTTATTTCAACGTTGAAATAAGTGTCTTATTACATTGGCTTTTTCAAAAAGAATATTCCAGTTGTGTAGAATTGGTCGTGCTGCGGTTCTGTTATTTCTGTTTTGGTTGTTTCAAAGCCAGCCTCATGAAAAGCCTCTAATAGCTGTTGTTTGGTTCTTATGGCTCTAACGGCTGGCTTTTGCTGGTCTGCAACAATTTCTGCAATTGATTTATCATAGCGATCACCGTTTCTTACAAGGTCTTGGTAAAAGAAACGTCCTCCCCTCCTTAATTTAGATTTTACGTGGCCTAACATCTTTCTTACCTCTTTGTTGTCAAAAGCTGGACCGCTTCTGAGGCAGTAAGCAAAGTCGACTTCGTCAAATGGTAAAGAGGCATCATCAGTTGCTAAATTAGCTGCATAACCTTCATCAATTCTTCCTTTCTTTTTTGCTTCTTGTACGGCTTCGCATACAAGGTCAACGCCTACTATCGTTACCGATTGAAGGAATTCTCTTTTTAAAAAAGCAGCCTCTAATCCTCTAAAACAGCACACATCAAGAACACGTGGGCTAGCACTCTGTTTAAATTGCTGTAAGAAAGTATTAAACTTAATAAGTGCTGGTTTTATTGCAGGATCTATTTCTGTTTTAGGTTTGTTTAGCTTTTCTCTAAATAAATTGTATATTGCGCCACTACTCATATAGGAGAGATATAAATTGTTTAAATATTATGTCAATAATATAAATGTAACGTTGCAATTAAGTGCAGCGAAAAATAGACTGAATAAAACAAAATCATAGGAGAAAAAATCATGGCACGCATTCAACCCAATCAAAATCCAGCAGAAGCAGCGCAAAAGCAATTAGAGGGCGTGGAAGCCAAGCTTGGCTCTGTGCCAAATATTTTTCAAACATTTGCTCATTCTCCTGCGGTGCTCGATTTTTATATGCAAGGTTCAGGTGCGCTTGGTAACACATCCATCAGCGCAGCGCTTCGGGAGAGCATCGCCCTAACGGTTGCGGGTCTAAACCACTGTGATTATTGTGCGTCGGCACATACCTTGATTGGTAAGGGAGCGGGGCTAAGTGATGATGAAACCGCTGACAATCTTCATGCGAAGTCGAAAGACGCAAAAACGCAAGCGGCACTTGATTTTGCGGCCTTGTTGGTCACGGACCGTGGTAATGTCAATGATAACGATGTTCAAGCGGTCAAAGACGCAGGCTTCACGGAGGGCGAAGTGTTGGAGATTGTCGCCGTGGTAGCATTCAACATTTTCACCAATTATTTCAACCATGTCGCAGATACAGATGTTGACTTTCCGCCTGTTTCAACCAGTGATGTCCCCAAAGCGGCCTAGAGTTTTTATTGACATAGGCTTAGCATTGCTTTAATTCCCCCCGAATGGATAAGGTGGAAATAGAAATATCAGGGGTGAATGTTGCGTATGCTTTTTTATATCACGCACGTTTTGGATTAGCGGCTAATCCATCCCGAGCAGAGAGCAATATTGCATGTATTTGGAAAAATCTGAAAGAGTGCTGAAATTATAAAGATTTTATCGCTGACATAGAGGCGGCAGAGGCCGATAACGAAGCTACGTGTCCTATAAGTAGTTTAACTGATACGATGTCATTTTTGTTTGAAACAGACTCACCTATACGGACTAAAGTTCTAATCATTGCACGAGAATTTGCTCGCCGAGCACTGGATGCAGAGCCTGTTATGGAAGGGCGTGAGTTAATGAATCAAATGCCAGGTGAAAAAGTTTTTGAGAAAAGCCCACCGGCTAAAAGAGAATTAATTGCTTTTTTAAACAAAAGGACGCCGCCTTTGGTTCGATTATTGGATTTATAATCATCCTACTTTCTTCAAAGCATTAACCCCAAAATATTCTGCGGCGTTTTGGAAGAGTTTTAGGCCGTCGCTATTATCACTTAAAGCCTGCCCGTTGCGGCGGGCTTTGTCTTTGAGGGCGGCGTAATCATCACGTTGCCATGTGAACATGCCGCGCTCGGGGTGAGGCATGAGGACAAGGACGCGACCGCTTTCATCGGTTATGCCTGCAATATCATCGGTTGAGCCATTCGGGTTGAAGGGGAATTCACCGTTGGCGGCGTTAGCGTCTTTTGAATATCGGAGGGCAATTTGGCTGTTACTTTGCAAGGCTTTTAGCGTCGCATCATCCATCATGAAGCGACCTTCACCGTGGGCGACGGGCAAGTGCAAGCTATCAATATTCTGCATCCATGGGGAGGTGCTGTTTTCAACTTTTAGATCAACCCAGCGGCATTGATATCGTGCGCTGGCGTTATGCGTCACGGCAACTTGGCGCGTGCCATAAGCGCCATCAATAGCGGGGACAAGGCCTAAATTCACCACGACCTGACAGCCATTACATATGCCAATCGTTAATGTGTCGCGGGCAATGAATTCTTTGAGCGCATCCCCAAGGGTCAGGCGCATTTTTTGGGCAAAAGCATTACCAGAGCCTGTATCATCACCATAAGAAAACCCGCCAGGGACGGAAAGGGCTTGATAGTCATCAAGCATTTTTGGATTTTCGGCAATGTCATTAATGTGACGAATATCTGCTTGAAAACCAACTGCTTCAAAACCATAAGCGGTTTCTTCTTCAGAGTTCAGGCCATAGCCTGTTACGATAAGGGCGCGGGTGGTCATGAGTTTTCTCTCTCAGTCATTGCGAGGAGCCTTAGGCGACGTGGCAATCTAGATTGCTTCGCTCCGCTCGCAATGACTTTTAAATGAAATGGCATGATTAATACCCTCCTAAAGTCGATTTATAAGCGGTTTCTATAGTTGAAGTTTCAATATTTATCTTATTGATCTTCAATACGGTATCTTCCGTAACCACACCGATTTGTTGGGTGTGTTTAACGGTTTTCATCGCCGCTTCGAAGGCATCTTTATTTTGCGGTGCAATAGTCACAATAATACGGCCTTGGGATTCGCTGTAGAGGGCTTTATCAAGGCGTAGGTTATCATCCAGCGTGATTTCCATGCCCAAACCGCTGGCGATGGATTTCTTGGCTAAGGCCATGCCAACACCGCCAAAGCCAACACCGATGGCAGAAGCGCAAAGCTGTTGTTTGTTCGCCGCGCTCAAGGCGCGATAAAGAGCATAATTCACATCGTCATGCATTTCGGGAACATTATTGCCCAGATAGCCAAGATGATCGTAATATTCTGATCCGCCACATTCGTCTTTGGTTTCCCCGAGGAGGTAAACTAAATCTCCTGCTTGTTTTGGGTCGAGGGAAACGGCATGCGCGACATCTTCCATGACACCAATGCCTGAAATCAACAGGGTTGGCGGGATGGAAATGGTGACGGCGTTGTTATTCGCATCATATCCTTTGAAATCATTAAACATAGAGTCTTTGCCTGAAATAAACGGCGTGCGGTAAGTCTTGGCGAGGTGGTAAATCGCCGCCATAGCGCGCTTAAGTTGCCCTAAACGCTCTGGCTCATCAGATGAGCACCAACAAATATTATCAAGCAGGGCGAGGTGGTCTATATCGCCACCTGCGGCGATAGCAAAACGCACGGCACTATCGAGAGCGGCGCGTGCCATGTGGTGCGTATCAATGTCGCTATAGCGTGGCGCAAGCCCTTGAGAGAGCACGGCGGCGCGTTTGGAATTTAAAACTGGACGGCTGACGGTGGCATCCGCGAAGACGCGTCCCTGTCCTTGAAGCGGGCCGAGAACGGCGGAGCCTTGGACGTTATGATCGTACTGCGCCGCGACAAATTCTTTGGAGCAGATATTTAGGCGCGCCAGCATCTCTAGCATTAAGGTATTATGATCGCTTGGTTCAGCAAAATCTGGCTCAGGCTCACCACCGCGTGTGAAGGTCGTGACAAGCGGGGTTTCAGGGTTGCCATCATGGAGGAAATCCATGGTGATGTTCATGACATCTTTTCCGTTCCATGTCAGGCGCGCTTGTCCGTCATTTTTAAATTCACCAATGTCCCATGCCTCGACGCCACGTTTGGCAAAGAGAGTTAAGAGTTTGTCAACATTTTCTGGTGGCACGGCGAGGGTCATACGCTCTTGGCTTTCAGAAATCCAAATTTCCCATGGCTGCATACCTGGATATTTGAGGGGCACTTTATCAAGCTCAAGATGAAAACCACCTGACGCTTCGCCCATTTCACCAACGGAGGAAGCTAGTCCGCCTGCGCCATTATCCGTTACGGCGCTGTGGAGTCCTAAGGGGCGAATTTCTTTGACCAGCACATCGGACATTTTCTTTTGCGTGATAGGATCGCCAATTTGAACAGCCGTGGCGGGAGAACCTTCATCTAAGGCAACAGATGAAAATGTTGCGCCGTGAATACCATCGCGCCCAACTTTACCGCCAACCATAATGATACGATCGCCTGCATTAGCACCTTTTTCGTGAGAGGGCTTGCCATCTATTTCTTTAGGAATAATTCCCAC
>CALDTV010000028.1 GCA_937923625.1 uncultured Alphaproteobacteria bacterium
TGGGTTTTGACATTTAATGTCTTAAACCATGTGGCTAATGTTTCAACGCTATAAACGGAGCGGTGTTTGCCGCCCGTGCAACCAATTGCGATGGTGAGGTAGCTTTTACCTTCATGGGTGTAACGCTCTAATAACGGCTCAATTAGATTTTTAAAATTCGTCATAAAATTTTTAAAGCTTTCATCTTTTTCAATATAATCACCGACACGTTGATCTAACCCCGTTAGGGATTTGAGATTTTCATCCCAATGCGGGTTGCGTAAAAAACGTACATCCATGACGATATCCGCCTCACGCGGCACGCCGTTGCGAAAACCAAAAGAAGTCAAGGTGACGGCCAATTTTTGATTTTTATCTGGATTAAAATTTCCTTCTATTAAGCGGCGTAAATCATGTATCGACATTTCCGTTGTATCAATAACAAGATCAGCTTGTTCTTTTACAACAGATAACAAAGCTTCCTCTTTATTGATGCCGTCACTAATGGGGCGATCTTGCGCCAATGGGTGCTTACGGCGTGTTTCCGTGAAGCGTTTTTGAAGAATGCTATGTTTACAGGTCACAAAAATTAATTTTGCGCTGTGGGCTTTTACGGCTTGCTGTAATTTTTCTGCGCTAAAATTTCGGGTGCGGCTATCGACGCCAATCGCGATAGGTCTGCCCGAAGCATTTTTGAGTAAATCATCAATAAGCGCTAGCGGGAAATTATCCAATACCTCATAGCCGATATCCTCCAACGATTTTAATGCCGATGACATCCCCGCACCTGATAGGCCAGTGACAATAAGAAGTTGTTTTTGGCTCATGTTCTTAGCACTTTTTTTCGATAGTAAATTAAGGCGATTAAACCAAGATTGGTTATCAATAATGAGAACGGAAATAGGGCCGTAATGATTGAGATATTTGCTAATGCCAATATGGTAAAAAAATGTTTAAACCCGCCAAGTAGAAAACTCATAACGGATTCTTGTTCAGGATGGTGCCAGCTTTTGCGATAGGTTGGGTAAAAGCCACCTGCATCAATAAGGGTGATAAGGATCACTGACCACAATGCGGAGCCGGTAAAATACCAAAGTGGAATGGCCGTAAGCGATAGCACAAACGCCCATTTATCGCTTTTCCCCACAATAATTTCATCGCGCATTTTATATCCAATACCCGCAATGCCAAATGAAATAAGGGCGGAGGCAGCCATAATGCTACTGCCAATACCGCCTCCATCTGATAGTTGCGCGAAAAAGCCTATAGCGGTCAATAAACCCCAAATAAACCAAGAGAATGGATGGGGTTTTGTTTTACCCTTATAAATAGACCGCAAGTAAATAACATAGCTTGCGCCCATAAATAAGAGACCGATGATCGTAAAAATTTCTTTTTCCATTATGCCTTCATTAATTTTACAGAGAATTTAGCGCCGATACGCTCATCTTTATCATCACGAATATTTTCTGCCCAAATCTCACCATCATGGGCGTCAATAATTTGTTTGGAAATGGATAGCCCCAATCCAGAATGTCCACCATAATCTTCGTGTGGACGCTCTGTATAAAAACGCTCGAAAATATTATTTATTTTTGCCTCTGGTATGCCGATTCCCTCATCGCTAACGGTAACAATTATATGATTTTTTATAATATTTGCTTCAATAATGACCGCGCCATTTTCTGGGCTAAAAGAAAGTGCGTTACTGATTAGGTTGCCAAAAACTTGCGCGAGACGGTCTTCATTGCCGCGCACATTCAAGTCAATAGCATCATCAAGGGAGAGAATAATTTTTTCGTCCCGTCGGTGATCATCTGACTCCAAACGATCTAACGGCTTTTTATAGGCGTCACGAAGGCGATATAAAAGTGCTTTTAAATCAACAGCTTCCATTTGTTCCCGCGATAATTCCGCATCAAGGCGTGATGCGCTGGAAATATCGCTAATTAGGCGATCAAGCCGCTGGACGTCATGATGAATAATATCCATCAGCTTCTCACGGCTTTTATCATCTTTCACCCGCGCGGCTGTTTCAACCGCACTGCGGAGGCTGGTGAGAGGGTTTTTGATTTCATGTGATACATCTGCGGCAAAGCGTTCAATCGTATCCATACGATCCCACAACGCGTGCGTCATGTCACGAAGCACGACAGATAGTTCGCCAATTTCATCACCGCGTTTGCTCATATCTGGGATTTCAACATGACGGCTTTTGCCAACACGAACAGCCTCAGCGGCTAAGGCTAATTTTTTTAGGGGACGTCCAATAAGACCAGATAAATAAATTGACAGCATAACTGTAATACCAAGTGATCCGAGGAAAACACGAAAAACATCAACACGGATATCAGCAATTTTTTGCTCTAACTCATTGCCGTCTCGCACCAACAAAACGACGCCTAAAACTTGTTTGACTTTTTGGATGGGTGCGGCAGCAGTTAAAATGATCGAGCCATCTTTTTGTCGCCATGCGGTGGTGCTAATATCGCCCATAAGGGCCATGCGACTGTCAGGAAATGTATCAATATTGTTAATCGTGCTAATTGGAAATTTTTCTAACTTGGTCTGCATAGGGATTAAATCCAAAAATCGTGCCGCGGATTGATCGAACAAAGCATTTAAATTCATTGGGTGCGGTTCGGCTTTTGCTTGCTCTGCTTGTATAGAGCCATTTGCCCCTGCAAGCGCCGTAGCATCGGCAAGCAAGCCGCCATCAACACTAAATAATTTTGCGCGACTGGAGGCGTTTTCACCAAGGCGGCGCATCATCTGTCTTGCAAATTGTGGCTTGATTGCTTCTATTTGCATCGGGTCTTCAAACGGGATAGGAGATATTTGAAAAACGGGTCGTACCGCGCCCTCGGATAAAGCACCAGAGAAAAACCGTGCTTCAGAACGCATAGAGTTTAGCTCTGCTTCAATTAAACTATCGGTATACTGTCCTAAATATAAAACGCCCAAGCCAAGGATCATGATCGCAATAATATTGACCATCAAAATCCGCACCGTCAGCGAGCTCATTTTTTCTGACGAAGAGCTCCACCGTTGGTCAATGGGGCGGTGATCAGGTGCGTTATGTTCTTGGTTGTCGACTCTGCGTTTAAAAAGAGGGAACAGGACTTTTTCCTTTAAACTAGAAAGCCCTGTTTCTTCTTTTTTATCCTGTCGATTAGGAGTTTTGGCGCTATTCTTTGTATCGATACCCGATGCCGTAGAGGGTTTCGATGTGGTTGAAGTCGCCGTCGACGTTGCGGAATTTTTTGCGGACGCGCTTGATGTGGGAGTCGATTGTTCTGTCATCTACATAGATATTCTCACCATATGCCAAATCAATCAACTGATCTCTGTTTTTAACATGTCCTGGGCGCTGAGCGAGGGCTTTAACCAGTAAATATTCGGTGACGGTTAAATTAACGGGGTCGCCTTTCCACGTGCAAAGGTGGCGGGAATCATCCAATGTTAAATCGCCACGTTCGACTGTTTCTTCGGATTTTTCGTCATTTGCTGGCTCTGCCTGTAATTGTTGGCGTCTTAAAAGGGCGCGTATGCGCTCAATTAGCAAACGTTGGGAAAAAGGCTTGGTGATATAATCATCCGCCCCCATGCGCAGGCCAATGACCTCATCGACTTCATCATCCTTGGAGGTGAGGAAGATAACAGGCAGGGATGATGTCTCCCGCAATTTTGATAAAACTTCCATGCCGTCCATACGGGGCATTTTTATGTCCAAAACCACCAAATCAGGCGGGTTTGTTGTAATGCCCTTAAGGCCTTCTTCGCCATCATTATAGGTTTTGACATTAAAGCCCTCTGCCTCCAAGGACATGGAAACAGATGTAATGATATTGCGGTCATCATCTACTAAAGCGATATTTTGCGACATATAAGATTCCTTTTCGTTAGTTACGAACATATTTAACGCATTCTCATTAAAAAGCGAAAAAAAGCGTGTTTAAAGGCCAAATTAAGATTTTATTGTGTTTATTTCAATAATTTGGGTCATATCAAGGCTTAAAAATAGTTACATTTAAAATCAAGATTTTTATTTTGTTGTAATAAGGTTCAATACGATTAACCTGAATGTGACTAAAGAGTTTAACTTAAAGGATTATAACTATGCCCTTGAAAATAATAACCTTACTATTTTTAACAATAACTTTATCTGCGTGTTCGCATAAAAAACTAGATACCAGTTTGCAAACCCTTCAAGGGCAAAATATACAAGTTGCCATTAATTATTTAGGCATACCAGACGATAAATTTACCCTGCAGGAAAAAGAAGTATATGTTTGGGGACGGGAACAAACAACGGTTCGTCAAAGCCCGATTGGCACCTACGGCAGTGTTGGATATGGCTCTCGCGGTGGCACATTTGGCGGCGTTGGTATTGTGTTTGGCACACCAAGTTCTAGCTACAGAGATAATTCTTTTTGCCAAATAAAAATAGTGACAGATCAAAATCAAACAATCGAAAAAGTTGAACGCGATAGCGCAGGCCGCGGATGTTCAAAGTACAATGATGTTTTTGAGAATTTTGAACAAAATAATCTATAAAATTTTCTGATAACCTCAGTTATAAAAAGAATCGTTTTTATATATATATAAATGATAAGAAATTATTAGCCTAGGCACACCCGTCGACAAAATGGTTAACAAATGGTGCTAATGAAAATGTAAGCCTGTGGGTGTGTACAGTCATCCCTTAACTATTCTCATAAGTTACTGTGTAACGCTTAATATCTTTATCTACATTTTTAGGGTAAATTTTTCATAAGCGTCTTATTGCAATACAATGAAATTAGAACAAATTTGATTAGATTCATACTGTATATTCACCTGCTTAATTTAATAAGATCACTATATTGATGGTACTTATTTTATAGCAATTACGGAATAAATTATACCAAATAATATAATTAACTTAGAAAATTTTGAAACTATATCTGATTTTATGACGACAGTGAGGCTATGATTATACGAAGATTTTATATACTAAATAAAAACTGAACAAGGAAGATGATATAAATTTTCGTGATGAACTTCAAAAAGAATTTAGAGAGTTTTTGATAGATCGAGGCAAATTATATATAAGTTCATTACATGACTAGAAAAATAATATAAAAGTTTTTATTTCACCACCTTCGTAGCACTGCCAGATTTAATGTAGTAAGACTTTTCAAAAATCTGGAATAGATCTTTTAATGTAATTATTTCTTTTCCAGTAATATATTCTCTAATATACTTAAGGTTATAGCATGGAATCACTGAGCATAAGTGATGTTCATAATGATGCCAAACACCGTGCGGTGCTAACATAGCTCCTTCTAGCCAATTTAACTTAAGTCGATGAGTGTCGTCAGTGCCTTGATGCTCTAGCCACGTCCTAAACCTAAAGAACATCATAAATGTTGTTATTAAGGATGTATACCACAGGATAGGAATGACCATTAACTCTAGTAGTACGAAAGTAACTGTGAATACAACATTCAAAATAGTAATAAATATATAATGATAATTTTTATTAGGTTTAGAGTTTAAAATAATCCCGAAATAGTCTGTAATTGAAAATCCAAAAATATCATAAAAACCATATTTAAGAATTTTAGGAATCGTAATAGGTAAATCCCATTGAGGTGCTTTTTGAGAACGGTGCATTAATTCTGGATCATGCTCCGTATTCATGTTCTTGTGGTGTGCAAAATGTAAATTTCTATATCCACTAGTTGTTAATCCTAAGAGCCCAAAAGCAATAAAATCACTTAAAAAATCATTTATGGTTTTGTTTTTATTTATACTGTAGTGGGTGCCATCGTGACCTAAAATAGCAAGAGCATGTTGTCTATTTCCAATCACAAAAAGTGTTATAAAATAAAAAGAAAAATGATTTATCGTAACAGCTAAGTACATAAAAATAGTTATTATAAACCAATCTAGTAAGGCATGCCTTGCCCAAGAAAAAGTATTTTTAGGGTTTAGCTCTTTCAAAACAGATTTCGGAATTTCTTTAATTGGATTGTTCATACTAGCCTCACATGTTGATCTCAAGAGCCTATAATTAAACCAATATAGATTAGCCCCGTAATTTAACGGGGTATTATTGGAAACTTCTAAGGTATTGAAAAATAAAAATATTTATAAGACTTTGGTAAGCGTAAGTCTGAGTTTATGTGTTTTTTATTCTGAGTACAGTGTGATTACCATTGCAGGAAAAACCATAATGAAAAATATCATCGCTTTTGAAGATTACTTGCAGCGCTCCAACCAAGCCCAATCTGAAGATGAATTATTCGCAATTTATAAAGAAGCTGTGGGCTCTCATGGCTTAGATAGAGTTCTTTTATGCCTTGCTACTGAGCATCAAGATATAGGCAAAGTGGCTGGTCTAGGCGTTATGCATAATTATCCTAAACATTGGATGGATTATTATTTTGAAAAAGGACTAGATAAAATAGACCCTGTAATGATTTATGGTTTGAGAAAGATGGAGGCCTACACGTGGGAAGAAATACCTCGTAACATGAGCTTATTAAAAAAACAAAAAGACTGTCTAAGTGAAGGGCAAGAATCTGGACTTTATAATGGAATATGCACCCCGTTACGAGGACCTGAGAATTCTCTCGCTGGATTGAGTCTGGCTTCTTCGGAAAAGAAAGATTCTTTTAGCGGTAATTTAGATATGATTACAGCATACAGTAATCATTTTTATATTGCTTATCGCCGCATTAACCAAAAGGGAAATAATCACACTAGAAATCAAACAACTCAGAATTATGCACTTACCCCTAAACAAAGAGAGATACTAACTTGGGCTGCGATCAGTAAGACTAACGAAGAAATAGGAATAATACTTGGAATATCACCAAGAACCGTGGAATGGCACATGAAAACTATATATGAGAAATTAAATGCATATGGTCGTGTATTAGCAGTAACAAAGGCAATTACTTATGGCTTAATTCACCCTTGATCACGGATATTCTTTTTTATACGCTTATATTCTTTTTTACTTATTCTTTGTGAAAACATAGAAATATAAAAACTTAAAAATAAGATACGATAAATAAATTTATTTTGGCGACTTGCTTCATTTTTTAAAAATTCTAAAGATTGAATAATATAAAATACTTTGAAAAAATTATTTTTTTTCTTTTTAGCTTTACGCCGCAACTTTTTTCCTAGTAAAAATTTCTTGTTTATCAAGTTTTTTAAAATTTTCATAGTTTTCCTGAGTTATATTCAAAATTGCTGCCTGTATCCTTTGTCCATCAATAAGCTTAGGCTTTCCTAAGTAGCGGTAAGCGCAGCCATTTTTTTTGAAAACTTGCCTTAAAATATATGAAGGCATTATTCCAATAATACTTGATATTTTATTTTTAAAACTAAAAACGAAATAAGCATTTACCAAATCACGTATTACTTTTTCTCTTACTTCAGGAGGCAGGTTTTTCTCAACACAAAAACGGGTCCCTTCCCAAATATCTTTTTCTAAAAATATATTATGATCATCTACCATCTCGGGAAAAAGGTCTTGTAACATTGATCGGTGAGATACAGGTGTTAGCCTGCAAACCCCTATGGCATGGTCTTTTGCTGATTTATAAACAATGTATTTTGCGGAGGGGGTATCATATTGATCATATTCAAGTTCTTTATAATTAAAAACATCATAATTTTGCCTTTCAACAAAACTTTTATAGCGCAGCTGGTGTTGTGACAGCAGTAATGAGCCATGTAGATGCATATTTTGGTAGTCAATAAAGAAAATCATATGAGCCCCTATAAATTTACAAGTATGCTGCATTTATCTTTTGAATAAAAAAACCCCGTTGAACTACGGGGGCTACTCTATCGTATGCGATTGTTATGTTTTTTTAGAAATTAAAAAAGCATGGAGAATTTTATGGGTACAAAACCAAAAGAACAGGTGCACTACTTACAAAATCTAGCATTTGCCAAGAAATGGCAACTAACCCACTTGTGCTAGGAGTTATGGATCATTTTCTTTTACAAAATTGCTCACAGTACCAGATCAATCTAACTCAGGGTATTTCGATTGGTGCTAATGAGGATAAACAAGTTATTCATAGAGATGATAACATGTTTCCTTATGTTCAAGCCCAAGGTGAAAAAATGATTAACTGTATGTGGGCTATCAGTGATTTTACGACTGATAATGGTGCAACAAGACTAATCCCAGAAAGTCATTTGTGGTCATGTGAAAATATTATAGACCACGAACAGATCTTAAAAGCTGAATCTATCGAAGCCTCTTATGCAGAAATGACGGCGGGTTCCGTATTAATATATTTTGGCTCTACATATCATAGCGGTGGCCAAAATATAACAGATCAAAATAGAATAGGAGCTGTTATAAGTTATAACTTAGGGTGGCTTAGACAAGCTGAAAATAGCTATCTTGCTTATTCAAAAAAAGATCTACGGTTAATGAACGAACGTTTACAAAGATTACTTGGTTATTTTGTTCACGAACCAAATTTAGGATCAGTGGACGGTCAAGATCCTATAAATTTAATTAAAAATAATGAGTATCGTTCAAGTGAGTTTCTGGAGTTTATTCCAGAAGAAGCTCAAAACATACTCAGGGAATATAATAATATCTTAAAAAATGCAGCTTAATTTAAAAAATTAGTATTATTTATTTTTAAATAATAACAAGGCTATCTATTTAGTATTTTAAGAGGATTTTATGACACCTAATGTTTCCCAAACAGACGTAATGCTTTCTATTCTTCACTTAGATAGAGGAATCAATTTCACTAGTCATCTAGAAGTTATTTTAAAAAACCTCCAAGAGAACCCAGAAGAATTTAATACAAAAACTGCTTTAAAACTAATCGATGTAACAAAGTCTATTAGAGGTTGTTTTCATGACTGTTATTCCAATCATCTATACAGCGATAATGATTTTGATAATTTGTATGAATTGGTAAACGATTTAATGGTAGGTCGAGATTGAGATTTGAATGAGAAGGTGCTGTCAGACAAATAGTAAACATTATGCCGTGAGAGGCTCAGATAACTAGGTAATTGCATTTCGATGGCTCACTTTATGGCACACCTAGAAAAGCTAATAACTTAAGTCGTTGGACTAAATAGGGAATTTAAGAAAATTGGTGGCGGTACAGAGATACGCTACCGATTTTGAAATCGTAGCATTTCTGCGTGTTGTAAGAGCTGTGTTTTTCAAATTTCGTCATTTTGTATCACAGTTTGTATCACAAAACTTCAATCATTAGCTTTAAAATTTGCTGATACAAATTTTGATAACGGCAATTCTGCTGATTTTGGTCTTAAAAGATGATTATGAAGCATTCTTCCTAACTTATCATAACCTATAGCACTTAGAGAGCAGACTACATTATCTTCAAAGCTTATCAAATCAGTGTGTGTAGAACAGATTTTATTGAAAAAAACAATTCCTCCATATTGTAAATCTGAGCAATCATGAGGTGGTAAATACATTGCTCTAAAAATTTTATTGTTTGATAAATTCATAATAAAAGCTCGCAATTTATTTACTTCAAAAACGTTTTTATATGCGTCAAAAAAATTTTCAAAGGGAATTATAGGACATATTAGAATGTCTTCATTTTGAATTTTATCGTTCTCAGGAGATAAATCACATTCATGAGTAAGAATAAGAACTGTTCCTTCAACAGTCATAAATTTACGATTGTCTTTGTTACACAACGGATATCTTATGTCTTCGCAAATCATGCCAGCACCAAAAGGCAAACCATTCACAGGACCATAAGTAGCTTTATGACTTGTAAAATTATCTAATATTTCTTTTGTGGCAGTTTGAACAGAATACATGTTTAATTCTAGTCATTTATAATCTTTACAGATGAGAGTAGTGCTGAATGTATAACCTGCTGCTCTTTTTTTGACATATAATAAGATGGAGTTTCACTTTGCGACCAATAAGTTGAATCATAAAGAAGATTTATATCTGAAATATAGTCTATTCCAGATAACTTAATATTAGGTTCGTATTCAGAAATTTCTAATGGTCTGTGCTCTGCCATCAAGTGAGATGATGATTGAGAAATGTCAAAATCATATATAATTGGTGGTATTATCATGCTTATTCTTCCACAATTTTTTCAAGTGTTTCAGGTCTAAATAAAGAGAAAAATTCTTCTTTTTCTTTTTGATGTGCTGTTTCAATCCAAGAGATAACTTTTTCTTTATCTTGTAATGACTCGACATCTTTCGAATATACATCCAAGTCAACAAGTAAGTTCATATCAATATTTACACCTTTTAAAAACGATGGTGTGCTCAAGCGTACTAAAGCTTCAAAGTTATCCCCTAGAAGCTTTTTATAATTAAGATTAATATTTTTAGTTAGTTCCTGATTGCCAACATTAACTTTGATTTCTAGGTCATTTAAGCTTGATATATAGTGACTCTTTTCATTCAAAGCATTGATATACCTTATACCTAAGCGAGTAATTTCAAGCTTCGGAAATGTTTTAAATAAAATATTGATAACATTTCTAATTTCTAAATAATATTGTTCCCAGCCAGCGTATTCCCCTACATTATTATATGCAAGAACGTGAGTACCAATTCTTACTGACCTGTTTTTTTCTATATTATTAAGTTGCATCAATGGCTGATGCTTGAAATCTGAGTCTTGTAGTCTAATTTGTGTAGGAATATCAGAAACAGGCAGTCTTGTATGTTCGTAATCTTGCCACGTATCAACAGCAGCTAGTTTTCCAACTACAATTTCTGAAATTTCATGCGTTTCAAACCTGATTTCGCATATGGCTTCTGCTATGGAGTCTGTAATAAGCTTATTTGGTAGATTCATTGATAAGTCATTCATGTAAAGCCTTTTTCGACCTTAAAATGTAATTTAAAATTATTAATAGCAAGTTAAAAACGAACACTGCTCAATAATTCTAACAGATAAATAACACTATGTGAATCTGCCATTTACATAGTGTTAGCTTTATATCATTTGTACTACCTTTTTTTGTGCATCAACATCTGCTTCGATATAACGCTGTGTCATGTTCAAAGATGAATGCCTTGCAAGCATTTGAACGTCACGAATTGAACCACCAACAGTTGATATTTTCTTAGCCGCATTTGTAATGAATGTTCTTCTTCCGCTATGAGAAGAACAACCGATAAAGCCCATCTTGTTGTACCAAGTTTGAAACATATTCACGATTACTTGAGCTGAAGTACTATTTCCTCTTTCTGTCTTGATGATATTGCCCGATAGAGTGCAATTAGAAGCTTGATATTGTTGCAGTGCTGATTGCAATTCTTTATTGAGCCAAATCACACCTCCAGAAGAGCCTTTTGATGCCGTATTTTGTAATTTGATGCAGTCTGATATCTCCCCATCTGCATCAATGACCATCTCCCACGTTATATTAGCGATTTCCTTCGCTCTAAGCCCTGCACGTGTTGATAACAGAAATATCAGCTTGTTTCGTTCAGCGTGTCTTGTACCGTCTAAAAACGACAATAGAGCCGTGTGCTGATGCTTTGTGAGTGTTTTTGCTTGTTTTGCCAATCCCATATCTATTCCTCTCATTATATTATTTACGTTAGAGAGAATTTTAACATTGGCCATTTCCACTGCAACCAATTCCGTTAATGTTTTATATAATAATTTCAGTATCTTAACTGCGACTGATTAGCTTCTTTATGTTTCATAATCAGTCGAATTTACTTGACTTTTTTGTCATAATAATATATACTTATCTTGCTTAAATAGAAAAGCAATTTCCCAAAATTGAAATACGTAGCCAATGCCTCAAAAGACTAAATATCTTTGAAGTAAACTGTATATACGTTCCATTTCAGCTGAAATTTTACGATTTAAAGAAGTGCATCTCTATTAGTGATGGAGACATTTTTTCGTAATTCATATGACCACCACGATTTTGATGCCGAGCTACAGCTTGTCACCAATGTATATTTTATTATCAAAAAGAAAGTAGAAAAAATGAATCAAAACAGTTCCTATATGCCTAGATTCGATAAAGAATTTATAAAGCAATATTCTGATAAATATTACTTTTTGAAATCATTACCCGAATTAATTCAAAGCCAGCTAGATGTATATACTTCGTACTTCATGACAGTAACATTCAAGAATACCCACTATAAAACCAAATATGACCGATACAGACAATATTTTCGCTACTTCTATAGAAATCTCAATCAATATACGCTCTCACGCTCCAGAACTAATCATACAAAATCCATTATAATTTTGATACCTGAAGAATCATATCATTGCGTATCAAGTCAAAAATTTGCGTGCACACATTTTCACAGCATTCTATTTGTTCACAATAATAATCTACAGCGTTTTAACAGACGATGTGTTTTAGCTAAAGACGATGCTGACCGTATATATTTTAACGAAAAGCTATTATCACCTTATCCAGAGACCAGCGATATTGCTGTTAAAAGAAGCGACCTTGTGTGCTGTTCTCACCACGTCAAAAAACTAAATTATGCACATGACATTTACAAAACAGCATTTTATATAAATAAAAATTTTGTTAATAGTTCATTTGAATATGACCAGATGATGCTGTTTAGCAAATTATACAAAGCATAAATAATGATATGAGAGAGAAGAAAAAGCCTATATCAATGAGATTAGAGCCTAACCTGTTAAAAAGTATTGATGAAGTATCGTTACTAGTCGATATACCTAATAGAACCGCTTTTGTAGAACAAGCCTGTTCTGAATATTTTCAAAAAGTAATACTGAAAATATAAGTTTATCTTTCTAAAACGATATCATCTAGAGTAACGCTAGATGAGTGATTAATTGTTTCTACTTCTTGCGTTTTATTGTTGTTTTTTGCCTTAGATTTTGCTTTGTACTTTTTGAAAAAATATTTCGGCGTAGCTATCACTATATATATAATCGATATTAATGCGGCCAATAAGAATACCATTCCAATATACATAAGAGACTCATCTTCCTTAGCTCCTATGTAAGCCGTGAATATAATAAAAGTGACCAAAATTGCCCAAGAAATTTTAAGACGTTTTCTAATTTTAGTATCCCCTTCAAACGTTACTTTTTTTGCAAGAATCTCCCTTTGAATTTCTTCTTCTTCGTCTTTCATCTGCGCTTCATGTTTTCGCTTAATATACTCATCCCATGAGCCAAATTTGATTATTGCTTTAGCACGAGTTTCTAATTCTTCAAGAAGCTTCTGTTTTGACCGTAATGCAAGAGTGATTTTTTCACATTCAGTTTGTGCCTTGTCACGTTCATCAAATTTATTACCATTTTCAGCTATATCAGTTTGTTTATTAAGATTTTTTTCTAGCTTTTCAACTTCATCTTTGACTTCGAAATATGTTCTTGGAGCATCATTTAAAAAACGCATATTTCTTTCAATTTCTTCATTATTTTTTTTCTGCTGTTTCTCGCTTTGAACTACATCAACTTTATGATGCCGTGAAGTGATATCTTTTAAGATTTGAACAGCCATATCGCTTGCTACAGCAGTGATACTTTTTCCATTATCAAACAACAATGTAACTTTTATATTTGAATTTTTTGTATCAATAGAAGAAGCGACACCAACCAACAAACCAGTAAGAGCATTTTTATTATTGCCGTAAGCACTGCCTGCCATTGCTCCAACAGAGCCTTTTAAAGCTGTTTTGCCTAAAGAAGTTTTTGATTCTCTTGAAGATGTGATTTTCTTTAGCTGAGCAGACAAATCAATTTCAAATTTGTTCCATAGTTCTTTAGAGATTAAGTAGTAACGATTGTTCTTTTCACATATGTCTACTGTTTCTGCCCTATAATCACCTCTGATTTTATTTAATTCCACTAAAGCTTGCATCTCTAAATCCTATATAATTTACAGCTGTGATTATATTCACGTATTGTCATTTTTGCAACAGCGTATCCTGTTCTCAATGAATAGAAAGCAAGCAGAGCTCGAAGTCGATAAAATAATTGCGAAATTAATGAAAATTCGTAAAGAAAAGTCGATTTCTCATGAAAAATTAGCAGAGTTATCTGGCTTAAATCGTTCGACAATAAGCCTCACAGAAGCAAGAAAATCACAGCCAACACTTCTTACGTGTATTTTGATAGCAGATGCGTTAGATGTGAATTTAGAAGAAATAATTAAATAAAGCTTATTCGTATCGCTTTATTTTTGAGATATCCAATCCAAAATTTAGTTTGTTCATCTCATTGTGTTTCACTTCTAAAGAATATTCTTCTTGATAACCAGCATGTGTATCTTTGCTTTTACCATGCCCAAATATTTCTCTCATAACATGCTCGTTTAGATGCCTTTGCTTTTCATTATTAATAGCTGTATGTCGAAAGCTGTGAAAATTTTTATGTTCTTCAATCAAGTTCTGTTCTTTTAGCTTTTTTAAAAAACTATTTACAAACCAATCAGACATTTTTCTACACGATATGTCACCAGATGCCGTTTTAAGCTTCATAAATAACATTTCTTGCTTATAAGACTTTATCTTTTCTACATAATTCAAAAAACCCAGAGAAATTAAGTCATCATGTATTGGAATCACCCTTCTAGAGTTGTTTGTTTTTAAACGTTTTTCGTAAGTTTCATCAGTGATATCAATATACCAAATGCCGTTTTTACATTTAATCTCTGAAAGTTTTATCTGTGCAATTTCGTTTGCTCTTGCACCAGTATAAAGCGCAAGTATAGCCCCCCAATGACGCTGTTGTTCTTTGTTAGCGTACTTGCCTACTGCAAACATGTCATTGTAGAAAATAGCTTCTAGTTCTTGACGTTTGTAATTTCTAATCACTTTTTTCTGTTTATTCTTAACAGATTTGAAAAAATCGAGCGCAAATACGGCTTTGCTATCAATTAGTCCTCTCTTTTCAGCCCAAATTAAAAGTGACTTGAACTGCACGACATACTTCATTTGAGAGCGATGACTTAAAATTGTTAGTTTTTTAGAGCCTGCAATTTTAATGCATTCATGAATGTCTGTTATACCCCTGTATTCTTTTTTCTTCTTAACATTTGCAGGAAAGACACGAATATTTTTAGAGAATTTTTCTGCTATAAGTTCATGCGTCAAATCTTTAGCCAGCGGATTTCCACATAAATCGTTAATGTTTCTCAAAACAGCTTTAAAATCATCTTCTGATTTTTTAGACCATGAGTCACCTAGTTGCTTATCTGTAATGAATCTATCAATTATATCGCTTAAGCGTAAATCATTTGAAATTGTATTTTGAGCTTGAGCCACAGCTAACGTAGATGTAATTGCAGACTGTTTTTTAGATGCATGATGTTTCTGATAGTACAGAAAAGCTTCTTTATCGAAGATGCTCGAATAATTCTTGTTAGAACCGAATTCCATCACGAAAAAATCGTCTAAAATGATATTATCTAGCGGGTCTATTGCTTCATACATGTCAGAGAGTATTTTGCCTCGATGATACATGTGATTGAGATTATCTTGTAAGTCATCAATCTCGTTTGACGTTAATGAACTTTTTGTCATTATAATTTTCCTTATTAATGTTGATTTGAAAAGCGCAGTTTGACGACAAGCTGTTTTTAAGCTTAATCGTATGAAAACTTTATCGCTGAAATGATTTTTTAAATGTTTCGGAATTCTACAATGAAAGTAATAAATTCCGTTGCGCAAAAGCAGATATGTTGCATCTACTTTTCTCATTTTGTAACACATAATGTATCACAGTTATGTGATTCTGTCAAGTAAAATCGATATATGTTGTTGATTTTAAACGAAAAATAAGAAAATTGGTGGCGGTACAGAGATTTGAACTCCGGACACAAGGATTATGATTCCTCTGCTCTAACCACTGAGCTATACCGCCACGCTTGATTGGGTGTTATCGCGTAAAATCGTGGTTTTTGTCAAGCACCATGAATGAAAAAGCTTTTATGCTCTAATATCTCATTATGAAGGGCCATTCCCACCATTGTTAGGACTTACTGAAGCTACTCTTTCAGAGTGTTCTACAGATTCTTCTTGTAATGGAAATCCTCCTGCTTCAATCAAAGTGAGGGCGAGATCCTCGCAAATATAACCGTCCTTATTTCCAAAAAAGCCATCCTCATCCAGAGTGCGCATTAGCTCGAGTATTCTCTCATCATGGGGAGAAAATGAGTTTGCACTTACCAGTATATCTGCTGCCGTTTGTTTTAATTCTTCTACTGTGTGCGGTGTATCTTCTTGGTGGTTATTGGCCCAAGCAATACAATTTTTTGCCATACCATATAAAGTCCTGCTATCGTCAGGATTGATAAAAAAGGCACGTTCATACATAAGATCAGCTTCCTCAAACATGTGTAAATGGCGGTATGCTGAGCCACATAAACTATGCAGTAGTGCGTCTGCTTTGTTAAGTTGTAAACCAGACATTGCGTATCTTACGGCATTCTCATACATCTCAACTCTGTCTTCTGGTTCCAAGGTTTTAGCAATATGTATGCATGTTTTGGCAGCATTGGAGTAAAGAAATTTATCCTCAGGATAGCGCTCTAATAATTCATCAATATAATCTAAAGCACGCTCTCTTTGGTTGTCTCTAATGAGGCGGTGAACATTATCCATTTCCGCCCTTGTTGCGCGTTCATGAGACGCTGGTTTCGAGCTAGGTCTTCTAGGAGGATCAGATCTCCTCGCAGCAGCATTGGCGTCTCCGCTTAGCGATAACGAAGGTCTCTCTTTATTATCATCAGCCATTTTAATTTTCCTTATTAAATAATAAGGATGTTTTATAACGATAATTATTAATTATGTAATTTAAGCGGCTAATGGCATTTGGCTATTAAGCGCTTGAATAATCCAGCCGCCGCCTAAAACGCGATCAAGCATAGCGCCATTATCAGAGCCATAGCAAACGGCGGCCTGCCCAGCGGCAATGCCATATTGCGCGGCATCTAAGTGAATTTCAGCCAGACCATTTTCCTTGCCATAGAGGATTGCTGTGGCGGCTTTGCTGACAGAGCGTAACTTTACATTAATTTTGATACCTTCTGTCGGAATTTCAGTCAGCCAATTACAATCTGTAATAGTGATGATATCACGCGCCAAGGCTTCTTTGGGGCCAACAACAACTTGATTGCTTTGGGGGTCAACACGAACAACATAAAATGGTGAATTATCGTCGTTATTTCCACCACCAATGCCCAACCCTCTACGCTGACCGATAGTGTAATGAATAATGCCGTCATGCTCGCCCATAATGCGCCCATCAAGATGCACAATATTTCCATGCTTTTCCGCATCGGGTCGAATTTTCTTCACCACGCTGGCGTAGTCCCCATTGGGCACAAAACAAATATCTTGAGAATCTGGTTTATCACAAACCAGCAAGCCCAAGCGTTCCGCATGTTTGCGGGTGATGTCTTTTGTCCAACCACCAAGGGGGAAGCGCAAAAAATTTAATTGCTCTTGCGTTGTCGCAAACAGGAAATAGCTTTGATCTTTGGTGTGGTCAATGGCGCGGTGCAGTTCGGCCTGCCCAGTTTCTTCATTTGTGACACGCTGAATATAGTGACCTGTTGCCATGCAATCTGCTCCAAGGTCTTTGGCAACTTTAAGAAGGTCTTTAAATTTGACAGTTTGGTTGCAACGCACACAGGGGATGGGGGTTTGCCCGTTCATATAACTTTCGACAAAATTATCCATGACGCCTTGTTTAAAATTATCTTCATAATTTAGCACATAATGTGGGAACCCTTTTTCCTCGGCGACGCGTTTGGCATCATAAATATCCTGTCCCGCGCAACACGCACCTTTACGATCAACCGCCGCCCCATGATCATAAAGTTGCAAAGTCACCCCAACAACATCATAGCCCTCTTCATGCAACAAGGCCGCCGTGACACTGGAGTCAACGCCGCCTGACATGGCGACGACGACGCGGGTGTCTTGCGGGGCTTTGGCGATGCCTAAGCTATTGGGGCCTAAACTGTTGGTGGGTGTGTCTGTCATGGCGTTTTTATACTCTAAACCAACAAAATCGCAAGGATTTTTCGCTAAGTAATTGTTTTTGCTTAGTAAATTAACTTCCTTCAGTTTGTTTGTTATTTTATGGGGGGTGGGGGGGCTTTTTATTTATTTTGTAGAAAATCTATAGGGCAGACATCGCTATCGTTTCTTGATAACGTTGCTTTTGGTAAGTAAAGCATATAGGTATAATAAGACTTTATTCCTATTAAATCAAATTAATTATTAATTGTTTGACATAACTATTAATTTGTGTATATTAAGTTTCTTAATTATTAAATAGAAAAAAATTATGACCCTCCCTAATCGCGCAGAAAGCTTGGCAACCCTAGATAGACTGAAAGCGCGTTTCGGCCCGCTTACCAGAGAAGTGCCCACAAGTATTATGCCGCGAGCAGAGGCGGAAGCAGTTTTAGACGCGCTATGGCAAGAGCAAGCTAATCCAACGAGTATCCATGCCTTGAAAGCAGAATTTACGGATCCTGTTGATCCAAAACCATTTAGCAGAACGCCTAATATCGTGAAAAGCCTATTAGAAAACGGCCTATTCAAATACGCACAAAACCCACGATATGATTTTGCGGCAGAACAAACAGTTTGGGAAGCGTACATACCAGAAGGCGTAAACAGAAGTTTTGAGAGTTATTTCTACGACGTTTATTCAGGAAGAGATCCTCATGTTAGAGGGGTTCCTTTTGCTAAAGGCCAAGAAGAAGGTGCGATTTTAGATGCCTTTGGTTTTTTTAAATCCTCACAAGATAGGCAGGCTGTTATTGACCATCATAAGGCTAAGCTTGACCTAAAGATCGCATAGGGCTGGATTTAATATGGGCGCATCACAAGATAGAAAAAACGCAGAAGTTGTCTGCGATGATGATGCGGAGAAGTTTATTCTTAATGATTTTTATGTCATACTCTTGAGCTAAAGAAACAAAGTCGTATTTTAAAAAGATCATAGTATGAAAATTTTACCAGTCGATAGAAAAATAGATTTAGCTTTTTTGCGTGATATTGGCTTGATGCGTATGGCCATCCATGGTGAAAATGCACCGTTTGAAGACTTGGAGGAAATTTGGCGCGACCGTACTCCCCCAACAGTCAGAAGAACATTTAAAGAGCACGTGACAGATTTTTTTGCAGGTAAAGATATGTCTGCAGGTTCTTACTCGGCTCATTTTAGCAATTTTGCATCAACAGGCGATGCCGTTTTGAAAAAGGATGGTACTTTCTTTCCTGAAAAGAGAATTGATCTTCTAAGCTTTGCGGCAAAAAAATCTTATTTAAGCGATGAGGAAAAAGATGCGGCAAAAAAAGAAGTCGAATCTTTTAGTGGTGGACAAATTAGTAGGCAAGGTGCTCGACCTCAAGGACCACTTAATCGTGATTAAGGTTACAACAAAAGTTTTTTGAATTTCTTACGCTTTAAATCCTATTTGAAAAATTAACTCATTTCCTCTATATTATAGTTTCGGGTTTGCCCGATATGACGCTAAACGGAATTGCGGAATAAGCGATCGTGGACCCGGGGGCAGTACCCGGCAGCTCCACCATTTTACATTTTTGATTTTACGCGAAAACGATTTCGCGGGCTTGCAGTCGCAAGCCTTGGTAATGCCAAGAAATAATTTTGTGTAAGGCGGCGGGGCTGAAACAGGATCGACACGCGTGGTAAAGGCTTTTTACGGTGTTCGGTGTTTCCGCCGTTATCGGATAAATTTGATAGTTGCAAATGACAACTCTCAGTTCGTAGCATCTAACGACAACTTCGATGTTGATGTTAGACTAGCTGAAGCTGCCTAATTTGGTCGCTTAAGCGCGTTACATAAATCCCTTCGCCCTTGAACCGGTGAAGGTGGGGTTCGGTCAGTTCCTAGCAACAGAATACTGGCCATTTTTCATTTTTAGATTTACGCGAAAACGATTTCGCGGCCTTGGGGTCGCAAGGTTAGTCATCATTTCTTGAGAGAGAATTTTGTCGCTGGACACGCTGTGTCCTCTTTTCCACAATCAATAAATTATTTCAGTGTTTTATCGTGGCTTTGTTATGGCGAATATGTGATTCTGTTATTTCCAAAAGGGCTTTTTCTGCCTAATTAAGCGCCCAAAGTGCGAAGGTGCTTGATTTTCAACCCGAATAGAGTTTTGATAGCATTATGAATGAAGATGACGAAGAAATCCTAAGATATGACCGTATGGTCGAAAATGCCCTAAGGGGTGTTGTTCGTGAAGCCGTTGAGGAAGTCATGGCTGAAGGGTTGCTTGGGGATCACCATTTCTACATTACGTTTATGACGGATTATCCGGGCGTAAACATTCCAGATTATCTGAAAGACCGTTATCCGGGTGAAATGACAATCGTCTTGCAATTCCAATTTTATGATTTGGATGTTGATGATGAAAAAATGCAAGTCACTCTGTCATTTAATAACGTGCCAGAAAAATTGGTTATCCCGCTAGCGGCGATTACTATTTTTGCGGATCCTTCGGTTAATTTTGCATTGCAATTTCAACCCATGGGCGATGATGTTGAGCCAGACTTGGACCCAGATGGTCATGATGACCCAACAGGCAGTGATGATGACAATGACAAAGCCGATAATAAATCGGGTGAAGTTGTGTCCCTCGATAAATTCCGCAAAAAGTAACAAATCTTTATTTTTCCTCCGTGCTCGTGTCGTAATATGTCTGAGTGATATAAAAATATCTGCTGCTACTTGCGCCTTCTTCAAACAGGAAAAATCAAAAATTTAATGCGGCGATCAATGATATAAAGCTATGAGTGAATTTTGGAACGATAAAATAAATTTGGACGCAGGCCCCTATAAGGTCTTGATTAAGCGTGATCAATTTATTGATGTCGCGCGTGACAGCCGCGTTGTTAAAATAAAAGTTTACTACCCGTCTGATTACGCTACCACAGGTGAAAATCTATCAGAAAACGATCTTGCGGTGCCTACCCCGTTAAAATCAAAGGCAGATTTGCCTGTCATTATATGGTCGCATGGATTGGGCGGTAGTGTGGATGGTGCATCATTTCTCTCCCGTTACGTGGCTTCATATGGTTACGTCATTGTACATGTTCAGCATCACGGGACGGATAGCAGTCTGTGGGAGGGCAAAGAAGGTCACCCATGGGACATTATTCGCAAAACAAAAATATCACGGGAGACAACGTTTGATCGTTATCATGATATCCCCTTCGCGCTCGATCATTTATCCGCATGGATGGCGAAAAATGAAGAAGTTGGTGATATTGCAGATTTAACCAATATGGGCATGTCAGGACATTCGTTCGGCGCGTTGACCACACAAGTGATGGCGGGCATGAAATTCCCCGATAAATTTGGCACCCTTCAAAGCTTTAAAGAGCCACGCTTTAAAGCAGGTATTCTTTATAGCCCGGGATCGGTGGAACATTTGGATGATCCTGACCCGAAAGACGTTTATCCGTCGATTGATATTCCACTCTTTCATATGACGGGCACAGATGATGGCTCCCCTATTTCAGATCGTGATTACACCATGCGCCTTGCGCCGTATGAACATACAACACAGGCGGAAAAATATTTGCTGGTGCTCAAAGATGGCGACCACATGGTTTACAATGGCAGCCGTGGAAAGCTAGGTCAAAACCCCAACCGCGAAAAGCATGAGAATATTATTAAGATCGCCGCGCTAGTGTTTTGGGACGCGCAGTTAAAAGCTGACGCACGCGCGCAGGATTGGCTTAACGATGATGGTTTCAAAACATGGTTGAGCGATGAAGGTGAGTTTAGTTAAAAAGAAAATCTTATAGATTTTTGGTCAAAGCTAAACTGGTCCATCAGCTAAAGTTTTTCTCATTTGAACTGCAACGGCATCTCGTTCTCTAAGAGGGGTCATTACAGCTTCTGGAACCCTATCAAGTTGGCGGATCATCTCTTGTAAAGCGACGTTCATGCGTGTTTCTGCTTGCGCTGCTGTAAAATCATTTAATAGTGGAATCTTATTCTCATTGACGCCTACGCGACTGGTAATTGTCCCGTTAATTTCTCGCCCTAATTTTTGTTGATGCGCTAATTCGTTCATACGGAAAGCTTGTATAGCTTCAAGCATCGGTAATTGTATTGTTGCAGCAAGGGATGCTTGATCCGGTAAGTTCTGTCTTGCTTGCGCAGTGCTTATAGACATTGTGTGAAAATTACCTGCAAAAGCTTGCATGAATGCTAGGCCTTTATCTATTCTGGCGAGCGTATCTTCAATGTTACGAGGAACATTTGTTGCGGCAATCCCAGCAATTAACCCGTCTCGATCATTGGCATTTGCTTCAAGAGTTTCACGCTCTTCTTGCAGTGCGTCTTTATGCGCCAATAATATATTGTGGTACGCATTTAAAACTTCTAATAAATGGTCAACTATTTTCAAATCTTTACTGAGTAATTCATTATCCGCTGCAGCAATTTTAGGGATTTTTGCTGCCTCTCTTTGCACTGCTGCTAATGGCATTTCTTCTGCGGGTAAGAGAGAAACGCGCGACGAGGATCTATTCCGAAGTTTCGTAAAAAATCCTGGATCGGGAATAACAATTTCACTCACGTCTACTTTTCTAATTTCAGCAGCAACTTTTGATAAATGAGCTGTTAAGTTTCTTGGCTTGGCGGCATTATCAATAAAATCTTTAGACAACCATGCGACGACGGCCTTTACTTCAAGCCCTACATCCATCGCATAGCTTGTTATTTCTTCGGCAGATAGGGGGTTTAAATTTTGTGCTTTTATTTTTATCGCGTCTCTATCCAATTGTGGTATGGGAAAGTCCAAAGCCATTTCCCGATCTGAAAAATCTAAGCGGCGGACTTTGTCCAATGCCTCTTCTTCTTTTGCTAATGCTGTCCTTAATTCACGTTGTTCATTTTTGCTATCTATAAAACTTACTACATCTTCTATTGTGGTTTTTCTGTAAGCAGGTAACAGGTGTAATAAACGTTGTTGAAGACTATATTCTTTGCCATAGCTGGGTGCCCTATTAGGATTGTTACTATTGGAAATTTTGATTTCGACATCGCCATAGATTAGTCCATACCCACTTTTAGCGAGTAATCTTTTGACGTCCCTGTCGAACCATGCTTGCTTTGTATCGGGAAGTCCCTCTTTGTCTAAATGATCTAGACGCGCTTTATACTCTCTGTAAGTTGATCTTAATTTATCATTACTACTATATATAAGATCATTACGTTGTTCTTTGGTTAGATTCTCAGGCCCAGTTAGGGCAGTGTAGGTCCAAATAATAAAATCTGAATCTGTGGGGTATGTTGTGCGTAGCTCTTCTAATCGAGTAGCGACTCTCTCTTCCCATCTTGATAATTGTGTGCGTTCAGCAATACTCATTTAAAGCCTTCAATATTGTGAATTGCAGAGTAACATCTTCTTATTATTATGTCAATAAAAATCAACATTGCGTCATCATGGGAATGATTTACAAATAGAGCCATGAAAAATTCTGTTGAGATAAAAAATCTAAAAAAGACCTACGCCGCGCAGAAGAAATCTCCGGCGAAGGAAGCGCTTAAAGATATTACGCTGGATATTCCGCGCGGGTCGATCTTCGGGCTATTGGGGCCGAATGGTGCGGGGAAATCGACGATCATTAATATTATGGCAGGGCTGGTGGTTAAATCATCGGGCTCCGTTAAAATTTGGGATGAAGATATTGATACCAGCCCCCGCAACAGCCGTGCGGCGATTGGTATTGTGCCGCAGGAAATTAATTTTGACCCATTTTTTACACCGCGCCAAATTTTGGATATTCAAGGGGGGCTTTACGGTGTGCCTAAGCCGGAAAGACGTACGGCTGAATTGTTGGAAATGGTTGAGCTGACCGATAAAGCAGAGGCACATACACGAAGCCTTTCAGGCGGTATGAAGCGCCGC
This sequence comes from uncultured Alphaproteobacteria bacterium, assembly GCA_937923625.1. Taxonomy (GTDB): domain Bacteria; phylum Pseudomonadota; class Alphaproteobacteria; order Micavibrionales; family Micavibrionaceae. The sequence goes on from CALDTV010000028.1 coordinate 23,908, forward strand.
TTGATGGTTGCCAAGGCGCTGGTACATACACCACCCATTTTGGTGTTAGATGAGCCGACAGCAGGCGTTGATGTCGAGCTGCGCCAGATGTTGTGGCAAAATGTTAAGAAACTTAACCAAGATGGTGTGACAGTTGTACTGACCACGCATTATTTGGAAGAAGCCGAAGAACTTTGTGACAAAATCGCGATTATTAATCACGGTGAAATTGTTGCGAATGAAGAAAAAGAAACATTGTTGGCGCGTATTGATGCCAAAGAAATTCGTTTTCGTTTTCAAAATGTAGTCACGGAGATTCCTGCCGCGCTGGAAAAATTCAATGCGGTAAAAGAAGGGCGCCGGACTATCGCGATGCGCTATTCGCCTGCGGATCAATGCGTTGAAGAAATTATTGGTGTGTTGCAAACATTGAATAATCCTATCGCTGATATCTCGACTGATGAGAGCGATTTGGAAGATATTTTCCTTCAAATCACCCGTAACTAGGGCGTTTCCTTGATTTTCAGTGCGCGTTATGCTTTACTGCGTGCAATCTTAAACACATTTAAAAGAAAGAGTATAATATTATGCCACAGATTAAAGATGTAATGTCACCAAATTTCAAATTCATGTCACCAGACAGCCCTGTTTCAGAAATCGCACAACAAATGCGCGATATGGATTGCGGATTCATGCCAATGGCAGAAAACGACAAAATGGTCGGCATGGTAACAGACCGCGATATCACGATCCGTGCCGTTGCTGAAGGTAAAAACCCAGCAGACGTTCAGGGTCGCGACATCATGACTCCAAAAACATATTATTGTTACGATGATCAGGATGTTGAAGAAGTTTGTAACAATATGGGCGAAATCCAAGTACGGCGCTTACCTGTTGTAAACCGTGATAAGCGTCTTGTGGGTATTGTCTCTATGGGTGATTTAGCCCAAGTGGCAAGCCGTCCAAATGTTGGTCAAACACAACAGCAGATCACCGCGCAAATTGCACAGAACAAGCAGCAAGCTGCATAATTACCGCTGCTCTGTGCGTTAGTTGCACAAGCAAGACGGGTAAATATTTTTTTAAAAGGAGGGCGCAAATTGTGCACCTCCTTTTTTGTGGCTGATTGGAAATTTACTGCTTACAGGTGGAATGGGCATATTGTAACACTATCTTTTTATCTGATTATTATTTAAGAATAAGCGTCTTCGGGCTTGCCTGCATGACGGCATTTTTAAATAATGCGCCCTTAGCTCAGCTGGATAGAGCGTTGGTTTCCGGAGCCAAAGGCCAGAGGTTCGAATCCTCTAGGGCGCACCATTTTTTCGTATGGTGCCCTAAGCTTTAAGCGCCAAGCGATTTTATTCTCATTAATTTTCTCAAAAATATATTATTGAAGTTGATCGGATTACATTAAGTATTTGTAATACATAGCGTTTTTACTTTTCCTCTCCTTCGATTATCAAAATATTAAGTTTTTTGATATAATTTACATATTAAATATTATTTTTAAGGAGTGTGATGGCTGATTTTAACAAAATAAGAGAAATGCCAACTGAAGATACAGAGTTTAACCTTGGTGCTTTGCCGGATATTGCGTCAGCCGTTACCGCAGGAAATATGGGCAGGGCCGTTTTTAAGGGAATTGAGGGCTTGGTGCCCGAAGATGGCGCGGCCATTATTGTTGATAGTGCGCTTGCGTTAAGAGGGCGCGTCAGATTGTCTGGCGAAACCGAGATCGCAGGGCAGGATGTCACATATGCAAGCCAAGCCTATGTCTCTGGAAGCTTAGATGGCTTTGATGCAGGCGTCCAAGGTCACGTTAATTTTGGCGAAGATTTGGGTGATGGACTTTCTGTTAGGGCGGGTGGAGAATTTAATTTTAGTTTAAATGATCAGCGTGTCGGTGCTTCCGCTGAAATTAGTCAGAGCGTAGTAGGAGATGAAAAATTTAGTTGGCAAGCGGATGCTGGCTTTGAGCTAAGCCACGGTAATGCATGTGGATCTATTTCAGGGGAAGTTAAATACGGCCAAACAGCGGGCGTCTTTGGTCGTGCTGCAGCTGGCATATGCACAAATGGTGAAAATGGTATCGGCTTTGAAGCGGGTGTTCACACTTCGCTTGTCGGTATTGGTGCTGTTGCAGGGACAGATTTGAGTGGCTCTTTTGCTGGTGCGATTGTAAGTGAAGTTCAACTGGAAGCTGGTGTTCGGATCGGTTCAGATAATGTATACGAAGAGAGCAGAAGCTTTGGAACTGGTGGAGATGTGACACCATTTGTTAGAGCGAACCTTGGATTTTAATCGTATTAATTAAAAACTAAACTTTCCATTTTACGACATAGTAAATATTTCTACCTCGGTGGGAGTGGTCCGTTTGAGGTAAAATAGAATTTCTTAACGATTTATTAATTAATTAATTTTAAGCTAAAAAAGTATAAAATTTTATCTAATTTCGCCCGTAAAACTAACAGGAGGTATCATGCAGCTAAACGATCCAGCAAGAGCTCAACCTTCTGTTTCACGGCGCCAGCGACAAAAATCGAGTTTAGATTTTACAAATGACATCATCATTATAGATGATGACCGAGATGACCGCCGCATGATCGGTAATATGTTTTATAAAATTGATGCACGGCAAGAGCTGCGTTATTTTAAAAACGGCGAAGAATTTCTTAATCACTTACAATACCAAAATCATTTCTGGAACGACAGTAAAGCATTGGGTTTGCCCAAGTTGGTCTTTGTCGATATGCAGATGCCAGTTACAGGCGGTATTGAAACCATTAAAGCAATAAGGGGAAGCGCACATTGGCGTGACGTTCCTGTTGTTCTAACCACGGGAAGCCGCGATGATGTGAAGATTGAGCAGGCCTATGCGTTAGGAGCAAATGCATTTTTATCAAAGCCCTTTAGCCAGATTGATTTAATGCAGGCTATGTCGCATGGCTTTAATTACGCTTCTACTTTAATTTAAAATTGAGCACGTCTTAGTTGAGCACTCTTTTCTTCTTTTCGTCATTGATAGCAGGAAGAGAGAAAGTAAAAACTGAGCCTTCATCAACTTTAGAGCGAACTGAAATTGACCCTCCATGTTTTTCAATGATTTTTTTGCAAATGGCTAAACCAAGGCCACTGCCCTCGATATCATCTGCTGAATGTAGGCGGTGGAAAGGCGTGAAAATACGTTTTTGTTGGTTGTGGTCGATTCCCATACCATTATCAGCGATGTAAACGGTACAGCCCGAATTATCATTAACGCTGGCGCTAACTGTTATGACTGCAGGGCGATCAGGGGATCGATATTTGACCGCGTTGGTAATGAGATTGGTAAAAAGTTGCTGCATTTTTACAGCATGCACAGGCCATACGGGTAAATTTTTAACGATAATTTTAGCATCATTTTCTTGAAGCCATAGATCATGAAGATCAATCACATCTTCAACAATTGTTTTAAGGCAGGCGTCTTCTTTACCTTCTGAGCCATGCATTATTTGTGAGAAAGATAATAAATCATCAATCAAATGCTGCATACGGTTAGAGCTAACGGCCATACGGTCGATACAATTATGAACTTCTTGATCTTTTATTTCTATCGTTTGTTCTTCAAGCATTTTACAAAACATAAAGATTTTGCGCATAGGTGATTTTAAATCATGCGCAACAGTATGTGCAAAATCTGATAATTCACTATTCGATCTTTCAAGCTCATTTTGATAATCATGCAGATCAATCTCTAATTGATGCTTTTCAATGGCGTTATTAATTGTGTTCCAAAAACGGTCTGGATTAATATCTTCTTTGGTGATGTAGTCTTTTACGCCTGCCTTCATGGCTTCGATGGCTGTGCCACTATCACTTCTGCCTGTAATAATCACCACAGCAGATTTTATTTCTTTACCAATTTTTTTGTATTTATTTATCAGATCAAGCGCAGTGCCGTCTGGTAGATAATAATCCAATAAAATACAATCAGGCGTTTCATCCTGCAGAATACGCTCGGCTTCTTTTAAATTTGCAGCTTCTAAGATATCATTTTTGGTTCTGCCGCCAGTCAAAATTGCCTTATATAAAGACCTATCTGCATTACTATCATCAACAATAAGTACGCGTTTGTCAGGAACATTTTTATTGCTCGGCGTGGGAAGAATTTGTTTTAGAGAGGCAGATTTTTTTAAGCCAGATTCCCCGATGATAACATATTTATTGTTGTCATCATTTTTGGCTTTATACATAGCCTGATCTGCTTCTTTCATAATGATATCAAGAGTTTTTCCCGCATCAGGAAAAATAGCAATGCCAATACTGAGGCTTATTTCAAGTGCGATATCACTCGGAAGATTGATCGGTTTTTCAACCTCTTCAACAATTTTTTCAGCAATATGACGGCAGAGTAATGGGTTAATTGATTCACCGCCACCATCAACATAAACGACAAATTCATCACCGGCATAGCGCGCGACAACATCACTGTTGCGTAAGGCTTTTTTTAAACGGTTGGCGACTTCTTTTAAAACAACGTTCCCTGTTGCATGACCGTGTGTGTCATTGATTTCTTTAAATTTATTAAGGTCAATAAACATTAACGCTTCTTTGCGTCCTGCCCGTTGTGACTGCTGAATCATTTTCTTCGCCGTTTCTTCAAAAAACGCACGGTTTGGAAGGCCCGTTAAATCATCGTAATAGGCACGCTTAGCGAGCTCAATTTCAGTTTGCTTGCGAAAGATCGAGGACTGAATGACTTGTTGCAGAATATAGCTATTGCTGTGTTCCTTCACCATATATTCTTGCGCGCCCGCATTAAGTGCTTTGCGCGACATTTCATCATCTTTGGTTTGCGTTAAAATAATAATGGGTACATTGGGCGCTAATTCTTGAAACATTTGAATATGTTCGATGCCGTTACCATCGGGTAAATTAACGTCGAGCAAAATCGTATTATATTCTGGATGCTGTTTTAATTGATTAATCGCCGCCTTTAATGTTGCGACCTGAGTCATATCATATTGAAAGGCGTAATGGCGTTCTTGTTGGTTCATTAAGGATTTTACGAGGTGTGCATCCCCTATATCATCTTCAACATGCAGGATGTTTAAGGCGGCATTATAACTCATCTTTACTTCCTTTCATGTAATAAAGTGTTCTAAGAAATCTATCAGCATACATATGTAATAAATCATTATTAGCATATAGATTATGAAATGGCCATGAAGTTACTAAAACTTTTAAATAGTCATAATTTAATGAGCCTTGAAGTATTAGTTATATTTATCAATGACTTAATTATATTTTAAAAAATCTTTCTAAGGATGGTTTATCGGGCGTAAATTTATTTTTTTGCTGTAATAGTTTATGTTTATCAATGACTTATCTGTTTCGTTTTGTGTTTTTATCGATTTTTTACGTTCATAAGCTTAAGAATACAGCTGTATCGGTGAAAATTAGCAAAAACGTGCATTTTGCGTAAAAATATGTCATAGTGTCTGAAGTTAAATTGAATAAATTCGATTATTGAAGTAATCGATGAAATAAAATGAAAAAATTAAGCGAAAATATTGTGACTGATAAAGCCCCTGCTGCCTTTACTTCGGTTGATCCAACGATTTTGATCGTTGATGATTCTTCCTTGGACGGTAAAATTATCGAGCGTCAGGTCGAGCTGATATGGCCCAAGGCAAAAATTTTGTCTGCGGCCTCTTTAATGGATGCTTATGATCTTTGTCGTCACGAAAATATTGATATCTGCTTACTTGATTTAAATTTGCCTGATGGTCATGGCGCCGCTTCAGTTTTAGAATTTAGACGCTTTTTTGGTAAAAAACCTATCATTGCGGTTTCTGGATCTGATCAGGCCGACGTTGCGATCAATGCACGCAAATTTGGTGCAGATGATTTTATTCAAAAATCTTCTATTACCAGCTTGGCTTTTGAAAATATTTTACGCCAACATACTGCTTAACGAAAAAATTTTTTATTTTTTAATGATAATTACTCTGTGATCAAGTTGTCACTCATGGGTCTTCTAAACTTCATCATCATCGCTTAGAGCGCGGAACCAGCAAATCTCTACGGCTTGGGCAATACGCTGAAATTCTTTAATGCCATTGGCTTTCACAATATAACTATTTGCCTGATAATTATAACTTTTCATGATATCGGCTTGATTTTTAGAGCTTGAAAGCATGACGACAGGAATCGAAGCAAGCTTTTTTTGTTGCTTAATGTCTTGCAAAACTTCAGGTCCATTAATACCAGGCAAATTCAAGTCTAACAAAATTAGATCAAAATCAGGGCTATCTTTGTGATCGCCCCTTTTATACAACATATCTAGAGCGATTTCGCCGTCACGCGCAACATGCATCTGTTTGGGGACTTTGAAGGATTCGAATGCTTTTTGGGCAAGAACAATGTCTTTTTCGTCGTCCTCTACTAAAAGAATATGTGCCATGCGGTTAGTCATTTAAAATTCCTAATATTATTATAAAAAAGTAAAGCAAACACATGTTTACATAAAATAAATCGGGATTGTCTTAATTTTACGTTACCGTGCTTTTTTGTGTATTCATATCAACTGATACAGTTATATTTTATAAATATATGCTACAAAGTTAAGCGTAGATTTATATAAATACAAGAAGATTTTTATTAAATATGAATGGCTTACGCTAAATTCTGTGCTGGTACTAATTTAGTGTCATAACGCACTTTCTATATTTATCTAAAACTCGCATTATCTGAAGACCCTTAAAAAAAGTTATATATTGTGAAAATAATCTCCCCGGCAGAGCTTGTCCCACTCGATATTTTTCTAAGCCATGCGCCCATCAAGATTGATTTAGTCTACGCAGATAAAAATCATCCGCGTAATATTTTTGATGCATCAATTTATCATAAGACTGCCCGCTTATGGATGCACCAAGATTTGGTCGTTATCACTTTGCTTGTGGCGCGTATTTTAAAAGACAAACAAAATTGGACTTTAGAAATAAAAGATAGTTTGCGCACTGTTGACGCACAAGCTGCCATGCAGGAAACAGATATTGTGAAGAAAAATCCACAATGGATGGAAGAGCCGCGGTTTTTATCTTCCCCTGGTTTGGGGGGGCATCCACGCGGCATGGCAGTCGATGTTTGCGCTTTGGATCAAAATAAAGCGCATATTGATATGGGTACAGAATTTGATGAAATGACCCTAGCGGCAGGGCGGAATTTTACGGATCTGCCAAACCACATTTTAGAAAATCGCAAAATTTTAGAAGATGCCTTTTTAACGGCAGGGCGTGCCGTGAATAAAGTGGTCTGGCCGCTTTCTTCAGAATGGTGGGATTTTCGTTTCCCACATAGTTATAATAGCGCGTTTAAAGCTTTGAGCGATTCTGATCTACCGCCACAAATGCAGATGACAAATAAGGTTGAGAATAATATTCCAAATTTTGATGACGCGCATTTTTCAACCCTTGCGAAAACGATCACAGATGCGGTAGATAAGCATTATGAAGATATATAATAAGCTGGATCAAGTGATTGATGCTGCCAAAGGCGCGGTGATTGCGATTGGCAATTTTGATGGTGTACATCGTGGTCACCAAGCCTTACTAGCGCATGCAGCAAAAATTGCGAAAGCACAAAATAAAGAATTAGGGGTGCTAACGTTCGAGCCGCATCCGCGTCGCTTGTTTCAACCAGATCAGCCGCCTGCGCGCTTAACTCCGCCAGACGTAAAAGCCTGGAGATTGCAACAATATAACGTTGATCACTTATTCTCGCTTGATTTTGATTGGGATTTTGCCAGCCAAAGTGCGGAGGATTTTATCCAAAATATTTTGATCAATGGTTTTGGTGCGGCGCATATTATTGTGGGCGATGATTTTTGCTTTGGGCAACTGCGTAAAGGCTCGGCGGAAACAATCAAGGCCGCTGGCTTGCCGATAGATGTCATGTCCAAAGTACAGGATGACCAAGGTGAAGTTATCTCGTCCAGCCGTATCCGGCAACTTATTCGTACGGGAAATATTGATGCCGCCAACCAACTGTTGGGGTGGGAATGGGAAATTCGTGGCACAGTTTTTCGTGGGGATCGTCGTGGTCATGAGCTTGGCTATCCCACGGCTAACATTTTACTGACCGATATGATCCACCCTGCTTATGGTATTTATGCCTGTCGCGTACAGATCGAAGGAGAAGGTGATTGGCTGGCCGCCGCCACAAATATCGGTATCCGTCCAATGTTCGAAGTCGCAGAGGGGCAAGTCGAAGCCCATATCCTCGATTTCCCTGATCGTGATATTTACGATAAAATCTTGCGCGTCAAACCCATTAAGCGTTTACGCGGCGAAGCCAAATTTAACTCCCTTGATGATTTGATCGCCCAAATGGACAAAGATTGCCAAAAAACCCGTCAAATATTGTCTTAAATCAGCTAATTTTACGTATTATTCACACCCTGTGGAAAAATAGTTGACTCAATGGCAAGAAATATGACATTTTGCGCTGCTTTTAGCGGAGCAGAATAGATAAATAGAGGATAAAATCATGAGTGTATTAGCGGCAAAATTAACAACTGCGTATACATCAAGGCAAGAGGCAGAACCATCAGAAACGCGAACTACCGCTGTCATTATTGACCTTTTTACGCGTCAACATATCAAGCCAAGTAGGGGGCTCTCTGTCTCTAGGCACCAAATAGATGCGCTTTTTAACATAGCCTCAAGCAATAAAGAACTGGCTCCATTGCAACGAGCGCGGCAAATTAGACTGCAAGACGCCGTCATTGCGTTTTCTTCTGAAGCTGTAAGGGAGGTAAAAAGGGTAGAGCCTGTATCAACCCAAATTACTTCTATGCAGCAACAACAACAAGCTGGCGGTATATTAAAAATGCGCCGTGGCAAGCGTGTTGCATTACGTAATAGTCAAAAACAGGCGCAAATGCGGCAATTGGCTGAAAATTTAAGACAGCCAGCGCCTTCTTTTTTTGGTAATTAACACTGCAAAAGCAATGAAAGGGCGTTTATAGTGAATCTATGATCGACCTCGTGCAGCTTTTAATTGCTAATATTATTCCGCTTTATATCTTAATCGCGCTGGGGTTTGTGGCGGGTAAATGGCTGGATGTTAATTTGCCGTCAATGGCAACCGTGGCGATTTATATCTTGGCGCCTATCGTGAATTTTGGTGCGATGGCGCAAATGACTTTCACGCCAGAATATCTGGCTCTGCCAATCATTATATTTATTGGTTCCGTGACGATTGGAACGATATCCTATAAAACGACGCAAAAGCTTCGTAAAAATAACACGGCTAATTTGGTGGGCATGGCGAGCGTCACAGGCAACACGATGTATTTTGGCCTGCCGGTGATTTTGGCGCTCTTAGGGCCTGAATGGGTTGGGGTGTACGCGTTATTAAATTTAGGTACGTTTTTAAACGAAGTCGGGTTGGGGTACTTCTTTGGCGCGCGTGGAGAGGCCACGGTAAAGGGCGCAGCGCTTAAAGTCTTAAAATTCCCTGTTATTCATGCCATTTGGCTAGGGCTTTTGTATAATTTTTCGGGTTTATCGCTCCCTAGCGCCTTTGTGCAATATTGGAATTACACCATTGGCGCGTGGGTGTTGATTGGTATGATGATTATTGGCATAGCATTATCGAAGCAATCAAGATTGGATGTTGATCTAAAATTACTGGCCAATTTGTTTGTCCCCAAATTTATCATCTGGCCGCTTTTCACTTTTGCGATTATTCTAGCAGATATTTATTATTTTCAGGCCTTTGGGCAAGAGATTTACATGATGGTTGCCATTATTGGGGCCGTCCCTCTTGCGGGTAATTTAGTTGCGTACGCTTCTAATTTTAACCTTCAGCCCGAACGTGCCGCCGCCGCTGTCCTTATCAGTACAATTTTGGCCTTTATAACCGTGCCGTTGGCGGTGATTGCGGTAAAGCTTTTGATGGTGTGATGTCTTGATTTAAAGGCGGTTTTTAGTCATAGTGCCTGCATGCAAAAACACAGCAATAGCAACATTCATATTCTTGCGCGAATTATCAGCCCGATCCTATAAATGAGATCGGGTTTCAGATGCATTTCCCCTATAAATTATACGAAGACGAGCAATAAAGATTATGA